>CAWADS010000032.1:0-62745 GCA_963780785.1 Candidatus Acidiferrales bacterium
TTGAAGGTGTTCTGGCTGGCGTCCAGGAAGGGAGCGAAGAACCAGCGGCTGAACGGTAGGAAGGGCCGGTAAAGTTCCGTAGAGATGCCGTAGGTGTTGCCAAATTGCAGATCGGTGCGCCATTCGGAACGCTCACCGGCGACGTCCATAAAGGTGAAGCGAGAGCCCAGCGTGAATGTGACGTCATCAGGTTCCGAGCCATCAACCGCAAAGGACGGCTGAAGAGCGGGGCGCGTAGGACTTTTCGTGCACGCGAACCAGCAGACCATCCTGGCCATTTTCGCGAATCATCCCGTAAGTGACGGTGTCGTAGCGCCCCAGGCCCGGTCAGGCGCGTGAGGTACTCATCGAGATCCGGCGTGTGGATGGGTTTGCCCACAAACGGGCGGAGAAAATTCTCGATGTCCTGGCGTATTCGTAGCCGACGCCTTCGACACGCACAAACTGCGGCGTGCCGATGGAGGTGAGGCGGCGCGACTCCTTCTGCCGCTGGTACTCTGCCCAATCGGCATCATTCAGCTCATAGGTTTTGAGGACGCGGCTTTTTCGGCGGCGGCTGTGTAGCCGCGCTGAATCAGCTCATCGGACTTTTCGTAAGCCGTCGAATCGAAGTCCTCCACGTTGGCGCGCACGATCAGGTCGGCTCCGGCCATGCCGCGAATTTCCGTTTCGGCAATCACCAGTTCCACGGAGCGGCCTAGCACGCTGAACGCCGACTGAATATTCTTCGCCACGGTCTTGGAAGTCTGCAGGTGGATGGCGATCACCACGTCCGCGCCCATGTTGCGGACAACGTCGGTGGGAAGATTGTTCACCAGCCCGCCATCCACGAAGATTTCATCGCCATGGCGCACGGGAGCGAAGACCCCGGGAATCGAAATCGTGGCGCGCAACGCGTCGGAAAGGGAACCATCTTGAAAGGTGTACGGCTTGCCGGAGACGAGTTCGGTGGAGACACAGCGAAAGGGGATGGGCAGCACGTTGAAGGAGGGAATTGTCGGAGTACGGCAGTGTTTCGCGGTCGATCATCAGATCAACCTGTTCGCCGGTATTGAGCCCCGGCGGCAGCGTCAGTCCATTCTTTAAACCGATCTGAATCGTGTTGGGGACATCGCGCGCGTCTTCCTTGCGGCGGAAGGACAAGTCCTGATACGGAGTGCCACCGCGCAGGAGCAGAGTCCAGTCGGCAGTTTGCACGACATATTTCAGATCATCAGCAGACTTCCCGGTGGCGTAGAGGCCGCCCACCAGGCCGCCCATGCTGGTGCCCGCGATGTAATCCACCGGGATGTGATGTTCCTCGAACCATTTCAGGACGCCGATGTGGGCGAGGCCCAGGGCGCCGCCGCCTTCGAGAGCGACCCGATGCGTGGGCGTGGTGTGGGTGCGGCCTGCGGCGCGGAGGGATTCTCTTGCGCGAGGGAAATCGAGCAGAGGAGCACCATCGAGGAAAGAAGCCGGAAACGCGAAAAGATTCGCATGAGAGTACCCCATCGTGGGTTTAGCGAGCGGCGAGTCCGAGAGCGCACCTAGTGTGTCGCAGCTTCCGGGGAGTGGCAAGAGGGTTGGTTTGAAGGCGTGGGGGACAGATCGATCACCGCCGCCGCGACGCTGGACGTTAGCGAAGTCTTCGGGATGGGGGGGCGATGAGGGCGTGAGTGGACACGGGAACTTCCGGAGCTGGATTTGGGAAGTATCTCATAGGCGGGCCGTGAGGGCAGGTGTCGCATTGGCTGCGTTGGAGGTCCAATGGATTGCCGCAAGTACTGCGAGGCGCTAGGGTTAAGAGAAAGAGGGCCGGCGGAAGTAGTGTGGCCGTTGGAAATGAGGCGAGAGCCATGAGCACCGCGAACCTACCCAGTCCCGCGGGAAATGCCAAGCCAAAGACCAGCGTGTTGCGCTGGACGTTCCGGATTTTTCGTTGGTCCACCTATCTGGCTGCGCTGATCACCTTGATTTTGCTGCTGCACAAATCGCCGCCGCCTCTTGTGGAGGCGACGCCGCAGGCCGCGGCGCGCGCGGAAGAGAAATTCGCACAAGTGGAGCAGAGCGTGGCGCAAGGCCAACAGGCCACCGTGCGCCTGGACGAGACAGAGCTGAATTCGTACCTGGCTTCGCATCTTGACCTGAAGGCGGAACAGCCAGCGGCGGCCGCTGCGCCGACACCGACGAGCCCCGGAGGGCCGGGTTCTCCCACTCCTGAAGATGTGGAGAAGATGCGTTCCTCGGTGCGCGACGTCAAGGTGACGATGGCGGACGATCGCGTGAAGGCCTACGTGGTGTTTGATGTTCACGGCAAGGACATGACCCTGGAGCTTGAGGGCAAGTTGGGCGCGACGAATGGCTACCTGCAATTTGTTCCGGTGAGTGGGCACATTGGTTCGCTGCCAATTCCGCAATCGACGCTGGAAACCGCTGTGCAGCGGCTGATGGAGTCTCCCGAGAACCGCGAAAAGCTGCGCCTGCCGGCGGATATTTCGGACCTGCACATTGAGAACGGCGAATTGGTCGCAACGTACAAGTAAGGCCGCGGGGACAACAGGCTGTGGGACAATGGCCCAAAAATGGCTCCGGGGCCTGGACTCGAACCAGAATAACCAGCTCCAAAGGCTGGTGTCCTACCAATTAGACGACCCCGGAACAGGAGCACATCTTCACTAGTGTACTTGAGACGCCGCGAAGGAAAAAGCCCGCGCGGGGGAAATGATTTTTGTGCAGCGACGTCAAATTGGGGTTGCACCATAATGAGGCAAGCGGCAGGCAGGACGCCGACACGGATTTTTGCCCTCGCCGGCATTTCTGCTAGAGTAGGAAGGTTGCATTGACGAGTGGAGAGGTGGCCGAGCGGTTTAAGGCGCACGCTTGGAAAGCGTGTGTAGGTTAACCCCTACCGTGGGTTCGAATCCCACCCTCTCCGCCATCCTTTCCGTGGTCCCGGCCGGGCCGAGATTTCGGCTGCGGGCTCAGACGCCCGCAAAGCGCCTCAAGTTCGAATCCCACCCTCTCCGCCATCCTTTCCGTGGTCCCGGCCGGGCCGAGATTTCGGCTGCGGGCTCAGACGCCCGCAAAGCGCCTCAAGTTCGAATCCCACCCTCTCCGCCAGAATGCCTGCCGCACAATTTTCAGCCTAATCAAACCGCCTGTCTGATGCGTGCCGCGGTAGGCAACTGAGAACGTGGGGCAGCCAATTCCGTCCTGCGGGCGTCCTAACGATTCTGAGGGGCCTTGCCTGGCGGGGTAATAGACCGCACAATAGTGGCAGCCGCCCCTCCCCCCAAGAGGACCCATGATCTTCCGCAGCATCGAGCAAGTTCGGCGGTTTTTTCGGATCCTTGCGGGTTTCACCCTCCTTTTGATTGGCGTGATCATGCTAGTCACACCGGGTCCAGGCTGGCTGGTGATTTTCCTGGGGCTCACGTTGCTGGCGGCGGAATTTGTGTGGGCGCGACGGTTGATGGACCGCATGAAGCACGAAGGAAATCGCCTGAAGGAGTCCGTCTGGAGATTCAACAAGAACGAAGCGCCGAAAAGCAATCCATCCGAAGGGAACCCATGAAGCAGGAATGGAAGGGGAAGTGGGCGCTGGTAACCGGAGGGAGTTCGGGGATTGGTGTGGCGCTGGCGAAGCAGTTGGCTGCGGGAGGCACGCATGTGGTGCTGACGGCGCGGCGGCGCGAGCGGTTGGAGGAACTCGCGCGAGCTTTGCAGCAGAGCCATGGCATCCGGACGGAAGTCTTTACCGCCGATTTGGCGCGCCCGGAAGCGCCGCAAGGAATTTACGAATTCACGAAGCAAAAGGGCATTGAGATCGATCTGCTGATTAACAACGCCGGCTTTGGGCAATATGGAGAACTCACGGCGGTGGAAACGCAGCGGCTGCTGGACATGGTGCAGGTGAATTGCGCGGCAGTGGTGCACTTGACGCGGCTGTATCTTGCGGACATGGTGGCGCGGCGAAGAGGCGATGTGCTGATTCTGGCGTCGACCGCGTCGTTTCAGGCGGTGCCGTATGTTTCCACGTATGCGGCGACGAAGGCCTTCGATCTTCTGTTTGCCGAGGGACTCGCCGAAGAGATGAAGCCCTACGGCATTCGCGTTTGCGCGCTGTGCCCGGGTCCGACCGAATCGGAGTTTCACGCCGTAGCGGGACAGGAAAAGTTCACCGGCAAGAATCAAGAAACGGCAGAGAAGGTGGCGCGCACGGGATTGCAAGCGCTGGCCGAGGGCAAGAGCTATGTCATCTCCGGCATGGGCAATTACTTTGGCGCGCAATCGCAACGGCTGGTGCCGCGGCGCGCGGTTGCGCGGATAGCCGCCAAGATGTTCCGGCCGGAGAAGGCCGGAGCGAAGTAAGCTCCTCGTATCTTGTGAAAAAGCAGATTCATCGCACAAAAGGCGTGCGATGGAGAAGAGTGCCTCGCTCCGCTCGGAATGACAATCTTGTCCGACCGTTGCGGCCGGAGGGTTCGTGGCAAACAGCGATCCAGCCGCGATTCCTCCGCTTCGGCCCGCAGACGGGGCGGGCCTTTGGTCCATTCAACTTCGCTCAGGGCAGGCGGGATGGCGAGGGGTTGCACCTTGGCGAGATGGGGTTGAGCGGTGCTCGACACCTACTAAGAAATTGAAAGCAAAGGAGTTGTGCAGAAGCCCAGGCTTGGGGAACTTTTTTGTGTACGGCGGGAAGTATGTAGTGTAAGCCGGGCGTCGTACCAGGAGAGATGCACATCGAGGCACAGGAACGGGACGAGGTACTGCTGCGCCGCTCGGCGAAGGGCGATGAAGGGGCATTTACGGAGCTGTATCGCCGCCACCAGGCCCCGCTCTATCGCTTTGCGCTACGAATGTCGGGGAATGTTTGGGCGGCCGAGGAGATTGTGCAGGACGTTTTCATGACCCTGATTCGGGAGCCGAGAAAGTTCGATCCGGAGCGAGGCGCGTTGCTGTCGTTTCTGTATGGCATTACGCGAAACCGCGTGATGAAGCATCTGGAGCGCACGCCGCGGGAATTGCTGCACGAAGAACTCGACGAGGATGCTATCGGGCAGCGAGGCATTGTATGCGAGGCGATGACGCCGGCAAAGTGGGCGGAAGTTCGCGAACGGCGAGAACAGGTTCGCGCAGCGGTGCGGGAATTGCCCGTGGAATTTCGCGAAGCAGTGGTGTTGTGCGGGCTGGAAGAATTGAGTTACGAGGAAGCGGCGCGGCTCCTGGATTGTCCGGTGGGCACGATTCGTTCGCGGCTGCACCGCGGGCGGGCGCTCCTGCTGGCGAAGTTGGAGATGCTGCGGGACACACCGAATCGCGCGGGCGCGAGCCGATGAGATTCTGGCAGGAGAAGCGGCAATGACGTGCGAAGAGTTTGAACTGGCGGGATTGGACCTGGAAACGATGCAGGAAGACGATGCGGTGCATAGCGCCGCGCGGGAACATCTGCGTTCCTGCCCGCGCTGCGCGGCGTTGCATGAGAACTGGCAGACGTTGCGAGCGGATTTGCGTGCGGTGGGCGCCGAAACGCAAAAAGCAGAGGCTCCGGCGCGTGTAGAGATGCGGCTGCGTCAGGAGTTCCGCACACGGCACAAGACCTTGAAGGTGCGGCGGGCCGCTGTGTACGCGGGCTGGACGCTGGCGGCAGCCGCAGTGGTTTTGGCGGCAGTCAGTTGGGTCAACTGGCGACACGGGAATGGGCAGGGAAGCACTGCGTCGGCTGTCAATTCCGCGCAGAACTTGAACATGAATAAGACGAAGCCGGCCGGACCGGAGCTCGGAGAAGCGATTGTCGCCTCGAACGATGGCGGCGAGTTCACGCTGCTGCCGGGAAGTTTGCCCGGCATGCTGGGGGACGCCACGGTGGTGCGCGTACAGATGCAGCGTGGAGCGCTGGGCGCACTGGGGTTGACGGTAAACGAGGAACGCGCGGCGGACTTGATCCAAGTGGACTTGCTGGTGGGCGATGATGGGCAGCCGCAGGCGTTGCGATTGGCGGAAACCGCGAACTGAATTGTTCTGGCAGGATTGCTTCAGCTTGGGAGAGAAGAGGAGAAGAAAGAATGAAACGTAAGTGGTTGTTTGCTCTGCTCAGCGGAGCGCTCCTGGCGAGTGTTGGAGAGTTGCGCGCGCAAGAGCCGCCGGCTGGCGCGCCTCCTCCCGATGCGATGGGGCAGGAGGGCGGTCCGGAAGGGCCTCTCGGTCCTCGTATGGAAATTCTGGGCTTCGGCGAAATGCACCCCGGCAAAGTGGTGACGGGCGCGCCGTACAGCGCGGTAGCGGTCACGGAAACGCGGCAGAGTCTGGCCGATGGGAACACCATCAATCGCAAAGTGCAGGCCAACGTGTTCCGCGACGGCCAGGGACGCACGCGGCGGGAAACGACATTGACAGGAGTGGGGCCGCTGTCCACAACGGGAGCGTCGCGCACCTTTGTGATGATTCACGATCCGGTGGCGGGGACGGCGTTTGTGCTGCATCAGGATACGAAGGTGGCGGAAAAGCTTCCGGCGCGTCCGCGCGGACGCAAGGCGCTGCCGGACTTGCAGGGCAAGTTCGATGCGCGGATGCAGGAGGAAATTGCCAACGGAACCTTGAAAAAAGAAGACCTGGGCGTGCAAACGATAAATGGAATCAGCGCCCAAGGAACCCGATTCACGAGGACGATTCCCGCGGGCCAGGCGGGGAATGCCAAGCCGATCATCATTGCCAACGAACGCTGGTATTCGCCGGACCTGCAAATCGTGATCAAGACGGTGCGGAACGATCCGCGCTTCGGTGAAACGACCTATACGGTCACCAACATTCAGAAACAGGAGCCTGCCGCCGCGTTGTTTGCCGTGCCTGCGGATTACACGGTGAAGCAGGGCGACGTCCGCGGACGGGGCAAGATGAATCATACGGGCGGACCTGGCGCGGCCCCGGCAGACATGCCGCCTCCGCCACCGGGCGAGTGAACCATCAATATTTAGCTGACGATCTTCTCTCCTGAAGACGGTGCGCCCTTTCTGCTGTGGTCCCCTTCCCGGCAGAGAGGGCGTTGCCGTGTTTGGAGGGTGGAGGAAGAGTGAAAGAGTGAAAGAGTGATTCCTCACCCCGATGAAGCGTACGGGGCGCAAAAGGCGCGCTTCGCAGACTCCGTTCGGAATGACGGAACGATGCTTTTCCCGCAGCCTGTGAAGCGGTGCCCTGACGGAAACCGTCTATCGGATGATTTGTTGTTAGAGGGCGCTGTCGAGAAGTTCTACGACGTGCACGACGTTTTGGCCGGTTTTGTGGATTTCGGCGCCGGCGCGTAGCTGCAAAAGACAGCCGGGATTGGCGGTGACAATCGTCGCGGCGTGTGTGGTCTTCGCGCAATCCATCTTTTCCTTCAGCAGTTCGAGCGAGGCTTCCGTTTGCGTGACGTTGTAGACGCCCGCGGAACCGCAGCAGATGTCCGAGTATGGCAACTCCACGAATTCAATGCCGGGAATGGCGCGCAGCAACTGGCGCGGGGCTTCGCGGACCTTTTGGCCGTGGAGGAGGTGGCAGGAGTCCTGATAGGTGACGCGCAGGGTGGTTTCCTTGAGCGGAGCGACGAGGCCGAGAGTGACGAGGAATTCGGTAACGTCGCGCACACTGTTGCCGAAGGCGACAGCGGAGGGATGCTCCGGCTCGCTGGGGGAGAAGAGGTGATCGTACTCCTTGAGCGTGGAGCCGCAGCCTGCGGCGTTGGTGAGGATGGCGTCGAACTGGCCGCCCCCAAACGCAGCGATATTTTTGCGGGCGAGTTGACGGGCCGTTTCGCGCACGCCGGCATGCGCGGCAAGCGCGCCGCAGCAAAGTTGTTCGCTGGGGATGACAACTTCGCAACCGTTGGCGGTGAGGACGCGAATAGTGGCTTCATTGAGCTTCGTGAAAGTGACATTCGCGATGCATCCGGCAAAGAAAGCCACGCGCGCGCGGCGGGTGCCCTGTGCAGGAAAGGTCTTGCCGAGTTCGCCGAAAAAGAAATGATCATCGATAGGGGGAAGGAGACGCTCGCGATCGGCGAGGCCGAGCAATTGGAGGATGCCGGTGGCGCGGGCAAGGGATTGCAGACCGGAGCGCTGGTAGAAGCGGAGCAATCTGGCGGCGAAGGCGATACGGTTGGGGAAGGGAAGAAGGCGCTTATAGACGAGGTCACGCGCGAACCGCGAGAAGAGCGGGCGCTTGAATTCCGCATCAATGCGCGCGCGGGCGTGTTCGACGAGTTTGCCGTATTCCACGCCGGAGGGGCAGGCGGTTTCACAGGCACGGCAATCGAGACACTTGTCGATATGGCCGACGAAACCTTCGGAGAGCGGCAATTCGCCGTTGCCCACCAAAATCATCTGGCGAATGCGGCCGCGGGGCGAATCGCCTTCGAAATGCCAGAGGCGGTAGGTCGGGCAGTTGTTCAAGCACAGGCCGCAATGGACGCAGCGCGCAAAATCCTCGTAAACAGGAACCGCGCCGGGTATGTTTTGCAGGGTGCCCACTGCTCAGATTCCCCCCACAAAACGGCCGGGCGCGAAAATATGCTGCGGGTCGAAGGAATCTTTTACGCGCTGCATCATGCCAAGATCAGCGCGATTCGGGCCCCAGACGTTTACGCGTGATTTGAGTTTGAGGGGTGCGTGCAAGAGCATCGCGTGGCCCTGAGCTTGGGCGGCAAGAGAGAAAACGCGCGTGGCAGCGTTTTCCAGCACACGGAGGGCGGAATCGTCTTCGGCTTCCGCGAACAAAGTGAAATAGACAATTCCGGCGGCGCGCGCGAGCAGTGCGCTGCGCAGAGAAGATTCTTGCGCCACTCGCTGAAGGCCTGCGATTGTGCCGGGGTTTACCTGTGGCAGGACAAGGCGCGAACGAGAGCGACGCCTGGGGAAGCCCAACGGAGCCAATCGAAGGCTTCGCGGAGAACGCCGCGCAGATGCGCATCGGCGGAGGCGTCGAGAATTTCGCTGTCGTCTGCGGAAGCTTCGTTCGCGAGTTTCAGAAGGTCACGGGCGATGCGGGGAACGACGGCCTCGTTTCCTTCAAAGGAGGAGTAGACGCACCATTTGGCGGGATCCAGGCGACCGGCGAGTTCGGCGTTTGTTTCGCGAAGAACTGCGGCGGTCCGGGCGACCATCTCTGGACTGAGTGTCTCCACGTTGGAGAGTGGCAGGCCGGACTTTTCGATGGCGTCGCGATAGGCGGAGGCGCCCTCCGAATTTGAGAAGCACGCGAGATGGCCGCCGTGAGCTTGCGGCAGAGCGAAGGTGCGGAAATTGAGGCGCGTGATGACGGCGAGCGTGCCCAGCGAACCAATGAGCAATTTGTGCAGATCGTAGCCGGTGACGTTTTTCACGACGCGGCCACCGCTCTTGCAGAGCGTGCCCTTGCCATCAACAAACTCCGCGCCGATGAGAAAATCGCGCGGAGTGCCGTACTGATTGCGCAAAATGGAATCGATGCCGGAGGCCAGGGCACCGGCCACCGTTGAGGTTTCGTAGCAGGGAACCGCCAAGGGCAGGAATTGGCCCTTTTCGGCGAGCACTTTCGCGAGCTGGCGCAGGGGCATTCCCGCATCAACGCTGAGCGTGAGATCGCCGGGATCGAAGTGGGCGATGTCGTTTAACGAGGACATGTCCAGGGCGAGGTCATAGCGCGCGGGCGGCATGCCCAGGTCCAATTTGCTGCGGGAGCCGCTGGCGACGATGGCGAGTTTTTCGGCGATAGCGAAGCGCGCGACTTCCGCTGCTTCCTGCGCGGAGGCGGGGCGCACGATAGCGCCGGGCACCATGCCATCGATGGCGTACTCGCGCAGTTCTGCCTCTGCAGCAATGATGCGATGCGCGCCGAGAACGCTTTCGAGCCGCGATGCGAGATTGGCCGTTGCGGTCATGCCTTTGCCGGGAGCGCCTCAGCCTGCTTGCGCACGCGAATCTCGCCGCAACCCTTGCTTAAGGGGAAGATCTTGCCGGGATTGAGCGAGGAATCGGGGTTGCAGGCATCATGCACGCGGCGCATCAAGTCAAAATCGGCATCGCTGAAGAGCAGCGGCATGAGTTCATTTTTTTCCATGCCCACGCCGTGTTCCCCGGTGAGCGCGCCACCCAGCTCGACGCAGTAGCGAATGATTTCCCGAGAGGCAACGATGGCATTTTCAAGTTGCCGCGGATCGCGCGGGTCGTAGAGCACGATGGGATGGAGGTTGCCGTCGCCGGCATGGAAGATGTTGCCGATGGAAAAACCGTACTTTTTTCCGATCCGCTGAATTTGCTGCAAGGCCTGAGGGAGTTTGGAGCGGGGGATGACGCCATCGAGAACGTAATTGCTGGGAGCGAGGCGTCCCAGCGCGCCAAAGGCGTTTTTGCGGCCTTTCCAGAGGAGGTCGCGCTCGCGGTCGTCCTTGGCGATGCGCACTTCGCGGGCGTGGTGCACGCGGCAGACGTCTTCGACGGCCGCGGCCTGGGCTTCGACGGCTTCGCGCAGGCCTTCCACTTCGATGAGCAGAATCGCAGCGCTGTCGCGGGGGAAACCGGCGTGGATGTAATCCTCGATGGCGCAGAGGGTCCAGCCGTCCACCATTTCGCAGGCGGCGGGAGTGATGCCGCGCGCGGTGATTTCAGCGACGGTGCGGGAGGCGTCGTCGACAGCGTCGAATATGGCCAGGAGAGTTTTGACGGCTTCGGCCTTGCGGGTGAGCTTCACGGTGATTTCGGTGACGAGGGCCAGGGTGCCTTCGCTGCCGACAAAGAGCCCGCAGAGGTCGTAGCCCGGGGCGTCGCCGTGCTTGCTGCCGACGCGCACGATTTCGCCATCGGGAAGCACCAGTTCGAGGGCGGTCACATGGTTGACGGTGACGCCGTAGGCCAAAGTGTGCGGCCCACCGGCATTTTCGGCGACATTGCCTCCGATGGTACAGGATTTCTGGCTAGACGGATCGGGGGCAAAATAGAGACCGGCGTGTTCGACAGCGCGAGTAATATCGAGGTTCACTACGCCGGGCTGGACAACGGCGCGAGCATTTTCGAGATCGAGTTCCAGGATAAGGTTCATCCGCGCGAAGACGATCATGATGCCGCCGCCGCGCGCGAGCGCGCCGCCCGAGAGGCCGGTTCCCGAGCCGCGGCCGACAATGGGCACGTTGTACTTCGCCGCGAGTTTGACGATGCGCGAGACGTCTTCCGTGGAGTGAGGGAATACGACCAGGTCCGGGCGGGCTTTTTCGACCGAGCCGTCGTATTCGTAGAGGACCAGGTCCTCAATTTCATGGAGGACATTCGACGAGCCGAGAAGAGAGTTCAGTGCGCGGAGTAATGAGGCGGGCATAGAGCGAGTCCGTGGCGTCCGCTTCCACTATAGTGAGACTTGCAGCATTCTGGCAACGAGATACTCCGCCTCGTGAATGAGCTGTGCTAGTGTGGTGCTTCAGAAAATCGAGAGGGAGAGATGCCGAAGCCGAAAGTCTATTGCTCGCACGAACTGTTTGAGGAAGCGCGCAAAATACTAGATGCCACGTGCGAAGTGGAATACTGGACGCAAGCGGAGCGTCCGCCGCGGGAAGAGGTGCTGCGGCGCGTGAAGGACAAGGAAGGGCTGGTTTGCCTGCTGACGGAAAAAGTGGATGAAGGATTGCTGCGCGCAGCGCTTAAACTGCGCATCGCCGCGAACGTCGCGGTGGGATTCGACAACATTGACCTGGCGGCTTGCAGCAAACGCGGCGTGGTGGCGACCAATACGCCTGGAGTGCTGGACGAAACGACGGCGGATTTTGCGTGGACGCTGATGATGGCGGTGGCGCGGCGGCTCAACGAGGGCGAGCAATTGGCGCGCTCAGGGAACTGGAGAGGCTGGAACCTTGACCAGCTCTGCGGCGCGGACATTTGGGGCAAGACGCTGGGGATTGTCGGGTTTGGACGGATTGGCCGGGCGGTGGCGCGGCGTGCGATGGGCTTCAACATGAGGGTGATCTACACGGATGCGGTGCGCGCACCGGAGGACGCGGAGAAGCCGGTGAACGCCACGTTTCAAGATATGAACACGCTGCTGGCGGAAGCGGACTTCATCAGCCTGCATGTGCCGCTGCTCGAGGAGACACGGGAGCTGTTTGATGGACCCAAGTTTCATCGGATGAAGCGCACGGCGTTTTTGATCAACACTTCGCGCGGGCCGGTGGTGGATGAGGCAGCATTAGTGGCGGCGCTGGAGAGCAAGAAGATTGCAGGGGCCGCGCTGGACGTGTACGAGAACGAGCCGTTCATTCATCCCGGTTTGAAACGGCCGAATGTGGTGCTGGCGCCGCACCTGGCTTCCGCGTCGCTGGAGACGCGGACCAAAATGGCGGTGATGGCGGCAAACAACGTGGTCTCACTCTTCCATGGGCAGATGCCGCCGAACATGGTGAATCCCTCGGTGCTGAAGAAGCCTTGAAACGGCGGGTGGCACAGTGATGGCAACGGGGAAGGAGATCGCACGCCGGATTTTCCTGCATACACTGGCGTCCATCGATATCCCGCGAGTGATGGAAAGAAAGTTGTTGCGTGAGGGACCACGGCTAATCCTGCCAGAAGCTGCCATTGACCTTTCCCAAATCGCAAAAGTATACGTGGTGGCCATTGGCAAGGCTGCCCAGACGATGGTGACAGGGCTCGAAGGCGTCTTGCCCCCTGGAACGCACGTTTCGGGGATTGTGGTTGCACCCGTTGCGCCGGAGCAGCGCGTGGCGGGCATGGAGTACTTTGTTGGCGGGCACCCGGTTCCCAATGCAGAAAGCTGGAAGTCGGCCGAAGCGATATTGCGGCTGCTGGAGAGTTGCGACGAGCGGACCGTAGTGATTTTCCTGCTGTCCGGCGGCGGGTCCGCGCTGATGGAACTGCCGCTGCACCGCGAAGTGCAGTTGGAGGATATACAAGCGGTGCATCGTGCGCTGGTGACCTGCGGCGCGCCGATTGAAGCGATGAACACGGTGCGGAAACATCTTTCGGCGGTGAAAGGCGGAAGGCTGGCGGCTGCCGCGGGACCGGCGAGGAAAATCACGCTGGCGGTTACGGATGTGCCCGCAGGCAAGGAATCGGCGCTGGCGTCCGGGCCAACGCTGCCCGATCCGAGTACGACTGCGGATGTGGAGCGCATCCTTGCGCAATACGATCTGCGGAAGAGGTTTCCGGAACGGTTGGTGCGCTGGCTGGATGCAGGGAGGATGCCGGAGACGCCGAAGGCCAGCGATCCCGCGTTTGCCAACTCGCACTTTGAACTTTTGCTGGGGATGGACGATTTGTTTCATGCGGCGCACCACGTGGCGGAGGCTTGCGGTTATGCGACATGCTGCGACAATTCCACGGACGACTGGCCGGTGGCAAAGGCGGCGGATGCGCTGCTGGTGCAACTGGAAGAATGGCAGCGAATGAATGCCGGGAAGCGCGTGGCGATTATTGCGGATGGGGAATTGAGTTCACCGGTAACCGGCAACGGAACGGGGGGGAGAAATTCCGCGTTTGTGCTGGACGTCGCGGGGAAAATCACGGGACGCCGAATCACGGTGCTGAGCGCGGGCACTGACGGGATTGACGGCAACAGCCCAGCGGCGGGAGCGGTGGCGGACGGGGAGACGGTGAAGCGGAGCAGAGCGACGGGACTGGATGCCGCAGCGGCGTTTCGCGAGAGCGATGCGTACACATTTTTCGCGAAGCTGGGTGATGCCATCGTGACTGGCCCGACAGGGAATAATCTGCGTGATTTGAGGATCCTACTGGCTGAGCCTTAGCGCACGAGCGAGGTTTGCGGCGGCTTCAAATGACTAAGGTGCTTCAGCCTTGCCGAGATGGGTCGAGTGGTGCTCGACCCCTATGAGTGGAAACCCAAGAAAAAGCCTCAGACCAGAAGGCCTGAGCTACAAGGCGGTTGCTCCCGTCCGGGGAGACGGGGCAGGTTATTTGTTTGGTGGGGGCGCCGGAGGCAAGCGGCTTTCCATGGACTTCAGGCGCTCGTTCATTTCCTGGATTAATTGTTCGAGATGGTTCAGCCGCTGATCTTCCGTGGGCTTTGCGCTCGCTTCTTCAGCTTCGGGGCCGCCTTCCTCTTCTTCCATCTCGCCGTAGGGCCTGCCCTTCGCCTTGGGGTTTTTCAGCCTCTCGATCTGGCCCTTGATCATCGGGGCCATTTCGATGCTCAGGTCGTTGCTCTTCAGAAGTGCTTCGAGCGCAGGAATCGCGGAGGCATCGCCGCGTGAGCCGAGAGCGAATATCGCCGAAAGACGAATGGGGAAGTGCGGATCCGAGAGATATCCGGCAATCTGATTGGTGATCTCCTTGTTGTCCTTCTGCAGACGGGCCAGGCTGCTGATGGCGGCTTCGCGGGATTCCATGTATTTACCAGGGGCGGCCCAATCGCGGAGTAGCGGCACAGCCTTGTCGTCGCCCAGGGGACCGAAGGCACGCAGAGCGGCGTCGCGGAGGAATCCATCGGGGGAATCGCTGTTCACCGCGGCGATGAGGGCGTCATACGCGTTGGGAGTTTTCATGCGGCTAATAGCCTGTAAAGCGGCAGCACGGTCGCGATAGGAGCTATCGTCGCGGGCGATGGCTTCGAGCTTTGTTTTGATTGCGGCATCTTCCTTGAAATTATCGAGAGCCTCGACAATGTGATTGCGGATCCATGGTTGGGTGACGGGAGAGAGTGAATCGAGGAGCTGCCTTGAAGCAGCAGCGCTGCCGAGCTGGCCGAGGGCCTTTGCCGCGGTGATGCGCACGCCGTCCGTTTTGTCCGTGCGAAGAGCCTCGCCGAGGGCGGCGGTAGCCTCGTCATCGTTCTTGATCTTGCCAAGGGCCACGGCGGCATCCGCGCGATCGGCCAGTTCGGAGGCGTTCTTCAATTGGTAGAGCCACTCCTTCTTGTCCTTCTTGAACTCGACGGACTTCAAGATTTGGGTGCCCTTGTCAAAGAGCAGCATGTGCGGGGCTGAATCCGAGGGCAGAGAAAAACTTTCAGATTCTTTGGATACGAGGATGTTGTAGAGCTTGGAGCCGGCGGCGTTGGTGATTTCGAGGTCCACGGGAAAGCGGAAGAGGTCCACGTACCCCTCGCGCTTCTGGGTTTGCTTGACGGTGAGCGAGACCTGCTTCTTGGTCTCATCGTAGGTGTAGCTGAGATCGAGCTTCGGTGCGCCGGCGGCATAAATCCACTGGCTGAAGAACTGGTCGACGTTGGTGCGTGTGGCTTCTTCGATAGCCTTGGTCAAATCCGCAGTGACAACATTCTTGCCGCGGTTGACCTCCAGATAATGCTTCAGGCCAGCGTAGAAGGCGTCCTGGCCGAGTTGGTGGCGGAGCATGTAAAGGACCCAGGCCCCTTTGGCGTAGGCGTTGCCGTCAAATTCACTGGAATCGTCAAAATCATGGCGCACGATGGGTTTGCTATAGAGCCCGCGCATGGAAAACCAGCGGCGCGAAGTTTCCCAGCGATCATAGTCCGCAGAATCTTTTCCGAAATGCGCCTCGATCCAGACAGTTTCCATGAACGTGGCGAAGCCTTCATTCAGCCAGATGTTGCCCCAATCCTTGCAGGTGACCAGGTCGCCGAACCACTGGTGTGCCAGTTCGTGCGAGATGAGGGGATCTTCGTCCTCCGGGTATTCGGGGATAAGTTTCGGATGGCGTAGCGAATTGGACGTGTTGGTGGTGGCGCTGGAGTTTTCCATGCCGCCGGCGACGAAATCATCAACCATCGATTGCGCGTATTTTTCCCAGGGATAATCCACACCAAGTTTCTTGCTGAAGAGATCAATCATCGCGGGAGTGCGGCCGTAGTTGACGGTGAGGCGGTCGCCGCGATCCTTGGGCGCATAGTAGGTGACGGGAATGGTTCGCCACGTATCTTTGGCCTCGGTGAGCTCGCCGGCAACGACAGTGATGAGATAGGTGGAGCTGGGCTGCGATTCGCGCCATGTCCAGGTTTTCAGACCGCTGCCAGCATCGGTGACGCTGATGAGTTTTCCGTTGGAGACGGTGAGCCAGTCGGCAGGAACGGTGAGAATCGTCTCCGTCGTGAGACGGTCATTCGGGTAGTCGTAAGTGGGCAGGTAGTAGCGGGTGTCCTCCGATTCACCTTGTGTCCAAACCTGTTTGGGTCGATTCGGATAGTCCTTGTCGGGAAGGATGAAATAGAGGCCCTTGGTGGGCTTGCCTTCGTACTTGATCTCGACGCTGAATTTCTCGCCGGGTTTGGCGGGTTTGGGAAGCGAAATGCGGAGTTTGTCTCCGGAGGTCTCGAACGTGGCCGCAGCCTTATTCAAGGTGACGCTCTTGATCTGGAGGCCAGCGGAATCGAAGGTGATGCGTTCGGTGTCGCGGAGAATAGTCAGCGTGTGGGTGACGTCCCCGATGACCATTTTTTGTTCCAAGTCAAAGCGCAGAGCGATTCGGGAGTGCTCCAGGTCGTAATCCTTGCTGCGGGCGAAAGGCTCATCGGCATGCAGGAGAGGTGTTGCGCCAAGCAAAAAGAGGAAAAGGCTCAGCAATGGGATGAAACCAGCGCGCTTGGATGTGCCGCCGATGATTCGGTTTTTCATTTCACAGTCTCCTTGGTTCTTGAAGCGCTCACAAAATTGGACAAGCGAGCGCGGCGCTGCCGCCGCTCAGTGGCCCACAAGCTTAATAGGGGATGCTTCTCAAACTCTTCATTTTCTCGCGCGAGGGGGCGTGCGTCAAATGGAGTTGGCTGGTGGTAGAGGAGAGGGAGCAAAAGGGTTTGCGCGGAGGGCCGCAGAGAACTAAGATGCGAAGTAACGCAGGATTCGGATGGAAGCTTGGCAAAGGCACAGGAGGTAAGTATGGTACGCGCACGATTTCTTCTGGCCTGTTATTGCTTCTGGCGATTTTCGCTCCCGCCAGCATGGCGCAACTCGGTAAAAGCATTCTGATACCGGCAGGTTCGGATGAGGCCCATCAGCTCACGGCGATCAGCGAGGCTACCGACCCCGGGGAGAAGCTAAAGCTGATTGATGAATTTTACAAAGCGCATCCCGACGATGATTTTCAGATCATTGCGGATGAGCTGTATGTGAACTATTACATCACGGCCAAGGAGTACGACAAGGCCTTCGAGTATGGCGACAAGTTGTGGGCACGCGACCCGGAGAACTATGCCAATGGGGTGAACATGGTGCGCGCGGCGAATGAGAAGGGAGACCCGGAACGTTTGTTTGCCTATGGCGAAAAGACGGCCGCGATCCTGCAGCGCTTCAAAGCGGCGCCCGCACCGGAGGGAACACCGGGGGCTGAATGGGACCAGCAGAAGGTGCGAAAGCTGGAGCAGGCGAAGGAGAACCAGGATTACGTCGAGCAGTCGCTGCTGAACGCGGGGTACCAGGTGAAGGAGCCGGCGAAGAAGGCGGATTTGCTGGCACGCTTTGCGAAAATGTTTCCCGATTCGCCGAATGCCCAAGGCGCGCTGATTGGCGCCGCCTATGCCTACCAACAGGCAAGAGACCCGCAGAAGATGCAAGAGCTGGTGAATGGCGTTCTGGCTAAAGATCCGAACAACGTTGGGATGCTGCTGGCCTTGGCGGATATTTACAGCGAAGCCGGCACGCAATTAGACAAAGCGGAGGAGTACGCGAAGAAAGTCGGAGCGCTTTGCGATGCGGCGAAGAAGCCGGAAAATATAAGCACGGAAGAATGGAAGAAACAAAATGACCTGCAGAAAGGGCTGGCGCTAAGCGCGCTCGGGCAAGTGAGCCTGCAGAAAAAAGACAGCGCCACGGCGGTGAAGAATCTCTTGAGTGCGGCGCCCCTGCTGAAGGCCGATGCCACGAGCTATGCCCGAAATCAGTACCGGCTGGGGTATGCCTACGTGAACATTAAGCAGAAGACAGAAGCGATTCAGGCGTTCACGGAGGCCGCTTCCGTGGATTCCCCGTACAAGGAAACAGCCGCGGAAAAGGCGAAGGAACTAAGTGCCTTGAAACCCGCGCCTAAGCGGAAGCCTCAGTAACTACGCAGCGAATCGAAAAGCACGGCTGGCGCATCCAAGAGAGTTGGTAGAGGTGTGTAACGACGGTTCGGGGGGAAGAGCATGACTGAGATCGCAACTTTTGGAGCGGGATGTTTCTGGGGAGTGGAGGCGGCCTTCCGGCGCGTGCCGGGAGTGGTGGATGCCGTGTCGGGCTACAGCGGCGGGCGAACGGCGAACCCCACGTACAAGGAGGTGTGCAGCGATCAGACGGGCCATGCCGAGGTTGTGCAGGTGACGTTCGATCCGTCGAAGGTCAGCTACGAGCAATTGCTGGAGGTGTTCTGGAAAGCGCACGATCCCACACAAGTGAACCGGCAAGGGCCTGACTTCGGAAAGCAGTACCGAACGGCAATCTTCTTCCATACGCCAGAACAGCAGGCAAAAGCGCTGAAATCCAAGCAAGCGCTGGACGCGAGCGGGAAGTTACACCGGCCGGTGGCGACGGAGATCACCCCGGCGGGAACTTTCTGGCGGGCGGAAGAATACCACCAGCGGTATTTGGAAAAGAGAGGGCAGGAAAGCTGCCACATTTAGGGAGCAAAGAACAAGAGAAACGGCAAGAAGGAGAGGGGCGGCTCTCTCCTTTTCGTATTTGGGGAGGCGGAAGCGGATTCCGCGGCCTTATCGAAGCGGGAGTGCGGGCGGAAGTTGAAAGCCGAGGGGATCGCGCGAGCGGACACACGTTGAACGTCGCACTGGCGGAAGCATCGAGCGGCGCGCGAAGGTCATGCGAAAGAGCAGACGATCGGATTCGCGAGACGCAGGAAGTCGTCATAGCGCAGCCGCACGGCATCGTGGTGCGTGCCAGCGTTGAAGACGATCTCGACGTCCTGAGCCAACGACTCATCGACGTACACCGGCAGATCGTACAGCGAGCCGAATGGCGGCATGGCACCGAGTTCGCAATCGGGGAAAAGCGTGCTGAACTCTAATTCAGTGGCCAGGCGCACCGGCTTGCCGATGGCCGCAGACAGTTTGTCGAGCTTCACATGCCGAGGACCCGGCAGAACCGCCAGAATCGTTTCATCGCCTCGCTCGCCAGCGCGCAACACGACGGTCTTGGCCATCTCTTTGCCGGAGATTTGCATGACCGCCGCCACACCCTGAGCGGTGTACGAGGTCGAGTGAGAGAGCGATTCGTAGGGGATCTGTTTGCTATCCAGAAAAGACTTCAAACGCGAGGGAACACTCATGGGCGTACTCCTTTCGCCCAAGACCTACTGGCGGATTATAGACCTGCGCGAGGAAGAGGGAAAGGAGTGGAGCCGAGCGCGGCCGAACTGGGTGGGCTGGCGTTTGCCAGCGAGTTGTTCTGTCGACGGTCCAGCAGTCGTCGTTACGGACGAAGACGCCGCTGTGATCGCCGTAAAAAGCCAGCGGGCACGCCGTGGCGGCGCAGCTATCTGTTTCAGCAAGCAGAGATAGCCGAACGTGGTCTCCGAGGGGAAGAACTGGGCGGCCAGGATTTTGCCGGTGGCGTCGTCCTGCATGCCGAGGGCGGTGAGTTGCGGGCCGCGACCTTCGAGCCAGTCGTGCGGGCTGCCGTCGAGTTGCACCAGTTCGCCGAGGCGAGCGGAACGCACGCGGCGCTGGCGATGAGCGGGAGCGCGGCGCTTTCGCGGCGAGCCGAGGCCGTGCTGAGCGCAGGCAGTCGGCGCAGCGTTTCACGACTGAGGGAAAAGCCCTCGCGCTCGACCAACTTCTCGCAGAGATGGTGGCGTTGAAACCGGCGTAGGTGCTGCGGGAAGCTGGAGGTGGTTGGACTGCGAAAGATCGGCCACTACAAAAGGAAAGAACGCGGAAAGTGGTGGGTATAAAGTGGAGAGGAACGAGAGGGCAGCATGAGTGGAAACAAGAATTGGGGAAACCGGCCGTGGACGGTGGAGTTCCGGGCGACGCCCCGGGCGATGCCGACCGCGGTGGATTTTGCGGTAGTGGGCGGGGGTTTCACGGGATTGGCGGCGGCGGCATGGTTGAAGCGTCTGGCGCCGGAGAAAAGCGTGGCGCTGTTCGAGGCGGAGGAGTTTGGCGCGGGATCGAGCGGGCACAGCGGAGGCGTGGCGCTCGCGGAAAGTGCGGCGGGCGATTTGCCAGGGCTGGGCGATGTGCTGGGGGGATACCAGAGAATTCTGCGCGAGTTGGCAGTGGATGGAGAACTATCGTTGCCGGGCGCGTACGAATTGGGAAGAAGCGCACCGCTGGCGAACTCGCCAATCCGCTGGAAGGATTCGGGAGACCTTTGCGCGGTGAAGGAAGTGCCGGGTGGAACGATCAATCCGGGAAAAGTGCTGAACGGGCTGGCGCGCGCCGCGGAACGAGCCGGCGTGATGCTGTTTGAGGATTGCGGCGTGGAGGAGGCGCAGTTTGGCGGCCAAGTGGAGCTGCGAATGAAAAACGCCGCCGTGAAGGCAGGAAAAGTCCTGTTCGCAACGAATGCATTTGCGCTAGAGATGACCGGACTGAAAGAGAGGGCGGGATCGGCTTTCACGCTTGCCGTGGCAACGCACTCTCTGACAGAGGAACAACTGCAGGAGATTGGGCTGGCAGAGCGTAAACCGTTTTACACGGTGGACCTGCCGTACTTGTGGGGGCGGCCGCTGGCGGGGAACCAGGTGATCTTCGGGAGCGGACTGGTGTTCCTGCAAGATTGGCGTGAATTGGGGACGTTGGATATCGAGCGCGGTGAAGCAGCGGAACTTTTCGAGCTTCTAGAGAAGCGCGTGCATCGGCTGCATCCGGCGTTGAAAGACGTGGAGATCACGCGCCGCTGGGGCGGACCAATCTGCATGACGTGGGAATGGAAGCCGGTGTTTGAGCGGCATCCGGCAAGCGAAAATGCGATTGTGCTGGGAGCATACTCCGGCCATGGCGTGGCGCAATCGGTATATTTGGGATGCTGGGCGGCAGAGGCAATTCTGGGAGGAAAAGCGCTGCCAAATTGGAAGTGAGAAAAAGAGGGGACGCAAAAGTCAGGGGGCGATTGCGGGGAGGGAGCTCAAGAGAGCGGAAAATCCGTTCCAGAAGATTTGCACGCCGATGCAGACGAGCAGGAATGAAGTAAGCCGCATGATCACCGCCATGGCCGTGGGGCCGAGAATTTGCGCGAGACGGTCCGCAAAGGCATAGCAGAAATAGACGCTGACGGCGATGAGCAGTGAGCCGATGACGGCGCCAATGATGGAGAAGAGGATGCTGGCGCCACGATGGGGTTCGTTGGCTCCGAGCGTGATGGCCACGGAAATGGAGCCGGGGCCGACGGTCAACGGAAGGGTCAAAGGGTAAAAAGCGCGGGTGGAGAGATCGCGGGGATCCACCGTCTGTTGGACACTGCCGCGGGATTCGTCTCCTTCCTTTTGCTTAAGCATATTCCAACCCGCGGCCATAACGACCAGGCCGCCGCCGACCTGCACTACGGGGAGCGAAATTCCGAAAAACGCGAGTATGTGCGTGCCGATGAAGTAAGAACCGATGAGCAGCAAAAAACTGTTGATGGCGATGCTGCGGGAAAGGAGCTTGCGCTGGAGAGTGGAATAGTAGTGAGTGAGGGAAAGGAAAATCGGGGCGCCACCGAGAGGGTTGACGATGGGGAAGAGCGCCGAAACTACCAGGATACTGGATTTGGCGATGGGAAACATGAAATGCCAGAGAAGAAGTATAGCTGACGAAGGGCGGAAATGCGCGAGATAGCCGGCGGCGAGAAAGCGGCTGAATTGACAGCATCGCAGGCAGCACATACGATTGATGGAAATTTGGAGCAGAAAGACTGACTTCAGAGAAGGGAATTCACTTTTCATGAAAAACCGATCGGCGGTGTGGCGCGCGCTGGGCGTGTTGCTGTTGGCAGTTTGCCTGGCGGCCGCGACACCAACAACGGTGGGGCCCGCGGACGCGCAGCGTTATGTGAACGACATCAAGACGCTCACGCAACCGAAAATGGAAGGACGCGGAGAGGGTACAAAAGGATTGGTGCGGGCGGAGCACATGCTTGCCGAGCGCTACAAGAGCGTGGGGCTGGAGCCGGCGGGGCAGAGAGGCTTCCTGGAAGCGTTCACGGTAACCACCGGCGCGAAGTTAAAGGGAAAGAACCATCTGATGGTACAGAGCGGCGAATCGAGGATGGAGGCGAAGCTGGATCAGGATTACGTGCCCTTCAGTTTTTCATCCTCGGGAGAGGCCAGCGGGCCGCTGGTGTTTGCGGGATATGGCGCGACGGCGGAGGAATTCGGCTACGACGACTACGCCGGAATCGACGTAAAGGACAAGATCGCGGTGGTGCTGCGCTTTGAGCCGAGCGGTTTCGCGGCGAAGAGCGGCAATCAAGGACTGACCACGCACGCGCAGTTCATCACCAAGGCAATCAACGCGCGCAATCATGGGGCCAAGGGCCTGATCCTGGTGAACGGCAAGCTGGGCGACGGCGAGGAGGATTTGCTGACGCGGTTTGGGAGCGTGAACGGGCCCGAGAATGTGGGGATTCTGTTCGCGCAGGTGAAGAACACGGTTGCCGAGGAGTGGTTCCGCGCCGCTGGGAAATCGCTGAAAGATGTGCAGGAGCAGATCAATACCGGAACAAAGCCCGCCTCTTTTGCGTTTCCGGAAATCATGAGAGTTAGCCTGAGCGTGGGAATCGAGAGTACCCACGCGACGGTGGACAATGTGCTGGCGTATTTGCCGGGGAAAACGGATGAATACGTGATTCTCGGGGCGCACTACGATCATCTGGGGCGCGGCAATTTCGATTCGCTTGCGCCCTCGCAGATCGGGCAGATCCATCCGGGCGCGGATGACAATGCCTCAGGGACGGCGGGACTGCTGGAATTGGCGAGGCTGCTGGCGCCGCTGAAAGGTCAACTTAAGCGTGGGATTTTGTTTGCGTCGTTTGCCGGGGAAGAACTGGGATTGCTGGGGTCGGCGGCGTGGGTGAAGGAGCCGACGAAACCGCTGGAAAAGGCCGTGGCCATGTTGAATATGGACATGATTGGGCGAATCAAAGACAACAAGGTGTACATCGGAGGCGTGGGGACGGGATCGACCTTCCAAAAAGTGCTGGAGCAGGCGCACGACGATTCGCAACTTAAGTTTGAGATTTCGCAGGGCGGATATGCGTCGAGCGATCACACTTCGTTCGTGGCGAAGAAAATTCCCGTGTTGTTTTTCTTTTCCGGGCTGCACTCGGATTATCACAAGCCGTCGGATACTTGGGAGAAGATTAATGGCGAGGCGGCGGCGCGCCTGTTAAACGTGGTGGCGAGCGCGGCCGTGGCAATCGCGGATGCGCCGGAGCGGCCGCAGTTCGTGACCGTGGCGGAGAACAATCCGCACAGCGGAGTCGCGGGCGGCGGGGGCGGTTACGGGCCGTACTTCGGGTCAATTCCGGATTTTGGGCAAACGGAAAATGGCGTGAAGTTTTCAGACGTGAAGCCGGGATCGCCGGCAGCGAAGGCCGGCTTGAAGGGTGGCGACGTACTGATTCAATTTGGCAGCAAGCCCATCAAGAACCTGTATGACTTCACGGACGCGCTGCGGCGCAGCAAGATCGGCGAAGTGGTGACGGTGACAGTGCTTGCGTGATGGGAAGGAATTGAAGGTGGATGTGAAATTGGAGCAAAGGAAGTAGTGTCGTCGCGGAAACTGCGAGCGGCAAGGGGGCCGGGTGGTGCGAACTTCAAAGCTTCTTGGGTGGGCGGTGAGCGGCGCGGTGGCGGCGGCGTGCTTGTATGGACCCGGCTGGGTTCTGGTGAAGGCGCAGCAGAAGGCGGAGGCGGACATTTTGCTGCCGCAAGAACAAAGACATTTGAAGAATGCCCGGCAACTGACTTTCGGCGGACAAAATGCCGAAGCATATTTTTCCGCGGATGACAAACAACTGATTTTTCAGCACCAGGGAGAGGGCGTGCCGTGCGATCAGATCTACACCATGCCCGTGGACACTCCCGACGGGAAGCCGGCGACGCCCAAGCTGGTGAGCACAGGCAAAGGCCACACGACGTGCAGCTACTTCTTTCCAGCGGGAGACAAAATTCTGTTTTCTTCAACGCACGGGGCAAGCGCCGATTGTCCGCCCAAACCCGACTACTCGCACGGCTACGTCTGGCCGATCTACAGCACCTATAAGATTTACACGGCCAAGCCAGACGGGTCGGAGTTAAAGCAATTGACAGACGCGCCAGGTTACAACGCGGAATCTACGATCACGCGCGACGGCAAGCATATTGTGTTCACGTCCACGCGCAATGGCGACCTGGATATCTACACCATGGATGCGGACGGCAGCAACGTGAAGCAATTGACAAATGAGTTGGGCTACGATGGCGGGCCGTTCTGGTCGTACGACGGGAAGAAGATCGTCTATCGCGCGGAGCACCCGAAAACGCCGGAAGAGATAAAAGATTACAAGGAGCTGTTTGCGCAGGGACTGATCCGCCCGGGAAACCTGGAGATCTGGGTGATGAACGCGGACGGCTCGAACAAACACCAGGTGACGCACAATGGCGCGGCGAACTTTGCGCCATACTGGTTGCCGGACGGCAAGCGCATTATTTTTGCGTCGAATCAAGCGGATCCGAAAAGCGGGCGTGATTTCGACCTGTATCTGATCAACGAGGATGGCACGGGTCAGGAGCGGGTGACGTATCATCCGGAGTTTGACAGCTTCCCGATGTTCACGTCGGACGGAAAGCGGCTGGTGTGGGCATCCAACCGCAACGGCAAAGTGCCGCATGAGACTAATCTGTTCCTTGCGGATTGGGTGGAGTAACGTCAGCTTCAGGGAGCAGCGGGCTGTGAGCAAAATCCGTAACAAAACGGCCGCGAAGGAGCGGGACGGCCACCGTCCTGGCGAGGCGCTGCACGTGCTGATTTCCCACGCCCGTATCCAAAAGCGAGTCTCGGAGATGGCGCAGGAAATCCGGCGGGACTTTCCGAATGACACGTTGCATCTGATCGGCGTGCTGAAAGGGTCGATCTTTTTTCTGGCGGATCTGGCGAGGAAGCTGGGTGGCGAAGTGTCTTTCGATTTTCTGGGGGTATCGAGTTACGGCAAGGGCACGGATTCGACGGGCGAAGTGAGGTTGACCAAGGACCTGGACGTCAGCATTGAGGGGCGCACGGTACTAATGGTGGAGGATATCCTGGATACCGGACTGACGCTCAAATACCTCTTGAAATTATTTGAAGAGCGGAAGCCGAAGCACTTGCGCGTGGCGGTGCTGCTGGACAAGGCGGAGCGCCGCATCACGGATGTGCGGGCCGATTACGCCGGGTTCACGATCCCGAACGAATTTGTGGTGGGCTACGGGCTGGATTTTGACGAACGCTACCGGAATCTGCCGGACGTGTGCGTGTTGCAGCTCGGGTCGCGCGGAAAAGCAAAGAACGAGTAGCACCTTCTTTTGCGTGTCGCTGCAAATTCCGGCCGCGCGACCGATTTTCACAGGACAAGCACTCCGCCGCCGGGGTTGGCGAGAAACGCCTGCTATAATTAAGGGATACATGGAAGCCACGGATCCCAAATTACAAACCGCTCCACCGGCAGAGAGCCCGGAGACTTCCGCCGAAGTGCTGGCGACATTTGCGGAAATCGGGGAAGAGGTGAACGCGTCGCTGGACCTGGACGAGGTTCTGGCGCACACAGCCGTGCTGATCAAGCGGCACATCGACTATGAAATGTTCGGCGTGCTGATGGCCGATGAAGAGGGCGCCTACCTGAAGCACCGGTTCGCGATCGGCTACCCGCCGGGGCTGGCGGAGAATTTGCGCGTGCCGATCGGGCAGGGCATTACCGGAACGGCGGCAGCGACGGGCCATCCGGTGCGGGTGAGCGACGTTTCGCAGGATCCGCGCTACATCAATGCGATAGACAGCGTGCGCTCCGAATTGGCGGTGCCGCTGATGTTCCGCGGGAAGTGCGTGGGCGTGCTGGATATCCAGAGCCAGCACCCGGACTACTTCACGAAAGATCAGCAGCGCATACTGGCGCTGCTGGCGAGCCGGCTGGCGGTGGCCATCGAAAACGCGCGGCTGTTTCAGAAGGTGCGCGCGCAGGCGGAAACGCTGCTGGTGCTGAATGAAGTGAGCCGGGAGATCAGCTCGATCCTGGATGTGGAGGAGTTGTTACGACACGCGGCGGAACTGGTGAAGCGGGTCATCGATTACCAGATATTGAGCATCATGCTGTACGACGAAGAGCAGCACATTTTCCGGCACAGAGTGGATGTGAAGCACGGACAGAGGGTGCAAGGCAAAATGCGCGTGGCGGCGAGCGAAGGACTTGTGGGCGCGGCGGCAACGTTGCGGGAGCCCGTGCTGGTGCCCGACGTAACCAAGGACGAGCGCTATCTGATGGTCAATCCGGAGACGCGTTCGGAGTTGGCCATCCCCATGATGCACAAGGGCAAGGTGATTGGCGTGCTCGATCTGGAAAGTCCGCAATTGAATTATTTCAACGCCGACCACGTGCAGACGCTGTCGATCCTGGCGTCTAATCTTGCGGTGTCGCTGGAAAACGCGCGGCTGTATGAGCAGGTGGCGAAAGACGAAGCGCGGCTCGACCGCGACCTGCAGGCGGCGAAGCGCATTCAAGGCGCGCTGTTGCGGCCGGTGCCGACGGATGACTACGGGATAGATGTTGCGGCGCGGTATCTCTCCGCGCGGGAAGTCTGCGGCGATTTGTACGAGTTTTTGCGCTACGGGCCGCAGCAATTGGGATTTGCGCTGGGAGACGTGAGCGGAAAGGGCACGGCGGCGGCGTTGTACGGCGCGGTGGCCATCGGGATCATGCGCAGCCTGGCGCCGCAAAAGCTGCAGCCCGCGGAAATGCTGCGGCAGATGAACCATCTTGTGGGCGAGCGGCGGATTGAAGGACGCTTCATGACGGCGTGTTTTGCGACCTGGCAGAAGGGCCGGCAGAAGCTGCGCGTGGCGAACGCGGGACAGTCGCAGCCGCTCTTGTATAAGGAAGGGCGGTGCGAGCGCATCGACCTAACGGGGTTCCCGCTGGGGATTTTTGAGGAGACGCAGTACGACGAATGGGGCGTGACGCTGCAGGCCGGCGACATCCTGGTGTTTCACTCGGACGGTATCGCGGAAACGACGAACAGCGAAGGCCAGTTCTTTGGCACCACGCGTTTGCAGCGCTTCATCGAACAGCATCACGAAATGACCGCGGCGGAAATGGCCGACCAAATCCTGCGGGAAGTGGACTGGTTCACGCAAAGCGCCCCGCTTTCCGACGACCGCACGCTGGTCATCGCCAAAGTGAAATGAGCCATCCTAAGCAGGCCCGGAAGAACCTGGAGTACGTGGACCCGGCGCGGTTTACGCCGCATTTTGCGTGGAAAACTCACGGCGCGGCGAAAGAAGTCTATTGCGAGGACGTGGCACTCGCGCAGATTGCCAGGCGATTCGGAACGCCAACATACGTGTACAGCCGCCGGGCCATCGAAGAGGCGTCTGACGAGTTGAAAAGCGGGCTGGGACGAATGCCGCACCTCCTATGCTTTGCAGTAAAGGCGAACGGCAATTTATCGATTCTGAAGCTGCTGGCGCAGCGGGGCAGCGGGTTCGACATTGTTTCGGGCGGCGAACTGGACCACCTGGGGCGCATCGGGGTGCGCGGCGGGCGCATCGTGTTTTCGGGTGTGGGGAAAACGCGCGAAGAAATTCGCGCGGCCCTGCAATACAAGGGCGGCCGGGAGAGCGCGGCGGGAATCCTGCAGTTCAACGTGGAGTCGGCCGCGGAACTGGAAGTGTTGGCCGAAGAGGCGTCGCGGCAGGCCATTGTGCCGGGCGTTTCGGTGCGCGTGAATCCCGATGTGAAAGCGGGGGGGCACCCGCACATCTCGACGGGCCTTCATGAACACAAATTCGGGGTGAGCTGGCACGAAGCGCGGGCGATGTATTTGGCGCAGCGCTATGCGAAGCATATCCGATGGCAGGGCATCAGCGCGCACATCGGGTCGCAGATCGTGGGGCTAGGGCCGTTCCGGCAAGCGCTGGAGCGGCTCGCGAGTTACCTTTTGGACTTGCGGAAGCAGGGGATCGCGCTGAAGTATCTGGATTTCGGTGGCGGGCTGGGAGTGCGGTACACGCAGGAGCAGCCCACAACGCGCAGAGACTATGCGCGGATGATTGCACGGGTCGTGCGGCCGCTCGGAGTGGAGCTGTTGCTGGAGCCGGGGCGCTCGATTATCGCGCAAGCGGGGATTTTGCTTTCGCGCGTGGTCTATACCAAGAAGAATTCGCGTAAATCGTTTGTAGTGATCGATGCGGCCATGAATGATCTGATCCGGCCGGTGCTTTATGATGCGCCGCACCCGGTCACGCGGGTCAGCGAGGAGAAAAAGCAGAGCGGCGCGAGAGAACGAGTGGATGTCGTTGGCCCGGTATGCGAGACGGGCGATTGTTTCCTGCAAGGCTGGCCATTGGGCGAGGTCGCGCCCGGAGATGTGGTGGCGCTGTGGGCTGCAGGCGCGTACGGCATGGTGCAAGCTTCGAATTACAACGGACGCGGGCGACCGGCGGAGGTCCTGGTGGAAGGGAAACGCGCGCGCTTGATCCGGCGGCGGGAAACGCAGGACGATGTTTTGCGGACGGATGCGTTGTATTAGCAACACGGTAAGGCGCTGCGCGAATGTCCGGCTCGCAGACTCGCCGAACTGCGCAAACAAACCATTAGATGCTGGGCTCACAGAGAGATGCAGGACCGCCTCAGAAGGACGGCCCTACAAGGACCGCTAGGCGCTCAGGCTTCGCCCCATTTGAGTTTATTGCGAAGAATCTCGAAATAAGTTTTGTTGGGCGGCTGGATGAGTTTGAGGCGTTCAGCGGCGCGGGTGATGCGCACGCGATCGCCAATCTGCATGGGGACGCCGGTCTGGCCGTCGAGCGTAAGAAAGACGGAATCCGCGGCTTGCCGAGATGCACAATTCAACTTTTGAAGTGTCGCGCACGACGACAGGCCGATCGCTCAGTGTGTGCGGGCAGATAGGCGTGATGAGGATGGATTCCACAGCGGGGTGGACGATGGGTCCGCCGGCGGACATGGAATAGGCCGTGGAGCCCGTGGGCGTGGCGACAATCAGGCCGTCAGCGCGGTAGCGGCAGACGAAGCCGTCATCAATGAAAAGTTCAAGCTCGATCATGCGCGCGAGAGTCCCTTTGTGAACGACAGCGTCGTTCAGGACGCGCTGTTGCGTGACGATCTGGCCGGCGTTTACACGCTCGACGAGCAGCAGCACGCGTTCATTGATTGTCGCGTGCCCCGCCAGCACATTTTCCAGCGCAGGGTAAAGCTCGTCGACCGTGAAGCTGGTGAGAAAGCCAAGGCTGCCCATATTGATGGGGAGAACGGGAACGGCGCGCGCGGCGGCTTCGCGAACTGCGGCAAGCAGCGTGCCGTCGCCGCCCAGAACGAGCAGCAGGTCAGATTCTTCAGCGATTTTGTGGCGTGTGGTGCCGAGCGCTCCGTTCTTCAGGCAACTGGCGGTTTCGGGATCGTAGATGGGCGTTACTCCGCGCTCCTCGAGCCAGCGCAACAGCCCGGGGACGACCTCGGCCAAGTTGGAACGCCGGGGCCGTGAGATGATGCCGATCGTCTTGAAGGGAGAAGTAGGCTGCATGGATCAGAGTGATTCTACCGTAGAGGGTTTCACCGCGTGAAGGAAATACTCCTGGTTGCCCTCCGCGCCGGGGAGGCGGCTGGGAGAGACTTGCAGGCCGGAGAGGTGAAGGGATTCCGCGGCGCGGCGGACGCTGGCGATGGCTCTTTCGTGCAGCTTGGCATCGCGCACGATGCCGCCCTTGCCGACGTCGGCGCGCTCCAGTTCAAACTGCGGCTTGATGAGGATGAGAAGCTTGCCGCCATGTTTGCAGCACGCAACGGCTCCAGGAAGAATTTTAGTGACGGAAATGAAAGAAACATCGATGACGACGAGATCAACCCGTTCTGGAAGATCACCGGACGCAAGTTCGCGAGCGTTCTTCTGCAGGATAATCACGCGGCGGTCTTCGCGTACTTTCCAGGCGAGCTGATCGGTGTTGACGTCCACCGCGTAGACGCGCGCCGCGCCTTGCTGCAGCAGGCAATCGGTGAAGCCGCCGGTGGAGGAGCCCACGTCGAGACAGACTTTCCCCTGCGGGCTGACGCGAAAATCTTCCAGCGCGCCTTCGAGCTTGAAGCCGCCGCGGCTGGCATATTTCTGCAGGCGGCTGTGAACTTCGACGAGCGCATTCTCCGCGACGGGTTGGCCAGCTTTTTCAACGCGCTTGGCGTCAACGGTGACTTCGCCTGCCAGGATCATGGCTTGCGCTTTTTGGCGCGATTCGGCGAGGCCGCGCTCGACGAGGAGCAGGTCGAGGCGCTTGCGTGGAGTTTTAGGCGGCATTGCGTTTCTTTGGGGTGCGGGAAGGGCGCTGGAAACTGAAAATCTCAGGTGCGGCGAAGGACCAGGAATTCGGCGATGGCGCGGAGGCGTGCGGCGCGCTCACCGTAGGGCTGCAATTCCGCGACGGCCTTGTTGGCCAGTTCGTTGGCGATTTCGTGCGAGCGGGGCAAGCCAAAGACCGCGGGATAGGTGGCCTTTTGTTGGGCGATATCCTTGCCGGCGGTTTTGCCTAGCGCGGCAGAGGATTCCTCGACGTCGAGGATGTCGTCGGTGACCTGAAACGCCCAGCCGATGGTTTCGCCAAAGCGGCGCAGGCGCGCGACATCGTCGGTGGGCGCACCCGCGGAGAGCGCGCCGGAAGCGATCGAGGCGCGAATGAGCGCGGCGGTTTTTGAACGGTGAATGTATTCAAGTGTTTCGGAGCTGACGCGGTGGCCTTCGGCTTCGAGGTCGGCAACTTGTCCGCCAACCATGCCATTGATCGTGCCCGCGGCGGTGGAAATTTCCGCGATCATCGCGATGCGGCGATCCGCTGGGGCCGGGGAAGCGGCAATCGTTTCAAAGGCCAGAGTCAGCAAGGCATCGCCGGCGAGAATCGCGGTGGCTTCGCCGAATTGTTTGTGGCAGGTGGGCTTGCCGCGGCGCAGATCGTCGTTATCAAGAGCGGGCAAATCATCGTGAATCAGGGAATAGGTGTGGATGAATTCGATGGCGCAGCCCGGATAAAAGGCAGGCAAAACGTCGGCGTCAAAGATACGCGTCGTTTCCAGGCACAGGATGGGGCGGATGCGCTTGCCGCCGGCAAAAACGGAATAGCGCATGGCCTGATGAATCGAGGGCGGTTGCATGGATTCCGCGGGCATCAGGCGGTCGAGATGGGCGTCAACGGCGACGCGGTCTTCTTCAAAAAAGGCGGGAAGTTTCATCGGGATGAAAGCGGTCCTGTCGGCGGAGTTGCGGGAGCGTTACGCGTTGCTCTCTCCTTCGGGTTCGAAGGGTTCGGCGGCGAGCTTGCCGTCGGCTTTCTTCAGCAGAATTTCCACGCGGGCCTCGGCTTCTTCCAATTGCTTCTGGCATTCGCGGGAAAGGCCCACGCCTTCCTCAAAAAGCTTCATGGCATCGTCGAGAGAAAGCTGCGGGCTTTCGAGCTTGCGCACGACTTCTTCCAGGCGCACCAGGGAGCGCTCAAAATCAGGCTTCTTGGGAGGGTCCGGTTTTTTCGGAGCAGTTTGATTCACGGCATTTCCTCAGCGAAATCCTACTTCTGGCAATGCAAACAGCAGTACGTGGAACGTCCGCCCTGTTCGATGCGCCGGATGGCCCGCCCGCAACGGCGGCATGGCAATCCTTCACGCTGGTAGGCGCGCAGGATTTTTTCGAGTCCCTGGAACCACCACCGCGGATCACGAAAATCGGGCGCCGGGTCCAGACAGCATTCTAAAGCACGGCGGAGAACGGACACAATCGCTTTATGGAGTTTCGCGGAATCCGTGCGGCTGAGGGAATTCGCGGGGCGACGCGGGTCCAGGCGGGCGTGCCAGAGCGCTTCCGCGGAATAGATGTTGCCGATTCCGGCGATTTTCGATTGATCGAGAAGAAATTCCTTCAGGGGGCGGCGCGAGGCGGAGAGACGCGCGTGCAGAAAAGAAGGCGTAAATTCGCGCGAAAGGGCATCGAGGCCGAGAGACCGAAGGGAAGGGCAGGCTTCAAACGAATCCCAGTGGTGCACGCGGCCAAAATGCCGCGGATCGGCGAATCCCAGCACGCCCTTGTCGAGTTCGAGCGCGATGTCCACATGCACGCCATCGGGCGATTGATTGATGCGGCGAAGAAGGTCAGCGGGGCTGCGAAACCAGATCAGTTGGCCGTCGAGGCGGAAATGCATTTCAATCAAGCCGCGGTCGAGCCTGAGCAGGAGATATTTGCCATGGCGCGAGACATCGAGGATGCGGCGCCCCTCGGCGAGCTTCGCGAGACGCGCGGGCGATTGCGGCTTGGTGGCGATGGGGTGGAAGATGTGCACGCAGCGAATGCGGCGGCCACGGACGAGCGGGCGCAGGCTGCGCGTTACGGCTTCGACTTCGGGAAGTTCGGGCATGTGCGCTTAGAGGTTGCTGAAAATCAGCAAATGTCATTCCGAGGACCGTTCGCTTTTGCGGGAGGAATCTTCTTCTGGTTCTGAAAGCATCCCTGCTCGCTCGGGATGACATCGTCATTTGAAACTTCAGGGCTTGAGAGTCAACGTGTGTTTTTTGGCTTTGGCTTCGGCAGCGTTGCTGAAGGGCGCGTAAATCGGTTTGCCCTCGAGCCAGTAATGAAACTGGTCGGTGTAGTGCTCGCTGCCGGGCTGGCCGGATTGTCCAGCAGGGATGAGGAGGATGGAACGATCCCAATCCGCAAGATTGGCCACAAAGCGTTCGGAGGGGCCATCGCTGCGACTGGCGGCGCGTGGGCTGAAAGGGGTTCCGGCCTGCGGCTGATCGGAAAGGCTAAACAGCTTCTTCAGAAAGCCTTCGCGGCCGAGGGGATGCAGCATATCCAGATAGTTGAAGCGCTTCCATTGCCAGTCTTCGGGGTTGGATTTGTTGGTGCGCTTTTCCAGACGCGCGACGGCGAGATCGGCGGCGGCGCTGAGAAGTTCGTCGTAGTTCTTGAACTGCGCGGGGAGCCACCGTGGAGGGCGCTCAGTAAGGACGCGCTGGAGAAAAGCCAGCTTGCGCCAATGGTAGAGTTCCATGTCCTGGCCAAGATGTGGTTCCAGGATGAGATCGAGCGCGCGGTAGAGCGCTTCGTTAAGGAAAGAGACGACCACGGAGTTGGGGTCGGCGATGCCGTTCCAATCCTTGGCCTGCTCGATAAGTTTCTTCGCGCGGGGATCCTTCGGAGGCGCCACTTGAGCGGCAGCCACAAGCTGGTCTGCGAGAAAAGCGTGCGGGTAGCTGTAGGCGTCAGTTTGGACCTTGAGCATGTCCTCTGGCCGAAGGTCGTGCTTGTCGTGCAACAAGTCGAAGATGCGTGCGGTGCGGTATGGTTCTTCCCAATCATCGGTGAGATATGGTTTGTAGCCGGGGCCCACAACGCGCGCATTCGCGGTTACGATGAGACCGCTTTCCGGATTGTAGCTGCGGGGCAACTGCTCGAAGGGGATGTAGCCTGTCCACTCGTAATCATCGGTATCGCCGGGCTCCGGCACTTCGCCGTGGCCCTTTTTGCGTATGGGGACGCGCGCGGCCATGACGTAGCCAATGTTGCCGTTCACGTCGGCATAGACGGCGTTCTGGGCTGGGCCCCACACGCGCTTCATAGCTTCCAGGAACTCGTGCCAGTTTTGGGCTTTGCCGAGCCATAAATAGGTGTTGGCGAGCGCGCCGGGTTCGAGCGCGGTCCAGCGTATGGCGTAGCTTCTGCCGTCTTCCTGGTGGATAACCGGCCCATGGCGCGTGACGATCAGCTTCAGGTGTTCGTCGGGAGCGCCCTTGACGCGAATGACCTCGTCGAAGACATCGGCCTTTTTCCATTGGCCGTTGACGCGATATTCCTCGGGATTCGCGGGATTAAGCGTTTCGAGGTAGAGATCCTGCACGCTGGCGCCATTGTTGGTGAAGCCCCAGGCGATGCGGTCGTTGTGGCCCACGACGACGAGCGGCGAGCCGGGCAGGGCAAAGCCTTTGACGTTCCAGCCGGGAGCAGTGATGTGCGCTTCGTACCAGATCGGCGGCAGCGTCAGCTCCAGGTGCATATCGTTGGCCAAGAGCGGCTTGCCCGTGGCGGTGTGCGCGCCGCTGACCACCCAATTGTTGCTGCCGAGCGAACGCCGGATATCGCGCTGCGAATCGAGCAGCCAATCCTTCACGCTGGCGGCGAGCGCGGAAGTGAGATCCGGCTGGCTAGGGAGATTGGGAGGGGCAGGGAGTTCGCGCCCGGCCTTCAAGACGTCGTCACTATCCATTTCATCGTCATCATCGTCGTCAGCATCGGCTTGCGCGGCGTCACGGCCATTTTCCTTGGCGTTCGGGTCGCCAACAACGAAATGGTCCAGGGCGGCATCATCGCGGTAAAGATCCTTGGCGAGTTCCGGACCGACCTTATCGCTGACGATGGCGCGATCCAGTTTATCCGGCCAGGTGTAAGTGAGCGTGCGATACATGTAGCCGCCGATGACCAGGGAGTCCGAGGCTTGCCAGGGCTGCGGCTTGTACTTGAGGAGTGTGAATTCCATCGGCAGCTTGGAGGAATGCTGCTCGATGAAGCGATTGACGCCTTGGGCGTAGGCTTCGAGGATGCGGCGGTGGTCGGGGTCCATCTGTTCCACTTCGCGTTGCGCGGTGCGGCCAAAGTTCAGAACGCGGAATTCCTTGTCAATCTTTAGTGTGGCGGCGCCGAGAATTTCAGAGAGCTGCCCCCGGGCCGCGCGCCGAAGCAGATCCATCTGCCACAGGCGGTCCTGGGCCATGACGTATCCCTGGGCTTCGGCCAGGTCTGCGATGGAAGCGGCACGGATGTGCGGCACGCCCCAGTTATCGCGTTCCACGGTGACGCTGGCCTGCAGGCCGGGGAGCGGCGCGGTGCCATCCAATTGGGGAAGGGGGCGATAGACGAACCACCAAATTGTGGCGGCGAAGGCGAGGACCACAACGGCGAAAAGCCAAGAGAGAAGACGCAGGATGGTGCGCAAGTCGAATTCCACCTCAAAGCTGAGAATTAAGTTTAGTGGAGCCGGGAAACCCGCGCAACCGGAGCAAGCGATTCATTTATCGAGCATGGTTACTTCTCTGCCGGGACTTTTCTCCGGTGGCAAGTTGTGAGAAGCTGACACAACTACTCTAAAGCCTACAGGTCGGGCAGATTGAGGAGATGTATGTCCACAATTCTAGCTCCCGGTACGGCTGCACCTGATTTCACGCTGCACGTCACACCCGATCAAACACTTTCACTGAGCGAGCTGCGCGGCAGGCCCGTGATTTTGGCGTTTTATCCGGCGGATTGGAGCCCCGTATGCGGCGACCAGATGGCGCTGTACAACGAAATCCTGCCCGAGTTCCAGAAATTCGGCGCGGAGCTGATCGGCGTTTCCGTGGACGGCGTGTGGTGCCACGAAGCGTTTGCGAAGGACCGCCGGCTGCACTTCCCCCTGGTGGCCGATTTCGAGCCGAAAGGGGCGATGGCGCGGAGATACGGCGCCTATCGCGAGGAGGAAGGCGTGTGTGAACGCGCGCTTTTCGTCATCGACAAAAACGGAGCGATTAGGTGGAGCTACCGCTCGCCGATCGCAGTGAATCCCGGCGCCGACGGTATCTTGCAGGCTCTGGAGGATCTACCCAAGTAGGAGGAGTCCATGGCTGTTCTGAAAGTGGCGGTGTCGGAGGCGGATCACGTTCAAGGCCCGGCGGGCGCGGAAATCACGCTGGTGGAATATGGCGATTACGAATGTCCGCATTGCGGGCGCGCTTATCCCATTGTGAGGCGCGTGCAGAAGCATTTTGGGAAGCGCTTGCGCTTTGTGTTTCGCAATTTCCCGCTGGGCGAGATACACCCGCACGCGGAAGGAGCGGCCGAGGCCGCGGAGTTCTGCGGATCGCAAGGAAAGTTCTGGGAGATGCATGACCTGATCTACGAGAACCAGGAGCGCCTCAGCGGCCCGCTCTACCTGGAGCTTGCGCAAAAAATCGGCCTGGCGCCCGCGGCGCTACGCGCTTCGCTGGAGAAGCGAGAGTTCCTTGCCCGCGTGCGCGCAGACTTCACCGGGGGCGTGAGGAGCGGCGTGAATGGCACGCCGACTTTCTTCATCAATGGCCAGCGGCATGACGACGCGTTTGACTACCAAGACTTGGTCGCGGCGATTGAGGGTGCTTCGCCCGTAAAACCGTAGCCGAGGCAACTCCTCATGACGCCGCCCCCCCGGGCAGGATAGCTGCTGCTACAATGCGGCTGGGGAGTACACGAACGAATGTTCCTGGTGCGGCTGATCGGTGTGTTCGTACTGGTGGCGTTGAACGGTTTTTTCGCCGCGGTGGAATTTTCGCTGGTGACGGTCCGGGTGTCGCGCGTGCGGCAGCTGGTGGCCAAGGGCAACGCGCAGGCACGCATCGTCGAGCACTTGCTGAGCGATCTGCACCGCGTGGTTTCCGGCGTGCAAGTGGGCATCACCCTCAGCAGCCTGGCGATTGGCGCACTGGGCGAAATGACGCTGGCGAAGGCGGTGCAACAAATGATGCCGGCGCAAGGCAGCGTGCGCATGCTCCTGGTGGCGCACGGTGTTGCTCTTGCCATCGCCTTCGTTTTCCTCAGCGCCATCCACGTGGTGTTGGGCGAGTTGGTGCCGAAGAGCATCAGCCTGGCGCGTGCCGGGCGTGTCGCGTTAATGGTGGCGCGGCCTTTCCAGTGGTTCCTGAATACGTTTCGCTGGGCGATCGACCTTCTGGACGGCATTTCCGGTGCGATCGTAAAAGCGCTGGGTGTGGCGGCGCCTGCGAGCCACGGAGTTGCGCATTCCACAGAGGAATTGCAGATTCAGATTCAGCAAGCGCGCGAACGCGGATTGCTGGCGCCCGGGGAAGAGAAATTCATTCTCAGTGCGATTGATTTAAGCCAACTGCAGGTGCGGGAAATCATGGTATCGCGGCCGGATATGCACACGCTTCCCGTGGAAGCCTCGCTGGACGAAGTGATGCGCGTGTTCGCCACGACGCAGCGCTCGCGGATTCCGGTTTATCGCGACACGGAAGACCATGTTCTGGGGTTCGTACATATCAAGGACATGATGTGGGTTTTGCTGGACCGCGAACGCCGCTTGGAGGAAAACCTGCCCCCGGCGCCGCCGTTTGATCTGCGGCGGGTGTTACGCGAAGTATTGATTGTGCCGGAAACGAAGCCGGCCAGCGAATTGCTGCTGGAATTGCGGGCGCGACGCGTGGGCATCGCGATGGTGGTGGACGAGTTTGGCAGCATCCTGGGCTTAGTTACGAAGGAAGACCTGCTGGAACAGCTGGTTGGCGAAATTCACGATGAGTTCGATGTGGTGGAGCGGCCGCTGACACTTGCCGATGGCGCGGTGGTATTTGACGCGGCGCTGAACGTGCGCGACCTCGAGACGCAGTACAGCATCTCATTGCCGGAAGATCCGGCCTATGCAACCGTGGGCGGTTTTGTGATGGACCAATTGGGGTTTATCCCGCGTGGCGGCGAGAGCTTTGAATTCGGCGGCTACCGCTTCTCCGTGGTTGAGATGGACGGGCGGCGCGTGGCCCGCGTGAAGATCCAGAGATTGCGCCCAACGGCGCCAGAGCCCGCGAAAGGAGGCGGGTGCCGTAGTGGAGGCGACAAAAGCAAAAGCCGCAAAAAAGGAGCACTGAGTTTCCGAGCGGATGGCGCGCTATTTCTTACACCGCTTTCTGTTGACCTTGCCGGCCCTCTGGCTGGTGCTGACGATGGTCTTCCTGCTGATCCACATCGTGCCGGGCGACCCCGTGGAGCAGATGCTGGGGGAGAGCGCGGCACCGGGTCAAGCGGCGGAATTGCGGCACACGCTTGGCCTTGACCAGCCACTGATCGTCCAGTACGGAAAATATCTTTGGCAGGTGGCGCGCGGGAATTTTGGACAATCATTCAAATTCCAGGCGCCGGTGCGCCAGGTAATTTTCGAGCGTTATCCGGCCACGTTGCAGCTCGCGCTTCTGGCGTTGCTGGTGTGCATGGCGATTGCAATCCCCGCGGGCGTGCTGGCGGCTCACCGAAGGGGGACAGCGGCGGATCGCGCCGTTGGCGTGCTTACACTGTTTGGGCTGGCGATGCCGAACCTGGCTCTGGGGCCGCTACTGATCGCGTTATTTTCGATTGAACTGGGATGGCTGCCCGTTTCCGGGCGGGGCGGGGCACTGAACTACATTTTGCCGGCGGTGACGCTGGGCGCAGCGCTGGCCGCAATTTTGACGCGCATGGTCCGCGGGGCGATGCTGGAGGAACTTTCCAGCGATTACGTGAGAACTGCGCGGGCGAAAGGCCTGCGCACATCTGCGGTACTCGTGCGGCACGCGCTGCGCAACGCGCTCATTCCCATCACGACCATCATTGGATTGCAGTTCGGGACGCTGCTGGCGATTGCCTTCGCGGCGTTTTTCGGCCCGGGCATCGGCAAAGTGATTCTGGCGCTGATTATTACCGGCTGGGCTGGCTACGCCAGGCTGGCGCGCGCGCAGGTGCTGAATACCAAAGAACTCGAATTCGTGCTGGCAGCAAGGTCGCTCGGCGCTTCTCCGGTGCGCATTATGATTCGTCATCTTTTGCCGAATATGATTCAGCCCGTGCTGGTGCAGGCCACCATCGGGATGGCCGGGGCGATTCTGGCGGAGGCGACGCTCAGTTTTCTGGGTTTGGGAGTCCTTGCGCCAATTCCCAGTTGGGGCGCGATGTTGAACGATGCGCGAAACCATTTATTTGATGCGCCGCACACGGTGGTCTTTCCCGCGCTCGCGGTTGTGTTGGCGGTGCTGGCGTTCAATATGCTTGGCGATGCGTGGAGGGATTGGCTGGACCCGCGCACGCGTTCGCAGATGGCCGCGGTGGAGCATAGCCGGTAGAGTGGATTTTCGCCGGCGCTGAAGAAAAAAAGCCCGCAGGTGTTCACGTGTTGCCGAGATGGGGTTCAGCATGCTGGACCCTAACGGGAACGAAAATTCTTAAGAGAAACTCGGGCTAGTTTTTGGTGAGCAGGACGGGTGTGCCGCGGCCGAGGCCCAGTGTGCGGGCAGCGCTGCCTTTGTTCATGGCCACTTCCAGGAAGCCACTGGAGCCGATATAGGCGACCGCTTCGCCAGACGCGCCATGCGCAAAGGTGGGCACGAACTTGGTCACGGGATGGCTGCCGATTTGCAGGCGTACCTCGCCTTTTTTCGCTGCATCGACGGGCAAATCGTCCACGCGGAAATTCGTAATCAAATTGCCGAAGGCGTCCACCTTCAGCACCACGCCCTTCAGCAACCCGTCCGCTTCCTTCGGTTTGGGCATGGCGAATCGCTTGAAGTCCGTAATCTCTTCGCCCATGCTGGCGGGCTGCCAGTTTTTGGAGAGCCACGCGGCAACGGGAGCGAAGACATCGCGACCATGAAAGGTCTTGCTCACGGGTTGAAGAAAATAATGTTCGGAGGTGATATGCCGAACCACAACGGGGTGCTCCCTTTCGTAAACGCCGGAGAGCACGCCATTATCCGGCGAAATGAAATACTGATTCTGCCCGCTGACGAGTATGGGGCGGCGCTCCGTACCCACGCCGGGATCCACGATAACCACGTGGATGCTGCGCGGTGGAAAGTAGGAATACGCAGAGGCGATGGAGAGCGCGGCGTCGAGCAGGTCGAATGGGGTGACCTGATGGGTGATATCGATGATCTGCGCGTCCGGGTTGATTTTCAGAATGACGCCTTTGAGCACGCCCACCAGATGGTCGTTGGTGCCGTAGTCGGTCGTCAGGGTAATGATTGGAGTCGTCAAGACACTCTCCCTTTGGAGACTTTGAGTTGCCTATCGCATCGTGGAGCGGGGAGGCACCCCATCACTCTGACGCTAACGGAGGGAGTGCCGGGATGCAAGGAATCAGGCGGGGAGCGCTGCAAAAGCGCCAATGGCGGTTTTTGAGGTGCGGCGGCTGGTCAGTTTCCGATTCTGCGACATCTAGGTTTGTGACTTTTACCAGACTTTTCCACCAAACTTGAACTGGTATCGCTTTTGATCGCTTGATTATGGGAGGCATCCGTGCGTGACTCGTGGCTCGAGCAGAAAATGTCCATGACCAAAAAACTAGGTTGGGCTGCACTTGCCGGTGTGTTTCTGATTGTGATTCTATTCCTTCTCCATGAGCAATCATCCTCCCTAGTTTCCCTTCAGGGAGCGTTAGGCCTGGGGGCTTTCATTCTGATTTTTCCGTTTATCCTCTACCTCAACATTTTCACCATTTGGCATTGGAAGCGCCGCTATCGCGGGAAGAGGAGCGAACTTTGGGGCGCAGTACTTCTGATAGAAACGTCAGGCTGGTTTAAAATCATTTATTGGTTCCGTCACATCCTTCCTGATTGGCGGGGCTCTGGTCGGTACGCCGCTGACGGAATCAGATAGCTCGTGCTGCGCGGCTACAAGTGCAGCCAGTTGCGGTCTGACGTCTGGAGATGACGCTACTTCGTCTTCTTCTTAGGTGGCTTCTCGAAGTCCGCCTGCATTTTCTTGACGCGTGCTTCCAGGTCCTTGTCCGGCTTCGCGGCCAGCAACTTCAGCGCAACATCCAGATTGCCCTTCACGACATCCTTGACTGTGCCCAGGCGATCCAGTTGGTGCATGCCGCTCAAATCAAACATGGCGCCAGCCTTAACGAAGCTGCATGAAAGTTCGATGAGATAAATCCGGGGATCGACGTCAACCTTGCCGCTGCTGAAGGCCTGTTGACCCTTGCTGGGGTCCTGGCCGGCCCCGGCGAGCGCTGAAAGAACGGTTGCAAAAGCGTTGCGGTCTACCTGGAGTTCGGCGCTCAACCGGTCGGAATCCGATACGATTTGACCATCCTCGATCTTTTTCAGCGCAGGAATTGTCTCCGTGAAACTCGGAAAGCCGACCTCAATGGGGATGGCGTTGGCGCCTAATTTGGAGCGCTGGTTCATCGCTGCCTGCATCGCGTCCATCAGGAGCGAACTCCCGGTGCTGTAATAATCAGCACGCAGCTTGTAAAAGGGGCTGGAGTGCGACTGGGCGGCAGGCTGTTGTGCCCCAGTGTAATAGGCTTCTGCCATCTGTCTGTGGGCATCGGAAAGCGCCGTTACCAGGGCAGTGCGAAGCACAATCGCTTGCTGCCGGGAAGATTCGTCTTTGGCTAATTTGATTGCTTTGTCGAGGTTGTTCAACGCCCCATCGAAATCGGAGAACTTCAGATTGTTCCTCGCATCGGTGTAGGCTTTGCTGCTCTCGGATATGGGTGGCGCGCTGGAGCACGCGAAGAGCAGTACGGAAATCGCAATTACCAAAATCGGCCACGGGCGGTGCGGCATGGTTAGTTCTCCTCTCTGAAGAACTGACATTTCAGGTTGGAGCGCACCTGAGCGCGATACTATGTCCGCCCCCCGCCAGAGTCAATGGGCTTAGCGGAACATGGCCGTCTGCCCGGGCCAGTCCTGTTAGCGTCTACTGTATTGCGCCCAACAGCGGTAGTAGGGACTCAACGCGCGATGAACGTCAGTGCTTCACAGCAATTGACAGCTACTTTGGGGCGGAGTTGCTTGCGTTCGGCGGGTGGGCATCGTACGATTTTAGATTGATGCTTTCCGCGTAATTTGTAACATTGACTACTGTCCTGTGGCGGCTTATGCGAATGGTGTGTCGCGGCGGGTCCTCGGTCAGGAGAGGGTCTCCATGAAATCGGTCGTAGTGGTAGGTGCGCAGTGGGGCGATGAGGGCAAAGGAAAGGTCGTCGATTACCTGGCGGGTTCGTTTGATTACATCGCGCGGGTAGCTGGCGGCCACAATGCGGGACACACGGTAATCATCGGCAAAGAGCGCCATGTGCTGCAACTGATTCCTTGCGGGATCCTGCGGCCGAAGCAGCATCTCATTATCGGTCCGGGCGTGGTGATTGATCCGTCGGCGCTTGTTGGTGAAATCGAAATGCTGGCGAGAGGCGGGATCAGCGTGGCCGGGCGGCTGCACATCAGCAACCGCGCGCACTTGATTTTTCCCTATCACCGCGAACTCGATAAAGCCGCGGAAACGGCGCGCGGCACCAACAAGATCGGCACGACTTCGCGCGGCATCGGGCCGGCCTATGAGGACAAGATGGCGCGGCGCGGGCTGCGCATGGTGGATCTGCTGACGCCGGAACTCTTCCGCGAAAAGGCGGCGCGCGTGGTGGAGGAGAAAAACCGCATCGCGCAAGGGGCCTACGGTGCGAACATCGATTTTTCGGCGGATGTGGAAGAAACGCTGAAGCTGGGCGAGAAGATCAAAAGCTACATCTGCGACACCGCGGAATTGACCAACCGCGCTCTGGATGAGGGCAAATCGGTCCTGTTCGAGGGTGCGCAGGGCACAATGCTGGACATTGACCATGGCACCTATCCTTTCGTCACGTCTTCCAGCGCGACGTCTGGCGGCGCCACCACGGGCATGGGCGTGCCTCCCACGAAAATCCGCAACGTCCTCGGCGTTTCCAAGGCATACACAACACGCGTTGGCGGCGGACCGTTTCCCACGGAAATGCCGGACCTGGAAGCGAAGGAAGTGCGCGAACGCGGCAAGGAATTCGGCGCGGTGACGGGACGTCCGCGGCGCTGCGGCTGGCTGGACCTGGCGGAATTGCGCTACGCGAAGATGATCAATGGCATAGATACGCTGGCGATCACCAAGTTGGATGTGTTCGATACGCAGCGCGAAATCAGAGTCGGCGTGGGCTACCAGTATAAGGGCACGGAGCTGAAGGAAATGCCCGCCTCCGCGGAAGAATATGAACGCGTTACGCCGGTGTACAAGACGCTGCCCGGCTGGTGCGAGACGACCTACGGCGTGCAGGACGCGGCGAAACTCCCGAAGGCCTCGCTGGAGTATTTGCGCTTTGTGTCCGATTTTCTGCAGGTGGAGATCGGCATGATTTCCACGGGGCCGGAGCGCGATGCCACGATTATCCAGCCCGGCACGCTGCTGGCACGCTGGCTATAAACCAGTTCCCCAAAAGCAATGCGATGGTTAGTCTGAGTGGGGCGAGGACTCTTCATGCTGCGCTACGACGAAGCCCGGCAGATTGTGATTAAACAGGCGGGAATGTGGCCGCGCCCGGTGGCCACTTGCAGGTTGAGTGTCGGTGAGGCACTGGGTTACGTCCTGGCGGAGGAGATCCGAACCGACAGGGAGTACCCGCCGTTCGACCGCTCGACGCGCGACGGTTTTGCGGTGCGCGCGAGCGAGGCGGCCGCAGGAGCAAAGCTACGCTGCGTCGGCGAAGTGAAGGCAGGTGACAGCGTCACTTTGCCGCTGTCTGCGGAGAGCTGCGTGCAAATCATGACTGGCGCGGCGGTGCCGCCCGGCGCGGACGCCGTGGTCATGATCGAATTCACCTCCCGCGACGGCGATGCCATTACCTTCCAGCGAGCCACACTGCCCGGACAGAACATCGTGCCACACGGCAGCGAAGCGCATGCCGGCGATGTGGCCCTGGAGCCGGGGCTGCGCCTGGGATTTGCGGAATTGGCAATTGCCGCGCAGGTCGGTGCGGCGCAGATCCTATGTGCGCGCAAGCCGCGCGTGGCGATTCTCTCGACGGGTGACGAGGTTGTGCCGATCAACGAGACACCCGGTCCATTCCATATTCGCAACAGCAATAGCATTTCGCTGGCGGCGCAGGTGCGGCTGGCCGGGGGCGAGCCGGTGCTGCTTGGCAATGCAATGGACCGAAGCGACGACCTCGGCGCAAAAATCGAGCAAGGTTTGCGTGAAGACGTACTGGTGCTATCGGGTGGCGTCTCGATGGGGAAGTACGACCTGGTCGAATCCGTGCTGCAGGCCATGGGCGCGGAGTTCTTCTTTGACGCGGTGGCCATACGTCCGGGGAAGCCAACGGTGTTTGCGCGCTGCCGGGACGCTTTTGTGTTTGGGCTGCCGGGGAATCCCGTTTCCACGATGGTGACGTTTCTTTTGTTCGTGGCGCCTGCGCTGGATGTTTTGAGCGGCGCGCCGGCCCGTCCTCTCCCGTTGCTGGAGGCCACGCTGGCGGAAGCCATGAAGGAAAAGCCCGGGATGACGCACTTCCTGCCCGCTCGGCTCGAATGGAGAGGCGAATCGGCCGAAGTGCGGCCGCTGCGCTGGCAAGGCTCCGGCGACATTGCCACGCTCAGCCGCGCGAACTGCTTCCTGGTGGTGCCTGCTGACCGTCAGGACATTGCGGCGGGAGAGAAAGTTTCCGTTCTGCCGCGCAGCGACGTACTCTAAAATGCTGCTGGAAAATGCCGGGAGGGCTTTCTTTAGGGGCTTCCGCCAGAAAAGGGTGGACGCAAAAGACGTGAAAGCCCGTTCGCTTTAGGAGTTTTACGCCGGGGTTGAAGCTCCGGCCTCCTAAGGAAAGATACTTTTCCCGCAGCCCGCAAGTGCCCGGAAAAAAGAATCGGCTGAACGACAGGGGCAAATGGCAAAACTCTCCCACTACGGCAAGAGCGGCGAAGTGCGCATGGTGGACGTCTCCGCCAAATCGGTCAGCACGCGCACGGCGGTAGCACATGCATTTGTCCGGATGGCGCCCCGCGTGGTGCGAGCGGTCCGGCGTTTGAAAAATCCCAAGGGCGATCCGCTGGAGGTGGCGCGGATAGCGGGAATCGCGGCGGCCAAACGCACCGCGGAGTGGATACCTCTTTGTCATCCGCTGCCGCTGACGCACATTGCTGTGACCCCACGGCTATGCAAAGATGGAGTGGAAATCCAATCCTGGGTAACAGCCACGGCGCAAACAGGCGTGGAAATGGAAGCGCTGGTCGCCGCCGCTTGTGCGGCGCTTACGGTTTACGATATGTGCAAAGCTCTCGACAAAGGGATAGAAATCGCCGACGTCTACCTGCTGGAAAAGACGGGTGGAAAAAGCGGCGAGTACCGGCGCGCGCGAGAGAAACCAATGCGGCGAGCGCACAAATGACAGCGGCGCCGAGCACGACCGTTAGACTGCTGCTGGCAGAGGACAATCCGCTGGTGCGGGCCCTCGTTTCCAAGGCGCTTGATCCTTTTTGTGAGGTCTTGATCGCAGCGGATGGCGCCGATGCGTTGCTCAAGGTGGTGGATGAACTGCCCGACGTAATTCTCTGCGACTACAAGATGGCTGGTCTGGATGGACGGCAACTTTTTGAGAAGTTGCGCGGACGGGAAGCCACCCGCCACATTCCGTTTCTGTTCATGGCCAGCCGCGCGGACATCGAAGAGCGTCTGCGGCCGCTCGTGGATGGGGTGGAAGACTTCATCGCCAAGCCGTTTTTGGTGAAGGATCTGGTGCGCTCCGCCAAGAAGGTTGTGGACCGGCTGCACCTTGAAAAACTTCAAAAGCTTGCTTCGCGTCCCGGCGTGATTCAGGGCCGCCTGGAAGAAATGAGCATGACCGACCTGATGCAATCGCTGGAAATAGGGCAGAAATCCTGCCGGCTGGTGGTGCGGAAGGGCGAGGAGCAGGCAGAGCTGTATTTTACCGGCGGGCAGTGCCGCGACGCGAAGATCGGCACGCTCCAGGGGGACGATGCGGTGTTCAAGGTGGTTTTGTGGACCGAGGGCGAGTTCGAGATCGACTTCAACGCCGCGAGCGCTTCGACGGCCACAACGACTACGCGCAGCACCACCGGCCTCCTCATGGAAGCGATGCGCATGCTGGACGAAGCCAATCGCGACGCCGTCGAAAGCAGTTAATCCTGCCATGCGCGTTGCCATTCTCACGATCAGCGATTCCGTTGCACGCGGTGAACGCGTGGACCTTTCCGGGCCGGCACTGGTGCAGCGCTGCCGGGAACTTGGTTGGGAAGTGAATGCGACGTTGCGGTGCTCGGATGACCCGGGTAATGTGCGCAGCCAATTGCGCGAACTGGCAGATTCGAAGCACGTCGATCTGCTGTTGACCACCGGCGGCACGGGGCTGGGGCCGCGCGACAATACCCCGGAAGCGACGCTCGACGTGGCGGAACACAACATCCCCGGGTTGGCCGAAGAGATGCGGCGCAGGGGGGTGGAGAAAACGCCCACGGCGCTATTGTCGCGGGGCGTAGTGGTATCGCGGCGCCGCACCCTCATCTTGAATTTGCCGGGCAGCCCCAAAGGCGCAGTCGAATCGCTGGACGCCATCGCCCACCTGCTGCCCCACGCGCTGGAAGTGCTCCACGGCGCGCGGCACGATTAGCAGGCAGTTGTCTGAGATGAACTCCCTAACATCCAACTGAAGGCCATCTCACGAATGTTGTGAGCCACCTTCCTTTGTGCCTCAGGAGTTGAAACCCCTGCACTTCCGCAGCTTTTCGGCACGGTTGTAGCCGTGCGCTCGCGGGCGCATTTGCAGCAGGACTCCCCAAAGGACGGGTTTTCCCTTGCTGGGCTGGCCTCGCCATTCACATGTTGACGGTTTTCGTTGAGTCCATAACAATGTCTCCATCATGCCTACAAAACTCTCAGACAAGAATCTCGCCGTATTGGGCACCGGTAAGCTCGGCAGCATTCTGTTGCGCGCCTATCTGAAGCAAGGGCTGTTTACAGCGAAGCGCGTGAGCGCGACGGTGCGCCACGAGGAAAAGGCCGCGGCGCTCGCCAAGGAGCTGGGCGTCAACGGCACAACGGACAATCGCAAGGCCGTCCACGGAGCAGACATCGTGCTTCTGGCCGTGAAGCCGCAGGTGGTCGGCGACGTCCTGAAGGAAATCGCGCCCGAACTAGGGAAGGACACGCTGATCATTTCGGTTGCCGCTTCCGTGCCCACCGCGTACATCGAACAGCGCGCCGGCGCCAAGACTGCCGTAGTGCGTGCCATGCCCAATACGTGCTCCGCCGTGGGCTGCGGGATGACCGGCGTCTGCCGCGGCGCGCACGCCTCCGCCGAGCACCTGGAAATCGCGAAAGCCATGTTCAATGCCGTGGGCCGCACGGTGGTCGTTGACGAGAAAAACATGGACGCGGTCACCGGCCTTTCCGCCAGCGGCCCCGCGTTTGCCTACATCATTCTGGAATCGCTCGCCGAAGCCGGCGTGAAGGTGGGCTTACCGCGCGACATCGCCACCCTGCTGGCATCGCAAACGATGAAGGGCGCGGCCAGCGTCGTGCTGGAGACGGGCGATCATCCCGCATTGTTGAAAGACGCGGTCACCACTCCTGCCGGTTGCACGATCGACGGCATAATGGAACTTGAGGAAGGGAAGCTGCGCGTAACGCTGATCAAGGCGGTGGTGAAAGCCACACAGCGCGCCGGCGAATTGCTGTTCGAGAAATAGGGGCCTCGCTAATCGAAGCGCAGGAGAATGAACTGCAAGAAATGCGTGGCCCGCGAGGCCGGAATTCACTTTATGTGGTGTTGTGGTACGATGCCCGGAGAGGCATGCCATGCCTGAGGCGTATATCCCGGTTCTCATTTTTGCGTTGCTGGTTTTGTCGTTCCCCGTTCTCGCGCTGCTGATCTTCAAATTGATCCGCCCGGAATCGCGCGGCGGTCCGGCAAAATTGCAGCCTTATGAGTGCGGCATTCCGCCGGAAAGCAACGCGCGTGGCCGCTATTCGGCGCGGTTCTACGTGGTGGCGATGCTTTTCGTGATCTTCGACGTGGAAACGATGTTCCTGTTTCCCGTGGGCAATCTTGTATCGCTCTTGGGTGGCGAACCACGTGGGCGCGTTCGCGCTGGTTTCCATGTTCGTCTTTCTGGGCATCCTGCTGGTTGGCTACGCGTGGCTCTATAAGAAGGGCGCGCTGGACTGGGCCTAGAACCTGACTTCTTCAGATAACTCTTGCGAAAAGCAGATCACTCGCTGCGCTCGGGATGACAATTGGGCTATGCCTGGGATGACAAAGGCAATTACGGCTGGCTAGGGCCAACACCGTGCCGAGATGGGGTCGAGCGGTGCTCGACCTCTACGAAGACGATCCCGCAGAGAAGAAGCTCGGAAATTTTTCAGTGTATGTGGCGGCGCGCATTGACTGCTCTGACTGCGTGTGTTAGAAACGCAGGGAGCGATCCTGTTGGCTGCCAGGTCGCTGAATGAGTGTGTCCGCCTGCAGACTGGCTTGCGCGTTCTCGCTTCTTCCTTTTGCGCGCGGCCTTAATTGCGGTCATTCTCAGGGGAATGAATCGGGGCTGCTTTGAGTTCTGATGAGCCCCACTTTGCAGCCGAATGGTCCCAGGGTCCATGGCAGACGAGCCCAAGGCACCCCAGTCGCCCGAAAGTCCCAAGCCAGATAGTGCTGGCGCTACGCCGGCGCCGCCCGCTGCGCCCGCGAGCGCCGAGGCTGCCCCATCTCCAGCCGCAAAGCCAGCCGCGCCCGCCAGGCCCGCGCCGCCGCCTCCGAAGCCGCCCGTAGTGATGCAGATTCCGCTGGACAACGATTTGACGAAGCGCTACCGGGAGCAATTTGGCGCGGCGATTCTGGATGCCATCGAGGACCGCAAGCAGGCGTACTTGGTCATTGCCGCGGCGCAATTGGCGGAGATTGCGCGTTACTCTCGCGACGTCGAGAAATTCGATCTTCTGGAGGACTACACGGCCGTGGATTGGCCGCGCCGCGAGAAGCGTTTCGATTTGATCGCCATTCTCTATTCGTTTTCGCACAACACGCGGCTGCGGCTGAAGATTCCGCTGGCGGACGGGGAAACAGCTGCGAGCCTCGTGGAGATTTGGCCGACCGCGAATTGGCTGGAGCGCGAAATTTTCGATATGTTCGGCATTTCTTTCAGCGGGCATCCCGATTTGAAGCGCATTCTTCTGCCCGAGGAGTGGCAGGGGCATCCGCTGCGTAAGGACTACGACATTTTGCAGCAGGACACCGCCTGGGTCCGGGAGAATCTGGGGATCGAAAGCGGGCAGTAGCAGCAGAGAAGGCAACCGCGGAAGGGCATTCGGCAGCGCGAACCTGGAAGGTACCTTGCAAGACGACGCAGCGCAAAAACAGACGCTACTGGGCGCCGACGAACTCGTCCTCAACATGGGGCCGCAGCATCCTTCCACGCACGGCGTGCTGCGCGTGAAGCTGAAGCTGGATGGCGAGCGCGTGCGCGGCACGGAGTGCGTCATCGGGTATCTCCACCGCGGCGTGGAGAAAATCGCGGAAAACCGCACCTACCAGCAATTCGCGCCCTACGTGGACCGCATGGATTACGTCGCGGCGGTGAGCAACGGGCTGGGCTACTGCGAAGCGGTGGAAAAACTGCTCAACGTGGAAGCGCCGCCGCGCGCGAAAGTCATCCGCACGATCATGACGGAATTGCAGCGCATCGCCAGCCACCTGGTCTGGCTGGGCACGCACGCGCTGGACATTGGGGCGCTGACGCCACTGTTTTACTGCCTGCGCGAGCGGGAAGAGATCCTGAAGATTTTCGAGAAGTATTGCGGGGCGCGACTGACCACGCACGCCTTCCGCATCGGCGGGCTGCAATACGAAGCCTACGACTCGTTTGAAAAAGATGTGGAGCGCTTCTGCAAGGATTTCGAGCGCCGCATCCAGGAGTATGTCGATCTGCTCACCGGCAACAGCATCTGGATCGGGCGCACGCGAAACGTTGGCGTGCTCAGCGCCGAGGATTGCATCGCGCTGGGCGCTTCGGGACCCGTGCTGCGCGCCAGCGGCGTGAAATGGGACCTCCGCAAAGCGCAGCCCTACGCCGCCTACGACCAGTACAAATTTGAAATTCCCGTGGGCACCAACGGCGACACTTACGACCGTTACATGGTGCGCATGGAGGAGATGCGGCAATCGCGGCTGATTTGCCTGCAAGCGATCGAGAATATTCCCGCGGGACCGATTCATGGGCAAGGTGGGCAAAGTGTTGAAGCCACCCGCCGGCGAGATTTATCACTCCATCGAAGCGCCCAAGGGCATCCTGGGCTATTACATTGTGAGCGATGGCACGACGCAGCCGTATCGCGTGCGCATCCGCCCGCCGTCATTCATCAACTTGCAGGCGCTGGACAAAATGGCGCGCGGGCATTTGGTGGCCGACGTGGTCGCGATCATCGGCACGCTGGACATCGTTCTTGGCGAGGTGGACCGCTAACGCCATGCATCCCACACCTCCACGCCTTGCTCGTCTTCCTCCAGACCTGGTGGGTCGAACTGGTCTCCGGCGTCGTCATCGTCGCCGTCGTGCCGCTCATTGCCGGCTACCTCGTTCTGATGGAACGCAAACTGATGGCCGACATGCAGGCGCGGCTGGGGCCGATGCGCGTTGGGCCGCACGGTTTGCTGCAACCCATTGCGGACGCGGTGAAGCTGCTGATCAAGGAAGACATCATCCCGGATAACGCGGATAAGTTCGTTTTCTGGCTGGCGCCGGTGGCTGTCCATGACGGCGGCGCTCACCGCGATGGGAGCGATTGCGTTTGGGCCGTCGTTTCAGGTGGCGCGCGATATCAACGTGGGCCTGCTTTTTGTGATCGGCGTCAGCTCGCTGGGGCTCTTTGGAATTGTGCTGGGCGGCTGGGCATCGAACAGCCACTATTCGATCATGGGCGCGCTGCGCAGCACGGCGCAGTTGGTTAGCTATGAGACCGCCGCGGGGCTGGCGCTGGTCAGCGGCTTGCTGCTGGCGGGGACGCTGAAGATTCGCGCCATCGTGGACGCTCAGCAACAATTCGGCGTGTGGTTCGTGTTCCTCGCGCCGGTGGCTTTCTTTATCTATGTGGTGGCCTCGATTGCGGAAACGAATCGCGCGCCGTTCGATCTGCCGGAAGCGGAATCGGAACTTGTGGCCGGCTACATGACGGAATACAGCGGCTTCCGCTGGGCGTGTTATTTCCTGGGCGAGTACGCCAACATGATCGTGGTCGGCGCCGTGGCGACGACGCTGTTTCTCGGCGGCTGGCTGCGGCCGTTCCCGAATGTGCGCTGGATGAACTGGCTGGATGCTTTGCCTGCGTTGTTCACCGCGGCGGTGGGCGCGTATTGCGTGTACCGGGCAGGGAAGCAGCCTGTGCGCGTGCAGGTGTGGTTCATGTGGGCAGTGGCGCTGGCGTGTTTCGCCGTGGCGCTGATCCTGGGCGTGCCGCTGCTGGTGGCGCCGCTGAAGTTTATGGTGCCCGGGCTGCACGGCGCATTCTGGTTTCTGCTGAAAATCAGCGCGTACATTTACCTGTTCATGTGGCTGCGCTTTACGCTGCCGCGCTACCGCTTCGACCAGTTGATGCACCTGGGCTGGTACATTCTGATTCCGCTGGCGATCGTGAACGTGCTGGCCGTGGGCGTGGCCATGATTCTGGAAACGGAATATGGCTGGAACCGCTGGCTGGCGCTGATTGTGACCACGGTGCTCACGCTGGCCGCCGCGCTCTTCCTGCTGCGTTTGAACGACAAGCGCGCAGCGGCGGCTTCTTCGGCGGCGCCGCCACCGGAAGAGCCTTCGACTGAGGATTCTTATGCTGGATAAGGTCATCTTCTTTTTCTTTGCGGGTGTGGCGATCCTCAGCGCCGCGCTGATGGTGACGCGGCGCAACGCCATTCACAGCGCCGTGTTCCTGATTACCACGCTGCTGGCCACCGCGGGCATCTTCCTGCAACTGCGCGCGGAGTTCATCTTCATCGCGCAGATCATTTTGTATGTCGGCGGGATCATGGTGCTGTTTGTTTTCGTGATCATGCTGGTGCGGCTGGACGTGGCGTTGCACCAGATTCAGTTCTCGCGGCAGAAATGGGTGGCGCTGCTCGTGACGCTGGCGCTGGCCGCGGAAGTGGGCGTGATGCTGTGGTCGTCGCGCAAGGTTCCCGGCCAGGGATTTTTGCTGCCCAACGCCGTGCCCGCGGCGCAAATTGCCGCCGAATACCGAAGCACTGGCGGGCCGCTTGTTCGATGCGTACCTGCTGCCGTTTGAGATCGCCAGCGTTTTGCTGCTGGTGGCCATGGTGGGAGCCGTGGTCATGGCCAAGAAAAGGACCTAGAACGCGATGATGCCTATTGGCTACTACCTGTTTTTGAGCATGGCGCTCTTTCTGATCGGCGCCATCGGCGTGATTACGCGGCGCAACGTGATCGTGGTGCTGATGTCCATCGAGCTGATTCTGAATGCCGTGAACATCAACCTGGTGGCGTTTTCGCGGATTTTTGGGGACGTGGCCGGACAGGTTTTTGCGCTGTTCATCATCGCGGACGCCGCCGCGGAAGCAGCGGTGGGGCTCGGCATCATCATCGCCTTCTTCCGCAACCGCGAAACGGTGCTTGAGGATGAAATGGATCTTCTGAAATGGTGAAGCGCGCGCCATCATCGCGAGTGAAGCGCGGGACCTGCTTCTGCCGGAGACGGCGGCCATGACTCCCTCCGGCTACTTCCTCGAGCACCTCTGGCTCATCCCGCTCTTTCCGCTGGTGACCGCCGCGCTGATGCTGTTGATTGGCCGGCGATCTGCCGCACGCAGCGGTCAGCTTTTTCTGCGTGGGCAGCGTCTTCCTCTCGTTTGTGCACGCGGCGGGCGCGGTCTACCAACTGCTCGCTGCCGCGCCGGAGAATCGCGTTTACCAGCAGATTCTTTTTGAGTGGATCACGCCGGGAGCGATGCCCGGACCCGGCGGCCTGGTCAACTTCGTGGCCGATTGGGGCTATCTGCTCGATCCGCTCTCCTGCGTGATGGTGCTGGTGGTGACCGGCGTGGGCTTCCTGATCCACGTCTACTCGATCGGGTACATGGGCCACGAGGGCGGCTACTACCGGTTCTTCGGCTACATGAACCTGTTCATGTTTTCGATGCTGACGCTGGTGCTGGCGAATAATCTTCTGTTTCTCTTTGTGGGCTGGGAAGGCGTGGGGCTCTGCAGCTACCTGCTGATTGGTTTCTACTTTTTGAAGAAGTCCGCTTCGGATGCGGGGAAGAAAGCGTTCATCGTCAATCGCATCGGCGATACGGGATTCCTGCTTGGTATTTTCCTGATCGCCACGACGTTTGGCACGGTGCGGTTCACTTCGCAAATGCTGAGCGATCCGGTCGCTTATGCGGGAATCCTGGAAACGCTGCGGGCGATGGTGGACCAGGGACGCCTGGTCTATGGCGCGCCGATTCTTACCGGCATTGCGTTGCTGCTCTTCGTCGGAGCTACCGGAAAATCCGCGCAGTTGCCGCTGTACGTCTGGCTGCCCGACGCGATGGAAGGCCCCACGCCGGTCAGCGCGTTGATCCACGCGGCGACGATGGTCACCGCGGGCGTGTACATGGTGGCGCGCATGAGCGCGATCTACCAATTGGCGCCGGTGGCGATGGATGTGGTCGCGATCGTCGGCGCCACGACGGCCATTTTCGCCGCTTCCATGGCCGTGGCGCAGAACGACATCAAAAAGGTTCTGGCGTATTCCACCATCAGCCAGCTCGGCTACATGTTTCTGGCGCTGGGCGTTGGCGCGTTCTCGGCCGGCATATTCCACTTGATGACCCACGCTTTTTTCAAAGCGCTGCTCTTCCTTGGGGCCGGCAGCGTGATTCACGCGCTTTCCGGGGAGCAGGACTTGCGCAAGATGGGTGGACTGCGGAACGCCATTCCGGCCACTTCGGTGCCTTTTTTGATTGCCACACTGACCATCGCCGGCATCCCGCCGCTGGCGGGCTTTTTCAGCAAGGACGAAATTCTGGGCCACGCGTTTAATCGCCACAACGAAGCGTTGATTGTGGATCGCTATCTTGTTTCTCTGGGCGATTGGACTGATCACCGCGGGAATCACCGCGTTCTACATGTTCCGCCTGCTGTTTCTGGCGTTTTACGGCAGATCGCGCGTCGCGACGGAGTTGGAAGAGCACATCCACGAGTCGCCTAAGTCCATGACCGTGCCGCTGACGATCCTGGCGTTTCTTTCGATCTGCGGCGGCTGGTTTGCGCTTCCGGTGCTTTGGGGAGAGAAGAACACATTTGGCACTTTCCTGGAGCCGGCGTTGAGGGGCGTAAAAATTGAAACTCGGCGCCGTGGAACTGGGGCATCACACTTTGTTCAAGGAATATCTGCTGATGATGGCCTCCGTGGGCATCGCCGCGCTGGGGATATGGCTTGCGTATCGCCTCTATCTGCAGTACCCGAAACTGCACGCAAAGATCGCCGCAGGCGTGGCCGCGCTTGCACAATTTGCTGGTCAACAAGTACTACGTGGACGAAATTTACGATGCATTGTTTGTGAACCGCGTCAAGGACTTGAGCACGGCGTTCGGCGTCGTGGATGCCAAGTTGATCGATGGGGTCGGCGTGGATGGCGCGGGGTGGCTGGCGCGCGTGGTTTCCCGGATTTCGATGTGGTGGGACAAGTGGGTCATCGACGGCCTGGTGAACCTGGCCGGCAAGATCACCAATGGGCTGAGCGTGCCGGTGCGCATGTTCCAGACCGGCGTATTTTCGAGCTACGCCGTGCTGATCCTGCTGGGCCTGGCGATTTTATTGGGCTATTACGGCCACCACATGCATATGATTGTGCGCAATTTGCGCTGAAAGGCGAACCGCATGGGGCTTTTTCATGATCATCTCCTGAGCGTGGTGCTGTTCACCCCGCTGGTGGGCGCGCTGCTCCTGCTATTCATTCCGCGGGACGCGCCGATGCTCCACCGCGTCGTCGGCAATCTCTTTGGCGTGCTCGGCTTTCTGGTTTCCGTGCCGCTGGTGATTCACTTCCCGGTGGGCAGCAATGACTACGCCTTCCGCGAAACCGCGAACTGGATTCCTTCCATCGGCGCGAAATACGCGCTGGGCATTGATGGCATCAGCCTGCTGCTGGTGATGCTCACCACCCTCCTGGGCATGATCGCGATTACTTCCTCCTGGACCGCCATCCATACGCGCACGAAGGAGTACTACATTCTGCTGCTCCTGTTGCAGACGGGCATGCTCGGCGTCTTCATGTCGCTCGATTTCTTCCTGTTCTACGTGTTCTGGGAAGTGATGCTGGTGCCCATGTATTTCCTGATCGGCGTGTGGGGCAGCGAGCGGCGGCTGTATGCCGCGATCAAGTTCTTCCTGTACACGCTGGCGGGCTCCGTCATCATGCTGCTGGGCATCCTGGCGCTGTACTTCAATGCCGCAAAGGCCCCGGGGAGCGTGCCGACGTTCGACGTGCCTGCGCTGCTGGCCGCCGCGCAGCATTTTCCCGATTCGCTGAAGGTCTGGCTCTTCTGGGGCTTCTTCTTCGCGTTTGCCATCAAGGTGCCGATGTTCCCGTTTCACACCTGGCTGCCGGATGCGCACACGGAAGCGCCCACGGCGGGCTCCGTCATTCTGGCCGGCGTTTTGCTGAAAATGGGCACGTACGGCTTCCTGCGCTTCTCGCTGCCGTTGTTGCCGGCGGATGCTGTCCTGCGCGCAAAGATCATTCATATCCTCATCGTGCTCTCGCTGATCGGCATCATCTATGGCGCGATTGTCTGCCTGATGCAGAAAGACATGAAACGCCTGATCGCGTACAGTTCGGTGAGCCACCTGGGCTTCTGCACGCTGGGAATTTTCGCGCTGACGCCGCAGGGGCTTTCCGGGAGCGTGCTGCAGCAGATCAATCACGGCATTTCCACGGGCGCGCTCTTCTTGCTCGTCGGCATACTCTACGAGCGGCGGCACACGCGCCTGATCTCCGAATTCGGCGGGTTGGCCACGCCGATGCCGAATTTCGCGGCAATCTATCTGATCATTACCCTGAGTTCGCTGGGCATGCCCATCCTCAACGGATTCATCGGGGAATTCACGATTTTGCAGGGCGCGTTCGTGGTGAACAAGGCCTGGGCTGCCTGGGGCACGCTGGGCATCGTGCTGGGCGCCGCGTATCTGCTGTGGCTGTACCAGCGGGTGATGTTCGGAAACGTGACGCACGACGTGAACAAGACGCTGCCGGACCTGAACCTGCGCGAATATGCGGTGCTGCTGCCGCTGGTTGCGCTGGCGTTCTGGATCGGCATTTATCCGAAGCCGTTCTTCGCCTACATTGACAAGCCGGTGGAGAAGATCGTCCAGCAGGTGAATCCGAAGTTTTACGAGCAAGCCCATCGGGCGCTGCCGCCCGCTGCGCCGGTTGTTGCGCCTTCCGCTCCGGCAAATCTGGAGGTCAAGTAAGGAACCCCGATGCACTTTTCCTTCCTCGACCCGCTCCTGAATTACATCCACGGCGACGGCCTGGTCGTCTTGCCGCAGATGGAACTGCTCCTGTTCGCCTTGGGCATCCTGATTTTCGATTTTCTGCTGGAGAAGCGGGAGAAGCACCTGAACGCGTTTCTGGCCCTGCTCGGCGTCGCGGCCAGCGGTCTCGGCTTATTCATGCAATTCCAGAAGTACCGGGATGTCCGCGTCAGCCAGATGGGACCGCCCGTCCTGATCGGTTTCCACAACTCCGTGATCGTGGACGGCTTCTTCCTGGTTTTCGCGCATGATTTTTCTTGCCGCTACCGCGCTGGTGATTCTGCTCTCCGTCCGGTACTTGAACATCGAGAAGGAGCAGGAAGGCGAATATTATGCGCTGCTGCTGTTCTCCTGCATCGGCATGATGTTCATGGCCTCCGGGATCGACCTGATCGTGCTGTTCCTGGGGCTGGAGACGATGGCGCTCAGCTTCTACGCAATGGTGGGGTTCCTGCGGCGCGAGAAGCGCTCCAACGAAGCGGCGATGAAATATCTGCTGCTGGGCGCGTTCAGCACGGGCATCTTGGCTTACGGTTTCTCTTTGTTGTATGGCGTAAGCAGTTCCACCAATATCGCGGAGATCGGTAATATTCTGGGGCGGCGGTTTACGTATACTTCAGCGCACGGGATCACCGATTGGCTGGTGATCCTGGCGTTTGTCACCGTGGCCGCGGGAATGTTCTTCAAGGTGGCGGCGGTGCCGTTCCACCAGTGGGCTCCCGATGTGTACGAGGGCGCGCCCACGCCCATTTCCGCGTACGTCAGCGTGGCGTCGAAGACGGCGAGTTTTGCGATGCTGCTGCGGCTGATGATCAACGTGTTCGGGGATTCGCAAACCACCTGGGTGTACATCATCTCTGGCGTGGCGATCGCTTCGCTGACGTGGGGCAACCTGGCGGCGCTGACGCAGACCAATATCAAGCGGCTGCTGGCGTACTCTTCGATCTCGCATGTCGGCTACGTTTTGTTGGGGCTGGTGGCGTGGAATGAGACGGGCCTCGTGGGGATCATGTATTACCTGATCGCCTACGCTTTCATGACCATCGGCGCGTTCGCCGTGGTGATCGTCATGCGCCAGCGCGGGCTGATCGGCGACGAACTGGACGACCTCGACGGGCTGTACCAGCGGAGTCCCGCCGCGGCGCTTGCTGCTGCTGATTTTCATGCTGTCGCTTGCGGGCATACCGCCGACCGCGGGCTTCATGGGAAAGTATTTCATTTTCCAGGCGCTGATCGAAGCGCATCACCCGGTGCTGGCGGTTTTCGCGGCGCTCTATATCGTGCCCGCGCTGTACTATTATTTCCGCGTGGTGGTGCATGCCTGGATGAAGAAGCCGGGCGACGCGCCGGCGCCGCACATGAGCAGCGCGCAAGCCGTGGCGCTGGGCGCGGCCCTGTTTGTAACGCTTGCCGCGGGGATTTATCCTGAGCCGTTCGCCCGTCTGGCGCGCTATGCCTTCGGACCATAACGAAAATCGCGACGAGCAACTGACTCCCGCGGAGAAGCAGGCCAAGGGATTTTCGCAGCAGTTCGCCATGGCCATGGAGTTGCCGTTTGTGATCGTGGCGGCAGTGGTCGTTGGCGGCTTGCTCGGGTATTTTCTGGACCGCTGGTTGCACACCAAACCCGATTCTGATGCTGGTTTTTGGTTTTCTCGGGTTTTTTGGCTGGCTTGCGAGAGGTTCTGCGGCGTCTCCCCGCGGACGGCGATGGGAAGCCCAAACGTTGACAATTCGCAGCTACCTTGCATCCGAAGCGTCGGATCTCCTGGCTGACCCTTGCTATCGGCGCGTTGGCGGCGTTGCCCGTGGCGTATTTCTGCCGGGTGGCGCTGGGCCGCGGGAATCGTGATCGGTGCGGTCCTGGCGTGGTTCAATTTTCGCTGGCTTAAGGCAAGGATTGGAAGCGCTGGCGGAAGCGGCAACGGCGCAAGCGAGCGCACCAAAAGGTGCGGGTGCCCGTCGGCGACGTATTTTCGCGCGCTGTTCCGCTACGGGTTGATAGCCCTGGCAGTGTATGTTATTTTTAAATATCTGCATGTTCCCTTGTTGAGCATGATAGTTGGATTGTGCGCCCTGGGAGCGGCCACGATGGCGGTAAGTGTGCACGAAATCCTGCATCCTGCGGACCGATAAATGGAAGAACATCTAAGCCAGCTGACAGTCTGGGTAAATCACCTGCTCGGGCCCATCGCCTTGGGCATCCTTCATGCGCTCCATATGCAGCCGAAAAACTAGATCATCCGATTCCCGAGTATCTGGTGATGTCGGTGGTCGTTCTGATTGTGGGCACGGTGCTGGCGCTGTTTTGAGGTCGCGCCTTTCCGTGGAGCGCCCCGGTGGCCTTGCAGCAGGCTGCGGAAATGTTTTTGACGAATCCCCTGGGCTTCGGCATCAAGGACCTTCTGGAGGAAAACGTCGGGCATGAGGCCGACAAGTTCATCGCCTTCACCGGCTCCATTTCCATCTTTATTCTGCTGGCCAACCTGCTTGGCGTGATCCCGGCGTTCAGTTCGCCGACCGGCGGCAGTCTTCCCATCGTGCCGCTGGGCTGTGCGCTGCTCACCTTCCTCTATTTCAACTGGCAGGGGTTGCGGCATCACGGGCCGTTTGGCTATTTGAAGACGTTTGCCGGGCCGGTGTGGTGGTTGTCGTGGCTGATTGCCCCCGTGGAGATGATCAGCGCCACGGCGCGCATGCTCTCGCTCACCGTTCGTCTCTGGGCCAACATTTTCGCCAGCGACTGATCTACATGATTTTCTGGCCTGCTGGTCGAGCCGGCGCACTGGGGCTGGTCGAAGAGCCCGGTGCTGGGCGTGGCCTTCGGCATCTTTCCGGTGCTGATTCCCATTCTTTTTGTCGGCCTGCATATATTCGTGTCCATCATTCAGACTTATGTCTTTACGGTGCTGCCCTCGATTTATCTCGGGCAAGCCGTGGCGGAAGAGCACTGAGACAATTTCGAGTTTGCCGCTCCAGCGTGAGACCGGTTGCAGGGCGCAGGGCCGGGAACCACCAACTGGCGGTAATTTCAAGGAGGCAGTAATGAAGAAAGCAGCGATGTTGATGGGGGCGCTCGCGTCGGTTGCGCTGTTTGCACCGGCTGCGTTTGCGCAGGAAGCAGGAGCGGTTGGCGGCAAGGGAACGCTGGCGATTGCGGCCGCGTTTGGCATGGCGCTGGCAGCCTTTGGCGGCGCTCTGGGGCAGAGCAGGGTGGCGGCGTCGGCTTGCGAGGGCATGGCGCGGAATCCGGGAGCTTCTGCCGCGATCCGGACGGCCATGATTCTGGGATTGGTCTTTATTGAGACGCTGGCGCTGTTTACCCTGGCGATCATCTTCACGAAGGTTTAAGAAAAGCGCGAACAAAGAAGGGGTAATAAAGCCCGCTCGGGAAAACCAGAGCGGGCTTTTGTATTTCCAGCGGAGCTCGGTCAAGAAGAAAAGGTTAGCTCAAGGCGTTTTTCAAGCGCTTGGTGGTCTTCTGCAGCTGCTTCTTCATCTCGTCAATCTGCTTGGAGATGGCGTGAAGTTCTTCCTTGGCTACTGCGCCTGCTTTCTTGAACTTGCGGGCTTGTTTGTCCGCCTTGCCCATCGCGGTGCCGATTTTTACGCTGACTTCTTTGAGCCTGTCTTTTTTGGCCATGAGTGTTTCTCCTTTTGCGAGAGCGGCCATGCTATACCCAATTCGTGCAATTCGCTAGAACAGGATTGCGGGGGCATGCGGGAGTTGAGCGAGCTAGCGGGCGGAGAGGATTAGGTTGGGGTCGAGCACGATGCCCAGGATGTGATTGGGTGCGAGGCCCAGATAGATCGTGGCGAGCACCGTGACGATCACCACCATGGCGGCCGTGGGGCTCAGGCTGGCGGGCGCGTCGGCGGGCACGTTGCCCTTGTATTCGTGCATGTACATCACGACGATGATGCGCAGGTAGTAGTAGGCGCCGATGATGCTGTTGATGGCCATCAGGATGGCCAGCCAGATGAGCTTGGACTTGATGGCCGCGGTGAAGATGTACAGCTTGCCGAAGAATCCCGCGGTGATGGGCAAGCCGAGCAGCGAAAGCAGGAATACGCTGAGCGCGGCGGCGGCAAACGGTTGGCGCGTGCCGAGGCCCGCGAAATCATCGGTGTTGATGTAACGCTCGCCCTGCCCGCCCAGATCGGAAACGATCGTGAAGGCGCCCACGGAAACCAGCGAATAAGTCAGCAGGTAGAAGAGCACGGCGGCATAGGCGGCGGCTGGATCCAGCCCGGAATCGGCGCTCTTCGCCGTGGTGATCGCGGCCATCGCCACCAGGATGTACCCGGCGTGCGCGATGGAGCTGTACGCCAGCAGCCGCTTGATGTTGGATTGCACCAGCGCGCCCAGGTTGCCGGCAAACATGGTCAGCGCCGCAAGAATCCAGAAGGCCCAGAACCAGAAATCGGTGGCCGCGTGTATGGTGGCGAAGATGCGCAGCAGCAGCGCAAACGTTGCCGCCTTGGGGCCCGCGGAGAAAAGAGCCGTGACCGGAGTGGGCGCGCCTTCGTAGACGTCTGGCGTCCACACCTGGAAGGGCGCGGCGGCCACCTTGAAGCCCAGCCCGACAAGGATCAGCGACAGGCCCAGCCGGACCAGATTGCTCGAAGGATCGGCGGTGGCCAGAATTTTGAGGTTCGTGGAGCCGGTGGCGCCGTAAACCAGCGCAATGCCGTAGAGGAAAAAGGCCGTCGCGAACGAGCCTAGAAGGAAATACTTCACCGCGGATTCGCTGGATTTGATGGAATCGCGGCGGTACCCAGCCAGGATGTAGCTGGAGATCGACGACATCTCCAGGCCGATGAAGGCGGTCAGGAGTTCCTGCGCGGAGGCGAGCACGCCCATCCCGGCGGTGGCAAAAAGGATGAGGGCGTAGAATTCCGCGGCATCGAGATGCTCCCGCTCAAGATAGGAGTCCGACGCGAGAATCACCAGAAAGGACACCAGGCCGATCAGCCAGTGAAAGAAGAGGCTGAAAATGTCGAACTGCACCAGGCCGCCGAAACCTTCGCCAAAGGCCGATTTGAAAGTGACCAGCGTTCCCGCCGCCGCGCCAAGCATGCTGATGAACGTGAGGGCTTGCCGGCTCTTGACGAAGGGCTGCAGCAGCATCAGCAGCACACCCGCACCGCACCAAGCGAGCTCCGGGAGTACGCGAAGAATGTCTTGTGCGCCTGGAGGAGTCATTTAGCGGGTTCCAGACCTTTCCGAAGAGGTTGGCGTCACTGTGGAGGCCAGAATGCGTCCGGAAGAATCGGTCTTTGCGGCTTTCGGAAGGGATCCCGGCAGTGCCGCCTCTTGTGCGAAGGAGCGATTCATCTGTTCGAGGACGGTCTGGCAGGGGACGGCGAAGCGACGCGTAAAAAACGGCGAGCCGATGCCCATCCACAGCGTCACGACCGCCATCGTCGCCAGAATCCATTTCTCGCGCATGTCAATGTCCGGCAGTTCGCGGTTCTTCGGGTGCGTCACGTCGCCGAAGAACACCCGCTGGTAGGACCACAGCAGATAGCACGCGGAGAGAATCACGCCCGTTGCGGCCCAGGCGACCCACTTCCAGTGCAGTTGATAGGTGCCGAGCAGAATGAGGTACTCACCCACGAAACCGTTCAACATCGGCAGGCCCATCGAAGAGAGCACGACAAAGAGGAAAAACGCCGCCAGGCGAGGCATCGGCGTGGACAGGCCGCCGTATTCGGCAATCTCAAAGGTGTGGCGCCGGTCGTAGAGCATGCCGACCAGCAAGAAGAGCGCGCCTGTGGAAACGCCGTGCGCCAGCATCTGGAAGACCGCGCCCTGCATGGAGATATTCTGGAACGCGAAGATGCCCAGCACGACGAAGCCCAGGTGGCTGACGGAAGAGTAGGCGACGAGTTTCTTCAAGTTGGGCTGCACCATCGCGACCAGGGCGCCATAGATGATGCCGATGATCGCCAGCACGGCAACATACGGCGCCGCGCGGTGCGAAGCCTCTGGAAACAGCGGCAGGCAGAAGCGGATCATGCCGTACGTGCCCATCTTCAGCAGCACGCCCGCGAGGATCACGGAGCCCGCGGTGGGCGCTTCGACGTGCGCATCCGGCAGCCAGGTGTGCAGCGGGAAGAGCGGCACCTTGATGGCAAAGGCCAGGAAAAACGCCAGGAAGAGGAGCATCTCGGTGCGCGTGGAGAGTGTGAGCACTCCATCGTGCAGCATCTGCTGGATGATCGGCAGGTCGAAGGAGCCGGTGGCGTTGTACAGCCAGATGATTCCGACGAGCATCAGGATCGAGCCGGCCATGGTGTACAGCACGAACTTCATGGCGGCGTAAAGGCGGCGTTCGTGGCCCCAGATGCCGATCAGGAAGGCCATGGGGATCAGCATGATCTCCCAGAAGAGGAAAAAGAGGAACAGGTCGAGCGAGAGGAAGACGCCGACCACGCCGACTTCCAGAAGCAACAGCGTGAAGTGAAATTCCTTGATGCGGTGATGTACGCCATGCCAGGAAGCGAGCACGCAGATGGGCGTGAGGAACGTGGTGAGGATGACCAGGAACATGCTGATGCCATCCACGCCGAGGTG
>CAWADS010000033.1:0-38484 GCA_963780785.1 Candidatus Acidiferrales bacterium
AACATTCAATTCTTGCAATTCCCCCGTCAGTGATAAACTCTGCCCTGCAGAAAATGGGGGGATCGCCGGTCCACCGGTGATCCACTCACCGGGAGCGCTTCCCGCGCATGAATTCTTGGGGGCCTCCGTGACGCTCCACACTGGGGAGGATTCATGAAAAGGCAGGCGATCGCCTTGCGGCTGATCTTCGTTCTGATGGCGTTCTTGCTCTCGTCGGCTCCCGGCAAAGCGCAAACCGCAACCGTGGGAGGCATGATCGTTGATGCCAGCGGCGCCGTCGTCAGCGGCGCCAGCGTCACCGCGCAAAACACGGAGACCGGAGCCTCTCGAGACGCCGCCACCAACGATGCCGGGCTTTTTCGCTTTTCAAACCTGCCGCCCGGACCCTATACCGTCACCATCGAAATGCACGGTTTTAAGACCATCCACATCCCGGATCTCGTTTTGACGGTGAATCAGGCGTTCACCTTCGAGGCCACGCTGCAAGTCGCCGCGGTCGCAACTACCACGGAAGTGAAAGCCTCGGAGCTTCCGCTCATCGACCTGGAAAACGCGCAGATCAGCAATCTAGTGGATTCCAAGCGCATCACCGATCTGCCCCTGCTCACGCGCGATCCCTATTCCCTGATTCTTTTGAGCCCCGGCGTGATCCAGAGCAACAGTGCCAATGGAGGCTTTTCCGTCAACGGCACCAGTGAGCGCAACAACAACTTCGTGCTCGACGGCGCCGACAACAACGACACGGAAGTGCCGGGCGTTCCCTATGGCGTCAACAGCCTCAATCCCGATTCCACCCAGGAATTCCGCGTCATTACCAACAGTTTCGCGCCGGAGTATGGCCGCAACGATGGCGCGCTCATTGAAGTCATCACGCGTAGCGGCAGCAATGACCTCCACGGCAGCGCCTACTGGTTCGGGCGGTACAACGCCCTTGGCGCGCGCGATTTCTTCAACTCGCAAGCAGCCACTGGCGCGCAATATCCCTACGTCAGGAACGACTTCGGAGGCTCGGCCGGGGGACGCATCATCAAGGATCGCACCTTCTGGTTCGCCAATTACGAAGGCCAGCGCTTCGTCACCAGCCTGAGCAACAACAGCACCATCCCTACCTCCGATTTTGCTTCCGGCAATTTTAGCGTTCTGGGCCAGTCGCTCGACCTGCGAACGCCCGGCGCTCTGCAAAACGCGACCCCTTACTCTCTCGATCCCACCATTCAGGGGATCCTCGCCCTCTACACCAAATTCACCCCCAACGGGCCAGATGTGATTCCCGGAATGTCCGCGACGTTGTTTTACCCCAGCACCTCGCGGCTCCGCTCGGATAATTTCACCGTCAAGATCGATCACAATCTCTCCAAAAAGCACGTGCTCTCGGGCCGCTACGCGTTCAATCAATCCAGCGATCCCAACACCGCGCCGCACAGCGATTTTCTTCCCGGTGGCTTGGGCGCGACAGGGTTTGACCAACGAGCGCAGAACGGCGTGATCGGATTGACCTCCACGTTCAGCGACCGATTCGTGAACGAGTTGCGCTTCGCCGCCAATCGCAATCACGTTGATTTTAGTTGTGATGGCGTCAGCACCTTCAACAGCTTCGGGCACGTTGACGCCTTTGGCCGGGGCGCCGATTACAGCATGCCCTTTAGTTCCGCTGCCTCGCCGTTTGGCTGCCAGGCGCTCTTCGATTTCGATGCCCAGGCGCGCAATACCGGCACCTATCAGACCATCGACAATCTGAGCTTTGCGAAGGGGCATCACCTCTTCAAATGGGGTGTCGAATTCCGCGCGGTCTATTCCAACTCCTATGACAATTTCAGCACGCGCGCACTTCTCGATTTCGCCGCGCTCAACTATGTTGACGCCGAATTCCTGAATCTACCCACGGATTCACCCCTGCTGGCCCCTGAAAACTCCGACACGCTCACCGCCGTGGAGAATGGCGCCTCGCTGCTCTTCGGGTTTGTCGGCGATCAGTTCCAGACGCAGTATTTCGATCAGGCGGGCAACCGCACCTCGGGTGACGCGCGGGGCCTTCGCCAGCGCGAATGGGGCGCTTACGCGCAAGATACCTGGAAGGTCTTCCCCAATCTCAGTTTCATTTATGGTTTACGCTGGGAATATTTCGGTGTTCCCTTCGAAAAGAACAACAATCTCTCCACGCTCTACGCCGATCCCAGCGGCCCCGCTCCTTTCACCTTCACGATCGTGGGGCCCGGGACAAGTCACCAGCTCTACAGCAGTCAATTCAACAACTTTGAGCCACGCATCGGCCTGGCGTGGGACCCCTTTAAGAAGGGCAAGACTTCCGTCAGAGCAGCTTACGGCATCTATCACGACCGCATCTTCGGCAACCTTGTCGGCAACCTCCGCGACAATCCTCCGTTTGCTCAGAACTCCCCGTTCGATTCGCCCGACATTTTGCCAAACATCCCAACGCCCACCACTATCGGTACATCGCCCACACTCGACAATGGCGCGCAATTCGCCGCTACGCTGATCGATCCGGGCTTCAAGACACCCTACAGCCAGAACTGGAACTTCGGCATTCAACACTCCATCACTCCCACCGTGACCCTTGAGGTTAACTATGTCGGCGTCAAAGGCAGTCGCATCTTCCGTGTTGTGGATGGCAATCCTCCACAGCCAGACCTCGTTTCCAGCCTTTTGCAATTTTGCGCTACGGCAGATTCAGGATGCGACACCAGCACTTTGCAATTCGGAAACCTCTGGACAGGCTTCGAGAACGGCTCCTTACCTTTCGATGCCGCGAACAACAACGCCTTCGTTTATTTCGGCTGGCCCGGCACGGTGCTGATCAAATCGATTGGCAGCTCCATCTACCATGGCTTGCAGGTCAACCTTCAAAAGCGCTTCTCGAACGGTTTCCAGATTCAGGGCGCGTACACCTATTCGCACGCCATTGACAACGTGAATGACCCCATCACTCCAGCCAAGGGCAATGGAAGCTTCCCATTCAATTCCTTCGATCTGCAGGCGGAGCGTGGCAATTCTGATTTCGATATCCGGCATCGCGCCGTGGTCAATTTCATTTATGAACCCAACATTGGCCGCGGCCGCGGGCATCTCAGCAGCGGCTTCCTCGGCCGTGTGCTCGAAGGGTGGTCGCTGACCGGCATTGTGCAAGCACAAACTGGCCATCCGTACGATATTTACGGATTCCAGGACAGCAACCACACCGGCTTGCCCGCTCGCGGCACGGTCATTGGTTCTACTGCCCAGCCTGCCGGAACGGACAAAACGTTCACCGGGCCGGCGAGCGGCGGCATTGAACTCACGCCGTTCGATATCCAGCCGAACATCGGCAAAAACCAGTTTTTTGGTCCTGATTTCGTCAATGTGGATACGGCAGTTCTGAAAAATACGGCGCTCACCGAAAAATTGAAGCTGCAATTCCGGCTGGAAGCCTTCAACCTCTTCAACCACGCGCAATTCTCCCAGCCGGACAACGTGATTGGCGACGGCACGTTTGGCCAATCTCTCGCCACCTTGACCCGGCCGGACGGCACCACCAGCGCGCGCCAGCTGCAGGTGGCCCTCAAACTCATGTTCTGACCGTGACGCGGATGCATTTGTAGGGGCGCAGCAATGCTGCGCCCCAGTTGCCCAGGCTTCAGCCAATTATTATTTGCCGCTTGATTCTTTGTGAGCCCCTGCGGCGCCCTACTTCCCCAGATACAGCAGCGCCAGCAGGAACAGCCAAAGCGCGTCCATGAAGTGCCAGTAGTAAGACGCCACTTCTGCGGCCACGCCACGGCTTATTTTGGCCTGCTCAAAATTCCGCCACGCCACGTAGAGCAAAGCGCAGACGCCGCCAAGCAGGTGCAACGCGTGCGCTCCCGTGAAAATATAAAAGAAACTGCTGGCAGGATTCGTGGCCAGGTAGATGCCCTGTCCGGCCAAGATTCGCCACGCCACCAACTGCCCTAGCAGGAAGAGCACGCCGAGAATTGTCGTTACTCCCCAAAGTTTTCTGAAGCCGCTTATGTCCGATTTTGCCAGCCGCTTGCGCGCCATTTCCAGCGTCGCGCTGCTCGCCACTAAAATCGCGGTGTTCACCCACAAAAGTCCCGGAATATGCACGGGCACCCATTCGCCGGTTCCCTTGCGAAGCAAAAATGCGCTGGCCAGCGCCATGAAAAACATCAGGATGGCGACAATGCCGATGGCCATCCCGGCGTAATACTTTGCAGGCGAAGGTTGCCCTTTGGGGCCGCGCTTCCCCTCATCGCCGCCGCCATCTCCTCCCGCGGGCGGCGTTCTGCCGCCTCCGCCGCCGTTCCCTTTCCCGATGACCAGTTCGAGGTCCTGCCCTGTCGTCGTGCCCGGCATGCTCTTCCCTCCCTTCTCTTAGCGCGCCTTCTCAGACGGCATCTCGGGCGCGAGGTGCTGCGGCACAAAGTCCAGCTCGGAATCTCCGTGAAAATCATACGCGCCGCGGTAGACCACCGGGAGCACATCCCCGAAATTTTCTTCCGGAGCCGGCGAAGCGATACTCCATTCGAGTGTGGTGGCGCGCCAGGGATTATTTTCTTCCGTTTGTTTGCGGCGCAGGAGGCTGTAGAGAAAATTGATGACGAAGAGGGTCTGCGCGGAAACCGTCCAGACAGTTGCCAGTGTCACAAACGTGCGAATCGAAGCACCCGCCGACGCAAGCGTAGCTCGCTGCGCTTCTCCCAGCACATGCGACTGCGTCAGCAGCCCCACCCAGTGCAAGGGCATGAAAATCGCGTACACCCCGGCAAACGTCATCCAGAAGTGCACTTTCCCCAACCCTTCGTTCAGCCGAGTGCCAAATAGTTTCGGGAACCAGAAGAATAGCGCCGCGAGTATGGCAAACGTAGCGGCAACGCCCATGACCAAGTGAAAGTGCCCGATGACAAACTCCTCACTGACCGCGGCCCGCGCCAGGTCGTGGCGCGCCAGGAACACTCCGGAAAGCCCGCCGGCGATGAACAGCGAGATAAACCCGATCGTGAATAGCATGGACGTGTCGAGCCGCACGCGGCCATTCCACAGTGTCCCCAGCCAACTGGCCAGCAGGAACGCCGCCGGAATTCCCAAGGAAGCGGCGAGCACCGAAAACACCAGGGGCGCGTAGGGATTCAGGCCGGTCGCAAACATGTGGTAGCCCCACACGCAAAATCCCACCAGCCCCACGCCGCACAGGGCCAGCACGACCAGGCGCTCCTTCCACACCGGTTTGCGCGCAAACGTCGCGATGAGATGCGTCACGATGCCAAAGCACGGCAGCATCGCCACATACACTTCCGCTTGCGCAAAGTACCAGAAAAGCCGCTGCCAGAGGATGGGCAGGCTCCCTTGCCGCACCAAATTCTGCGGCTGCGCTGCCAGGAAGGAGACGGTGCTGAAAAAATCCGATCCGAGCAGCCGGTCCGAAAGAACAGCAGCGCATCCCGCCAGCAAGATGCTGAAAATCAGCATGCTCAAGATCGCGTTGAGGAACCACGCCCACACAGTGACCGGCATGCGCGGCAGGGTCATGCCCTTCGCGCGCAGTTCGATCGTCGTGGTGGTGAAGTTTAGCGCGCTGAATAGCGCGGCCAGCGAAAAAAGCGACGCGCTGGCAAGCCACAGGTTAATCCCGTTTGCCAGCGGCAAGAAAAAGGACGCGGTCATCCCCACCAATGAGCCCACCGTCATCCAGAAAGAGAGCCGGTTCAATGACGGAAACGCCATCTCCTTCGCGCCAATTTGCAGCGGTAACAGGAAATTTCCAAACCCCATCTGCGGCGCCGCTGTCAGCACAAAAAAGACCATCAGCGAGCCGTGCAACAGCCGCATGGCCGCAAACCGCTCCGGCGTGGTTTCTATCGAGGCAAGAAAGGGAATGGCCCGTTCCGGCCAGGTGGCGTGCAACCGCAACAATGCCGAAAGCACCATGCCGACCAGCACGCTGACCAGGGCCAGCCACAAGTATTGGAGGCCGATGGTTTTGTGGCCAGTGGAAAACACGCGAGAGAGAAGGCCCGAGCCGGTAGATGGGGAGGCGTGACCGCCGTCGTCGTAAGTGACCATTTTTGAAGCAGGTTCGCTTGCCGCGATGCCCTGAACCAGCTTCGTATTCTTACCGCCTGCCCCGCAAATTGCAAGAAAGAGGCTCGCCAGTCGAGGGGAATTTCGAGCAAATACATTAATCCGGCACCGGCGGTTGGCAGTGGCGACCTTCTGGAATTATTCAGCTTCAGCGCGTTTGGGCGCGAACCTATTTCCGTTCAGGGTTTTGGCTGCGTGGAGCTGGTGGGACCAAAGGACTGGATGATGCGGTTGATTTCAGGCTGAGTGACCCTCGCACCAGAACGAACATCGCCAAGAACACTTATTTGAAACCAGCGGTCCGTCTTATCAAACAAATTCACCATTACGTTTTGCCAGTCGTGCGATAGACCGCTAAGTTCAAATCCTCGGTAGTCGTTGGTCTCGAACGAAAAGATATCTGGTGCTGCGGGATTGTGCTCGAACCACACTCCCTTAATCCCCAGGAGAATCCGGACACGTGCAAATTCCCTATGCGACCGAAACGGCGACCACTGGGAGGGTGTCGTCGAAGCGATGGCCTTGAATTGGTCGTATTTCAATTCGCGGATGCCTGTTCCGAAGGCTTGAGTGAAATAGTCGCCATCATCTTGAGCGGCGTGGCTACTTATCGGGTTGTCTTGGAAATATTGGGGGTTGTTAAATCTTATGACCTGCCCCGTTTTGAAGCGGATTTGGACCGTTCGTTCCCCGTCCCATGCCTTGTCGATTTCATCCCAAGGCACCTCAAATCTGTAGCCGTAATACGACAGTACGCTGCCCTTAGCGGTCGAGGCAATCGTGTCGTCAAGTGGCCGGGGAGCGGAACTCCAGCCACGAGGTGAAGAACCGGGAGGACGGAAGACCGTTGAGCGTAATCTACAATAGCTGACGGTTTGAGGGCCGAAGTATGCGCCTGAACAAAGTACGATGAGTCCAATAGCGCAGCAAGCAAATACGAGCGCGCTGCGCCAGCTTATGATCCTGTCTTGTCGACATTCAGGCGATTCGTCCACACTCCTATTAGACACCATCGCGCTTGCTTAAATGCCTCCATTGATCGGCCCATGCGGCGTCCGGGTCAACTCCCGGGTAGCCGCCCGATCGTAAACTGACCCACCTCCTATTTTGCCGAGGGCGCGTGTTCGTCCGTTCTGGAATATGATGAGGAGGGACGCGGAATTATGGCGAACGACAAGTGGGCGAATCCGCAGAAGATGTGGGACGAGCGCTTCGCGCAAGCGGAGCCAGTGTACGGCGAACACCCTAACGCTTATTTGCGCGCGCAAGTTCACCGCCTCACTCCCGGCTGCACGATTCTCGTTCCCGGCGATGGCTATGGCCGCAATGGCATCTGGCTCGCCAGGCAGGGCTTCCAGGTCAGCACCGTCGATCTTTCTCCCGTGGGCGTCGAGCGCGCCCGCAAATCGGCGCAAGCGGCCGGCCTGACGATGTCCATCGAAGAGGCCGACCTGGCGACATGGACTTGGCCGGTCGGCGATTTTGACGCTGTCGCTTCCATCTTTCTGCATCTCCCGCCCGGATCCGCCCGCAAATTCATGGACAGATGCTGGCCGCCCTGAAACCCGGCGGATTGCTGATCATCGAAGCCTTCACTCCCGCGCAGCTCCAGCATTCCTCCGGTGGACCGAAACAACTGGAACTGCTCTACACTGCGGAAATCCTGCAAAGGATTTTGCCGCGGCCGAAGCACTGGAATTGCTTGAGGTGGAAGTCGATTTGGACGAAGGCCGCATGCATCGAGGCCCCGCCGCCGTGGTCCACGGCGTCTTTCGGAAACAGTGATCTGGGTCACTGGCAGGGCACTTAGTCACGTGGTAGCCTTCGCAAAACATCGAGCACGACAGGCGGAACCATGGCAATTCGGAGAACCAGCACCCTCTGCGGTGGATTGCTGTTCTTGTGCGCACTTGCCGCACCTGCTGCGCCGCCCACACCGGCTGCCCCAAGTCCGCAAAGCAATGACCCTGTGGCTCAAGCGATAGCCGACGGCGACGTCTACCAATCCAAACATAAATACGATCTCGCGTTCGAATCCTATCGCAAAGCAGACAAGCTCTCTCACCACACCTCCGCACAAGCCCTTCTCAACATTGCCCTGATCGAGAAAAAGGCCGGTGTGCTCTCGGACGCCGCCAGCGACGCGAAAAAAGCCCTGGTGGCTGCAGGGGATAACAAAACATTCGCGTGGCAGGCGCGGCTCCTGCGGGCAACCCTGCTCACGCAAATGGCCGGCAAGCCTACCGACAACAAATTGAAGGATGCGGAGGCCGAGTTGCGCGCGGCGGTGCTGCTTGATCCCGCCCAGCCGATCGCGCACTACAACCTGGGTGTCGTTCTTTTGAAGCAGGACCGGAACGCCGACGGCATTGCCGAGTTGAATGCGCTGCTGGCCTTGCCGAAGACCGACTCCGCCATGGCCGCGGACGCGCGGCGCATGATCGCCAGTCCGATCCGGGCCCGTACGCCTTTCGTGCCCGGCTTTTCTTTCATGACGCGTGAGAATCAGACCGTCTCCAACGCTCTCTGCGCGGCAAGGTGGCCTTGCTGGATTTCTGGGGAACCTGGTGCCCTCCGTGCCGTGAGTCCGTTCCCATCCTGAAAAATGTGCAGAAGAAATATGCGGCGAAGGCCTTCCAACTGGTGAGCATCAGCTCCGACGACGATGAGGACGCTCTGGAAAACATTCGTGGAATCGCAGCACATGGAATGGTCTGAATATCTGGATAGTTCGGGCGAAGTTCAACAGGCATTCAAGATTGAATCGTTTCCCACGTTTATCGTCGTGGACAAAGACGGGGTGATCCGTTTCCGGCAATCCGGCGTGGGCTCGGAGACACAGAGCGACCTGGAAGACGCCATCAACCGGGCGCTGAAGAAAGAATCCGACCCGGTGCTGGCCAAGGCTGCGGCACAAGAAGTCGACGCCGCAGCGGTGGCGGACCATCGGCCCGCTACGGATAATGGACACGCCTCCCAGTCCAACGAGAACATCATTGCAACCGGGGTCAACGATGCGGCAGCCTCGCTCGCCGCCGAGCCGTGCGCCCCAGGTCGGCCGCACTAGCCGACAATGTCTACAAGAACGGAAGGCTCGGCATTCGCTATGAATTTCCCGAGGGCTGGATTGCCGCGAAAGCCAGAGGCTCTGCTGGCGGCAAACCAGCATCTCCAGGCGTCCATGCGCGAGCTACTGCTCAAGCAGCAATTCCAGGCTTCAGAGAGCATCCAGTTCCTGCCTCCAACCATTCTTTTCTACGTTTCCCGCCGCGGTGACGGCGAGCCGGAGAAGCCGGTGCTTTCCTCGATTACTATCCGCGCCCAGCAGACCGGAGTGGATACTCTCGACGAGCAGCGTTTCCGCACGAGGATGGACAAAATGGCAAGCGTCGGGCAGATGAAACTCCTGGCCCCGGCAGCGGGCTTTGAAGTGGCAAGGCACAAATTCCTGCGCGCGGATTTTGAGCGCTCCATGGGAGCGCTGCACTATTACCAGGCCATTGTCGAAACGAACGCCGGCGGTTCGCTCCTGCATATCGAAATCCTGGCCGCCTCGGCGGAAGAACTCCGCCAGATTGCGGACACACTGCAAACCATGAAGATTGAGGACGAAGAATAGGCGCCCGCCGCGGGTTTTCCTACTGAAATTGCTTCTGGAAATTGGCGAACTGCTGGCGCAGGGTTTCGAGTTCCCTTCTCAGTTCCGATACTTCCGCTTCCAGTTCCTTGATTCGCTCTCCATCCACTGATGAGAGAGTTCGCGCCGGTGGCCCTGCCATTTCGGCCGGGACCGCTTCCGCCCCGCTCAACGCGGCGTGAGCGACCGGCAGGCAGGCGTCGCCGCAAAGCAGATGCATGTAGCGCGATTCCTTTGTGCCCGGCTGCCGGGGCAGCACCTTCGCCATCGGCGGCTCGCGGCGCATCAGGAGGTTCAACGCGGCATGCACGGCATCCAGATCCTCAAATGCGTAGAGCCGTTCGCATCGCGTGCGCAGTTCCCCCGGCGTTTGCGGCCCGCGCAGCAGCAGCACGCACAAAACCGCGATTTCGTGGCGGTGAAAATTGTAAAGCTCATTCAGCCGATGCTCGAACTTCGCCACGCGCGAATCGCCGCTGGCAGAGCGCACCAGCGCCTGTTCGGAAAGCGAGCGCAATGCCTGCCGCACCGCTTCTTCCTCCAGCGTCATCACCGGCTCGCGATTCGATTTCTGATTGCACGCGTTCAGCAGCGCGTTGAGCGAGAGCGGGTAATACTCCGGCGTGGTGATCTCTTTTTCGACCAGCGCGCCGAGCACGCGCGCTTCAATTTCCGAAAGTTGCAGCGGCATGCACAAAATGATAGCAGTACAAACAAGCGAGGCGAAGCCCGGGGATGGCTTCGCCTCGGAAAATGGCCCTCGAAACCGAAGGGAAGTGGCCCTTCCCCTCGCAGGTTCCTCTTATTGCTGCTCGTTCGTGGCGATGCGGTCGGGCACGTACATAACGAAGTTATAGAACTTCGTTGGGGACACCGCATAGAACACGATGTCGTTCCCTCCCGGGACGCTCAGCATGCCTCTCCCAGTCGTGGACGAGGTGATGCTATATGTCCCAGTCGCGGACTGGTCGCTCAAGTTGCTGCCGGGGAGGCTGGCATCCTCCATGGATATCCAGGCGGTCGCTCCATCCAGATTCTCCACGCCGGAAGCATCGATGACGGGCGGCGAGGCGCGGTCAATGGTTCCCAGGAAGTAGTCTCCCTGCATCGCGGAGCTCGTGAGCCCGCCGGATGGGATCGTTTGCGGTTCCACCATCCCGGTCATCACGTTCGTGTCGTTGGAGAGGAGGAATGCCTGATTGGGCGCCACCATGTAGAAGAAGTCGGTGCCGAGCGATGAATCGATGCTGCCCCGGCCATTCGCGGCGATAGTGTAGCTCGCGGTGAAGTTGCCCAGCGGAATGGTGGAACCGGCATCGTTGCCGGCATACTCCCCCGCCAGCGTGCCGGCGCCGGGATTCGCTACCCACTGTCCAATCATGATGTTGTTGAGACCCATGGATGCATGCACGCCGGTCTCGTGGAACACTGCCGGGCCGCTCAGCGAACTGGCCGTGAATGGCGGGGTTTGCAAGAGCATCGTGCCGCTGAGCAGCGAAGCATCGGCGCTGACAGGATCGGAGGAGATGTAAAAGAGTTCCGTGGCGTTCACCATGTAAACGACGGCGTGAAAGTTTCCTACGTTGGGAATGGTGGTGGTCATGGTGCCGCGGCCGTAACTCGGGCCGCCCGTGGAGGCGTCAAAGACCATCGCACCCGTGAAGCTGCTGATTTGCGTGTGGCCGCCTACCGCCACGACCGTGTCGAAGGTTCCTTGCGTCAGGCTTCCCGCACCATTCGAGGTGAACCGGCCGACGGATGCCTGGCGATTGCCGTTGTAATCACTTCCGGTGAAACCGAAGGCGTAGCCACCAGTGATTTTGGCTAGCGAGAAATCGGTCGTGGCCTGCTTCTTGAACATGCCGGAACCCCGCACGCCAGAGTTGTCCCACTCGATGAAGTACCCGCGGTCGCCCGTGTCGTCCATGGCAAAGCGAAACTCCTCGCCGCTGGCTCTGCTGAAAACGCCCCGGTTGTCCGGCCCGATGGTGTAGGTTCCTGCACTCAGCGTGTACGCACCGGGAGTGATGGAGAGACCGTTCCGGTTGTACACGCCACCGGTCAGGTTCCCGGCCCCATCTGCCAGCACCGTGCCGACAAACGCCAGGATCTTCCCCGACGGGTCAAAACCCTGGAAATACATGGCGTAGCTCCCGTTCAACTTGAAGTTTCCGTTGGGCATGATTTGCACGGTGGCGGTGCCGTACTTGGTTGGGTCCGCAACCGAGGTGGCCTTCACGGTCACTGATGACGAGGGCACTGCCAAGGGTGCAACGAAGTGCCCGGTGCTCCCGATCGTGCCGCAAGTGCTCCCAGAGCAGCCCGTGCCGGACACACTCCACGTCACAGCCGTATTCGAAGTTGCCTCCACGTCCGCCGAAAACTGTTTTTTCCCGGTGATGGCAACCATGGCCGTCGCCGGAGAAACCGTTACGCTAATCGGAATCAGCGTAACGATGGCCGAGCCGGACTTCGTAGGGTCTGCCACCGAGGTCGCGGTGACTGTCGCCGTAGTCTGGCTGGGCACTATCGCGGGCGCTGAGTACAAGCCCTGGCTATTGACCGAGCCTAGCCCGGTCACGCTCCACGTTACCGCCTGATTCATGGCATTGGTTACGGTAGCCGCGAACTGCTGGGTCTCCCCGCCATCCAGGCTGGCGGTTGGCGGGCTAACCGATACTTCCACCGCCGGAATAGTGACCGTAGCCGAATCCGACTTTGACGGATCTGCGACTGAGATTGCTGTGACTGTAGCCGTCGCGGGGGTCGTCAAGCTAGCTGGCGCGCTGTAGACGCCGGCGGCGCTGATTGAGCCCGGCCCCGTTACCGTCCAAGTCACCGAGATGTTCATGGCATTTGTGACCGTGGCCATGAATTGCTGCGTAGCACCAAGAATGACCGTTGCTGTCTTGGGGAGCACGGCAACCGTCACTGCCGGAATGTTAAAAGTTATTGTCATGGACTTGCTGGGGTCCGCGACCGAGGTGGCCTTGACCGAGGCCGTGGCCGGAGTGGCCAGCATTCCTGGCGCAGAATAGAGGCCCAAGCTGCTCAGAGTGCCGGGGCCCGCCAGAGTCCAAGTGACCGCGGTGTTGGTAGCTTGGCCGACGGTGGCGGTGAATTGCTGTGTGGCACCGAGAATGACCGTCGACACCTGGGGCGTTACATTGACCGTGACGGCAGGGATGGTAATCGTCGCGAAATCCGACTTCGTGTTGTCCGCCTGAGATGTGGCGGTGACTGTAGCGGAGGCGGGCGTCGTTAGAGTTGCGGGAGCGGAGTATAGCCCGGTAGTGCTGACCGTTCCTGGCCCTGGGGTGCTCCAGGTGGCTGCGGTGTTGGTAGTGCCCCTGATGGCAGCCGTGAGCTGTTGCGTCGCCCCGAGTATGACCGTGGGCGTCTTAGGCGTCACGCTAACTGTGACCACGGGCGCAGTGATAGTGATGATGGCTGTGTCGGACTTGCTGCTGTCGTCCAAGGAAGTGGCTGTTACCGTGACGCTTGCGGGGCTCGGCACCGTAAGCGGCGCGGTGTAGGTGGCGGTCCAGCCTTGGTTGTTATTGCCACCGAAGTTGCCCAGTGTGCCGCAGGCAGACCCGGTGCACCCGGAGCCGCCGAGGCTCCAGGTGACGCCGGTATTGTGGGGATTGAGGATGGTCGCGGTGAGTACTTGGATCCCGTCGCCGGCGACGCTTGCTGTCTTGGGCGAAAGGGAGACGGTGATGTCCTGTGACGCACCGCCGCCTCCGCCGACACCGCCACCCCCACACCCGATGATGCTTATGACGACTGCGAACAAAGCTAGAGTCAAAATGCGCTTGCGCATGTTGCTTCTCCTTGGTGCAAGATCTCGTTTCTGTTGAGCCGGCTGCTGAAATCTCCCGCGCTTTTCTGGCGTTTTTGTACGCTGTTTGCCCACGGTTGTTGGAAAACGACCAAGCGTGGATGTTCCTTCGTCGGTGGCAGGGGGCCTGCCAAGCTCCAACTCACTCCGCTCCTGCTGGTGGCGTTTTGTACCCTATGCACTGCGAACTCCTCTGGAGTTGGCCCGACTATCAGTCAGCTAAGGGGCACACTCAAGTTAAAGAGGGTTACAAAGAAGTGCGGCACTTACAGGCATGACATCAGCTACTTAGGGCGCTAGCTGAGTGCCGATTTAACAGTTAAATGCGCTTTCACACAGGCTACTGCTCTATTTCTCCGGTGGGGTCTAGCGGCCTTGGGCTCAAAAGATGGTCAAACGGCGAAGCTTGCAGCGAATGGCATGCGCTTCGAGGACTGCTGTCCAGTCAGGATTCGACCTTTTATCGCAAGCGTAAACCGCGCACTAAGGTGGGGGATATACCGGAGGAGTCGATTCCAGTTCGACCAGGATGACCAGTACCTAGGCTCGCGCCGCCGAGAATTGCAGGGCTGTTGTAGGGCCCTATGGCAAAAAGGTCGCAATCCATCTGGCAAGGCGAAGCCGGAACATGTTCTGGCGTATCGCTTCAGGTGAGGAAAGTCCTTTACGTTGGCGTGGTCACGGGCGTCCGCAGTGTTTTTGCCACCGCCTTTTGCTCGTACAAATGGCGGTCCGCTTCTTCAATCAACTCGTCGAACTGATCGCCCGGCTCGTACGCTTTCCACCCTACGGAGAAGGTAATGGGCAGGACTTTCCCTTGGAACCCGATCTGCAAGCCGTCAAGCCGCGACAGAACCAGCGACAACTGGTCCACCGCGCAATCCAGTAATAGGAGAATGAACTCGTCCCCGCCCCAACGCGCCGCCAAGTCCGAACCGCGCGTGGACCGGCTCAAGTATTTCGCAAATTCCTTGAGCACGTGATCGCCCGCCAGGTGACCGTGTTCATCGTTGATCTGCTTGAAATCGTTCAGGTCCACCAGCACAACGATCAGGGACAATCCACGGCGTTCCGACCGCGCAATCTCTGACCGCAACCGCTGTTCCGCGTATCGCCGGTTGTAGAGGCCCGTCAGGGGATCAAACATCGCCAGCCGCCGGAAGACCTCCGCTTGAATCTGCTGCTCGGCCAACGCGCGCTGAATTTTGCGCAAGCGGAGATGTTGGTAGATCATCTGGCACGTAAATATCAAGACGAGCACTACCAGGGCACGCACGGCAAACTTCAGTTCCAACCCGAAAAACGTCTTTTCCCCTCGAAGGTAGAACGACACGGAAAGAGAAAAGATCGCTGCAGTCAAGCTGAGAATAATAATGGCGGCGTTGCCCCACACCCACAGGTCGCGCCGCTCCAGCTTGCGGAGGTTCGCTTGGATGTCGGCGGCGCCAAAGTCCGGTTCGCCTTGGAACAGGGGCGTGGAATTAGTGTTCATCGACCCGTCCATACCGAGATTAACGTGCTTCATCTTGAACCTAGCCCGCCCTTCACCGAGCGTCAAGCAGACTGGCGAACTCTGCGTCCCGGTAGTAACGGCAAGGCGCCGCGTTGCGCCGTGCTGTCCGAGCTGGACGGTCGGATGGATTGAAGGTGGAGGGGAAGAAAAACGAAAGACCCGCGGCTGTCCGCGGGTCTTCAAAAGTTTGGTGCGGTCGAGTGGATTCGAACCACCACGGTATTGCTACCGCCAGCCCCTCAAGCTGGTGCGTCTGCCAGTTCCGCCACGACCGCGCAAAATCAAGTATAAACCGGAAAGCTCATCGCTTGGCAACCAGGGGTGTGAACTCGCTAACGGCGAAGCGTACCCCCTCAGTCGGTTAGGGTTTGGGCTGTGTCGCGGGCGCCTGTTGCTGCGGTGTTGTCGATTGCGGTGCCGCAGGCTGCTGCGTCGCGGGTGCCGGCGTCACGGGAGCCGCTGGCGTCGCCGCCTTGGGCGCAGGCTTGGAGTACTTCTCCAAGATCGAGCTACCACCCTGGCCCCGATCCACATTCTGATCCACTTTCACCACCATGGTCATCGCGCAGACCATGAACATGACCGCACACCACGTTGTGGCCTGCGAAAGCACGGATGCCGCGCCACGCGGGCCAAATGCCGTTTGGCTGCCCGCCCCACCGAACGCTCCAGCCAGGTCCGCTGCCTTGCCGCTTTGCAGCAGCACCACGATAATCAGCACTAGGCAGTTCAGTACAAAGAACGGCTTCAGAATATAGCCGCCCCATGGAAAGTGAAACCCGGCGGCGATGATCCCAAATCCAATCAGCAATGCAATTGCCCACTTCATCCAAGCTGGCATTCCACGCACCTCAATCCATTAAACGCCGAATCCGCCTATCCTGGCGGCTTCCTTATGCTCTCCGAAGGCGCCTGTAGTCGAATTCTACCGAGTCCAGTCCTTCACTAGGCTGGCGAACGACTTCGGGTCCAGGCTCGCTCCGCCCACCAGCGCGCCGTCGAGTTCTTCTTGCGCCATCAATCCCTGAATGTTGTCAGGCTTGACGCTCCCGCCGTACAGAATCCGCAACGCGGAAGCGTGGCTGGCAGTGAACTTCTCCGCGGCACACTGGCGCACGAACTTATGCACCGCTGCGGCCATATCCGGCGTGGCCGTACGGCCCGTGCCGATGGCCCAGACCGGTTCGTAAGCTATCAGAATACGGGAGAATTCTTCGGGGGTCAACGCGCCCACGCTGCACTGGAACTGCGATTGAATGACCTTTTCCGTGTTACCCGCCTCGCGGTCGGCCAACATTTCGCCGATGCACACGATGGGCGTAAGTCCAGCAGCTAGAGCGGATTTGGTCTTCTTAAACACTGTCTCGTTGGTCTCGCCGAAGAACTGGCGGCGCTCGGAATGGCCGATGATCGCATAGCGGCATCCCGCTTCCACCAGCATGCTCGTGGAAACCTGCCCGGTGAAGGCGCCTTGCTTCTCCCAGAACACGTCCTGCGCGGAAATGCCGATTGGCGTCCCCTTGGCGGCTTTCACCGCCGCCGGGATATCGGTGAAGGGCGGAGCGATCACCATGTCGCAATCCGTCACCTCCGCCACCAACGGCTTGAGCGCCCGGAAAAACGCTCGGGTCTCCTTTTGATTCTTGAACATCTTCCAATTGCCGGCGATTACCCGGCGACGATTCGTTGCGCTCATTTGTCGGTCAGTGCCTCCACGCCGGGCAGCTTGCGTCCGCCGAGAAACTCCAGCGAAGCGCCGCCCCCGGTTGAAATGTGAGAAATTTGTTTTGCAACACCGGACTGCTGCACGGCCGCCACGGAATCCCCGCCGCCAATGATGGAAACTGCGCCGCCCGTCGTGGCCGCAGCCACGGCCTTGGCGATTTCCAGGGTGCCCTTGGCAAACGCGGGCATTTCAAACACGCCCATCGGGCCGTTCCATACGATGGTCTCGCACTTCGCGATTTCCGCCTTGTAGGCCGCGATTGTTTTCGGGCCGATGTCCAGAGCCATCTGGTCCGCGGGCATCGCGGCAACATCCACGGTGCTCGCCGGGGAGTCAGCTTTGAATTCCGGGGCGATCACGCTGTCGCTGGGCAGCAAAAACTTGAAATTCTTCTGCTTGGCATCGGCGAGGATTTTCTTCGCCAGATCAATCTTGTCTTCTTCCACCAGTGATTTGCCGATGGGCAGTCCCTGCGCCTTCAAGAAGGTGTAGGCCATGCCGCCGCCGATCAGCATCACGTCGGCAACCTTCATCAGGTTCTCGACCACTTCGATTTTGTCGCTAACCTTGGCCCCGCCAAGAATGGCCACGAACGGGCGCGTTGGATTGCTGATGGCTTTGCCGATATACTCCAGCTCTTTTTCCATCAGCAGCCCCGCCGCCGCCTGCTTCACGAATTTCGTGATGCCCACAACGGAAGCGTGCGCACGGTGCGACGAGCCGAAAGCATCCAAGACGAATACACCGTCGCAGAGCGCCGCAAGTTGCTTTGAAAACGCTTCGTCGTTCTTTTCTTCCTCCGGATGGAAGCGCACGTTTTCCAGCAGCAGGATGTCGCCCTCGCCCAGGCTGTGGCTCTTCGATTCGGGAATGGCGCCCACGCAATCCGACGAAAAGCGCACGGGCTTTCCGATGAGCTGCTCGAGTTTCCTGGCCGCGGGAAGAAGCGAGTACTTCGGCTCCGGCCCGCCCTTTGGCCGCCCGAGGTGCGATGCCAGCACCAGCCGCCCGCCTTTTTGTATGGCCAGGCGCAGCGTCGGGAGCGTTTCACGGATGCGCGTGTCGTCTGTGACCACGCCGTCCTTCAGCGGTACATTGAAATCAACGCGAATGAATACGCGCTTGCCGCGTAGATCGAGGTCTTGAATTGTAAGTTTGTCCATGGCGAATCTGCTTTCTGCGATCAGTTATCGGAAATCAGGGAACGGATATCAGCCATCAGCGATCAGATACCAGGAACCAGTTTTGAATCACTGGCTCCAGCTCATCCTCCAAGGGTGCGCCACGTGGGAAAAGCTTTCCGCCGCCGTGGGCCCGGAGCGCAACCCGTGGTTCGCTTCAAGGCGAACCACGAGTCACAAGTCACGAGTCACTTCCTCTAGAGCTTCGAAGCGAGCAGCTTGATCAGATCACGCACACGGCAGGAGTAGGCCCATTCGTTGTCGTACCAGGCCAGCACCTTGACGCACTTATCGCCGACTACTTTGGTGTAGCCTGCATCCACGATGGACGAATTGTCATTCCCGCGGAAGTCGACGGAGACGAGCTCTTCTTCCGTGTAGGCAAGAATTCCCTTCATCGGGCCGTTTGCAGCCGCCTTAAGCGCCGCATTCACGCTTTCCTTTGTCGCTGGCTTCTCCACGAATACCGTCAGGTCGACCACGCTGACGTTTGGAGTCGGCACACGCATGGAGTAGCCGTCAATCTTGCCATCCAATTCCGGAATGACCAGCTTCAGCGCCTTCGCTGCTCCCGTAGTGCTCGGAATCATGCTCAAAGTTGCTGCGCGCGCGCGTCGCAAATCCTTGTGCGGCAAATCCAGCAGTCGCTGGTCGTTCGTGTACGAGTGGATCGTGGTCATCGTGCCGCAGACGATCTTAAAGGTGTCCTGCAGAACCTTCGCGACCGGGGCAAGGCAATTTGTGGTGCATGAGGCGTTGGAAACCACGTGGTGCTTGGCGGGATCATAGGTCTTGTCGTTCACACCCAGCACAAACGTGGCATCCGGGTCCGTGGCAGGCGCCGAAATAATCACCTTCTTGACGGGGCCGCGGATGTGCTTGCGGGCATCGGCACCCTTGGTGAACAATCCCGTTGACTCGACCACAATCTGCGCGCCGACGCTGGCCCAGTCGATTTCCGCCGGGTCCTTTACCTTAAAAACTTTGAAGCTCCTGCCATCCACGCTGATGGAGTCGTCGGTGTGCGTGATGGTCTGCGAGAGGTTTCCAAGGACCGAGTCGTACTTCAAGAGGTGCGCGAGGGTCTTGGCATCCGTGATGTCGTTCACGGCTACGAACTGAATGTCCTTGTCATCCAGCGCTGTGCGCACAATATTGCGACCGATGCGGCCGAAGCCGTTGATTCCAACTTTAATAGGCATGCTTCCTCCGGTGGGGGGTAGATTGCGGCGACCAATCGAGTGCGAACGCCGCCATGTGTAGAACAGAAAGTACCAGGAGTAGTGTAAGGGAAAGTCAACGCGAACCGAAGTGTCCTAGGTCACAAACAATCTGCCACCGCCACTGGCAAGTTATCTTGATTGATGATTGTTGCTGCTCTCGACTGTGCTGTACCAGAATGCAGCGCGATTCGCGGGTTTGGTCCTTTTTGCACTGCCTCTCACTCTACGTCCAAGCCCTTTTCCAGCTACCATTGTAGCGCATCGCCCCACTGTATGCCGCCTCTATTGCGGGTGCCCCAGGTTCGATTTCTTACCTGAGTCTTGGGGTACTCTTTCGTCCTCTCATTCCGGCACGACATCCATTCCAATCAGCCCCGCCTCGTCCTTCGCGTAGAACGACCAACTTCTCCCTATGTTGAAAAATGGGGCCGTCCTATTGCGGGTACTGCTTGATGGCCGTGACGCGTTCGCCCGTAAACCGCACGAAAACAGTTTTGTCCGGGGGATGCCCGTAGATCCAATCTTCCGTATCGTTGCCATTGGCATCGCGCTCGCGCACTTTGCGGTCCGGCTTGCCGATGGCCGCCACCACTTCCTCGCGGTCCATGCCCAGCAGCGCGTGGCGCTCCGTAATGGCCTTCTTCATTTCCGGCGGCAGCGTGTCAATCCAGTGCACCGCGGCGGAGCGTTCTTTCGAAAAATCCAGGAATGGCCCAAGAATTTGCTTCAACTGCTCGGGAGTGAGATCCGGCACGGCCTTGGGGAATTGCACAAAGATCGTGCCGCCCATTCCTGGCTGGATGCCCGGTGGTCCCTGGTCCTGCCCCGTGCTGGTAGTCTGCCCCACGGGCGCTGGTGAGCCACCCAGGCCAATTTGAATGTGATCGCGCCAATGCCTCTTGGGGCGGCCCCCGCCATTGATGTCCACGACGATGGTGTGCTCGCGAAAGTCCAGATTGGTAATCTGGGCGTTGTCTCCGGTGTTCACGGCCGCGCCGTGCGTGGCCACGGCATGATCCAGGTTCTCCTGGTTGACGGGTTTGTCGGTATAGAGGATGAATCCCTCTTTGCCTCCCGGCACCGGTTTACGCGCTTTCGCAAATTCGCCAGAAACGTAGCGAATCAGGGCGAGTTTCGAGGTTTCCTGGAGCGTGGTGCTTTTCTTCCCGGAAGCGGGCGCGCTCTGCGTCTGCTCCTGCTCGGCGCTGCTCGTAAACAGGGGCCACAGGGGAATGGACTCCCCCAGAGGAAATTTCTCCGCGGCGGCATCCGGTTCACTCCGCAGCGACGTCACCTTGGGCACGTCCGCATCTGCGAAGAACAGCAGCGCAATCGCAATGGCTAAAAGGTAGTGCATGGCTCCAGGAATCGTGCCACCCGCCGGGGTGTCCGCTCCCTATTTTATGATGCAGAAAGCCGAATGGATAGCAGCAGATTTGCAAAACTACTGCGTCACCACTGTAACTCCCTGCCGGTCTATTTGCATGGGCAAGAGCTCCCCGCCGGAGTCCTCCACAGCTTTTTCCACGCGTTCCCGCGCGTCCGGCTCGATCAGCAGGACGACGCACCCGCCGCCACCCGCGCCGCACACCTTCCCCGCCAGGGCGCCTTTGCGACGCGAGTTCTCTATGATCCGGTCGATCGTCTTCGTGGAAATGGTGGGCAGGTTCCTGCGGCGAAAGGTCCACTCGTCGTGCATCAGCCGTCCGGCCTCTTTCCAGTTGCCCGCTTCCAGCGCCACGCGCATCTTTTGCGCGATTTGCGAGATGCGCTCCAGGTTATTCACCACCGACCCCTTGTTATCAATGTGGGCCTTGAATACGCCCCAATTGTTGATGGCCGATTGCCGCGGCTTGCCGGTGTAACACACCACCAGGCGGCGTTCGAGTTCATCCAGATTCACATTGAGCTCGACGCGGCGCTCGCCCCCCGGCATCAATTCAATGGCCGCCGCGCCGCCGAACGCCGGCGGGTAGTGATCCTGCATGCCTGTGGGGATGTGGATGACGACGGCCTCCGCGTCGCGGCTAATGTGGATCCAGTCCACCTTGCTGCGGCCTGTCCCCGTGAAGCGATCCAGCGCCGCGCAGATAGATACGGCCATGGCGCTGGATCCGCCGATGCCCGCACCTGCCGGAGCCTCCGAATTCGTCGTCAGCGTGAATCCGCCTTCCGGGCGGAAGAACTTCACGATTTCCGCCAGCAGGGGTAAGCGGAAGCGCTTTGCGCGCGCCAGCTTCGCAAACGACGCAAAGCTCTCCGCGCGCTTGGTGTCCAGCGATACCAGCTTGATGCTTTCATCCCCCGGCGCGTGCGTCTCAATCACACAATGCGCGTAACGCGAAATCGCCGCGTTCAGCGTCACCGCTCCGGGATGAAACAGGTACAGTGGCCAGATATCCAGCGTGCTCCCGGCCAGGTCTACGCGTGTTGGAGCTTTCGATTCGATGAGCATGTGCGTCCTGAAAAACAGAAATGGATTGCCTTTTGCCTACGGGGCGAGTTTATCTTATGCCGCTCCGCTTGACGCGCCACGGGTGCGCGGCAGAATCACCGGTCCCGTTTCCTTCCGGGCTTGCGCCGGATTCGGCTCAAAACACCGGCGGCAGCGCGCTTCATACATCTCCGTGGCCCCCACCACGATCAATTCGTCGCTATCCACCAGCCGCTGCGTGTGCACCGCCGGATTCCCGCAGCGCACGCAAATGGCCAGCAGCTTGGTGATCTCCTCCGCCACCGCCAGCAGCCGCGGCATCGGTTCAAACGGGCGGCCACGATAGTCCGTATCCAACCCCGCCACGATTACGCGCTTCCCCAGGTTCGCCAGCTTCGTGCACACCTCCACGACCTCATCGCCCAGGAATTGTGCCTCATCGATACCCACGACTTCCGTGCGCGGCTGCAATTTCTCCAGGATTTCCGAGGCTTTGCTCACATTGTCGGACGGGATGCCCAGCCCGGAGTGAGAGACGATTTCGTTCGCGGTGTAGCGCGAGTCGATCGCCGGCTTGAAAATCTGCACGCGCTGCCGCGCGATTTCCGCGCGCCGCAATCGCCGGATCAGCTCTTCGCTCTTTCCGGAGAACATTGGTCCCACCACGACTTCGATCCAGCCCATGTTGCCTTTCACAATGTCCACGTCGTATCTCCTTGCTCCCCGACCACGGGCCACGGGTTGTGCGGCTTCACACTCCGGCCGCGGACGCCTTCCCGTACATCCTTTGATTGTAGAATGGCGCGAACGCCGCCACCACTGCCACTCGAAACGCTTCTTGCCGGGAGATCAGCTCCCCCGAGAGCACACCCCAAGCCCCTTGTGCGTCGCGAATCCCTACCGCTCCCGCGAAACGATCGATGGCCTCGGATAGCTCCCTGCCGTTCGAGAGCACCTCTTCGGCCAGCGCCTCGGGCAATTCAATGCTGCCGGAGCACCCCAAATGCCCCCGCCGTCCGTCGGTCACGTACGCCCAACTCTCCAGCAGAACACATCGCCGGCCATTTTCCACGGCTACATCCAGCCCGCCCTCGAGGCCCACAAAATAGTCCGCGGACTCTCCCGACGACCTCAGCCGCTCCATGACTGCTTCCGCCCTTTGCCGCGCCCCGCGCATCAATTCCTCTTGCGAAACAGGCGTATGCCTGACTCCGCTCTCCACTTCATAGCCCTGGATCTCCAAATCCATCTTGGGCGCGAGCATTTCTTGGAAGAGTGCGGCAGCTTCCCTGACGGCATTCAGTTTTGGCCGCCGGGTGCTCCCGACAGCAATGCGGCAGACAGTCATTGAGTGCAGGAACCAATTGCGGGCATCATAGCGGGAATCCACGCAGATGTTCAGCGGGATTGTTCGGGGGGCTGAGGAAATTTCCAGGAAAAATGGAGCGGCCTATGAGAATCGAACTCACGCCTGAACCTTGGCAAGGTTCCGTACTACCATTATACTAAGGCCGCTCGGTCTCTTAATTTTATAGCACGCAACCGCACCGAAAACCAGATCGCGGCAGTGCATCCGCTGCGGTTGCTGAACCCCATCAGGATACTTGGCTGACGCGCGCGGACTTGACCACCGGTGAGCGCCGCTGGCGTTCGGCAAATCGCGTGGCCTTGTCTTTATCCGTGTAAACCCGGCCAAACGTCTCGCCATCCGCGTAGTTGACGCTGACCAGATAATGGTGATGCCGGCGCCGGCGATCCTTGCCAAACTCGGATTTTTCGTCGCGCACGGACTTTCGGGGTAGCTTTGATGCTTTTTTAGCCACGTGAAAACCCTCAAAGTTGGAAAACTCTAAACATTACTATCGCAAGAAAACTCCGTCCGCGCAAGTAGTATGCAAGCTAGTTACCCTTTCCTCATTAGTTGACCGAAAAGGACTGTCCTGGACGACCCCGCAATTGACCCGCTGCCAACAGCAGTGAACGGCGAATCCCACGGGCGGCCCGAGAAAGTGGACCTTCCTGGTCTCGCCCTCTCAAACTCTGCCGCGGCGTGCTCACGCGGCAAGGCTGCTAATATGGCCGCTGCCCTCGACCGCTCCGGCTATCGCGAAATTCCACCCTCCTACCCGAAACCTAAATCCTTGCATCCAATGGGAGTGAAGCGCGTAACGTTGGCGTCTCGGCGGGCAATCGCTTGCGGTACTGCTGTCATGAAACATTTCGCCGGATTTTACGTCTTAATGGATGAGGCTTACCGAATGCTGCTACGGCGAATGAAGGGTAAGCCGATGACGAATATGCAAAAACTGCCGCCCATCCTCGAAGATCTTCGGAGCCACGCTCCGGAACAACTGGCGGAACTCCGCCTGTTGCTCGGTGCGGGGATAACCGGCCGCCCCGATTTGCGCCGCCCTGGCTTTTTTGAGCTCGATGGCGATTCCAGCGTCTACTATATTTTCCGCTACCCCAACGGCCAAAAAGTTCTCCTGCTGGCAGCGTGGGAACGCCACGCCGACCCGGTCGCCGAAATGGCGGCTTGCTCCTGCCCAGCCGCTTAAGCGCGTCGCTCAATCATGCAGCCCAGTCCGCACACGGGAAACGGAGAGTTTGCCGCCATCCAGGGCTCCCCCTACTCTTTTTCCAGCTTCAACGCTGCCGAATTGATGCAGTAGCGCAAACCCGTGGGCTTCGGGCCGTCCTCAAACAGGTGTCCCAGATGCGCGTCACATTGGCTGCATCGCACTTCCGTGCGTATCATCCCGTGGGAAGTATCGGTTTCCTCCTCCAGCACCTCTCCATTGGCGGGGGCGAAGAAGCTCGGCCAGCCGCACCCCGAGTGGAATTTGCTCTCTGACTGGAACAGCGGTTGCCCGCAGCACACGCACTTATAGGTGCCGGGCGTTTCGGTGGCTTCGTACTCGCCGCTAAAGGGGGGTTCCGTGCCTTTTTGTCGTGTCACGTAGTACTGGTTCTGCGACAGTGACTTCTTCCATTCCGCATCGGATTTCCGCAATTTTTCGCCCATATCTGTGGCTCCCTGAATCGAACCGCTATTGTCCTGTCAGTATCAGATTCGGCGTAATGCCTTGACGTTTCGTGCTACTCCCTCAATCATGGAAATGGGCCCGTCCGCAGAACCATATCATGGCCGAGTTGCCTGAAAAACAGTATCCGGATAAGCGCCGCACCCGGCGAGCCAAAATCGCCAAGCCCCTTCGTGTGCGTCCCTCCGAGCCGCGGGACGAGCACTTCGAAGACTTGCCCGTCAGCATCAATGCCTCCAAGGAAGGCATCTACTTCCACACCCGCCGCCCCAACTATTACAAGGGCATGCGCGTCTTCGTGACTTTTCCCTTTAGCTCCGCCCATGACCCCATGAACTGCGAATATGTGGCGGAGGTTGTTCGCGTCGAACCCCAGCCCAACGGCAGGTTTGGCGTGGCCTTGCATCTCCTCATGACTGTCAATTACAGCTCCAACACCCCGACCGGTATTGTCTCCCGAACTTAGCATCGAAAATTCAAATGCATTCGGTGTGATTTTTGGTTTGGTTCATCCCTCCCCGATCGTGTACTTTCTTCTTGTAATGCTTCTGCGGGCGCATCGACACCATCATCATCACGGCTCCCTGCCGCGCCCGTTGAGGTCTGTATAGCGCTTTCGTAACCATAAGCTCTTATCAGCCCGCTGGCGCCAATCGCCCCGGCGGGTTTTTTGTTTTTGGGAGGCTCTGGTGGAACTTGCTTTTGCAAAGTTGGACGGGTTGCTCCCCGCGGTCATTCAGGACCACGCCACGCGCGAAGTGCTGATGCTTGGCTTCTTGAATCGCGAAGCCCTCGAATACACCCAGCGCACCGGCGAGGTCCACTTCTACAGCCGGACCCGCGGGCGCCTCTGGAAAAAAGGCGAAACCAGCGGCCACGTCCTTCGCGTGCGCCAGCTCCTCTTCGATTGCGACGCCGATTCCCTCCTCATCCGTGTGGATGCCGTGGGGCCCGGCGTTTGTCACGAGGGCTACCGGAGCTGCTTTTTTCGCGAACTGGCGCCGGATGGCGAGTCGCGCGTCGTCGCGGAGCGTACATTCGCTGTCGAAGATGTTTACAGCAAAAAGGGGGCGCCATGAGCGTCTTGAAACTGGGTATTCCCAAGGGCAGCTTGCAGGAGGCCACCGTCGATCTGCTGGCCCGCGCGGGCTGGAAGGTCACCTTGAGTTCCCGCAGCTACGTACCCGCGATTGACGACGACGAAATCGACTGCCTGCTGGTGCGCGCGCAGGAGATGGCGCGCTACGTCGAATCGGGCGCTCTCGAAGCCGGGATCACTGGCCATGACTGGGTCGTGGAAACGAATGCGGATGTCCTCGAGCTTGCGGAACTGGTCTATGCCAAGCAGCGCTTGGCCCGCGTCAAGTGGGTGCTGGCCGTTCCCGAAGACTCCGCCATCCGCGCCCCGCGCGACCTCGAGGGCAAAACCATCGCCACCGAAGTCGTGCGTATCACTGAAAAATACCTGGCGGGCCATGGCGTCAAAGCGCGCGTGGAATTTTCCTGGGGCGCCACTGAAGTGAAGGCCCCGCAACTCGCCGACGCCATCGTGGAAGTGACGGAAACGGGCTCTTCGCTGCGCGCCAACCGCTTGCGTATCCTCGACACCGTTCTCGAATCCTCCACCGTCTTCATCATGAACCGCAAAGCGGCTGAAGATCCCGCGAAGCGCCAGAAGGCCGAAAACCTCGTGCTCATGCTGCAAGGCGCGATTGCCGCCGCCACGCGCGTCGGTCTAATGCTCAACGTAAAGCAGCAGGATCTGGCCGCTGTACTGGCCGTGCTCCCGGCGCTGAAAAATCCCACCATTTCCGCGCTCAGCGATTCCGAATGGGTGGCCGTCAACACCATCGTCGAAGAGGCCGTCGTGCGGCAGATTCTGCCCAGGCTCAAAGCTGCCAAGGCCCAGGGCATTGTGGAATATCCTTTGAACAAGATCGTGCTCTGATGAGAATCCTGAAACTTACCGCGCAAACCGAAGCCAACCTCATGCGTCTGCGTCAGGGCGATGACCGTGCCGCCCTGCAAACCGCGGCGAAGATCGTCGCCGATGTCCGGCGGCGGGGCGACGCCGCATTGCAGAAGTGGAATCGCAAATTTGATCCCACCCAGTCGAGCCGCCCGAGCCTCTGGGTCACTCCCGCCGAAACCGACGCGGCAAAGAAACGTGTCAGCCGCGAATTCCTTCGCGCTATCTCTCACGCCGCGGACAATGTTCGCCGCGTGGCCAAAAGGCAGATGCCCCGCGAATGGTCGCTCCAGGTTGAGCCGGGCGTCACCGTCGCGCAGATCGTCCGCCCCTTGGAATCCATCGGATGCTATATTCCCGGCGGACACTTCGCGCTCGCCTCCACGCTGGTCATGACCGTGGTGCCGGCGCAAGTGGCCGGTGTCCGGCGCATTGTTGCCGTTTGCCCGCGCCCGAACGACGAATTGCTTACCGCGGCCGATCTGCTGGGCGTCACGCAACTTGCCCGCATCGGTGGCGCCCAGGCGATTGCCGCGCTCGCCTATGGCACCAAGCGCATCGCGCCCGTCGAAAAAATCTTCGGACCGGGCAATCGCTTTGTCACCGCCGCGAAGCAAATCGTCAGCGCCACTTGCGCCATCGATTTGCCCGCCGGGCCAACGGAGGCCATCGTGCTCGCCAATCAGGGGAACCCCCGTTGGATCGCGGCCGATTTGTTGGCGCAAGCCGAGCATGCTCCCGACGCCGGCAGCTATCTGGTGACCTCTTCGCCGGGCTTCGCTCGAAAAGTTCAGCACGAGGTCATGACGCAATTGGATGAATTGCTCCCCGATAATCCCGCGCGGATTTCTATCCGGAAGACCGGCGCCATCCTTGTGGCCAGCTCCTGGAACGCAGCCTGCGATTTCGTCAATCGTTTTGCCCCGGAGCACCTTAGCTTGCCGTCTGACGGCCGCAAGTTGTTGGGCAAAATCCGCTCCGCCGGAACGGTGTTTCTCGGGCCGCTCAGCGCGCAACCCTTCGGCGATTACGCCAGCGGCAGCAACCACGTCTTGCCGACGGGCGGCTGGGCCAGGCGTCGCGGTGGCCTCGGCGCCGGCGATTTCGTGAAGCGCATCAGCGTGCAAACAATCGCGCCCCGTGGTTACCGCGCCCTCGCCGCCGACGTGCAAACCCTGGCCGGTGCGGAAGGACTTTACGCGCACGCCAATGCCGTCGAGGTGCGCCGGTGAAGGCCCACCTCCCCGTTCGCCGGGCGATTCTCGAACGCCGCACCTATGAAGCGCCAGCCGAGGGGCGCGCGGGCAAGATTCGCCTCGACTTCAACGAGAACACCACCGGCTGCGGCCCGGCCGCCTTGCGTGCGCTCCGACAGCTCAGCGCGAAAACAATCGCTACTTATCCGGAATACGCCGCGCCCACGCGCAAAATCGCTCGCTATTTCCGGGTGCGCCCGGAAGAACTCGCCCTCACCAACGGCGGCGACGATGCCTTGCGCGTTTTCTTCGATACCTTCGTCGAGCCGCGCAGCCACATCCTGATCTGCGAGCCGACTTTTCCGATGTACCGCTACTACGCCGAAATTGCCGGCGCGCGCGTGAACTCGCTTCGCTACGGCCCCGGCATGGAGTTCCCCCTCGCCGCCGCCCTCGCCGCGCTTCGCAAGAAACCTCGCGTCTTCTTCCTCGCCAATCCCAACAATCCCACCGGCACGCTGGTCGGCAGGGAGGTAATTCGCAAACTGCTGCGCGCCGCAACGCACACGGTGGTCGTCATGGACGAAGCCTACGCGGAATTTTCCGGCCTCTCCGTCGTTTCCTGGATTCGGAAATATCCTCAGCTCTTCGTGGCGCGAACTTTTTCGAAAGCGGAAGGCCTTGCTGGTCTGCGCCTCGGCGCCGTTCTGGGTCGCCGCGACTCGTTGGCGTTGGTGCGGCGCGCCTTGCCTCCCTATCCCGTCAATACGGCCGCTCTCGCCGCCGCTGTTGCTGCCGTGGAAGAAGGCAAATCCATCGCGCGGTATGTCCGGGACGTCAAGCGTCTGCGCGCGTGGTTCGCCCGCGAACTCCAGAAACGCAATGTGCGTGTTTATCCCAGTGCCGCCAATTTCCTCATCGCGAACTTCGGCAAGACGGGCCCCGCCTTCTTCCAGAAACTCGCGCGCCACGGCATTCTCGTCCGCGAACGCAGCCACGACCTCGGCCCCGGCTTTGCCCGCATCACGATTGGCACGGAGGCGGAGCTTAAGAAACTTCTGCGCCTGTTCGAGCGCAGCTCCTAGGAAAACCCATGCCCAGAACTTCATCCATCCGGCGCAACACCAAGGAAACGAAGATCACCCTGCGTTTGAATCTCGACGGCCATGGCAAGGCTGTCATTTCCACGGGAATTCCGTTTTTTGATCACATGCTGGACCTCGTCACCCGTCACGGCGGCCTCGATCTTCGCCTCAACGCCAAGGGCGACCTGCACGTGGACCAGCACCACACCGTCGAGGACGTCGGCATTGCCCTCGGCGAAGCCGTCAACGCCGCGCTGGGCAACAAAAAAGGCATTCTCCGCGCCGGCTATTTCCTGATGCCCATGGACGAAACCCTCGCGGCCGCCGCCATTGATTTTGGTGGCCGCGGCTTTTGCATCATCAAGGCAAAATTCTCCGCAAAACGCGTCGGCGATTTTCAAACCGAATTGGTGGAAGACTTCTTCCAGGGCTTTGCGCAGGCCGCCCGCGCCAATGTGCACTTGCGTGTCCTTTACGGCCGCTCTACGCACCACCAGGTCGAAGCGCTGTTCAAGGCCTTCGCCCGCGCGCTGCGCTTCGCGGTTTCGCGCGACACGCGCTTGCGCAATGTTTTGCCCAGCACCAAGGAACTTCTGTGAACGTCACCCTGCTCGATTACGGCGCTGGCAATGTCCCCTCAGTCGAGCGCGCCTTGCGCCGCTTGGGCGCGCAAGTGTTCACCACCAATCGGCCGGAAGCGATCGCCGAAGCCGAGCGCCTGATCCTTCCCGGCGTGGGCCATTGTGGCGCTCTCATCGCCGCTCTGGACGCGCACGCATTGCGCCAGCCGCTGCTCGACGCCGTCGCGCGCGGCGCAAATTTCCTCGGCATCTGCCTGGGCTTGCAAGCTCTCTATGAAACGAGCGACGAGGCCCCGTCGCTTGCGGGCCTGAGCCTCCTGCCCGGCCGTGTGACTCATTTGCCTTCCGGCGTCAAACTCCCCCACATGGGCTGGAACCAGTTGCGCTGCACGAGAAGCAGCCGCCTTTTGGAAGGTATTCCGCAGAACGCCTTTTTCTATTTCGCGCACTCCTACGCTGCGCCTGCCGCCGGCCCCGAAAGCACCGCCGTTTGCGAGCACGGCCGCGCGTTCATCGCCGTCATCGAGCAGAAAAACATCTTCGGTGTGCAATTCCATCCGGAAAAAAGCGGCGCTCCCGGCGCGAAGCTCCTCGAAAACTTCCTGAGGTTGCCCGCATGAGCCTGGCGCACCGCATCGTTCCTTGCCTCGATACTGATGGAGTTCGTGTCGTCAAAGGCGTGCACTTTGAAGGCTTGCGCGATGCCGGCGATCCCGTGGAACTTGCCGCGCGCTATAACGACGAGGGCGCCGACGAATTGGTCGTCTTGGATATTGCCGCCTCGCGTGACAACCACCCCACATTTCTCGAAACCATTCGCCGCGTCGCTGAGCAACTCGCGATTCCTCTCACTGCAGGCGGCGGCATCCGTTCGCTTGAAGATGCGCGCTCCGTCGTCCGCGCCGGTGCTGACAAAATCACCGTGAACACCGCCGCGGTCCGGCGTCCCGAACTGATCGGCGAACTCTCCAGCGAATTTGGCGCGCAAGCCGTGGTCCTGGCCATTGATGCGCGCCGCGAAAACGAGCGCTGGCAAGTGCGCGTGCGCGGCGGCCGGGCCGCCACCGGGCTCGACGCCGAAGAATGGGCGCTGCGCGGCGTGGAACTTGGCGCGGGTGAAATCCTTCTCACCTCGATGGACCGCGACGGCACGCAATCCGGCTTTGACATCGCGTTGACCGCAGCCATCAGCCGCGCCGTCAGCGTTCCGGTAATCGCCTCCGGCGGCGCAAAAATACCTCAGCATTTTCTGGAAATTTTCACCGATGGCTGCGCCGATGCCGCTCTGGCCGCCTCCATCTTCCACGATCAGGTGCAATCCATCCGCGCGCTAAAATCCTATCTGAAGGAAAACGGCGTGGAGGTGCGCCTGCCATGCTGATTCCCTGCATCGACCTGCAGGGTGGCCAGGCCGTGCAGCTCGTGCACGGACGCAAACGCGAACTCGCCGTCGCGGATGTTCTCGGCCTGCTCGATCGTTTCTGCCACTACACCTGGCTTCACGTGATCGATCTCGATGCCGCCATGCGCAAAGGACGGAACAACCGCCTGGTCCAGCAACTCTGCCGCGAAGCCCGCCGCAAATTCAAACTCAAGCTGCGCGTTGGCGGCGGTATTCGCACCGTCCGCCGCGCCGAAGCGCTGATCGGCCTGGGCGTCGAACAAATCATCGTTGGCAGCGCCGCTTTTCGCCAGCAGCGCCCCAATGTTTCTTTCCTGAAACGCCTAGCCACCCGCGTCGGCAAGAAACACATCCTGATCGCCCTGGATACCGCCAAAGGACGCATCGTCATCCACGGCTGGCGAAAATCCCTCTCGCTCGCTCCCGCCGAAGTCATGTCCGCCCTCGAACCCTATTGCGCCGGTTTTCTCTGCACCGATGTGGACCGCGAAGGCACCATGCGCGGCGTGAATCTCGCCTGGTTCCGCGAGTTGCGCCGCGCCACGCGCCTGCCCATCGTCGCCGCCGGCGGCATCTCCACCACCCGCCAAATCGCCGCCCTCCAAAAAATCGCCATGGACGCCGCCGTCGGCATGGCCCTCTACAAAAACCGCGTTCGCTGAACTCCGCCTCTTCCCTGGGACCTCGCTAAACCTGTCATTTCGACCGGAGGGACGGCGCTTTTTCCGTCCCGGAGTGGAAAACGTTCACCATCGCACGTTTTTTGTGCGATGAAATCCCTCTTCGACTTTGGATTTCAGGATTATCGGACATCGAGCAAACTACCTCGCTGCCATCAAGTTCCCTGGGATTGCGGGCTAATTACTCGTAGCGATAGAGAACGGCCTTCTCGATCTTGAGTCCGCGCGAATCGAAGCGCCAATAATTGCCCTGATCGTTTTCGTCGCCGTTTAGCCGGCGACCGGGTATCCATCTGCCGTCCACGTAATTCCCCTCGTCGATGGACGCGTAACCGAGCTTGAACGGGCTGGTCGAGCGCGAGGTTATAAGGACACGAAAACCCTTGCCGACGCCAAGGAACTCGTCCTGTCCCGTGGCAATGATCAGGCCGTAGCCGTTTTCCGCGTGATTGCCAAAAAGTTCGTCCAAGCTGACCTGGACGGCATAGCCATTCATGCTGAACTCGACAGACGGGTGTTCCTTCGTGAGCGTGAAGCCGTGTACGTTGCCCTTGGTCTGCTGCTCAAGAAGGATGGGGGCGACGGAGGCGATTGCCGCATAGCTTGCGCCCAAGTCGGCCGTGCCTTCGGAGAAAGCGTCGATGGCGAATGGCGAGAACCCCATTGCGGCGTGTTCGCCAACCGCATAAAAAACGTTGGCTGCCCCGGCGGTGCCTCCTCGGGTTTCAGGAATGAAGAGCGGGTTGCCATCGCGATGATAGCGGTCTGCCCAGTAGGAAAAGTTCGCGGCGTAAAGGTCCGGGGAGTAGATGTCAATCGCCGTACCGGCGGCCTTCCAGATATCAATCACGCGCGGCTGGGGTCCTCCGCTTGGATAATCGCCCGGCGCTGTGTCTTCTCCGCCAAGCCAGGTGTTCACGTACATCGGAAGGTTGTACGCTGCTTTGCCCTTGCTGGTCACAGCCTGAACGTATCGCGCATAGTTCCAGGCCATGAAAATCTCGTCCGCGCGTGCGGTGTCGCCAAATACCTGCGCCCAGCTACCGGAGGTCTTCTCGCCTTGCTGCTGCCAGAGCGCACGAAGTTCGGGATCGAGAGTGTCGCGATGGGCCTTAAGGTATTCGGTCAGCTGAGGGGGCACGGCGGCGGCGAAAGCCTGTTCGGCCGCGGGGGAGTGGTCGCGCGCATCGCCGAGCACGCCGACTTCGTTTTCAATCTGCATCATCAGGACCGTGTGGTCGCGGCTATCCACCTCGCGAAGATGCTGCATGACCGCGGCGAAGGCTCGGGCGTCGGCGTCGCGGGTGGCATCGGAATAGCCGGCAATGGAACTAAGAATACTGGCTTCGTTGTTGTGCAAGCATGACCCGCGGGAAGCGTTTGGTGTTCTGCTTGACCCATACGGGCGGGTAGCTGGACATGCCATTCTTCCACGCGGCGAGCCACAGGAAGACGACGCGGACGTGCTGCTCGCGGGCTTGCGCCAGCAGGCCGTCAATGAGCGCAAAGTCATACTTCCCTTCCGCCGGTTCGATCAGTTCCCAAGAAAGAGGCGTCACCACGGTGTTCAGCGGGATGGCGGCCAGGCGCGGCCAAAGCGGCTTCATGTATTCCAAGCTGGAGGAACTGGAATTATAAAGCTCGCCGCCAAGCATCAAGAAGGGTTTCCCATCGACAATGAGTTGCGTCGCGGCGCCACGTTTTTCCAGGTGCGGCAGGTTAGCGTCTTGCGCGCAGATCGACATCGGAGCGATAAGAAATGCGGCGACAAGCATACGGTAGACTTCAGCATTCGGATTCGCATAATGCCGCCATTCTGTCAAATCTCCGCAAGGTCTGTCCATGCTGATGAGTAATGCGGCCGCGAAGGATCAATCAGGGCGATTCTCCGCTGAATCCATCAATGCCGAATATCCTTCCCTATCGCGTAGTCGGAAACTGCCCAACTGCACCTCTCCTCAATTCCATTTCGCCGCGCCGGTGCCTGCAGTACGATAGGAGGTAATGCGCCTCCATAGATCGTTGCCATTCCTTCTACTTCTCGCCGTTGCGAGCGCTCAGAACGGCCCGCCCGGCTACACGAGTGACAATTCCGACCGGTGGTCCTTCATCGGTAGACCTGAATCTGATGAAGCGATTCCGGAAAAGCATCGCGAGCCTTCGCCCGCAAACTTCAAGATTCTCGGGCTCTCGCTGAGCGACGAAGATATCTTGAAGGCGGCTACGGCCAAGCTGGGAAAAGCTTCCGTTGTGCAACGTGGTGATGCCTCAACAGGCCGCTCCCAGGCTTGCTATGCGTCGATCGAAGAACAAGGAAGAATCCACCTTATCTTTGAGGAAGGAGAGGTCAACGAAGTTTTGTACCTGTTCGAGGGCGGTCCAGATTGGAAAGGAAGCGATCTTATGACTTCAAATCGAGTCGAGTAACAAGGCGCCCGTCAGTCGCATCCGGATTGCGCCTTGGACTGACGCCCGCCGAAGTAAAAACAATATTGGGTAAACCGAGCGTGGCCACAAACAACAGGCTCATCTACAACTTTGGCGTTCAGAAGAAAACCTCAGCAGCAGACCTGGAGAAAGTCAAACAAGCGTATCCTCGACTTAGCGAGAGGAACTTCAGAGAAACTATGGGTTCTACTCGCTGAGCGCTTATATCGAGGCAAGATTCGCGAGCGGCAAACTCAGCTATCTGGCAGTATCGAGATTAGAAGTCTATTGACCCTGAACGCCCCAGCCGAACAATAGAGAGGCCCTATGCTGGTATCCTTCCGCCCCTGCAGCCCGAAAGATCACGCCACGCTGCTGAAGTTCGTCATCGCCTACTACCGCTTCGACAAGATTCCTTTCAATCGCAAATCACTGGAGCAAGGCCTCCACACCCTGCTGCGCAATCTCTCGCTCGGCAAAGCCTGGCTCATGGAAAGCCACAAAAAGCCCGTGGGCTACGCCATCGTCACCTACAATTTCGATTTGGAATACGGCGGAGTGGAAGCCATGCTCACCGATCTCTACGTGGACAAGCGCTGCCGCAACAAAGGCATCGGCTCACTGGCGCTCTACGAAATCGAGGATTTCTGCCGCGAGCGCGGCATCCGCGCCATCGAACTGCAAGTGCTCCACCACAACAAAGCCGCCGCAACCTTCTACCGCAAGGCCGGCTTTCACATTTTGCCGCGAAAAGTTCTGCTGATGGAAGTTCGCCCCGAGGCCGTTGCCCGCGCCCACCGCGCTACCGCAGGTAAGCGTCGGTAATATACTGCTGCACCATGCGCTGCGTGTTGAAGAACGATCCATTGATCGCAATGGCGTGCCGCATCACCTCAAGGTAACGGCTGCGTTCCTCGTAAAACATCGGCAAGATCACGCTCTCGAATTTTGTGTACAGGCTTTCGGCGTCCACCACGTTATCCACCGGACTCTCCGGCCCGGGATCGCCGCGATGCGGTTCCCCGATCGACCATCCGGTCACGCCTTCGATGCAGCCCTCCACCCACCAGCCATCCAAAATGCTCAAACTCGGCACGCCATTCACCGCCGCTTTCATCCCGCTCGTGCCGGAAGCTTCCATCGGATACTGCGGCGTGTTCAGCCACAAATCGCCGCCCGAGGTGAGATACCCGCCCAGCTCGAGGTTGTAGTCGTCGAGGAAAACGATACTAACCGCCTTCTTCAGGGCCTTCTTCGCCTTGAAGATCTGCTTGATGATCTCTTTTCCGCCGGCGTCCCGCGGGTGCGCTTTGCCCGCATAAACGATCTGGAATGGCCCCACATTTTTCGCGATTTGCCGCAACCGGTCCAGATCTTTCAGGATCAGGTCCGCGCGCTTGTAGCCCGTGGCCCGGCGCGCAAATCCAATCGTGAACGCTTCGGGATCGAGCTTCAGTCCCGTTTTTTTGCGCACGGCTTCCAATAAACTGTGTTTGGCCAGCAAATGCGCCGCCCAAACCTCTTCCGGCGGCAAGCCCAAGGCTCCGCGCAGACTGTAATTGTCTTCGCGCCAGGAAGCGATATACCGGTCGAACAGATCCTGGAAAGCCGGCGAAGTCCACGTCGCCGCGTGTACCCCATTCGTGATCGCTTCGATGGGCACGTTCGGAAACATCTTCCGGGAAACTTCTCCGTGCAGCTTCGCCACGCCGTTCACGTAATTGCTCAGGCTCAGCGCCAGGTACGTCATGCTCACCGAAGCGCCCCGCTGCGCCGCTTCCTTCCAGTCTGGATAAGTCTGCTCTGCCTGCAGGATGCTCTTGATCAAATCCACGGAGGACGCGTCTTTCACGTCAATGAAACGCACCTGGTCCGGCAGCAGCCGGGAGAGATACTCCGCCGGAAATTTGTCGTGCCCTGCCGGGACCGGGGTGTGCGTCGTGAACACGCACTTGCTGCGCACCCGCTCGATGTCTTCGCCCTTGATGGCCGTGCGTCCGGCCCGCTTTGTCTCCTCCTCCAGCAATTCCATGGTGAGCAGCGCCGCGTGGCCCTCGTTCATGTGGTAGCGCATCAATTCGGTGTGCCCCAGTGCGCGCAGCATGCGCACGCCGCCGATCCCCAGCAGCACCTCCTGCGACAACCGGTAGTACGGATCGCCCCCATAGAGCGCCCCCGTCAGCTCGCGGTCGCGCGTGTCATTCACCTCAAGATCCGCATCCAGAAAGTAGACCGGCACCTCGTATCCGCGCACCCCTTTCACCATGTACCGCCAGGCCCGCAGTTCCACTCGCCGGTTCTCCAGCGAAACCCCGATGCGCGGCTCCTCCTCCTTCAGGAACTTCTCCACTTCCCATTCCACCGGTTCTTCCGTCTGGGCGCCGTCTTCTCCCAATACTTGCCGGAAGTAGCCCTTGCGGTAGAGCAGCGAAACCGCCACCATCGGCAAACGTATATCCGCTGCCGCGCGGATGGTGTCTCCCGCCAGCACGCCCAGGCCGCCGCTGTAGCTCGGCATGGCGTTTTCCAGCGCAATCTCCATGGAAAAATAGGCTACAAATCGCTTAGGTGGGTAAATCAATTGGCCATCTTTCCCGGTCTCCGTCCGCTGCGGCGCTCAAGCCGCCATTAAGGTGTCGCCTCTTGATGATGGACCCTCTATTCTCCGGGAACAGCGTCCAACAGGCAAGGGAACCTCTCGCATTTGTTCCCGTTAAGTTTCTGGCCTTCCTCTCCGTATTCGTCCGTCATATTCTTCCGCCATGTCCTCGGTCCTCACGGGACGTCGCGTTGTCGAATCAACCGCAGCCTGGTCGAACCTTACCCCGCCACGCTCTTTGGCGATTTCGGCCCCGATGTCCGCAACCTTGAGCGCCCCCGGTGTGGGCGCGCTGCTTTCTGCGGGCCGCCCCAGCCTCAAGTAACCAGACAGGCTAATAGCAAGAGGGCCAGCACCAATGGTTTTGTATTGCATTTCTGATTAATGTATTATATGAGGAGTGTATCGTTTTAATGCTGCGTGCCCCCAGCCCCAGCGCATCACCACGATTCTATGTTTACCTGGAGGGCTGGCCCATGAGGTACGATCCCCTGGCCGAAGAGAACGTTGCCCATCGAAACTTCAACCTCTGCCCACACTGCATTTGTCATGGTGAACAAGGTCTCCTCTGCCGCATGTGCGAATCCATGCCCATGATCTCCCGCTCCGATGGCAAGACCTTTCATGTTCTGCTTGCCGACCGCCCCCTGGCCTACCCCCAGGAACGCCAATCCCGTGCTCCCGGTGGCGTGTCGGTCTGCTTCTGGTACTGTCACGCCGCTACCGGCTCCACCACTCACGCCGCGGTCGTCATCTTGCCCCAAGCGCGCCTGGACCAGCCCGTCCTTTTCCGCGTGATCGATTCCGTCGCCGATCTCCTCGCCGAGGAACTCCTTCACAGCAATCATTTGGCCAGCCTCTACCGGTTCTCCGGCAACGCTCTCCGATCGCTCGCTCACTAATCTGTCGGCCGCCGCCCCCGAATCCTGATCGGCACACCGCATCAATCGCGACACGGATCCCGTCGCCAAATTTACGCTGGAGGAGTGCTGTCCCCGGTACGGCTATGGCTGATTTGCGGCCGCTTGCTGCTTGGCTAGGTTGACCTTGGATTCCATGGCGAGGTGCGCAATGGTTACACCGGCAAGCTCCTGGACGAAAGCAGACTGCGCCTTCTGCCAAACGGGATGGACACCGCACCACGACTTTCGCTCGCACCCTGGCCCACTTCCCAGGCAGACATTCATTTGCGTCGGTCCTTCGATCGCTTCCACCACGTCCAGAAGCGTGACTTCCTGGCCGGGCACTCTCAGGGAGAATCCTCCACGCGTTCCGCGATGCGAGGACACCATACCGGCATGCACGAGCCGCTGCACCACCTTGGATAGAAAACTCCCCCGGACCCCCGTGCTCTCAATCAGTTCGTTCAATTGCACCTTGTCGCCTGGGGCCAGACTGGCGAGTTCTAGCATGATTCGAACTGCATAATCCGTTGCGCGAGTTACCTGCATAGAGTTCTGGACTTCCTGAGTCCAATTATCCATCTATCTGAATCCACCACCCTCTTCTCCGCAGTGACGCGCAACATGCTCTCGCGTGATGTATGTCACTCGCTCCATCCCTTTACCCATCCTGCTTGTTATCCTGCCACTGCGGCCCTCAGGTCCCAGAGTGTGCCGCCCGCCCACTTCGCAACAACCCGCCATCTTTCCAAAGCCCTGCTGGACCCCTCACCGCAGTCTAGTACGGTTCAGTATCGCAACGATCTTCTGAATTGTCTTTGGCTGGCCTTTGCGGGAACCACCGGGTCGGCTCGCATGGCCGCAACCGATCCTCATCGGTCCGTCGCTCCATCGAAGTCACTCGTCTTTCCCAATGGAAGTGCACCGCCGCACCGCGCCGTGGACAGCCCCCAAAGTCGGGTTTTG
>CAWADS010000034.1:0-52655 GCA_963780785.1 Candidatus Acidiferrales bacterium
GCTTATCCGGTTGTTTCAGCAAGCCCCAATTAGTAGTATATGGGCATGCCGCGCCCAGCGTTTGCGAAAACCTTGCGCGAGTTCCAGTCGATGTTCTCTACCGAAGAAGCTTGCCAGAAGTATCTGGCTGAGTGCCGCTGGCCGGACGGCTTCATCTGCCCGCGGTGCGGGAACCGGAATTCTTACCCAATCGTGAAACCGCAGCGCTGGCAATGCGCGGGTTGTCGGTATCAAGTGTCCCTTACGGCAGGAACGATTTTGCATAACACGAAAACACCGCTGACCGTTTGGTTCTGGGCGGCCTACCTCATGACCACGGATAAACGCGGCGTCTCGGCGCTTCTCTTGCAGCGCCAGCTGGGTCTGCGACGTTACGAGACAGCGTGGATGATCCTGCACAAGTTGCGGCAAGCCATGGTCAACCTGGCCCGCGAGCCGCTGCGCGGGGAAGTGGAATTGGACGACGCCTGGATTGGAGGTATCCAAGGGGGTTTGCGGGGAAGTCGACAACTGCGGGGCCGGAAGGCCGCCCTCATCGTGGTCGCGGTGGAGAAGCGCGGTCGCGCGACCGGACGCGCTCGCATGGCGGTCATCCCGGATTTCCGAGGCGAAACCCTCATCGCGTTCTTGCGACAGAACGTAGCACCTGGTTCTCTCGTTTACACCGACGGCCTCGGGAGCTTTCGTGGATTGGACGAAGCTGGATTCCGCCATGTGCCCTGCACGCAACCTTCGCGAGCGGACCTGCACAAAGGCGCGAAGTCCGCGGTGCCTTTGGCCGACCGCGCCATCGGCAACCTGAAGCAATGGTTGCTCGGAACCCATCACGGCGTGGGCCGCCATCAGCTCCAGGCTTATCTTGATGAATTCGTCTTTCGCCATAATCGGCGCAAGCAACCTATGGCGGCTTTCCAAACCCTGCTGGGACTCGGAACCAAGCACAAGTCCACGACCTACAAGGAGATGCGAACTAGACGGACCGTTCCAAGCCACCCAGCCAAGACTGACCACAACATATTGTGGCTTGCTGAAACAACCGAATAAGCATGAGGCGACTATACATCTACCTGGCCTCGGGAAAGACCCAATAACTCAAATGGCGTAATCACGTGTTTTGCAGCCGCGATCCGAACCCATTTCTTGCGTCCAGCCCCTTTTGACCGGCCCGAGTACGCTTGTGACGCCGCAACCACTTTGCGACTAACTGCTAGCACAATCGGGTGTACAATTCCGCCAGCCTGGGGACTCAAAACGGAAATCCCGGGTAAAGCTTGGCGCGAGCATAGGCATGGGCGTACGGGATGGGCTCAGCTTTGGGATTCCAGGCGAGAGGGGGTCACAATGGCGAAAAAGCGTATCATCGCGTTATGTATCCTAGCTATATTTCTGGTGATCGTTTCGTGCAAGAAGATGGGGCAGCCCCCAAACCCGACGGGACCGCTGACCTACGAGCCGGTCAAATTCACTGATGCAATCCCGCAAGAGTACGGACCGCTAATCAGCGTAACGCAGAACCCACAAACTCCTCAGTTGGTCAGGCTCTGGTTCCAGAGATCGAACGGCAGCATCACCGCCGTCTTCGTCGACGTCGATAATGGAAAGATTTACGAAAGGGCGCTCACGATTCCACGCAAGTAGGGATAGCAGCAATAACCTTCAATCAGAAGGTCGAGGGATAACTATGAACCTTCAGAAGCTAATTTCGATAACGTCCCGCATTTTCTTTGTTGGCGCGTTCGTGTTGCTCGGTCTCGCCGTGATTGAGAGGGTCGCGAACACAACTGGCTACACGATCCTAGACCTGACGACCTCCACCGTGCACTTGCTGGACGCCGCGGTTGTTCTCCTGGTCTTCGTGATCGCCATACAGCTGAGAGAGATGAAGGAAGAGCTCAAGAGCAGAAAGCCATAGGGAAACGGCTCCACTTCTCTGAACTCACGCGCCTGTGATTGCGGACGGAACAGGGGCTGACTAGTGCCTGGTTAACGCGGTGGTCTCAATGGGTCGACGCAACACTTGCTTGAAGTCTACTCGCAGGAGTCTGAAAACCTAAAATCTTTCGCGGGCGTTGATTTAATCGCAGCGCTACTTTGTCCAGATCCGACTGAGCATAGCCGGACAGGTCGTTTCTCTTAGGGAAGTATTGTCGTAAGAGCCGGTTCGTGTTTTCGTTCGTGCCGCGCTGCCAAGGACTATGGGGATCCACTTTGCCGCCAAGGGGCGGCTCCTCAATTTCTGTTGTGCGAAGGTATTTTGTGCCGATGATCCATTGAACCATTCTCTCGAGGGGTTTCCCCTATTGGAGATTTCGATCGCACCTGGTGAATCCAGCATGCCGTATCTGGATTACCGGGCACAGAAAGAAATACTCGAAGAGTTCCAACCGAAGTTGTTGATGTACCGACTCATGAACCTCGCACTCGTGCGTGATTTGCACTTCGATCGCCCGGGGATCGACACCTCCTGGCGCGATGTGATGGATTGTCTTGCCGCTTCCGCGGCCAGCGATGCCCAGTTGCAGGCGAGTGTTACTGAACTAATTGGGAAGCAGGAAGCGGCGTATCGTGCGGACTCTGGTAGCTTCTTTCGAAAGATCGTGCTGGAGGTTTTACTCACACTGTGCCACCGTGCAACGGAGAATACTTTGACCGTGGGTGAGATCACTCGCGCAGCCAATAAGCTCCTGGAAGCGAAGGGAGAGGTCCTCAGTCTGGAGGCCCGCGCCGTTGGAGACATGCTGCGGGCTTTGCAGATCCCCACCGAGAGGCTTGGAGCCCAAGGACGCGGGATCGTTCTTCTGATGAATATTCGGAAGCGCCTTCATGCGATTGCCATGGACTATAGAATCAATCTTCGGGATACGATGCCTAGGGACTGTCAGATGTGTCTCGAAATCGACACGGAGAATGGCATGCAAAATCCTTTGGAAAACGTGGCGCCCGAGGAACTGGACAACCATTAGTGAAGATCTGCGGCATGTGAACGTGCACGTCGTGAACATCGTGCACGTGCTGAGGTGCCTTATTGCATTGCTGCCAGGAAAGCAGTCGCCGGCCGGTCCCTGGAGCGTAGCTGTCGCGAGGCGGTACTTGGAGGGATTACCGTAGTCGTCGCCCCACAAACGGTTTCTGGGGCCTGATCTTCACCGTGTGCTTCGACCCCGCGGCCACAGAACTGACCGTGATTCGCTCGCAAGAAGTCAGCACGAGCCGTCACCGATAGATGCTTCTTCTTGGCAGAATCCATCAGGTCTTCCGTTGTTTGCAGTCTTTCACTCAATGGCGCCTGCGAAGTGCGCCACTTCTATGAGCTCAGCGAGGGATTGCGTGCAACATCACCCTTTATCCGCGCAGATGACGCATGGGAATCCATTCGACCCTCTTCAGCGACTTCAACCCTGATTGCGGCCTATAAACGTGTCTACCGCCACCGAAGAAGCTCTGCGCCGCTCCGTGCAGTTTGAGCCCCTGCCGGGTACAAATTACGGACCGAACCCAACTTCCACCTGCAGCAGCCCAGAGGAGGGTTGTTCACAATTGATGTCGCGTGAGCTAACTTGTGGGAAACCCACTCGCGGTATCCGAGCCCTAGGTTCCAGGCGCAGGGGGATGCATTCGCTCTTCAGCTGTCCGCATGACACTTAAGAGCATCACCGTGACCGGTGTAGTGTAAGCTTCAAACAGGGTCCACCTACACCTGAGGGTTTGCGTGGATCCGGCTACACCCACGTTGGCTAATCTGTGATGCTTGCGCATGCAGTCCTTTGGCGGCAGTGATCATGCTCACAATGGAATCAACCTCGGCCGTCAGGCCGCAACCCCCAGAAGCACTCGCGGAAATAAAATAAGAAAGATGAGCAGTTCAAGCCACTTCTAGTAACGTAGTGGGCAAACTGGCCATGGCCCACAATTCACCCTAAGAGTTCGGCACAAGCCCTGAAAAGGAGCGTCAACCGTGCGCATCAGAAAGGCGGTCATCACAGCAGCCGGAGGGAATCAGCGGACGCTTCCGCTCCAGACTCTCATCCACAATGGAGCGGAAAAATCCGTCCTGAGTATCCTGATCGAACAGGCCCTCAGCGCGAATATTGGCGAGATCTGCGTCGTGGTCTGGCCAGGCGACGAGACTCGCTACGCCCAAGCCACCGGCAACCTCGCCGGCGCCGTGCGATTCGTCCCCCAGCACCAGCCACGGGGATACGGCCACGCCATTTACTGTGCGCGCGAATTTGTGGCCGGTGAGCCTTTTCTGCACATGGTAGGTGATCACCTGTATGTGAGCGCAACGAAGCCCGGCGTCCAGCGTCTGGTGGAGTTGGCGGAACTCGAGTCCTGCTCCGCCTCCGGGGTCCAGCCCACTAACGAAAGGCTGCTCTCCCGGTTTGGGGCTGTAACGGGACGCCGCATCTCCGGCCGGCCCGGCGTTTATCGCGTGGAGACGGTACTCGAAAAGCCGACGCCCACGGAAGCCGAACAGCGTCTCATGGTGCCGGGAATCCGCGCGGGCCACTATCTCTGTTTCTTTGGAATTCACGTTTTCACTCCCACCGTGATGGAGCTGCTGGGACGCAAAATGGCGAGTGAGCCGAACGGCGCTGTCACGCTTTCCGCCGCTCTCGCTGAACTCGCCCGGCAGGAGCAGTATCTGGCTCTGGAAGACACCGGGCGCCGTTACGATCTCGGCGCTCGCTATGGGTTGCTTACCGCGCAATTGGCCCTGGCGCTGAACAGTCGCGACCGCGACGAGGTGCTCACGCACTTGCTGGAAATACTTGCCGAACGTGAGCTGACCAATCCCTCCGCCGGGAGCGAGCGGTGAGCCTGCTTACCGAAGTCATTACCGCTCGCGATACGCAGACCCGCAATCGCCCGCTGGACTCATTCTGCCGAACTGCAACTCTGGAAGAACTGTTGCTCGAATGCGAGGCACTCGACCGTTTCCGGCGCAGCAGCGACAATCTCTACCAGCGCGTGCGAGCCCTTTTTTTCCTGTATGCCATTCATCGCTTTCATATCTCCACGCGCAAATTAACGACTTCCCACGCCCTCATTCCTTTCGCCGGTTACACCAACCTCCTCAAGCGCAGGTTCGAAGAAGCTCTTGATATTTTCCTGGCTGCTCAGGCCGCCGCCGGCCCAAGCGCTGCCCTTTCCAGCGCGCTCGCCTCTAGTTACCGCTCGCTCGGCTTCCAGACTCTTGCTGACCAGGTGCGGCATAGCGTGCGCTCGGTCCGCGGCAATCAGTGGATGTTCCGCGCCGCTTATCCTGAAGACGCGCCGCTGCGGATTCGGCCCGAGCTCTTGCAGCGCGAAGCTGCCGATCATCTCTTCCCCATCCTGCGCGAAGCCACGCCGGTCCGCATGGACTTGAGCCATAGCGGGTGGAGCGATATTTTCTTTCTGGGGATGGATTTCCCCGAAGGCGCGCGCGTGCTCAACATTTCCATCGACCTGAGCGTGCGCGGCTTGGGCGCCCCGAAGCCTCCCGTTGCAGCATGGTTCCGTGTCATCGATCAGCCGGTACTCCGCTTGGTCAGCGTTGACCTTCAGTGCAGCGCTGAACTCAGCTCGATTGCCGAAGTTTTCGATTTCGCGCACGACTACCTAGGCTTGCTCAAGGCCGCGGTGATTGCCTCCGGCATCGTACCGCCGGGAATGGAGGGCGCCACTCAGCCCCTCTCCGACGTGCTGACCCGTTTGACGGGTCGGCAAGGCCACGGCATCGAAATCGTCAGTAAAGTGAACGATATTCCCCGCGGTTCACGTCTGGCAGTGTCCACCACTCTCCTGGCCTGCCTCATTTCCTTGTGCATGCGTGCCACAAACCAGATCCGCACACTCACCGGCGGCCTTTCCGAGGAGGACCGCCGCTTGGTGGCCGGGCGCGCCATCCTGGGCGAGTGGCTGGGGGGCTCGGGAGGCGGCTGGCAGGATTCCGGCGGGGTGTGGCCGGGAATTAAGTTGATTCACGGAGTCTCAGCCCAGGAGGGTGATCCGGAATTCGGCATCAGTCGCGGCCGGTTGTTGCCGAACCACCAAATTCTCGGCCCCCAGGACGTGTCGCCTGAAACGCGCCAGCAGCTTCAGCAAAGCTTGGTGCTCGCTCACGGCGGCATGGCGCAGGATGTGGGCCCCATTTTGGAGATGGTGACGGAGAAATACCTGCTTCGTTCTGAAAGTGAGTGGCGCAGCCGGGGCGAAGCCACCCTCATCCTCGATGACCTCATTGCGCGTTTGAAGAGCGGGGACATTCGCGCCCTGGGTGCCTTGACGGAGCGGAATTTTGCCGGCCCCATTCAAACCATTATTCCCTGGGCCGGGAATCTCTACACGGACACGCTGATTCGCCGCGTGCGCCGGGAGATGGGCGACGACTTCTGGGGCTTCTGGATGCTCGGAGGAATGTCGGGCGGAGGCATGGGTTTTCTTTTTGCCCCCAAACGGCAACGCTGGCACAGGAGCGCTTGCAGGCCATCATGAGCGCCACCAAGCGGGAGATGGAACATGCATTGCCCTTCGCCATGGAACCCGTGGTCTACGATTTCGCGGTCAACGAATGCGGCACTCAGGCCACGTACCTCGAAGGCGACTCTGCGCTTATGCCGGCGGGATACTACCAGCTGGCCGTGCCCCCGCTCCTTCGCCTGGAATCCCGCGTGCTCTCCCCCGTGCGCCTCCTGGAACTCGAACGCTTCACCGTCGCCTGCCACACCGTGCCGGAATTCCAAGGGATGGTGCAGCATGTCTTCGAGCACCTCATCCCGCAGAGCCCCCCAAAAGCCGACCTCTCCCAAAGCCTCGACGCGCTGCTCGAAGCTCATGGATTTGATCGCGCCGAGCATGAGCAGATCCAGGCGGACCTCCGCAACGGCCGCGTGGGGCTGGCGCAGAATCGTCTTCCCACCACCAGCCTGATCACCGACGTTGGCGCCGCGGATCTCTTTGACGCCACCGACGGTGTTGCGCCAAAGTACCACGAAATCGGCAAAGATGCCCTGGCAGCAGGAATCGTGGCGGTGGTTTCGTTCGCAGGCGGCACCGGCAGCCGTTGGACCAAAGGCGCGGGCGTCGTCAAGGCCCTCAACCCTTTTTGTCGGCTGGGCGGCAAACACCGCAGCTTTCTCGAGGTGCACTTAGCCCGCAACCGCCGCACGGCCCGCCTCTGCGGCACGGCTCTGCCCCACGTCATCACCACCAGCTACCTGACTCACGACGCGATCCAGGCGCACCTCCGCACCGAGCGCAATTACGACTACCCCGGCCCCTTGCTGCTTTCACCCGGACGCTCCATCGGGTTGCGTTTCGTGCCCATGGAAAGGGACTTGCGATTTGCCTGGGAAGAGTTGCCGCAGCAATTGCTCGACGAGCAGGCGCAAAAGGTCCGCGATAGCCTGCGCGCCACGCTCATCGCGTGGGCCCGGCACATGGGCGAAGGTGCCAGCTATACCGATAACGTACCGATGCAATGCCTGCACCCGGTCGGCCACTGGTACGAAATTCCCAACATGATTCGCAACGGCACCGTCCTGCGCTTGCTCCAGGAAAGGCCCCGGTTGAAATACCTGATGATTCACAACATCGATACCACGGGGGCCGATGTAGACCCAGGTTTGCTTGGTTACCACATCGCGGAGGGCGCCGCGTTTACCACCGAGGTCATTGCGCGGCAGGTGGAAGACCGCGGCGGCGGCCTGGCCCGCGTTGACGGCCGTTTGCGCCTCGTCGAAGGCCTCGCCCTTCCCAGTGAAGAGACCGAATCACTCCTCCCCTGGTACAACAGCGCGACCTATTGGATCGATATCGATCAACTACTCGCCATGTTCGGCCTGACCCACGAGGATCTTGCGCACAGTGAAAAGGTGAACAACGCCGTGCGCACCCTGGCCGCCCGCATGCCCACCTACATCACGCTGAAGGACGTCAAGAAACGCTGGGGGAAAGGTCAGGAAGATATCTTACCGGTGGCGCAGTTTGAAAAGCTGTGGGGCGACATGACCAGCCTTCCGGAATTTCCCTGCCGCTTTGTCGCCGTGCCCCGTCGGCGTGGACAACAACTCAAAGAACCGGCGCAGCTCGATGGTTGGCTGCGCGATGGCTCCGCCGCATTCGTCGAGTCCCTGTGCGATTGGGGCCACTGACTCCCGCCGTGGCAGATGGGCCACGCAGGCCATCCTTTTCGCCCCTGCCTCGAAGCGTCGCCACGGCCCATCTCATCTCGCGGCTGTTGACGGTGCGAACCCCGATGCTGTGCTGGGACGGTTGTCACTCACAAGTTTCCACTGTTTGTGCTGCAGGCTGTGCAAGCTATCGAGATACGCCGCAATCCCGCGGTACAGCCCCTCGGCAACCCGCTGGCGTTGGCTGCTCTCCAACAGCAGGCTCTCATCGCTTGCATTGCTCATGAAGGAAATCTCCGAGAGCACCGCAGGCATGTTGGCGCCGGTCAACACGATGAAGGGTGCCTGCTTCACGCCGCGATTCGTCTCCCGCCGGCTCACAAGCTGCAGCCCCTGCGCGAGCGTGTTCTGGATGTCTGCGGCAAGCAGTTTCGATTCCGCGATCTTCTCGTTGCGCGTGATTTTCTTGACGAGGTCCGGAAGATCGTGGAGGGATGATTCCGCGAGCGCGTTTTCGCGCGTTGCGAGTTCCCTGGCTTCCTGCGAACCTGCCAGACTCAGATAATACGTTTCGACTCCCCGCGTTTCGCGGCTCTCGCTTGAATTCGCATGAATCGAGATGAACAGGTCCGCGTTGGCATCGTTGGCGATTGCCGTGCGCTCTTCCAGCGGAACTTGCCTGTCGTCCTTGCGCGTGTACACCACTTCCGTATCCGCTAGGTTCTTCTCGATCAGTTGCCCCAGCCGCAACGCCACATCCAGGCAAAGGTCCTTTTCCAGCAGGCCACGCGGCCCTCTTGTTCCCGTGTCGTGTCCTCCATGGCCGGGATCAATCGCGATGCGGCTGATCTTCAGCCCCAATTCCCGCGTCAGCGAGCCATGACGTTTTTGGCTGCCGCTGCCTAGCGGCGGCGCGTCGGCCACGTTGTGCAGCCCTGCATCCATTCCCGCGCCTTCCTTCGCCCCGCCCCCGGCTTGCCCGCGAACATCGATCACCAGACGATACGGGTCTGCTAGCAGCTGAGCCGAATACTCCTTCGCTCCCTCCGCATCCAGCACCAACCGGACCACCTCATCCTTATTCTGCGCCGCCCGCACCCACTTCAGCAGCCCGCCCTCGCTGGGCACTGTTTTCTGGCTGACCAACGGGCTCAGTTGTGCCTTGTAAAGATCAAAATAAATTCGGTCCGGCGAACCAATGCGTGCCGACTCGTACTGCACCGCATCCTCCAGCAGCACCACTACCCGCGCATCGCTCTCGGCGCTCGATGTTTGGATCGCGGTGACATAAGGCATGCTGCTCTCGTTTACCCGTGGCTCGATCGGTTTCCCGCTCTCCGCCGTTTCCCGAACAGCCGTTGTTTGCCTCCCATCGTTCCCCATCTTGCGCTGGATCAGACTCTTCGTTGCCGCCACTTCCTTGCGCATTGCCAGCATCATCTGCGGCAGCGCGTTTCGCGGCATGGCCAGGCTCGCCGACAAAAGAACGCCAACCACCGCGCCCGCCCACACTCCCCAGCGTGGCAAATTCCAGCCCGCGACCGGCTTGTACGTAATCCCCGGCGTCGCCGTTACCTCGACACACTCCGCAACGCCGGCGCCCGTGGTTGTTCGCGATGGCATCGGCTCCACTACTTCTGTCGTCCGCGCTTCCGCTGCTGGCGCGGTCACGGGACGCGCAGCGGCCACAATCTCCAACTTTCGCGCCGCCTTCTCGATGAGATCTGCAGACACCGTATGCCGCCCCCGGGCATACCCTTCAAACAAAGCGCGGAAGCAAATCTTGTTGATGTTTCTCGGAACGCCCTTGCTCCTTTCGGCCACCAGCCCCAAAGCCTCCGCCTCAAACAGCCCTGCCCCGCAATACCCGGCCACTTTCAGCCGGTGCCGCACATAACCTGCCGTTTCCTCCGGCGACAGCGCTTCCAGATGCTTCACCACCGTAATGCGCTGCAGCAGTTGCGCCATCTGCTTCTGCCCGAGTTTCTCCTCGAGTTGTGTCTGCCCCGCCAAAACGATTTGCAGCAGTTTGCTGTGCGGCGTCTCAAAGTTCGAAAGCAGCCGGATCGTTTCCAGTACCGTCTCATCCAGGTTTTGCGCCTCATCCACGATCAGGACAAATCGTCTCCGCGCCAGCATTTCCGCAAACAAGATTTCATTCAACTTGTTGTGCATGGCCACCAGGCCCATGTCCGCCGCATCGACTCTCAGTTCGCTCAGCAGGTATTGAAAGAATTCGCGGGAATTGCATTGTGTCTGGAACAAGAACACGGCCCGCGCTGTGTCGCGCAGTCCCTCGAGCAGTTGATACAGCAGCGTCGTCTTGCCCATCCCCGGCTCCGCTATCAACGCCAGAAATCCCCGGTCGCCCTGGATCGCCTCGGTAAGCGAATCGAGCGCTTCGCAGTGCGTCTGGCTCGGGTAGAGATACGCCGGGTCGGGCGTGACGCCAAACGGCTGTTCCCGCAACCCATAAAAATCCAGAAACATGGAACTCACCTCCACTTCCCAACAACGCAGCCAGATGACCTGGCCCGCTCCCCGGCCTCGGGGTTTCACTTCACCATCAAGATGCACTGCGCCTGCGTACGGAATTCGTGCTCGGTTGACTGGGGAAGGAAAGCGACGCCGTGCATCTTGCCGGGTCTTCCGTTTCCCGGCAGACCGCTACTCTACTTCTCACCGCCGCAGCTTGCAATGCCGCGACCCGTACCGCGCCGAGGCTCACCCTTGGCCGGGAACGGCCCCCTCGTTTTCTACCAGATGCGCACCCGGTCCACGGGGGCCAGGTAAAGCTTCTCTTTCGCTTGAATCGGGAACGCGGCGTACCAGGAATCGAGATTGCGCACCGTAGCGGCCCGAAATTGGGCGGGGGCGTGCGGGTCCGTCAGGACCTGTTGTCGCAGGGCGGCTTCCCGTATTTTTGCTCCCCAGTTCTGGCCGAACGCGATGAAGAACTGCTGATCCCCGTTAAACCCATCTTGTGCGGGCGCTACCTTGCCCGCCAGCGAAGCGCGGTAGCCGTCGTACGCGGCGGAAAGCCCTGCGAGGTCGGCAATATTTTCCGCAATCGTCTGCTTGCCGTTTACGTTGACATCGGGAAAGGGCTTATAGCTGTCGAACTGCGCGACGAGTTTTTCAGCGGCCCCTTCGAAATGGGCCAGGTCTCCGGGCGTCCACCAGTTCCGCACCCGGCCTTTCGAGTCGAACGCGCTGCCTTCCGTATCAAACGTGTGGCTGATTTCGTGCCCGATCACCGAGCCAATCGCGCCGTAATTGACCGCAGCCGGCGCTTGCGGGTCGAAAAAGGGCGGCTGCAGGATAGCAGCGGGGAAGTTCAGTGCGTTTTGCAGCGGCAGGTTCACGGCATTTACCGTCTGCGGCGTCATGGACCATTCCTTGCGATCCACTTGTTTGCCCAGGCGCGCAATTCCACGATGATATCCAAACAAGCTGCCTCGCCAGAGATTGCCGAAAATATCCCCAGCCTTCACTTCGTAGGAGGAATAGTCCTGCCACGTTTCCGGGTATCCGATCCCCACGTAAAGGGTGGTGAGCTTTGCCTGGGCTTCGGCCTTCGTTGCAGGATCCATCCAGTCAAGCGCTTCAATCCGCTTTCGAAAAGCCGCCATAATGTTCGCGACTAGCGCCTGCGCTTGTGCTTTGGCTTCGGGCGGGAAATATCGTTGCGCGTAGATCTGACCGACGGCGTCGCCCAGCAGGGCGTTCACCACCGCCACCCCGCGCTGCCACCGCGGACGCTGTTGCGGCGTCCCCGTGAGCGTCTTCCCAAAAAAGGCAAAACGTTCTTCGGCGAACGCTCGCGGCAGCACTCCGCCATGCCCTTCGATCAGGTGATAGGCCAGCCAGTCTTTCCACGCCTCCAGCGGGGTTGCGGCCACGAGCGCGGCTTCGCCCGCGAACGCACTCGGTTGCCACACAATAAAGCTGGGCTGCTCGCTCAGGCCCGCGCCGCGGAAATATTCAGCCCAGTCCATCCCCGGCGCTTTACCGGCAAAATCGGCTTGTTTCCATGTGTTGTTAGCCTTGTGAATGTCTTCGTTCTCCGCAAGGCTGGTATGTTTTTCCGCGATGGCATGCTCTAGATCCACAACGCGTTTCGCGCGAACGTCACAATCCGTGAATCCGGCCAGCTTGAGCATGGCGGCAACGTGCGTTTGGTATTCGCTGCGAATCTGGCGCATTCGCTCGTTGTCCGCCACGTAATATTCGCGATCGGGAAGTTGCAGTCCGCCTTGCAACAAGTAGGCCGTATAGTGCTCGGAGTCATTGAATCCGGGCGCGACCCACAGTCCAAAAAGATTAGGCGTATGGAAATTCGTGTTGTTCAGCGCATCTACGTCCGCGCGAAGGCTCTCGCCCAGCGCGTGCGCAAGCTCACGCTGGTCGCTGATCGCGGCAATTGCTGCCAGGGGCGCGCGGAGCGGTTCAATCCCCCGCGCTTCAATCGCGGCCTCGTCCATATAGGAATTGTAAAGATCGGCGATTTTGCGCGCGTTTGACCCGGCAGGGGCATCGCCTTTGGCCGCTTCCGCAATTAGGGCGGCAGTGCGTTTGTTGCTCAAGTCAGAGAGGGCGGTAAACACCCCGATGCCGGCGCGGTCGGGTGGAATTTCGGTCCGCTTGATCCACTCGCCATTTGCGTACAGATAAAAGTCCTCGCCGGGTTTTGCCGCGCGGTCAATGTTGGCGACGGCAATTCCGTGAATCTCTTGCTTTTGTGTTTCCTGCGCAAACGCGGTAAGCAGCGGGAAAGTGAGAAGGCATACTGCGGCAAACTTGAAAGCTTGACTGGAAAACTCGTGGGTGAGTCTCATGCAGGGCGCTCCAGGGGCCGCTGCTCTTAAGAGGGGCAGTCGGCCTATATGCTTATATGAATGACGGATGGCTGATGAAGAATGGTAGCACGAGGACCAACGTCAGCTCGGCCGGAATGGTCGCCGCACTGCCATCTCACCTTTGCTCAAATAGGGCAGTCGGGGCGAAATGTATTTTTCCAACTCCGCTCCTCCACTTTGGGTTAGGAGGGGTGTGGTTCACCCGCAATGCAGCGCACGGTGTCGCGCGCGATTAGCAGCTCCTCGTCCGTCGGGATCGCGAATGCCTTTAAGGTGGAATCGTCGGTGCTTATCTGCGCTTCCTTGCCCACGGCCTGCTCGTTCCTGTTTTTGTCGAGCTTCAGCCCCGCCCATTCCAGGCCCGTGCAAATGCGCGCGCGAATATCCGCCGAGTTCTCCCCGATTCCCCCGGTGAAGACGACGGCATCGGCCCCGCCCATGCACGCAAGAAATGCTCCAACATATTTCCTTGCGCGATAGCAGAAAATCTCGATGGCCAGGCGCACGCGGCGGTCGTCATGTTCCTTCAATTCCTGCTGCAGGACGCGCATATCATTCGTCAGCCCTGAGATGCCGAGGAGTCCCGACTGCGTGTTGAGGAGCATTTCCACTTCATGCGGTGACAGGCCTTCTTTTGTCGCAATCAAGTTCACGATTGCCGGGTCGATATCCCCCGAACGCGTTCCCATCACCAATCCTTCCAGCGGCGTCATCCCCATGGAAGTGTCCACCGGGTATCCCGCGCGAATCGCCGCAGCCGAACAACCATTGCCCAGGTGCAGCGTGATGACATGCGTCTGCTCTCGCGTCAAGTTGCGCAAAACCCGATAGCGATAGGCCACATAGCGGTGCGACGTCCCGTGGAATCCGTAACGCCGAATATGGTGCCGCCGGTACAAATGGTAGGGCACGGCATACAAATACGCCTGCTCCGGCAGGGAATGATGAAATGCCGTGTCAAACACGGCGACCTGCGGAACCTTTGGCCCCAGGATTTGCCGCGCCGCCCGAATGCACTTGATGTTGTTGGGATTGTGCAGCGGTGCCAGATCGATGCAGTCTTCAATCCCCTTCAGCACTTCGTCGGTGATGATGGCCGACTCGGAAAACATTTCGCCGCCATGGACCACACGGTGGCCCACGGCGTGGATATCTGCGGCGCTCTGGACTTGGGAAATCCCGGATTCTTCCGACGCAATCCACCGAATCAGGTACTCCAGCGCCGCGGAAAGGTCGGCCAGCGGCGCGGTGAACTTCTGCCTGGGGGATTTTTCTGATTCCGCCGTGACAATGGCCTCGCCGCCAATGCGTTCCACCTCGCCTCGGCAGATGCGCTCATCGGCGTTTTTCTGGATGCGTTCGTGATCGGTCGCGATCAGCTGAAACTTCAGGCTCGAACTTCCCGAGTTCAGTACGAGAACGTTCATATCGATACCGCCTTTGCCCTGTGAATCCCGAATTTTTCGTCACGTCACGCCTGTTTGGAGTGCGCTGGCTTGCCACCGCTTTTGCGCGTGCAGCATTTGCCACAAAGCTCTCGTCCCGCAGTTTTCACCACAATTCTGTCACCTGGCAAGTTCCACCGTAGATCCGCCATCCCGCAATTTTCACCACAAATTTGTTATCCCAATCCCGCATATCGGGAGAGGGATCTGCTTTTCCAAAGAGCCAGGGGGAAAGCAGATCCATGCGCCGCGCAGCTAGAGAATGAAATTCGCACTGGCATTTTCTGCAGTTCCCGCACGCGCTCCGAAGGCGTCGTGCTTTTAATAGGGCCAGGTCCACGCGGCAACGGTCGGCTCGTCTATGCCGTGCTGGTGCGCGTAGTTCAGGCACTCAATTTGCAGATTACGGAACTTTTCCTTGGCGTGGGCGCCGACCCTTTGTAGTCTCGGCACGCGATCGATCACGTCAATGGCCAGGCTGTAACGGTCGATCTCGTTTTCGATGGCCAACTCCATCGGCGTATTGATGTTGCCCTTTTCCTTGTATCCGCGAACGTGCATGCCATCGTGATTCTTCCGGCGATACGCCAGCCGGTGAATCAGCCAGGGATAGCCATGGAAATTGAAGATGATCGGCTTATCAACGGTAAAGAGCGAATCGAAGTCCCGGTCCGGCAGGCCGTGTGGATGTTCCGTGCTGGGCTGCAATTTGAAAAGATCCACTACATTGACGTAACGCAATTTGATATCGGGGAATTCTTCCCGCAAAAGCACAATCGCCGCCAGCGCTTCCTGCGTCGGAATATCTCCCGCCGAAGCCATCACCACGTCCGGCTCGCAGCCCTGGTCGTTGCAGGCCCATTCCCAGATGCCGATCCCCTTGGTGCAGTGTTTGATGGCGGCATCCATGTCCATGAACTGGAGATGCAGTTGTTTGTCGCAGACAATGACGTTGACGTAGTTTTCGCTGCGCAGGCAGTGGTCCGCCACCGAGAGCAGGCAATTGACGTCTGGCGGCAAATAAATCCGCGTGACGCTGGCGCTCTTGTTCACCACCACGTCCAGAAAGCCTGGGTCCTGATGCGTGAATCCGTTGTGGTCTTGCCGCCACACCGTCGAAGTAATCAGCAGATTCAGCGAAGCGACGTTTTCCCGCCACGACAGGTGATTGCAGATGGACAACCATTTGGCATGCTGGTTGAACATCGAATCAATCACGTGGACAAACGATTCGTAGGAACTGATGAACCCGTGGCGGCCGGTCAGCAGGTAGCCTTCCAGCATTCCCTCAATCGTGTGCTCGCTCAGAATTTCGATGACGCGCCCATCGGGCGCCAACTCCCCGCCGTCCGCGTCCTCGGGAAAATATTCCTCAATCCAGAATTTCTTGCTCACCTCATAAATGTCATCCAGCTTATTGGAGGTGGTTTCATCCGGCCCGAAAACCCGGAAATTCGTCATGTTCAACTTCATGACGTCGCGCAAGAACGCGCCCAGGGGGCGGACATTTTCTGCCTGCACGACCCCGGGTTTCTCTAATTTCAGCGCGTACTGGCGAAAGTCCGGCAGCCGCAGCGCCCTCTTTAGGCGGCCGCCATTGGCATGAGGATTGGAGCCCATCCGGCGCGTTCCCGTGGGCGCAATCTCCTTGAATTCGGCGCGCAGCTTCCCGGTTTCATCGAACAGTTCCTCCGGCTTGTAGCTCGCGCATCCAGCTTTCCAGTAGCTGCAGGTGCTCCGCGCTCTTCTTAACATTCATGATGCGGGACCTGGTGCGCGCGCCAAGAGCCTTCCAGTTTGTGGCCGTCCAAATCTCCCGGGGCCGTCCACCCTTTCGGCGAGCGCAGAACAATCATGGGCCACCGCGGGCGCTCGGCCACGCCGCTGGCGCGCGCTTCCCGTTGAATTCTTCGGATCTCCGTGATGCACAACTCCGTCGTCGCGGCCATGGCTTGATGCATACTCTCGTGCTCCGAGCCTTCCACGAAGTAGGGCGTCCAGCCGTAGCCCTGCAGCAAGCTTTCCAATTCCTCGTGACTGATGCGCGCCAGCATTGTGGGATTGTTGATTTTGTACCCGTTCAAATGCAGGATCGGCAGGACCGCGCCATCGCGAACGGGGCTAAGAAACTTATTGATGTGCCAGGAAGTGGCCAAGGGTCCCGTTTCCGATTCGCCGTCGCCCACTACTGCCGCAACGATGAGTTCCGGATTGTCGAACGCCGCCCCGCAAGCGTGCGAGAGCACGTACCCAAGCTCGCCTCCTTCGTGAATCGAGCCCGGAGTTTCCGGCGTGCAGTGGCTCCCAATGCCTCCGGGAAACGAGAATTGCTTGAAGAACTCCCGCAAGCCTTCTTCGTCTTCACACTTGTCCGGGTACACCTCGGAGTAGCTGCCTTCCAAATAGACGGGAGCAAGAACACCCGGGGCGCCATGCCCGGGCCCGGCCAGAAAGATCATGTCCTGATCGTACTTCTTGATCTGGCGCATCAGGTGAATGTAGGTGAATGCCAGGCCGGGACTCGAACCCCAATGGCCCAGGAGGCGGTTCTTGATGTGTTCCGGCTTCAGGGGTTCCCGCAACAGTGGATTTTCCTGCAGATAGAGCATGCCCAGGATCACGTAAGTGCACGCTCTCCAAAACGCATCGGTCTTGCGCAACTCTTCGGCGCTCAGGGGAGTTCCCTGAACCGTGGATCTTGCTTTGCCAAACGCACTCAGCGCCTGGATTGCCTGGGACCCTGCCCGGGCCGTCGTTGTCATCGGAAACCTCTCAGTTCCAGCAACGATTGGTCAGGTGAGTCGCTGGGGGGAGCGAACCGTGCGCCAATTCGTTGCTCGCTATTTCGCCGTAAGCATGATCGGCCCCAGACCGGAACAGGGCTCACCAAGTATGGGGTCATTCGCGCGAAAATTCGGACTTTACAACAGTATCGTAGTGTAGCCCGTTTATCTTTCCGCAGTATTGCGAAACCTCTCGGCTTCGCTCCCTCGTCACCGCTGGCGCGCGGGGCCGGTCGAATTTCGGATGATGAGTTCCGGCGCGAGGGCGATTTCAGGAATGAAGGGAGCGCGCTCCTCGATGCGGTCGAGAAGAGTTTGTGCGGCGACGGTGCCCATTTCCAGGAGAGGTTGGCGCACCGTCGTAAGAGGTGGGAAGGCGAAGGAGGCGACCGAGATGTCGTCGAATCCGACCACGGAAACGTCCTCCGGGACGCGGAAGCCGGCTTCATGCAACACGTACATCGCGCCCACCGCGGAAGTGTCGTTATAGGCAAAGAGCGCGGTGAAGGGCATTTCGGCCGTCACCAGCTCTTTCGCCGGCAGATAGCCAAGATCGGAAGTGTTCGGGATTCTTTCGAGCTGGAACACGAGTTTCGGGTGGATGGGGAGATGCAATTCGGCGGCGACTTCCTGGATGGCATTCCAGCGAGGCGCTGCGTCCGAGCTGGACGATGGCCCTCGGAAAAACGCGATCTGTCTGTGCCCCAGCTCAACCAAATGCTCCAGGACTAGCCGCGCGGCGCGATGGTGATCGAGGATGATGTTGGTGACGTTCGGCGCTTGCTGATGGCCGGCGATGGCAACGGTAGGAAGAGTGGGCTGCTGGTCTATGGAGGTGTCGATGGTAATGATGCCTTCCACTCCCCGTGTGAGTAGCAACTGGGAATACGAGCGCATGAGTTTGTCCTCATGGCGGTGAACGACGGTGAGAAAAAAGAAATTGTTCTTGCGCAGGAACGTTTCGACGCCGCTGATAATTGTTGCGCCATAGGGATCGCCGAGTTCTTCGGCGATTACGCCGACGGTGTAACTGCGCTGCACGCGTAGAGAACGCGCGAGAAAATTTGGGCGGTAATTGAGTCGGCGCGCGGCCTCCCTGATGCGATTGCGGGTGCGTTCGGGGATGGAGCGTGAGGCGGGTGAATTGTTCAAAACACTGGAAACGGTTCCCGCTGTCAGGTCGAGATGCGAAGCCAGCAACTTGAGAGTAACGGCAGGCGCTTTCACGGCGCCGTACGCCTTAGCAGTTTTTGTCATCGGGGCCTGACCTCGCTCAGGGCCCTGCGGAGTAACCGGCAGAAGCACCATCAGTTACCAGCATTCTAGCGCAATCCGGTGAGGGAAAGTACAGCGGAAGTGCCAGGGAAGTACCCCTTCGCGGGAAGGGAATAGAACGGGATAAGTGTGATTTCCCTCAACAGTAACGTTTATCTATTCTTGACATCGCCGCGGCGTATATTCCAGACTCAACGCTGAAGAAGCGATGTCTTCCCACCGGAATGATGCACGCGGTCGTCGCTCCATCCGAGCCCGGCCCGCCGCAGCCGGCGGCGCACATTAAGCAAGTTATGAAGCGTGCTCAAGAAATACACGCACAATCTTTGGCGCGGTGCGCTGCGGGGAGAAAGGGTGAGGATCGTGGAGGGATTGCGTGAGCGGGTCGAACGGGAATTGCTTGGCGACATTCTGCCGTTTTGGTTGAAGTACGCCGTGGACCACGAGTTTGGCGGGTTTCGCGGACAGATTGCGAATGACCTGACCATTGATCCCCTGGCGCACAAAGGGCTGATCCTGAACGCCCGTATTCTGTGGACCTTTGCGAAAGCGTACAAGGTTTACGCCGGCGAGGTGTACCTGCGCACGGCGCAGCGGGCCTATGAATATCTGCAACGGTATTTCTGGGACGCGGAATTTGGCGGTGTCTATTGGATGGTGGACCACCTGGGGCGCCCGGTGGAGACGAAGAAGCGCATTTACGGTCAGGCCTTCACCGTCTATGCGCTGGCGGAGTACGCGGCGGCGAGTGCGGAAAAGGAACCGCTCGAAAAAGCCATTGCCCTGCACCATCTAATTGAAGACGCAAGCCAAGACGCACAGAACGGCGGATACTTCGAGACCTACGAGCGCGACTGGAAACTCGCGGGCGAGCAGCGTCTGAGCGAAGTGGACATGGATGAAAAGAAATCCATGAATACCCACCTGCACTTGCTGGAAGCGTATGCGAATCTCCTGCGGCTGTGGAATGACGGCGGATTGCGGAACCGCCTGCGCGAGCTGCTTCGCATTTTTCTGGACCACATCATTGATCCGGAGGCCCACCATTTCCGGATGTTTTTCGACGAAACGTGGCACGACCGCTCGGACCGGTTTTCCTTTGGCCATGATATTGAAGGGAGCTGGCTGATCTGCGAGGCCGCGGAAGTCTTGGGCGACACTGCGATTCTGGAAGAAACACGGAAAGCAGGGGTGAAGATGGCCCAGGCGGTGTACGAGCAGGCCCTTGACAGCGATGGCGGCTTGCTCTACGAGGGTACACGGAAGGAATTTATCGACACCGACAAGCACTGGTGGCCCCAGGCGGAAGCCGTGGTGGGGTTCCTGAATGCCTACGAAATTTCGGGGCGCGACTATTTCCTCATGGCCTCGCAGAATAGCTGGGCGTTCATCGAAAAATTCATCGTGGATCACCAGCACGGAGAATGGTATTGGAAAGTGTCCCGCGACGGAACGCCCAGCAACGACAAGTACAAAGTGGATCCTTGGAAGTGTCCGTATCACAACAGCCGGACCTGCTTTGAAGTGATGGAGCGCCTGGACAAGCTGGCCAAGAAACACGCAATTTGAGTACGGCAGGTGCGGGCCGAGACTCTGCGACCGGAGAAGACCGATGAACGCAGCCGAGTATAAGAAAAAAGTGCAAAAACTGTTCCGGCAACACGAGAAGCTGATTGCCCGGAAAAACGTGAAAGCCCAGGGTGGCAACGGCGTGTACGACCGGTACGTCAACCCCGTGCTGACCGCGGAGCACACTCCCCTGTTCTGGCGCTACGATTTCGACTTTAAGAGCAACCCTCACCTGATGGAGCGCATTGGCGTGAACGCGACGTTCAACGCTGGCGCAATGGAATACGAAAGTAAGTTTTTGATGTTTGCGCGCGTCGAGGGAGCGGACCGCAAATCCTTCCTTGCGGTGGCGGAAAGTCCGAACGGCGTGGACAACTTCCGCTTCTGGGATTTCCCCATTCGGATGCCGGAAACGGCCGACCCGGACACGAACGTCTACGACATCCGCGTGGTGCAACACCAGGACGGCTGGATCTACGGCCTGTTTTGCACGGAGCGCAAGGATCCGAAAGTCCCTCAATGGGATACCTCGGCGGCGGTCGCGCAATGCGGCATTGCCCGGACCAAGGACCTGAAAAATTGGGAACGCCTGCCGGATTTGCGCACCAAATCGCCGCAGCAGAGAAACGTCGTGTTGCATCCGGAATTTGTGGATGGCAAGTACGCGCTGTACACACGGCCCCAGGATGAATTCATTCAGGCGGGAAAGGGCGGGGGAATTGGCTGGGGACTCTGCACAACGATGGTAGGCGCGACGGTCGAAAATGAAATCATCATGGATAATCGCGAGTACCACACCATCAAGGAAGTGAAAAACGGGTTGGGTCCGGCGCCCATCAAGACCGCAAAAGGCTGGCTGCACCTGGCGCACGGTGTGCGGAACACCGCGGCGGGGCTGCGCTACGTCTTGTACACATTCTTGAGCGAACTGGAGAGGCCGTACGTGATCACGCATCAGCCGGCGGGATATTTCCTCGCGCCGCAAGGCGAGGAACGTATCGGAGACGTCTCCAACGTGGCGTTCAGCAACGGCTGGATCGCCACAAAAAATGGGGACGTGTACATCTACTACGGCGCTTCGGACACGCGCCTGAACGTGGTCACCACCACAGTGGAAAAATTGCTGGACTACACGATGAACACGCCGCCGGACCCGCTGCGTAGCTTTTTGTGCGTGGAACAACGGAACGCCTTGATCCGCAAGAATCTGGCGGTACTCAAGACGTTCGGCGAGCTTCCCGGGCGCCCGGTGGCGCCAGCGAAGAAAAGCGGGAAGGGCTCCAAGCAATAGAGCGCGCCTGGGCTGAAAAAAATCGTCACTTACTCGTGCTGGGCGAGGATAGCCTCGATCCGGGCGAGTTCGCCGGAACTAAACCGAAGATTGCCGAGCGCTGCTACGTTTTGCTCCAACTGCTCGACTCGGCTTGCGCCGATCAGAGCGCTGGTCATGCGCGCATCGCGCAACACCCAGGCAAGGGCCAATTGCGCAACAGACTGTCCCCGCGACTCGGCCAGTCCATTGAGCGCGCGCACCTGCGCCAGGCGCCGCTCGCTCACGTCGTTCTTCTTCAGGAATCCGTGAGGTTTGTTGGCGCGGGAATCGCTCGGAATCCCGTTGAGATAGCGATTCGTCAGCAAGCCCTGCGCGAGCGGGCAAAACGCAATGCAGCCGATGCCCTCCTTTTCCAACACAGCCATCGAGCCGCCCTCGATGTCTCTCTCGAACATCGAATATTTCGGCTGATGGATGAGGCAAGGCGTGCCAAGTCGGCGAAGGACATTCGCGGCCGCCTCGGTTTGCGCTGCGTCGTAACTGGAAATCCCCGCATAGAGCGCCTTGCCGGAGCACACAGCGTGATCGAGCGCGGACATGGTCTCCTCGATAGGCGTTTGCGGGTCCGGCCGGTGAGAGTAAAAAATGTCCACGTAGTCGAGCTTCATGCGCTTCAGGCTCTGGTCCAGGCTGGCAAGCAGATATTTGCGCGAGCCCCAATCGCCGTACGGCCCCGGCCACATATCCCAGCCGGCCTTGGTGCTGATGATGAGCTCGTCGCGATGCGCGGCGAAATCGCTCTGCAGGATGCGCCCGAAATTCTCCTCGGCGGAGCCCGGAGGCGGGCCGTAATTGTTCGCCAGGTCGAAGTGGGTGATGCCGAGGTCGAAAGCGCGCCAGAGCATGGCCCGGCAATTTTCGAAGGAGTCCACGCCGCCGAAATTGTGCCAAAGGCCGAGCGAAATGGCCGGGAGAAGCAATCCGCTGCGGCCGCAGCGCCGGTATTGCATGCTGTCGTAACGCGAGTTAGCGGGCGCGTAGCTCATGAAGTCCCTCTAGTGCACATCTAAGTCTGAAACCGAAGTTGACTAATTGCAGGCAAGCGCATTTCGTTTCAATCGATTGTTCCGGGAAAAACCCGACTTCTCCGAAGTTAGATTTTCCCACACCATCCAACTCCAAAGCTTGTCATTCCGACCGGAGGGACGGCGTTTTTGGCCGTCCCGGAGTGGAGGAATCCCTCCGCCACCTCGGATTTCATGCTGAAAACCAAGCGGCGCGCACTTTCTCACCGCGCGCCACGAAGCAGAGTTTAATGCAACGTCGCTTTCACCGCGACACTTTTAGTGCCCGGCGGGGGCAGTGGCACGAGGTTCCCCTGGATGGATGCGCCATTCACTTCCAGACCGACCTTGTTGCCGTCTCCGGCCCGCTGTACTTCGATCTCATACGTCACCCCGCGGAATTTGCGCCAGGCCTTGAAGCCGCGCCAGCTTTTCGGGATCACCGGCGCGATCTAGCAGGCCTTCGTAGGACGTGCGGATGCCCAGAATCCATTGCGTGATGGCGTAGTAGTTCCACGCGGCCGTGCCGGTGAGCCAGGAGTTCTTGGCTTCCCCATACGTGGGAGCGTCGCGGCCGGCGATCATCTGCGCATAAACGTAAGGCTCGCAGCGGTGGACCTCGCTGATTTCCTCGCGCGCGGAAGGATTGATCCGCGTGTAATAGTCGTGCGCGGCATCCCCATTTCCGACGCGCGTTTCGCCGATGATCACCCAGGGGTTGTTGTGACAGAAGATGCCGGCGTTTTCCTTGTAGCCCGGCGGGTAAGAGGAAATCTCGCCGTATTCAAGGTAATACTTCGAGTAGGCCGGCTGCTGCAGGACGATGCCGTGCTCGGTGGCCAGCAGCTTGCGCGTGGATTCCAGGGCTCTCACGGCCAGGCCATCCTCCAGGCCGACGCCCGCCAGCGTGCAGAATCCCTGCGTTTCGATGAAGATTTTGCCCTCGGCATTTTCCTTCGAGCCGATCTTCCGGCTGAAATCATCATACGCGCGGAGGAACCACTCGCCGTCCCAGCCGTGCTTGCGAATCGTGGCTATCCATCTTGGCGACTTCCGCCAGGTACGAGCAAGCCTCGCTGCCGAGGCCGCGATGCCTGGCAATGTCCGCAAGCTCGCGCCCGGCCAGCACAAACAGGCCCGCGATAAACACGGATTCGGCAACCTTGCCGTCTTTGTTGGTCGTGGTCTGGAAGGATTGCCCCGGCGAATCGGAAAAGCAGTTCAGGTTCAGGCAATCGTTCCAATCGGCGCGCCCGATGAGCGGCAGGCCATGCGGCCCAAGCCGCTCGAGCGTGTACCGGAAGCTGCGCTGGAGATGCTCGTACAGCGGCGTTTCGGAACCGGGCTCATTGTCATAAGGCACCGGCTCATCCAGGATGCTCCAGTCGCCGGTTTCCTTCAGATAAGCGCCCACGCCGATAATCAGCCAGTGGGGATCGTCGTTGAAGCCGCTGCCCACGTCGTTATTGCCGCGCTTGGTCAGCGGTTGGTATTGGTGATACGCGCCGCCGCTGGGGAGTTGCGTGGCGGCGAGGTCGAGTATGCGTTCCCGCGCGCGCCCCGGAACCATGTGCACAAACCCCAGCAAATCCTGGTTCGAATCGCGAAATCCCAGTCCACGCCCGATCCCCGATTCGTAGAACGACGCCGAGCGCGACATGTTGAACGTCGCCATGCATTGATACGCGTTCCAGATGTTCACCATGCGATTCGTGTGCACGTCGGGCGTGTCCACCTGGCACAGTCCCAGCAATTCATCCCAGTAGAGCCGCAGCTTTTCGAACGCGCCGCAGGCATTCGCCGCAACGCGATACTTGGCGATCACGGCCTTCGCCGCTTTCTTGTTGATGATTTGCGAATCGGGCGGATCGAATTTCTGTTCCCGCGGGTTCTCTTGATAGCCCAGAACAAATATGATTTGCCGGGATTCGCCGGGCTTCAGCGAGAGCTTGACGTGGTGTGAGCCGACCGGAGCCCAGCCGTGCGCGACGGAATTGCCTAGCTGTCCGCGCTCCACGGCGGCGGGATTGTCCCAGCCGCGATAGGGGCCGAGAAAGGCGTCGCGCTGCGTGTCGTAGCCGGCGATTTTTTCGGAGCAGGCGAAGAACGCGAAGTGGTCGCGGCGCTCGCGGTATTCCGTCTTGTGGTAAATGACGCCGTCCTCGATTTCGACTTGGCCGATGCTGAAGTTGCGCTGGAAGTTTGTGGAATCATCCTGCGCGTCCCACAAGCAGAACTCGACGATGGAGAAAACGGAGAGTTCGGCGGCCTGCGCGCGATGGTTCGTCACGCTCAGTTGCCAGATTTCCAGATTCTCGTCGAGCGGCACGAAGTAGCGCGTGCTCGCTTCGATGCCGCTGTATTTCGAGGCGATCGTTGTGTAGCCCATGCCGTGGCGGCAGGTATACTCTTCCAGTTTGTTTTGCGTGGGTTGCCAGGAGGGAGACCAGAATTCGCCGGAGCTGTCATCGCGAAGATAAATGTAGCGTCCGCCAACATCATAGGGAGCGTTGTTGTAGCGGTAGCGCGTGATGCGGCGCAGGCGCGCGTCGCGGTAAAAAGAATAGCCGCCCGGCAGTATTGGAGATGATGCCGAAATAAGCTTGGCAGCCGAGGTAGTTGATCCACGGCAGGGGCGTATCCGGCTGCGTGATTACGTACTCGCGCTTCTGATCGTCGAAGTAACCGTATTTCATGAGGGCGGCTCCCTGAGCGGAACGCTGCGGACTGGCAAGTCCATCTAGTATATCGATATTTTAGTGGCCTCGAACAACTTTGAGGTGTAGATATGAAGCTTGCCTGCAAGAGTAGAGTTGGGCGCACTGCTCAGGGAAATGTGCTCGCAGTCACGCCCCCACGTGAGGGCAATCACTGCCGCTGCCGCCAACGAAACGAGAGGCTTGCACCCTTGAACCACTCGTCCAGATCGAAAGGGGACAGCATGACCACGTCCACGAGCCGCCTCCTACTCGCCTGTCAACTCTGCCTATCTGGCTGATCCTTCTAGCCATTTCTTTCCGGGAGCGATGGGAACGGCTTATGGAGCGGAGGACGGAAGCCTCCAGATAAAAGTGGACCAGGTGGGCTACTTGCCGGCGGCCCCGAAGCTGGCCGTGGTTACGGCGGCGGCCACGACATTTGAAGTGAAGCGCGCCTCCGACAATGTACGGTGTATAAGGGCACGCTTGGACCGGCCAGCCTGGATGCGGATTCGGGCGATTCCGTGCAGATTGCGGACTTCACGAAGCTGCGCCAACCGGGCACTTACTATCTCGACGTTCCGGGAGTGGGGCGAAGCTGGACGTTTTCCATCCGGCGCGACGTTTTTTTGCACACCTATTATCTGGCCATGCGCGCGTTCTACGGGCAGCGCTGCGGCACCGCAGTGGATCTTGGGCCGGAGTTTCCCGGCTATACACACGCCGCATGCCACTTGAAGGGAGAGTTTCACTCCTCTTCCGGGAAGCAGGGCGAGCGGAACAATATCGGTGGTTGGCACGATGCCGGCGACTATGGCCGCTACGTCGTGAACTCCGGAATCACCACGGGGACGCTGCTGTGGACGTGGGAGATTTACGGGCCGAAAGTGAAGAGCATCAAGCTGAACATTCCGGAGAGCGGAAACGGCACGCCGGACATCCTGAATGAAACCCGCTGGAACCTCCAATGGATGCTCAACATGCAGGATGACGATGGCGGCGCGTGGCACAAGCAGACCAGCGAACATTTTCCCGGTTTCGTCATGCCGGAAGACGACCATCTGCCCAGCGAGGTGATCGGGACCGGGCAGGCGCCGTACAAAAGCACCTGTGCCACGGCCGACTTGGCAGCTGTAGCCGCCATCGCCGCGCGCGTTTATAAGCCCTTCGATGCAAAGTTCGCGGCGCGCAACCTGGAAGCGGCGCGCAAAGCCTGGCTCTGGACGGAAAAGTATCCTAACGTGGTCTTCAAGAACCCGCAGGGAGTCAGCACGGGCGAATACAGCGACAACTATTGCGGTGATGAGAGGCTCTGGGCGGCGGCGGAACTTTGGCGCACGACCGGCGAAGCCGCCTACGACGAGCTATTTCGTCAAGCACTATCCCGATTTTCGCCCCAGCCTGGAAGCGCCCTCGCCGGAAGGCTGGCGAGAGGTTGCGGCCCTGGGACTATGGACGTACGCCCTGAGCACGCAGAAGGGTGCGGATACCACGGCCGTGCGGACATTCGCAAGCGCACGGCGGCAGCGGCGCGTACAATTGTCGAACGCACCAGGAAGAATCCGTACCGCGTGAGCCTGCTGACGAAGGATTACGTGTGGGGCTCGAACGGCGTTGTCGCAAATTACGGGATGGAATTGCTCGTGGCAAACCTGCTTGCGCCCGATCCCAGCTTCGTGGAAACTGCGCAGGACAATCTCCATTACCTCCTGGGGCGCAATACATTTTCGATTTCCTGGATCACCCAGGTGGGGGCAAATCCGTATCATCACCCGCACCACCGGCTGAGCGGAGCGGGCAAGAACGCCGAGCCCTGGCCGGGATTGCTCTCCGGCGGTCCCAATGCCGGGCGCCAGGACGACGCGCTGAAAAAACTGCCTCCGGGCTTGCCGCCGGCGAAAGTTTACGTGGATGACCAGGCCTCGTATGCGAGCAATGAAATTGCCATCAATTGGCAAGCGCCGCTGGTGTTTTTGCTGGCGGGCACGCTTCCATGATGGAGAGGTCGCACGCCCGCGCGGAGCACGAAGATGGCCGCGCGAATTCCAGCAGGGTCAGCCGCTGTAATTTGTGGACGGGAACCGTACGGAAACGAACGATAATCTGACCGCGTTAGGGATACGAATTGCGCGGCAGGCCCCCCGAATTGAGGTGTAGCTTGCATCTGCATGTGATTGACATCGTCATCATCATCGCCTACCTGGTGTTATCCGTTCTGATTGGCTATTGGGTCTCTCATCGCGCCTCGCGCGACATCAAGGCGTACTTCCTGGGTGGCAACGTCATGCCCTGGTACATCCTTGGCATTTCCAACGCTTCGGGAATGTTTGATATCAGCGGCACCATGCTCCTGGTCTATTGGATGTTCGTCTACGGCCTCAAAAGCGTCTGGATTCCGTGGCTCTGGCCGACCTTCAACCAGGTCTTCCTCATGGTCTATATGTCCACGTGGCTGCGCCGCTCGAATGTGATGACGGGCGCGGAATGGATCCAGACGCGCTTTGGCAAGGGCCGCGGCGCGCAACTTGCCCACATCATCGTGGTCATTTACGCGTTCATCAGCATCATCGGCTTCTTCACCTACGGCTTCAAGGGCATCGGCAAATTCGCCGCCACTTTCCTGCCCTGGCACCTCAGCGTGAATCAGTACGCCCTCCTGCTCATCGCCATTACCGCCCTCTACGTCATCAAGGGTGGAATGTTCAGCGTCGTCATCACGGAAGTGCTGCAGTTCTGCATCCTTTCCGTGGCTTCATTCGCGGTGGGCATCATCGCGATGATGAAGGTCGCCCCGGGCACGCTCCAGCATTTCATCCCCGCGGGCTGGGACAACATCTTCTTCGGCTGGCACCTGAACATGGACTGGTCCCACCTGGTGCCCTCCGCAACTGCCCGTGTGGCCCAGGATGGCTACGGGCTCTTCGGATTCTTCGTGATGATGCTTCTCTTCAAAGGCATCCTGATCAGCGCCGCCGGCCCCGCGCCAAACTACGATATGCAGCGCGTTCTCTCCTGCAAAAACCCGCGCGAAGCCTCCATGATGAGCGGCTGGGTGAACGTCGTGCTCACTTTCCCGCGCTATTTCCTGATCACCGGGCTCACCGTGCTGGCCCTGGTTTTCTTCAGCGACCAGATTCGCGGCATGGGCACGAACATGGACTTTGAGCGCATTCTTCCCTACGCGCTCGGGCGCTTTGTTCCGGCTGGCTTGCTCGGCGTGCTCATCGCCGGCCTGCTCGCCGCGTACATGTCCAACTTCGCCGCCACCGTCAACGCCGCGCCTCCCTATTTCGTCAACGACATCTACAAGCGCTTCATCAATCCCCACGCGCAGCCGAAGACCTACGTGCGGCTGAGCTATCTGAGCTCCTTCGTGGTCGTGCTCCTCGGCGTGTTGATCGGCTGGTACGTCACCAGCGTCAACAACGTGGTCATCTGGATCGTCACCGCCCTGTGGGGCGGCTACACCGCTTCGAATGTCCTCAAGTGGTATTGGTGGCGCTTCAACGGCTACGGTTATTTCTGGGGCATGGTCGCGGGAATGACTTCCGCGCTCACGATTCCGACGCTGGTCACAAAGATTGCGCCCTTGCAGAATTTTGCCCATGCCCATTCCCTCAACCTGGAAGTCTCCGTCGGCTTTGGCCTGGTGTTTCTCCTTTCTCTCATCGGTTGCTTCCTCGGCACATATTTGACGGCGCCTGAAGATGAAGCGGTGCTCAAGGAGTTCTACCGGCGTGTGCGCCCTTGGGGCTTCTGGGGACCCATCCTCAAGAAAGTGCAGCAGGAAGATCCGTCCTTCCAAAAGAACCAGGATTTCTTCCGCGACATCTTCAACGTCGTCATTGGCATCGTCTGGCAGATCTCTCTGGTGGCCCTGCCCATCTACATCGTCACCTGGCGCCTGCGCACCGCGGCCTTCACCTTTGCTATTGTCGCCATCACCTCGATCATCCTCAAGTTCACTTGGTACGACCACCTCAAGGAACTCGAGCACATCAACCAGTACAGCTCCCCGCCCAGCGCCGCGCCAGGAACAACCCCCGCGCCGAGCGTGAGCTGACACCGCAGCCTGCCCCAGAAAGGGGTAGTGTCCCAATCTAAGACTTGGAGTTCGCTAGAGGGGCGCAGTGCGCTTGTCGCTGCTGTACGATTCGGGGCGAGGAGCCCTACGACCATGCTGAACTGGAATGCAGAGAAGGTGAAGAGCCTCACGGCAAATTCGTTGTGTCGAACCCCGAAAAAGCATACGATGCACAAACCGGAAGTCCCCATCGGGAGTTCCGGCCTGGATTAAGTTGTACGCCTCAGCGCTCCTGCGTATGCCGGTATGGCAAGGCCGGGGACCAGTCCTGCCGACCCTCCTCATCCGGCCCGGAGCTTTTACTCTTTTCGTGTTCGAGGAGGAGAGAATGAATCGACGCTTCTTGTTTCCAGTTGCCATCGCAGTTCTCGTAGGCCTTCCCGCTTTTGCCCAACACCCTGAAGAACGCGGCCAGCACCCTGAAGAGCGTGGGCAGAACTCGCCGCGCGCCAATCAGGGGCACGTCCCCCCGGCTCCGGCCAAACGGGACAACCCCCACGCCAAGCCCGAACCCGAACATCACGTAAATGGTCGCGTCAACAGCACTCCCCACGTCAACAACGACCATTGGTATGGCCATGACCGCCCGAACGATAAGCGCTTCCACGTGGACCATCCCTTCGAGCATGGGCGCTTCGAGCACTTTGGCCCCTCTTTCCGTTATCGCGTCGAACGCTTCGATATCGACCATCATCGTTTCTGGTTCCCCGGCGGCTTCGGCTTTGAAGTCGCTTCCTGGGACTGGCCCGTCTGCGCTGATTGGTGCTGGAATTGTGCCGATGATTTCGTTGTCTATGAAGACACCGACCACGTCGGCTGGTACCTGCTCTACAACGTCCACACCGGCGTCTACGTCCACGTCTCCTACTTGGGAACGTAGGCTTTCCGAATCCTGTTGATTCCCAACCGAGGCGGCGCTAGAGCTGCGTTTAGCCTGAAATCCGAAGCTCGCCAATTGCAGGCGACCGCATGCTACTTTGTTTCTATTGATTGACGCCGAAAAATCCAACTTGCTGATTTCGGTTTTTCCCACATCGTGCACAACCCAGAATCGGTCATTTCGACCGGAGGGACGGCGCTTTCTTGCCGTCCCGGAGTGGAGAAATCTCTCCGCAACTTCGGCGTTCAGGATTAGCGTGGGTTCTGAGCCTTGTTCTCATCCCCAGCGCTTCGGGTCGATCATTCCTTCGATCCATCCGCGAAACGCAACGCCAACGCATATTCGCCTACTGGAGCAGAGGGCAAGTCAATCTGCATGTCTTCCCCTTGTTGCACCCAGACAAGTGGCCGGTTTGACCCGAGCAGGTAGATCTCCGAGCCCTTCTTAGCCCGAACGGATTTGAGCGTAACCGATGACGATTTCGGGACGCCCAGCAGCAGCGCATAGACGTACGGCCCTTTCGAGGTAAAGCGGACCGGCATTCCTTCCTTCGTTTCACCTTCCGCCCGACTCCACGGACGAGTCCCGTAAATGGCCTCTCCGTTTTGCGCCATCCATTTGCCGAGGACTTTCAGCCGGTCGAGTTGTACTGCGGGGATCGTGCCGTCGGCTTCGGGGCCGATGTCCAGCAGCAGGTTGCCGTTTTTGCTGACAATGTCCGCCAGCAGGTGGATGAGTTCTGCCGGTGCAATCGTCTCCGCTTCTCCCTCGGCGCGGTTGTAACCAAACGAACACCCCAGCCCGCGGCATTCCTCCCATTTCTTCGGGTTGATCTTTCCCAGGGTCTCGTATTCCGGTGTCGTGAAGTCGGCATGTTTCACGCCAAACCGATCGTCGATGACGCCGTCCGGAACGGCCGCGTAGTATTCCGCGATCAATTGCAACGGATGGCCCGACCTGGGATAGTCGATGTCGTTCCAGAGCAGCGCTGGCTTGTAGCGCCCGATCAATTCGCGCACCTGGGCGTCCGCATACTTTCCGTACGCTTCACTCTCCGGTTTCACTTTCTCGTAATCTTCGGAAACCCGGATCGGCCCGGGCACAAACGTCCAATCATAGCCCCCGGAATAGTAGATCCCCATGCGCAAGCCCTGCTTGCGGGCCGCCGTCGTTAGTTCTCCCACCAGATCTCTCGAAGCATGCTGGCGGTCCGCGGGAAGCGTGGGATTCGGCGTCGCGCTAGGCCATAGCGTGAATCCGTCATGGTGCTTGCTCGTCAGAACAACATACTTTGCTCCCGCCGCCTTGATCGCTTTCGCCCAGGCATCCGGGTCCCACTTTTGGATTTCCCGGTCAAAAATGGCTGCAAAGTTGTAGTAGTCGTAATCGGCGCCATATTTTTCGCGATGATATTTCTGCGTCGGCGAACCCTCGATGCGCATCGAGTTGTAATACCACTCCGCGTAGGGATTGTTCTTGATGTAGTCCTGGTTGGCGAAATCGTGTTCCGGATGGCTCACCGGCGCCCAGCCGGGCACGGAATAGAGTCCCCAATGGATGAAGATCCCCAGCTTCGCATCGGCATACCAATCCGGCAGCGGGTGCCGGTCCAGTGACTCAATGGTCGCCTCGTAGGGCGCGGGTTTCTGGGCCTCTGCCGCAGCGCCCGCCATAAACAATATCGAAACGCCCAGCACGAACCTTAAGATGGCGCGATACGCGTTTTCTCCCATCCCTCTCCTCCTGTGCGATCACCTTCCTCGAGGTAGCCCGAATCACAACGGTTCCTCTATTCTCCGGCATCAACACCGCCATCATGTGATGTAAACTCTCTCCTGTCCACCGGCACCCATGAAACAATCATGGCTTTCACGGGCGGCCTTTGAAGCGCTGGCCATCAACTAGAGATCAAAAAGGCAGGTCGAAGGTGTCAGCTAACGGCTCAATACAAGGAAAGATTCTAAGACTCGACGGGCGCGACAACGTCCTCGTGGCCCTGACCGATCTGCATAAAGGCGAGACCATTCGCTTTTCCGGGAACGACTATCTTCTCCTATCCGACGTCCCCGCCAAACATAAGTTCGTCACGCAAGATCTCTCCGCCGGCCAAGACGTCATCATGTACGGCGTGCTGGTCGGCAAGGTGACGCAGAATCTGCAACGCGGTGAATTGCTTTCCACGCGCAACATCCGCCACGCGGCCTCGGCGTTTCACAAAAAGGAGGGAGTCGCCCGCTGGACCCCGCCGGATGTTTCTTCCTGGCGCGCGAAAACGTTTCTTGGATACCGCAGAGCTGATGGCCAGGTCGGCACCCGGAATTATTGGCTAGTTCTTCCCCTGGTCTTTTGCGAGAACAGAAATCTGCAGGTCTTGAAACAAGCGTTCGAGGAAGAGCTTGGATTCGCCGCGCCTCAAATCTATCGCCGCCAGGTTGCGGAGCTCGCCCGGCTCTATCGCGAAGGCGGCACCGAAAAGATAAAAACAAGTTCCCTCACCGAAACGCTCCGGGTGCCGGCTTCTCCCAAGATCTTTCGCAATGTCGACGGCGTCAAATTCCTTGCGCACGAGGGCGGCTGCGGGGAACACACGAGGATTCCAGAAATCTTTGCGCGCTCCTCGCCGGTTACCTTCACCATCCCAATGTGGTGGGCGCGACCGTGCTCAGCCTCGGTTGCCAGCATGCCCAGGTTTCCATCCTCCTCGAGGAAGTGAAACGACGCGATCCCAATTTCAGCAAGCCGCTTCTGATCTTCGAGCAGCAAAAGAGCCCTTCCGAAGCGGCCATGATTTCACAGGCCATCCGCGATACATTTCTGGGACTTGCAGAGGCGGACAAATGCACTCGCACACCGGCGCCGTTGTCGCAACTCACCCTGGGCCTCCAATGCGGCGGTTCTGACGGGTTTTCAGGCCTATCCGCGAACCCTGCCATCGGACACACCTCCGACCTTGTTGTCGCGCTCGGTGGGAAGGGAATACTTTCCGAATTTCCTGAACTCTGCGGCGCCGAACAGGAGCTCATCAACCGTTGTGTCAGTGAGGAAGTCTCGGAACGCTTCATGCAGATTATGGACGATTATGCGGCGCGGGCCAAAGCCGTGCGCTCCAGCTTCGAGATGAATCCTTCCCCCGGCAATATCCGTGATGGCTTGCTCACGGACGCCATGAAGTCCGCCGGAGCCGCCAAAAAAGGCGGTACATCGCCCGTCACCGCAGTGCTCGATTACCCGGAATATTCCAGCGAGGCCGGGCTGAACCTCCACTGCACGCCGGGCAGTGACGTGGAATCTGTTACCGCCCAGGTCTCTGCCGGCGCCAATGTCATTTTGTTCACAACCGGGCTGGGCACACCTACGGGCAACCCCATTTCTCCGGTCGTTAAGATATCCACGAATTCGAATCTCGCACAGCGCATGCCGGATATTATTGATATCAACGCGGGCGGCGTTATTTCCGGTGAGAAAAGCATCGAGCAGATGGGTGAGATGATTCTGGACCTCACAATCCAGGTCGCCAGCGGTGGAATTCGCACCAAAGCCGAACTGCTCGGCCAAGACGACTTTATCCCCTGGAAAAGAGGCGTTTCGCTCTGAGAAATCACAAGCGCCCATCACAGAAATCGTCGTCGGGAGGGCACGGCTTGCGGAAAGACTCCGCAGTTTAGGGGGTCGGAGCTTTAGCTCCGACATTAGGAGCTTGGCTATCATCGGGCTTTAGCCCCTGAGGAAATGGTTTTATGGGTTCTTCCGCAACACGCTCAACAACTTTCCGGCTTCAAGGCGGTTTCGCATGGACCTACAAATCAAAGACAAAGTTGTCCTGATCACCGGCGGCGCCAAGGGTATTGGCGCGGCCATCGCCCGGGGCTGCGCCAACGAGGGTGCTATCCCTGTCTTCGTGGACCGCGATGCCGAGGCCGGAAAACAACTGCAGTCTGAACTGCAATCCGCGGGCAAAGCCTGTGGGCAAATCTGCGTCGATCTCCAAGCCGCGGAAAACTGTTCCTCCGCAGTAGAGCGGACGCTTCGGGAATTCGGCAGGCTCGATGTTCTCGTCAACAACGCCGGCACCAATGACCGTGTCGGCCTCGAGCAGGGCAGCCCCGAAAAATACGTGGCCTCTCTGCAACGCAATCTTTTGCATTACTACAACATGGCGCACTACGCGCTGCCGGCGCTGAAGAAGTCGCACGGCTGCATCGTCAACATCGCTTCCAAGACGGCCTTCACCGGCCAGGGCGGCACCTCAGGCTATGCCTCTTCCAAGGGGGCCATCCTCGCCTTAACGCGCGAGTGGGCTGTGGAATTGCTCCCCTACGGAATTCGCGTCAACGCCGTCGTCCCCGCCGAGGTCATGACGTCGCTCTACAAAGAGTGGCTCAGCAGTTTGCCAAACCCGGAAGAAAAGCTGCAGCAGATCCTCTCGAAAATACCCTTCGGCAAAAGAATGACCCACGCCGAGGAAATTGCCGCCATGGCTCTTTTCCTTCTTTCTTCCCAGGCCTCCCACATCACCGCGCAGTTTCTGTTCGTCGATGGAGGCTACGTTCACCTCGACCGCGCCTTGAGCTGACAACGGATTGGGGCAAGCGAGGGCGCATTTTGGAGTGCGCTGGCTTGCCACCGCTTTTACGTAGTAAGCAGCACCGCAAAAGTGATCTCCAGGGAGGAGAGAACCGATGGCAGACAAAAGTGCGGTGAAAGCGGCGATCGGCAAGTACCGCTGGACGATCTGCGCGCTGCTGCTCTTCGCCATGACGATCAATTACCTCGATCGCCAGGTGATTTCGTACTTGAAGGAGTTCTTCTGCAGGTCGACGGACCTCGGCGGTTTCGGGTGGACCAACAAGGAGTTCTCGTACCTTACCTCCGCCTTCACCGGCGTCTACGCCCTGGTGACGGTCGGGGCGGGCCGCCTAATCGACAAGATCGGCACGAAGCTTGGCCTCGCGTGGTCCCTCGTCGTCTGGTCTGTCTTCGGCATCCTGAATGCCTTGGCCGGCTCGGCGATCGCCGTGCACGTCGCGATCCGCAGCTTATTCGCGGCTGGCGAGGCCGGCACCTTCCCGGCGTCGAACCGCACCGTCGCCGAGTGGTTTCCGAAGAAGGAGCGCGCGCTGGCCTTCGGCATCGTCAACAGCGGCACAAATCTCGGCGCGATGCTCGCCGCCCTGTTCGTGCCCTGGTGCATGGTCTTCTTCGGCGATCAGCGAGGCTGGAAGATGGCCTTCGTCCTCACGGGCGCCGCGGGTTTCGTCTGGCTGATTTTCTGGTTTTTGTTGTATGAAACCCCGAAGAACCAGCAGCGGTTGTCCAAGGCCGAGTACGACTACATCCACATGGACGATGTCGCCGCACAGAGCGACGACGCCCCACAAGGCGTACCGTGGGCCAGGCTCTTCAGATATCGGCAGACCTGGTCGTTCTTCTTCGGAAAGTTGTTCACCGACGGCATCTGGTGGTTCTATCTCTTTTGGCTGCCGGACTATCTTATCAAGCAGTTCAACATGGCGCCGGCGGACGTGCGCTGGCCCACCTTCATCGTCTACGGCATTGCCATCGTCGGCAGCGTCTACGGCGGCAGCATTCCGATGACGCTTATCAATCGCGGAATGGAGGTGTATAAGGCGCGCATGACCGCGATGATCCTGATCGCGCTGTGTCCGCTAACCCTGCTTTTCACGCAGCACTTTGCCAGCACAGAGAGATACGGCGCGCTGGCCTTGTACTTCGCGGTGGGAATCATCAGCATCGGCGCTGCGGCACACCAGGCCTGGTCCGCCAACTTGTTCACGACGGTCTCCGACATGTTCCCCAAGAGGGCCGTGGCGTCTATCACCGGCATCGGAACGATGGCCGGTGGAGTGGGCGGCGTCCTCATCCAGCTCTTGGTGGGCTCGCTCCGGGACAGCTTTAAGGACACGCCGCAGACGGCGTACTTCATCATGTTCGTGTTCAGTGCGCTGGCTTACGTCTCCGCCTGGGCGATCATGAAAGCGCTCGTGCCGCGGTACAAGCTGGTGACGGATCTGTAGGACGCGGGCGTTCAACTGCGCCCTCCCCGGCGTTTCTTGCTCTTCGACCCCGTCAGTATTCACAGCGCCTCTGCTCAAGGCTCAAGTTATTTCGATATTTCCGTGACCACCTAAGAGTGCCTGTTGCCCTCCATCCGCGAAAGCCTGAAATGCAATTCCTCAACGATTCGCTTGACAATCCCCCGCGCGCAATGTTTTCCTCCTTTGCGAGAGTCGCGAGCCCTTTTCTCATCACCGGTCCCGTCGCGGCAAAGCGATATGCCCTTTATCCACGAGAATTTCCTGCTCCAGAACCCCACCGCCCGCCATCTCTACCATAAATTTGCCGCCGGTCAGCCCATTCTTGATTTCCACTCGCATCTCTCCGCGGCAGACATCGCCGCCAATCGCCAGTTTCGCGACCTCTTCGAGATCTGGCTTGAGGGCGATCACTACAAATGGCGCGCCATGCGGGCCAACGGTATCGCCGAAACCTTTTGTACCGGCGATGCTCCGCCCTACGACAAGTTCCTCGCCTGGGCTTCCACGGTCCCGCATTGCCTCCGCAATCCGCTCTATCACTGGACTCATCTCGAATTGCAGCGCTATTTCGGCGTCGACGAATTGCTCGATGAAGAGTCTGCGCCCGAAATTTGGCAACATGCCAACAATCTTCTGCAGACTCCAGAACTCACGACGCAAGGAATTCTCGCCAAATTCGATGTGCGCGCCCTCTGTACCACCAACGACCCCACCGACGATCTGCAGCCCCACTCCCAAATTGCCGCAGCCCAACTTCCCACGCGCGTCTACCCAACTTTTCGTCCCGATCGCGCCTTGGACGTTCATCTCCCCGCCGTCTTCAATCTCTGGGTTGAACGCCTCGCTGCTGCCGCCAACGTCGATATCCGCTCCTTCGCGGGTTTCCTGGACGCCTTGCGCAAACGCCACGATTTCTTCCATCAAGCGGGTGGCCGTCTCTCCGATCACGGCCTGGCCCACTGTTACGCAAAGTTCTGCAGCGAATCCCGCGCCCGCACCATCTTCGATAAGGCCCGCTCCGGACAAGCCGCAACGCAGGATGAGCACTCCGAGTTTGCCTCCCACCTGATGCTCTATTTCGGCCATCTCGACGCGCAAGCCGGCTGGACCAAGCAATTGCATCTTGGCGCTCTCCGCAGCGTCAACTCCCGCGCCCTGCAATCTCTCGGCCCTGATACCGGCTACGATTCCATCGGCGACTTCCCCCAGGCGGAGTCTCTCGGCGCCTACCTCAATCAACTCGACCGCGAAAACGCCTTGCCCAAAATGATCCTCTACAATGTCAATCCCTACGATAACTACATCCTCGCCACCATGGCCGGCAATTTCCAGGACGGCAGCATTCCCTGCGAAATTCAGTTTGGCAGCGGCTGGTGGTTTCTCGATCAGAAGGAAGGCATTGCGTGGCAGTTGAACGCGCTTTCAAACGTTGGCCTGCTCTCCCGTTTCGTGGGCATGCTGACGGATTCCCGCTCCTTCATGTCGTTTCCCCGCCACGAATATTTCCGCCGCGTTCTCTGCAATCTCTTGGGCCACGACATCGAAAGCGGCGAATTGCCCGATCGCGAAGATCTCGTCGGCCCCATGATCGAAAACATCTGCTATCACAACGCCGCGCGCTTCCTCGGCCTCGCCCTAAGCTGACCGCCCCAGGGCACTCGCAACGCTGCCGCTCTTTTGTCGGTGCTCAACGCATTCTCTCTTTCCAAGCCCACCTAAAACCTGCCAACCTCCGTGCTAGACTACCCTTTCGCGTTCACCGCTCTCCCTCGTCCGGTGCTCGCCAGTGGAGACTCCATGGCACGCCCCTCACAATTCAAACGTCGCGTTCGCCACTCCATCGAAGCATCGATCGCCGCAAAGCGCTCCCTCCTTCGCAACTCTCAAATCCTTTCCGGCCTCTCCCAACTCGCTACTTCTCTCGTCACTGCCTTCAAGAGCGGCAACAAGGTTCTCCTCTTCGGTAATGGCGGAAGCGCCACGGACGCCCAGCACATCGCCGCGGAACTCGTGGGCCGCTTCGCCTTTGATCGCCCCGCTCTTCCCGCGCTCTCTCTGGCGACAAATCTTTCTGCCGTCACCGCTATCGCCAATGATCACGGCTTCCGCCGCGTCTTCTCCCGCCAGATCGAAGCCTTTGGCCGTCCCGGCGACGTTGCCATTGCCATTTCCACCAGCGGCAATTCCCCCAACGTCGTTCATGCTGTCGCTCTCGCCCAAAAAATGCGCCTGCACACCGCCGCCCTTACCGGACGTTCCGGCGGCAAACTCAAATCCATTGTTGATGTTTGTCTGCGCGTGCCCTCGGACGATACTCCGCGCATTCAGGAGTGCCACATCCTGCTCGGCCACATTCTCTCCGAAATCGTCGAGCACGAACTCTTCGCCCCTCGCGCCTCTGCTCGCTCTTCCCGCCGCCTCTCGTAGTGGTCGAGCACTGCTCGACCCCATCTCGGCAACACATGGAAAGCTCCGTCATTCCGAACGGAGTCCGCGAAGTGAGGAATCCCTCTTCAGCGTCGCCCCGCCAAAAAATCCCCGCTACCCCTTCTCCCCGCCCGCAATCGCTTCCTCAACCGTCTCGATGTCCACCAACCCCCGGCAACCGTACAGCGCCGGCAGCACGCGCTCCGCTCCATACTTTCTCCGCCATTCCGCCACGCGCTCCGTCCCGGACCTGTACGCCGGCAAGTACATTCTTCCCAGCAGCGGATGTCGCCCCCACGCGCCGGAAAGTTTGTCCGCGCGTTCTTCCGTCACCAGGTAATCGCGCCGCAAAATCTTCGCCACTTCTTCTCGCGCCGCGCCTTTTCCCCACGTCAAATACGACGACTGGTTCTTCGCGTCATCCTGCAACAGCGCCAGCAGCACCCCGATCTGTAGATCTTCCTCCGGAAGTTGCTCCACCTCCGTCACGCCGTGCGCAATCAGGATGGCGTTGTTCGCGATGCCTTCAAAGAGCGTTGCCGCCCGCGTATTCATCGTCAGCACCGTAGCCTCGAACCCTGCGAGGCGCCGCACGTATAGATCCTGCAGATACGCAAACGTCGTCACGTGCCCCGGCACCACCTCATGGCTCACCAATTGCTCGAACTCCGGCACCGATATTTTCAGCGAAGCATTGATCTCATACTTCGCCTCGTATTTCGGTTTGCCGTCCGCCTTTCGCGCCCGCCCGAGGTAATTCATCGAACCCGAAAACCACGCATCCTTGATCGGCAGAAACTCGATGTTCGCCCGCGGCACTCCCGCCAGTTCCTTCGGCAGATGTGGCATCAGATGCGTCTCGCACAGCTTGTCGTAGTGCGCGATGAACCCCGCGCTCAGCCGCCGCACCGACGCCATCGGCGCCGTGCGCTCCTGCCGCCACTCATCCACCGCCTTCAACACTCCCTCGGCGCCGTCCTTCAAATAACCCGCCCGCCCCAGCAACTCCGCCACGCGTTCCCGTTTTCTTTCCGGCTTCGATGGCTCCGGCGCGCGTCCCGTGGAAGCCTTCACGCAATTCTCGTAGCTTACCGGCTCCCCTTTGCCGACCGTCTCCATCGCCAGCTTCCACATCGCCTCCAGCGACGCGGCCAGTCCCGCGAGATACGATCCGCGCAAACTCTCCGTCTTTCCTCCTTCTGCGCGAATTCCCACAATCGCCCCTTGAATGTCGATCTGCTGCAAATACTCCTCAATCGCTTTGCGGTCCACATCCTTCGACGCCACTCCCCCCGATTCCCGTATGCGCGCCGCTGCGGGAATCGTGTACGCCCCCGGCAGCGCCTCATCCGAAAACCAGGAGTCCGCAATAAATCGCCCCGTGCCGCTCGCGCACATCACATCGCCACCCCACAATGTGTCGATCCCCAAAATTGCGTCCGCCACGTACTTTCCCAATTGGTCCATTAGATCTCCTTCCCCTTTCGCAGCGCTCCAAACCACACATACAGGCACAGCCCCACGAAAAACACCGCCGACACAATTTGCGAAATCATTTCATTTTCATAGAACGGCGTATGGATCAGTTCTTCGCGGTACCCCGGCGCCAGCCGCAGCGCCGCTCCCAGCACTCCGCCCAACGCTCCGCCTGCCATCAGTCCCGATGCAATCACCACGCCACGTGACCTCACTCGCTCCCCCGTCTCGCCGCCCGCCTTGTCTGCGCGCTTGTTCAGCAAATGCGACAAAAACCCTCCCACCAGCGCCGGCGTATTCAGCTCCAGCGGCAAATACATCCCTAGCGCGAAAATCAACGATGGCTGCCCCAGCATCTCCAGGATCACCGCGATCATCGCTCCCGTTCCAAATAGCAGATACGCGATCGGCTGGTGGCTCATGAATCCTTCCACCAGCGCTTTCATGATGGATGCCTGCGGCGACGCCAGCACCGGCCGCAAGTCTCCCGCCGCCGCTTCTCCAAACTGGAAAGTTCGCGCCAGCATCACGATCGTTAACCCGGCAAAAATCGCCGCTGCGATCACTCCCAGGAATTTCACTTTCTCTTGTGCCGCCGGCGTTGACCCCAGCCAGTATCCCGTCTTCAAGTCCGTGATCGTTTGCCCGGAGATGGAAAGCGCCGTGCACACCATTCCCGCAATCGCCATCACAAAAAACATCCCGGTCGTCCCGCTCAGCCCGAATCGCAGCAGCACCGCTGACGACAAAATGATCGTCAGCATCGTCATCCCGGAGACTGGATTCCGCGCCGTTGTTGCAATCGCGTTCGCGGCCACCGACGTAAAGAAAAATGAAAACACCAGCGTCAGCAACAATCCCGCCGCCAACACCGTCAACGACACTCGCATACTCCCCAACAACAACGCCACGCCAATCGCGCCAATCACGACTCCCGCAAGAATCGTGGTCATCGAAATGTCGCGATCCGTACGTTCCGCCGCCGCCACCTCGCCCTTCCGGAATACCCGCAGCGCAATCCCGAACGAACCCGCCACCACCCGCAGCGACTTCACGATCCCGAATATCCCCGCCGTGGCAATCGCCCCCACGCCCACAAACCGCACGTAGTTCCGATAGATCTGCACCGCCGTCATCTTCGCAATCGGAATCGCCGCCGGGTACACCGCGCTGTCCAGATGGCTACCCACGAACCAGATCAGCGGCACCAGCACCAGATTCGACAGCAGTCCCCCCGCGCACAGGATCATCGAGCTGCGCAGTCCGATCACATACCCTAGCCCCAGGATGAATCCCACGGCATCGAAGCTCAGCGCCATCCGCGCCCGCTCATTCAGCATCCGGATCACCGGCACAAACTGGAAATCCACGTACTCCTTCCACACCTGAAATGTTGTTACGAAAAAATCGTACACGCCCGCGATCGCTGTCGCCTGCAGCAGCAGCTTCGCCTGCGATCCGCCCTTTTCTCCCGTCACCAGCACTTCCGTGATCGCCGTGGCTTCAGGGTAGGGAAGTAGCCCGTGCTGCTCGCGCACGAAGTATCGCCGCAAGGGAATCAGAAACATCACTCCCAGGCAGCCGCCCGCCAGGCAAATGAAAATCGTCTGCACTGGGTGCGGATTCAAATGCAAGATGTACAGCGCCGGCACCGTAAACACCGCTCCCGCCACCACTCCGCCTGCCACTCCTCCAATCCCTGTGATGATCACGTTTTCCAGCAAGCTGGATCGCCGCTTGTACAGCCGCGCCAGCCCAATCGCCAGGATCGAAATCGGGATGGCTGATTCCATCACCTGGCCCACCTTCAGCCCCGAATACGCCGCCGCCACCGTGAAGATCACGCAGAGCAACACGCCCCACCCCACCGAGCGCAACGTCAGCTCCGGCTCTTTTGCGTCCGCCCCCACCACCGGCTGGTACACTTCGCCGGGTTCCAGGCTCCGATACGCATTACTCGGCAGCGATTTCCTCTCCGCTTCGCTCATCGCCCTTCATCCTCCGCTGGCATCCCAAAGCCACGCGCATATTTCTGGGAGGCTGGCACTCCGTCCACCCTCTCAACTCGATGCTTTTTCCGAACTTAAATCTTCCAGTGGCACAATCACTCCTGCTTGCCCTGAGCCGCGAAGGGACTGTGCTCTCGGGTCTAAAGTCGAAGTGGCCGATCTTTAGATCGGCCACCATTATCCTCGCACACGGAAATCCTTGCGGGTTCTATAGCGCACTGTCTGTTCTTCCTGGAATCCCTCACGACAAATGGAGGGTCTGCACCTGTACCTTGGCCCCATCCTCCACCGCGCTACTCCCCTTCTTTCCCGCCCCGCCGTTGTTCCGCACTTCCGTCTCTTGCGCATCCACCACCGCAATCGCCGCGATGTTGACAATCTCCTCGACCTCCGCTCCACGCTGCAGCACGTGCACTGGTTTGGACATCCCCATCAGGATCGGTCCAATCGTTTCCTCGCCGCCGATTCGTGCCAGCAGCTTGTAACAGGTATTCGCCGAAGTCAGGTCCGGGAAGATCAGCACATTTGCTCCCCCGCGCAAGCTCGAAAACGCGTACGTCTCCGCGATGATTTCCGGCACCACCGCCGTATCCGACATCATCTCTCCGTCGATCATCAGTGCCGGATCGGCTTTGTGAACCAGTTGCACGGCCTGCCGCACCTTCTCTGTCAGCGGGTGTGGCGTGCTGCCAAAGTTGGAAAACGACAGCATCGCCACACGCGGTGTCACATTGAACCGCCTCGCCGTTTCTGCCGCGCACAGCGCGATCTCCGCCAGATCCTCGGCGCTCGGCTCGATGTTCACCGTGCAATCCGCCAGGAAATACATGTCGCCGCGCTTGGTCACCAGCGCATACAATCCGGAGACCTTGTGCAGTCCCTGCCGCGGCTTGATCACCTGCAGCGCCGGCCGGATCGTGTCCGGAAAGTGATGCGTCTCGCCTCCCACCAGTGCGTCCGCGTCTCCCACCTGCACCATCACCGCCCCAAACAGGTTCCGGTTGTTGATCAACTCCCGTGCTTCCGAAAGCGTCACCCCGCGCCGCTGCCGCAATTCATACAGTGTCTGGATGTACGCCTCGCGTTTCGGCCACGTCTCTGGGTCCACGATCTGAATCTCGTCCAATTCCATGGTCAGATCCGCGGCCTTCGCCCGAATCACCTCGGTATTCCCGATCAGCATCGGCTGCGCGATCTTTTCTTCCACCAGGATGTGCGCCGCCCGCAGGATTTTCTCGTTCTCTCCTTCCGGGAACACCACGCGCTGCGGTTTGTTTTGCGCCTTGTGAATGATCAGCCGCATCACCTCATGCGCCTTCCCCAACAGCCTTTCCAGCCGCTCGCGGTATTCTTCCAAGTTCACCGGTTCTTTCGCTACCCCCGATTCCATCGCCGCTCGGGCCACTGCCGACGCTTCCCACACCAGCACCCGCGGATCAAACGGTTTCGGAATGATGTACTCCGGCCCAAACCGTATGCGCTCCACTCCATACGCGTGGCACACCGAATCCGGCACGTCTTCCTTCGCCAGGTCCGCCAGCGCCTGTGTCGCCGCCAACTTCATCTCCTCGTTGATCGCCGTGGCGTGCACGTCCAGCGCCCCGCGGAAAATAAACGGGAATCCCAGCACGTTGTTCACCTGGTTCGGATAATCGGAGCGCCCCGTGGCGATGATCACGTCCTTGCGCGTGGCCACTGCTTCGTCATAGGTGATCTCCGGATCGGGGTTCGCCATGGCAAACACGATCGGCCGCGCCGCCATCGTTCGCAGCATCTCCGGCGTGAAGGCGCCCTTCACGGACAATCCCACAAACACGTCCGCGCCCTTCACCGCTTCCGCCAGCGTGCGCCACTCCGTCTTCTGCGCGAACCGCGCCTTGTACGGGTTCATCCCCTCGGCCCGGCCTTCGTAGATCACGCCTTTCGTGTCCGCCATGAAAATGTTTTCGTGCTTCACTCCCAGCCGCACATAGTGTTCCGCGCACGCAATCCCCGCGGCGCCGCTTCCATTGAACACCACGCGCACCTTGCCGATCGGCTTGCCCACGATCTCCAGCGCATTCAGCAGGGCGGCTCCCGAAATGATCGCCGTCCCGTGCTGGTCGTCGTGAAACACGGGGATCTTCATCGTTTTCTTCAGCGTCTCTTCAATGTAAAAACATTCCGGCGCCTTGATGTCTTCCAGGTTGATTCCCCCGAACGTCGGCTCCAGCAGTTGGCACACCTTGATGACGTCGTCTGGATTCATCGAATCCACTTCCAGATCGAACACATCCACGTCCGCAAATCTCTTGAACAGCACGCCCTTTCCTTCCATTACCGGTTTCCCGGCCAGCGCTCCGATGTTCCCCAGTCCCAGCACGGCGGTGCCATTCGACACCACCGCCACCAAGTTTCCTTTCGCCGTGTACTTGAATGCGTCGTGCGGTTCTTGCTGTATGGCCAGGCAGGGCAGCGCCACTCCCGGCGTGTACGCCAGGCTCAAGTCTCTCTGCGTGCGGCACGGCTTCGTCGGCGTTACTTCGATTTTTCCAGGGCGCGCGCCAAAGTGATACGCCAGCGCGTCCGATTTCTGTATCGACATGTGTTTTCTCCAGACTGCAGGCCCGTAGGCGTGTGGGGAGGCGAGGCGAATGCATCCCTCGACCTCGAAGGCACGTCGTTCAACTTCCTATCTGACTTCTACCCGTCCAACTAGATCCCAATACTGTCAACCTGGGCACTACTAAATAACAGGCAATAAAACTACGCAAGTCAGGGGGTCGGAGCTTTAGCTCCGACATTAGGCCCTTGGCTTTCTTGGGCTTTAGCCCCTGAGGAAATGTTGTTAAGCACTCTTCCGCAACCCGTGAAGCCGTCTCCCACCGGCATTGCTTCCTCTCACTACCACGCGCCCGTGTTCAAATACTCGTGGATCGCTTTTGCCGCGCGTCTCCCCGCTCCCATCGCCAGGATCACCGTCGCGCTTCCCGTCACGATGTCGCCGCCGGCAAACACGCCCTTCCGCGACGTTCGCTGCGATTCGCCGTCCGCCTCGATGTAGCCCCGCTTGTTCGTCTTCAGCCCCGGCGTTGTCGATTGCACCAGCGGATTCGCCGATGTTCCGGTCGCGATGACGGCCACCGAGAGCGGCACCTCAAACTCCGATCCGGCGATGGGAATCGGCCGCCGCCGTCCCGAAGCGTCCGGTTCGCCCAATTCCATTCGCTCGCACCGCGCTGCTCTCAGCCAGCCCCGCCCATCGTCCAGAAATTCCACCGGATTCGTCAGTACCTGAAAATCGATGCCCTCTTGTTTCGCGTGCTTCACCTCTTCCGCGCGCGCCGGCATCTCCGTCTCGCTCCGTCGGTACAGCACATACGCCTTCTCCGCCCCCAGCCGCCGCGCCGACCGGATCGCGTCCAGCGCCGTGTTTCCCCCGCCAATCACCGCCACATGCTTCCCGCGCAAACTCACCATCGGCTCGTCATACCGCGGGAATTCGTATGCGTGCATCAGGTTGATCCGCGTCAGGAATTCGTTCGCCGAGTACACCCCGTTCAGGTGCTCTCCCGGAATATTCAGAAACACCGGCAATCCCGCGCCCGTGGCGATAAAAACAGCGTCGTAGCCTTCCTCTTCAAACAGTTCGTCGATCGACACCGTCTTCCCCACCACCACGTTCGTCTCGAACTCCACGCCCATCTTCCGCATCGTGTCGATCTGCTCGCGGATCACCTGCTTCGGCAAACGAAACTCCGGTATCCCGTACACCAGCACGCCGCCAATCTCATGCAGCGCCTCGAACACGTGTACCTGGTGGCCTCTCTGGATCAAATCGCCCGCCGCGCTCAATCCCGCCGGCCCGCTTCCCACGATCGCCACTTTCTTGCCCGTCGGCGCTGCATTCGCTGCCGGCGGCGCGCCCGCTTTCTGCTCGTAGTCCGCCACAAACCGTTCCAGATACCCGATCCCCAGCGAATCCACTTTTTTGTGCAGCAGGCAGAACCCCTCGCAGTGATCTTCCTGCGGACAGACGCGCCCTGTGATCGCCGGCAGCACATTGTCCTCGCGAATCTTTGCCGCCGCCCCCAGGTAGTCGCCCGCCACGATCAGCTTCACGAATTCCTTCACCTTTACGCCTACCGGGCAATAGTCCACGCACGTCGGCTTCGCGCATTCCAGGCATCGCAGCGCCTCTTGCCGCGCCAGCTCCATCGAATAGCCCAGGTTCACTTCCGTGAAATTCATCACCCGCAATTCCGCGGCCTGCTCCGGCATGCCCTGCCGCGGTATTTTCATCCGCTCCTTCATCGGCACCGGATTCGCGGATACTTCCTTCGCCGGGCTCACGGCTTGCCTCCCGCAATCGTCACTGGCGCAGTCTCCGCCATTCTGCTCCTGCACGTCCCGCCCTGCCCGTCGCCTTCGCACGCATGCTGGAATCTCTCCAGCGATTCTTTCTCCGCATCCCGGTACATCCGGTTCCGCTGCATCAACACGCCAAAATCCACCTGGTGCGCATCAAACTCCGGTCCATCCACGCACGCAAACTGACTCTTCCCGCCCACCAGCACCCGGCAGCCCCCGCACATTCCCGTTCCATCAATCATGATCGGGTTCAGGCTCACGATCGTCCGTATCCCGTGCTCCCGCGTCAGGTCCGCCACCGCTTTCATCATCGGCACCGGCCCCACCGCCAGCACCAGTTGAATTGCCTCGCCCTTGCCGATCAATTCGCGCAGCTTGTCCGTCACCAATCCCTTTTCACCGTAGCTCCCGTCATCCGTCGTGACGTACAGCGCGTCGCTCACTTCCCTCATCTCTTTTTCCAGCAGCACCAGCTCCCGGCTCCGCCCTCCTAGAATCGTCAATATCCGGTTGCCCGCTTTCTTCAACGCCGCGGTCGTCGGATACGCCAGCGCCGTTCCCACTCCGCCTCCCAACACCGCTACCGTTCCATATTTTGCAATCTCCGACGGCTTGCCCAGCGGCCCCACCACGTCCAGTATCGCTTGGCCCTTCTCCATCGCATTCAACTCATGCGTCGTCTTCCCCACGGCCTGCACCACAATCCGGATCGTTCCTTTCTCGCGGTCCGAACTCTCAATCGTGATCGGGATGCGTTCGCCCCTCTCATGCAACCGCAAGATCACAAACTGCCCCGCCTGGTGTTTCTTCGCGATCCTCGGGACATCGATCACAAACCGCTTGATCCCCGGCGCTATGAATTCCGCCTCCAAGATTCTGTACATGCCCGCCTTTTCCCTGGTTGAGTTTTCCCACGTACTTCAGTTCATTGCCATCCGTGCTTCCACATCATTACATACTCATCGCACCGCCACCGTATCGTCCATCACCCCCAGCGGCGGCAAAATCTCCGTCCCTTCCGAACCGCCCAGCGCCAACCCGATGCTCTCCGGCGCCGTGATCAACGCGCGCTTTCCCCCCGTCTCCAGATACGCCAGCGCCGCTTCCACTTTCGGTCCCATGCTCCCTGCGGGGAACTCGCCGCCCATCAAGTACTCATGCGCCTTCGCCCAGCTCACATGAAACAGCGGCCGCGCGTCGTCCTTCCCGTAATTTAAATAAACGTGCTTCACGCCCGTAGAAAATAGCAGCAGATCCGCTTCGATATCCCTCGCCAGCAGCGCCGAGCAGCGGTCCTTGTCAATCACCGCCTCACTGCCGTGCAGCCGCCCCGCACGCCGCACTACCGGGATTCCGCCGCCGCCCGCCGCAATCACCACAAACCCCGCATCCAGGCACGCCCGGATCGCCTCAATTTCATAAATTCTTCGCGGGTGCGGCGAAGCCACCACCCTCCGCCAGCCTCGCCCCGCGTCTTCCACCACTTTCCAGCCAAACTGGTCGCGCCGCTGTTCCGCCTCTTCTCTCTGATAAAACGGTCCGATCGGTTTGTCCGGCCGCAAAAACGCCGGATCATCCGCGTCCACGATCACCTGCGTGATCAGGCTCACCACTTTTTGCGGCATCCCTTTTTCATACAGCGTGTTGTCCAGCGTCTGTTGCAGCAGGTAGCCCATCGCCCCTTCGGTCTCGGCCCCGCAAACGTCCAGGTGCTGCGGCGCTCCCGCCTCCTGCGCCCTCTCCGATCGCAGCAGCGCTTCGCCCACTTGCGGGCCGTTCCCGTGCGTCACCACCACGCGGTAGCCCTTTTGCAGCACCGCGACGATTCCTTCACACGTTTCCCGCGCGTGCGCCTGCTGCTCCTCAAACGTGCCGCGCTCGTTTTCCCGCGTCAACGAGTTCCCGCCAATCGCTATCACCGCAATCGCTTTCATCGCACTACCCGCATCCTTCTCACCACTAACTACCCACGAAGCCTTCGTAGCGGCCGCCTTCTGAGGCCGGCGCTTTTTCTTCAGCCACTCCAAAATGCCACCCGCCCGGAGGACCGCGCCGTTTGCGCTCCGGAGCGGAAGGATCTGCTTTTCCCTGCACCCGCCCAATCCCTAACCACCAAACGCTACTTCTTCCCGTGCTCCTCTTCCTGTCCCGCCATCAGCGCCAACAATATCGCCTTATGCGCGTGCAGCCGGTTCTCCGCCTGTTCCAGCACTACCGACTGCAACCCGTCCACCACCTCGTCCGTCACTTCCTCTCCGCGATGTGCCGGCAGGCAATGCATGAACAACGCGTCCGCCGGCGCCAGGTCCATCAAGTTTTCGTTCACCTGATACCCCGCAAAATTCCGCCGCCGCTCTTCGCTCTCCTTTTCCTGCCCCATGCTCGTCCATACATCCGTGTACACCGCGTCCGCCGTTCCTATCACTTCCTTCGCGTCTTGCACCACGCGGATCTCCGCACCGGTGCTCGAAGCGTCCGCCCGCGCTTCCGTCAGTATGTCCTGATTCGGTTCGTAGCCCGGCGGGCACACCATCGTGAAGTTCATGCCCACTTTTCCCGCCGCGTGCGCCAGCGCCAGCGCCACATTGTTTCCATCTCCTACGTACACCAGGTGCAGCCCCTTCAATTCTCCCTTGGCTTCCCGAATCGTCAGCAGGTCGGCCACGGCCTGGCACGGGTGCAGCAGGTCCGTCAACGCGTTGATAATCGGCACGCGCGCTTCGTGCGCCAACTCTTCCAGCAACTGATGCGAAAACGTGCGCACGATCATCACGTCCACCCACCGTGATAGATTCCGCGCCACGTCGCCCACGCTCTCCCTCTTCCCCAGCCCGATATCTCCCGGCGCCAGGTACACCGCGTGGCCGCCCAGTTGTTCGAATCCTACTTCAAACGTCACCCGCGTCCGCAGCGATGGTTTCTCGAATATCAGTGCCGCCATCTTTCCCTGCAACGCCGTCGTGAACGTCTTCGGATGCGCTTTTACTTCCGCCGCCAGCTTCAGCAGTCCTTCCATTTCCGTGATCGTGAGGTCATGCAACGACAGGAAATCCCGCTTATGCGCTCCTAGCGCGGGCTTCAGATGCCACGGCGTTATTGTCGGCATGGCGCCTAGACGTTTGCGGTACATGCGTGTCTCCTATTATTCCACCTTTACTTCCACTTCCTTCTGCACGAAGCGCCGTATCACTTCCGCCAGCGTCGGCTTTCCGCGCTCCGCCACTTCATACGTCACCCGCAGCGAAGGCTGCCCGATCGCCACCACGTGCCGCAAATCGATCGGCGTCGCGATCAGCACAAAGTCGCATGGCGTCCGCCGGATCGTTTCCTGCAGGTCCGCCAGTTGCTTTTCGCTGTAGCCCATTGCCGGCAGCAGCGCGCCCACGTGCGGGAACTTCACGAACGTATCCCGAATGCTTCCCACCGCATACGGTCGCGGATCCACCAGCGTCGCTCCCGCTCTCCGCGCGCCAATCACGCCCGCGCCCAGCGCCATCTCTCCGTGGGTCAGCGATGGCCCGTCTTCAATCACCAGCACGCGCGCCCCGCGCAGCTTTTCCGCTTCTTCCACCTTCACCAGCGAATCTGCCTCGATGATCTCCGCTTTCGGATTCCGCTGCCGCACGTTTTGCCGTACAATCTCGACCATTTCCGGCCGCGCCGAGTCCACCTTGTTGATCACCACCACGTTCGCCCGCAGCAGGTTCACCTCGCCCGGGTGGTACAGCACTTCATGCCCCGCGCGGTGCGGGTCCACCACCACGATCTCCAGGTCCGGAAACACGAACGGCGTATCGTTGTTCCCGCCGTCCCAGATGATCACGTCCGCTTCCTTCTCCGCTTCCGCCACGATCGCCGCGTAATCCACTCCCGCATACACAATTGTTCCGCTCTTTACGTGCGGCTCGTACTCTTCTCTTTCCTCGATCGTGCACTGCTCGCGGTCCAGGTCCGCCATTTCCGCAAATCGTTGCACGCGCTGCTTCCGCAAATTCCCGTATGGCATCGGATGGCGGATCGCCACCGTCTTCAGCCCCGCCTCCTTCAAAAGTTCCGCCACGCGCCTCGATACCGGGCTCTTCCCGCAACCCGTCCGCGTCGCGCAAATCGACACCACCGGCACCGTCGCCGGCAGCATCGTTCGCTCCGCGCTCAACATCTGAAAATCCGCCCCCGCGGCCAGCGCTCGCGACGCCAGGTTCATCACCTTCACGTGCGCTACGTCGCTGTACGAAAACACCGCCACGTTCACTTTCTCTTCCCGGATCAATCGCTCCAGCTCCTCCTCGGGCACAATCGGTATTCCCTCTGGATACAGCGGTCCGGCCATTTCCGCCGGGTATCTCCTTCCGGCTATGTCCGGTATTTGTGTTGCCGTGAACGCCACCACGTGGCTCAAGGGATCCTCCCGGTAGCACACGTTGAAATTGTGAAAATCGCGGCCTGCTGCTCCTAGAATCACGATTCGTTGTTGCATAAAATTACCTCCGGCGAGGAGTCTCAAGGGACCATTAAGCAAGGAAGGCCCAGGTGTTGAAGTACGTCTATTACAGTCAAGAAGCCTGCAAGCCGAAAGCCACCCACACCGGCCATGTCGTTTCAGTAATGGTCTCCATTTAAAAGACTTATGGAGGCCCAAGGAAGGGAATTACCCACTCCAGCTAGCCGTCCTGAGAATAGCGACCCAACCCCCACCCCACCCTGCGCCAATCCACCCACCCCCTACCCCACCCCATATTGTCATCCCGCCTGCCCGCCGCAGGAGGGACCGCAGGCCCGCGCCGTTTGCGGGCCCGCCTTCCTTGTCATCCCGACCGGAGGCCCGCGCTGTTTGCGGGCCGGAGCGGAGGGATCGTGGCTAGACTGCCGCCTCGCGATGGCCGTTGGCACTCTCCTGGTCCAGCACCGTAGGCGCGTCACAACTTAGCCCAGCCCGTCAGGGCTGGGACCAGAATCCCTTAGAACCCCGAGCGCCGTAGGTGCGGCAGATCTTATTCGCGACGTATAAGAGCCGCACATTTCTCGACACATCGAAGGCCAGGGGGAGATGCCTGGAGAATTGCGGGAGCCAATATCGGCGGGAGCGGAGAATTGTCGGCGCGCCGACAGTATTAAATATATATATAACCAACAAGTATTCGAATATGAGCAAATTTATCCCGATATGGGAATGGCACGCAGAATCAGAGAGTTAGCGCGGGCATTTTCGAATGAAATGAGGCGAACTCACGTGGGAGAAGTGCCGGATTTCGAAATTAGCGCCGACGGTCATGCAAAAGTTCCGCGTCGGCACATCCTTGGCCAAAATAGCGTTTTCGCAATTCCCGCGAAGCATAGCGACGCGGAGGATGCCCTATCCTCGGTTGGGCGGATCGGGAGGGTGGGTCTTGGGGTTTCTGATTTTGCAGAACTGGAGAGGGACTGTTCCTCGCTCTCCCCCACAATGAAATACGTGCAATCCGGATACTGAAACCCCAGCGCGCTCACGCTCGCTTCCGGGTCCATCATGAATCCTTCCGTCAACTGCACGCCGATCTCTTCCGGCCGCAGCAAACTCCAAATCCCCGCCTGGTACTCCAATTCCGGGCAAGCCGGATAGCCAAAGCTGTAACGCTTCCCGCGATACCGCGACGTAAACCGCTGCGCCATGGTCATCTCCGCCGGATCGGGGAATCCCCAATCCTCGCGGATTCGCCGGTGCAGCCATTCCGCACAGCCTTCCGCCGTCTCGATCGCCAGGGCCTGCAATCCATGCGACTTGAAATAATATCCGTCGTGCTTGGCCTTCTCCGCGCGTTCCCGCACGCCCTCGCCCGCCGTCACCACAAACACGGCCACGTGATCTCTCTGACCATCACGCGCAGGCAGCACGTAATCGCTCAAGCACAATTGATCCCCAATCTTCTGCCGGCGGAACTTCCACGTATGCACGGGTTCGACGCCGCCCGGCGCAAACAACTGCAGCGCCTCGCCCTCCGCTTCCGCCTCAAAAAACTGCCACACCGCGCGCACCTTCATAAATGTCGCGGCCTCGCGCTTCACTTCTTCCATCTCGTTGAACAGCTGCCCGCCTTGGCTTCCCGCGACGCCAAATGTTTCTCGAAGTCCCCGCGATACCCCATGTGCCTTCCATAGAGCATGTACGGATTCACATAACCCCACACCTCGCGCAAATCCGGCACCAGCCGCACCTTCCGGTCCAGGTAACTCACCTTGGGTATCAACAAATCGGTGCGACTTCGGCAACCGCGTCACTCGCGGCTTCTCCGCGATCTTTACCGTCGTCGTC
>CAWADS010000035.1:0-23187 GCA_963780785.1 Candidatus Acidiferrales bacterium
GGGTTTTCCTCCGCTCAACACGAATTTTTGGTCCGCCGCGGTGTACACGCCCTTCTCCGCCGTGCCCCGCCGATCCCCTTGTTCCACGATCACGCCCCCGGTGCCGACCGCCCGGCTGATCTGGGACGTGCCCTCGTTGCCCTCCCCGTGAGTGAAGAAGAGATCCAGGAGCGGCCCCCGCATGCGCTGGTCCTCCGATTGCACCACCACATTTTTCTCCAAGTGCGCGCGGCTCTCCGCGTCCCAATAGGTGAGTGTCCCGCTGCTGACATGCCACAGCGCCGGTTGTTTCTTCGCCGCCGGCCCACTCGCCGTAGGCCCGGTCGTCTCCTGCTGAAACACGCCCCGGACCTTGCCCACCGCGTTCATGACTCGCGTCCCTCGCAACAACTCGATCGAATCCGCCTCCAGTACAGACGGCCCTTGCCATAGCCGCGCATGGCCCGTATACAGCGCGCGCCCCGTTTTCGAATTGCCCTGCAAGTGATCAGCGGTAATATTCGCGGGCAGCGAACTGCTCAGGTGCATCGTGCCGGTCTGCCCTGAGAAGTCCGTCGAGCGCACGCCGCCCTCCGCCTCGACATCCCCCGTGGCCTGCCAAAAAGTGATCTTTGGCGCCCGCGTCTCGCTGCTGGCGTCCCGCACCACGGCCTGGCCGGTCAACACCGCGGTCTGTGCGGCCCTGGCAAACTCCCCTTGCTGCGCCTCGGCCGTGCGATCGGCTTCCTTCAGGTGCACGCTGCCCTGCAAATTCATCTGCGACCATTCCCCCGTCGGCTCCAACTTGACGGTCCCTCGCGAGGCACTGGCCGTTTGTGTGGGCCGCCCCTTCAACTCTCGCTCCGTCTGCACCGAGCCCGTGGCCGTCATTAACTGCGCTTTCCCCGAAGCGCCATAGTCCATCGCCAGTTTGTCCGCTTCCAGTTTCGAATGCGCCCCCGCCGCATCGACCCATTCGGATGTACCGTGTTCGAGTGTTTCGGCATGCTGCAGGTGGCTCGCTTGCCCCTCTTGTCCGCCTTGAAACACCATTTGCAAGGCATTCGTCTTTAAGTTCCGCGATGTCCCCGCCTTGGCATCCTGCGTTTGCAGCAGCACGTTACCTCGCAACGTCAGCAGCTTCGCTTGATTCACCCGTGGCCACATTTCCAGTTCGCCGCGTTCGGCCCGAAGCGTTCCCGTTGGTGAGCTTCCCTGGACGTTCCCTTCCGCCTCGATCGACTGGATCCAGCGCTCCGGCGTCAGATGGCACGTTAGCTTTTCCGCCTTCAGGCTGTTCTTTCCTTGAGCGCTTTGCGAGGTCACCTCCGGTAGCTCGCCCAGTTCCCCGGGCGTCGCCACCAGCTCTGCGCGCGGTTTTGCGCGTCCAGTATAAGTACCAGCTCCCCGGCGGTCAGTTGCTGCGCCTCCGTCGTGGCCGTTACCGGTCCCTGCATCACTACGGTCCTGGAGTTTTTCCCAAATTCCAGGCTGCTTCCGCGCACAGCAACCTCGCGGGGCGTCGCTCCCTGCGGTTTCGCTCCGCCCACCGGGGCGGTGGTCTGCAAGTTCAACCGTGCATCCTTCACCAGCCGCAGCACGCCTTCTTCGGAGAAGTACACCGCGCCCAGCCCCTCGCCTCTCCCATCCGGGAATGAAAACTTTACGGGGGCCACGGTCTGCGCCCGGCCCGTGGCCCGTTCAAAGGTCACCCCGCTGGTTTCCACTCTGCACGACGCTTGGGGCGCTGGAAGGTTCCTGCCGGGCACGCTCGGCGGCCGCGGCACTCTGCAGCTCCATCAGCACTTCGCCGCTGCATTGAATGGCCCCGTCGCCTTTGGAGTAATTGCAGCTATGCGTGTGAATCACGTCGTTACGGTCGCCTGATTTCCCGAACACCGTAATCTTCACGTCTTCCAGCAGGCTGATGTTCTGGCCTTTGAAGTCCGTCGACTTGGAGGCTTGCACGCGTAAAAATGGTGCGATTCCCTTCCACCTTTGAGAAGGTCAGCCCAATCGATTGACGCTCCTTGTCCTCCGGCAAGGATGGCGGAGCATTCTTCTTCTCCACATGGGCAACCCACTGCCGCTGCAGGTAGATTCCGAAGGTGATTCCCGCCAGTCCCAGCGCCACCACGGCGGACCACCGCGCATAGCGCGCCGCTTCGCTTCTCTTCATGTTTTCAGTTAATCAGAATTCCCGGGGTGTGTATAGCCACGCGCAAACTGGCGTCCCTGAATTTTCTTCTCGGCTCGGCAATCCGTCATTCGAGCGAAGCGAGCGCCGGTTTAGCGCCCCGTCATTCCGGGCGAGTCTCCATCGCACCTCTTTTTTGCTGCTTCCTCCCTTTATCCCGCGGCCTCGCTCGACGCCGGCAAAATGCCCATGTTTGCCGCGGCCACATCGTCGCGGTGGGTGTTCTTCACCAGGTACATCGCTTCATCGGCCAGGTGCAACAGTCCCTCTTTGGTCTTCGAATCGAGCGGGTAAGCCGCCACTCCCACGCTCGGCGTGATGTGCGTATTCAACCCGTCTTTCGTCAGCCACACCGTCTCGCGAATCAATTTGTGCAGCCGGCGCGCCACGTTGAGGGCATTCTCCTTGGACGTCTGCGGCAGCAGGATCACGAACTCGTCCCCGCCGTAGCGGAACGCGAAATCGATCAGCCGGCAGTTGGTCTTCAGCGCCTCCCCAATTTCCGCCAGCAGCCGCGATCCCACCAGGTGGCCGTGCGTGTCATTCACCAGCTTGAAATGGTCCAGGTCAATGAACACGATGGAAAACTCGTAGTTGTAGCGCTGCGACCGGTAAATCTCCGTATCCAGAATGAAGCCCATGTGCCGCGCGTTGTACAGCGACGTGCAATCGTCTTTGATCGTCAGCTCGTGAATGCGCTTCACGTGACGCGCATTTTCCAGCGCGATGGCCGCAAAATCCGAAAGCGCTTCCAGCAGCTTCAGGTCCTTGGGGTCGAATCCATCGGGTCCCACGCAATTGATCAGTTCGATCACGCCCAGGCAGGTCTCGCGGAACTTCACCGGCACGGCCACGATCGACCGCGTCTCCATCTTCGTCTTTTCATCCACTTTCCCGAAGAACCGCGTATCTTTGGCCGTGTCCGGCACAATCACCACTTCGCCGTGCTGCGCCACCCAGCCCGCAATCCCCTGCCCCAGCTTGATGCGCACATCCTTCAGCGCCTGCGAGGCTTTCCCGACGGCCAGCTCAAAGTAGAGTTCCTGCTTCGCTTCATCCAGCAGCAGCAGCGACCAGTTGTCCGGCCTCAGGAATTCATCGATCTTCTCCATGATCGTCCGCAGCACTTGATCGAGCTGCAGCGAAGATGTCAGCGCTTTCCCCAACTCCTGGAACACCGCCACTTCGCCCGCTTCGCGCTTTTCTGCGGGCAAACCGGCATTGCGTCGCCGTTCGACCGTCGGGAACTGTTTGATTTCCTCGAGGCTCACTAGGGCACGTCTCTCCAGTTTAATTCCCTCTTCGCAGGCTTCTCCATCCCCTGGATCACTCCAAGTTCAGACACCCATTCCCGCAATTATCCCTGCATCAGCCAATCTGCGCCAGTATAGGCGCGTCCGAAAAACTCGCGCAACCTGCTCGTGGTACAGGCGTTCCCATCTTGCCATCCCAGGCACATCCGGGGTTCCGACGCTCCTGGCAAGCTTGTCTGACCAACTCGTCTGGCCTCCCAATTGGCCCTGGCGCGACTCTAGTTCAGCGCTCGGTTCTCCAGGTGGCGGCGCGATCGCTTCCATGAGAAGGCCGCTGATCCGCCTCATCAGGCGTCGGCCCCCTGCCCCCAAACGGAAGAACCACTCGATTTCCTTGGGCTACACTTTGCTCGAGGCAGAGGAAGAATCCAGGGTCCCACGACGCAGCGCGCGTTCTTTCATGAATGCAAAAAAGACGGGCACGAGGATGAGAACGTGGATGGTGGAGGTGATCATGCCGCCGACGATTGGCGCTGCAATCGGCTTCATCACATCCGAACCGATGCCGCTCTCCCACAGGATGGGCATGAGACTGGCGAGAACGGCGGTGACGGTCATCAGTTTTGGCCGCAAACGCTGGACTGCCCCCTCAATGACCGCAGCTTCGATGTCTTCATGTTTAAGCGGAATCCCCGAAGCGAGCCGCTTGTCCAGCGATTCGTGGAGATAAACCACCATGACGACGCCCGTTTCCACGGCAATTCCGAACAGCGCGATGTAGCCAACCCAAACGGCGACGCTAAAGTTGTATCCCAGCCAATACTGAAGGATGAGTCCTCCAGTCATGGCATAAAAGGTGGGGAAGATGAGGACCGCAGCTTCGGTTGCCGAATGAAAGACCATGTAGAGGAGCAGGAAAATCACGAAGAACACGATGGGCACGATGATTTTCAGGCGCGATTTTGCGCGCAGCTCGAATTCGTATTCGCCGGACCATTTGTAGGTATACCCGGGCGGCAGTTTGAGTTTTTCGCGCAGCAGGCGGTCCGCTTTGTCAACGAATCCGCCGTAGTCCTTGGTCGCCAGGTCCAGGTAGACATAGCCCGTGAGCAATCCATCCTCATCGCGAATCATGGCAGGGCCCCGGCTGAAATAGACTTTGGCAACTTCCGCGATCGGAATTTGCGCACCGGTGGGAGTGGAAATTACCACGCGCTTGAGTTCCTCGATGTTGTCTCGAAAGTCCCGGCTGTAGCGGACGTTGATGGGATACCGTTGCCGTCCCTCCACATTTTCGGCGACGTTTTCGCCGCCAATGCCGGAGGTCACGGCGCGATGTACATCCCCCACGGTCAGCCCGTAGCGCGCCGCTTCGAGGCGATTCACTTCGACATTGATGTAGAAGCCCTCCGCAACACGTTCGGCAAATACAGAGCGGAGTTCCGGAATGCCGCCCAATATCTGCTGTACTTGCGTCCCCGCTTGTTGAATCTCTTCCACATTTGGCCCTTGGATCTTGAGTCCCACCGGCGTCTTGATGCCCGTCAACTCCATGTCCAGCCGGTTCTGAACGGGCATGGTCCAAGTGTTTGTCAGGCCTGGAAACTGGAGCTTCTCGTCCATCTCGCGGATCAATTTTTCGTAGGTCATGTCCCGGGCGCCACTGTTCGCGCGGCTTGAGCATGATGGTGGTGTCGTACATGTCCAGGGGAGCGTTGTCCGTGGGACTGTCGGAGCGGCCCACGGCGCCAAAGACACTTTCCACCTCGGGGAAGGATTTGATGATGCGGTCTTGCTCCTGAAGAAGCGTCGAGGCCTGCGTGATGGAAATGCCGGGGAGAGCGGTCGGCATATACAGAGAAGAGCCCTCATACAGCGGCGGCATGAACTGGCTGCCGATGCGCCAGGCAAGAGGAAAAGTGACCACCAGAAAGAGGAGATTGAGAAGCAGCGTCGTTTTCCGGTAGCGCAGGCAGAAGCGGAGCACCGGCAGATAGAGAGCCTTAGTCCACCGTGAGAAGGGATTCTCTGATTCAGGGCGAAGATGGCCGCGGATGAAAATGACCATCAGAACGGGAACGAGGGTGATGGCAAGAATCGAGGAAAAGCCCACGGAGAGTGTTTTTGTCCAGGCGAGCGGGCGAAACATCCTGCCTTCCTGGGCTTCAAGCAGAAAAACAGGGAAGAACGAGACGAGGATGATCAGCAAGGGAAAAGAAGATCGCCGGGCCTACCTGTTTCGCGCTGCCGAGCAGAATGTTTCTTCTCTCGTTGTCGGACAGTACGATACCCGATCCTGGCGCAGACGATGGGTGTTCCGACAAATGGCGATGCCCGTTTTCCACCATGACGATACTGGCATCGATCAGGACGCCGATGGCGAGCGCCAAACCACCCAGAGACATGATGTTCGAGCTGACGTGCAGGAAATACATGGGGATGAAAGAGGCGACAACGGCGATGGGCAGCGCCAGAATGGGAATCAAGGCGGACCGAAAGTGAAACAGGAAGGCGATGGTCACAAAGCTGACGATGGCCACTTCGAGAAGAAGATCCCGCTGCAGCGTATGGATGGAATCGTGAATCAGGCCCGAGCGGTCATATCCGGAGACGATCTCGACGCCCGCGGGGAGTGCAGGCTTTATCTCGGCGAGTTTTTTCTTAACGCCGTCGATGACCGTGAGAGCATTCATGCCGTCGCGCATCACGATGATTCCGCCGACGACTTCGCCTTCCCCGTTCCATTCCACAACTCCTTCGCGAATATCGGGGCCGAAGGCGACAGTGCCTAGATCGCGTATCAAGACGGGCGTGCCATTCTTCGTTATGACGGGCACGCTTTCCAGGTCCTGCAGCGAGCGCAGATAGCCTAAACCGCGAATCATGTAGCGGGCGCCCGCCATCTCCAAGGACGCGGCCGCCGACTTCATTGGTGGAGTCACGCACCCGGTCAATCACTGTGGCAAGAGGAATGTTGTAAGCGCGAAGCTTATTAGGGTCCAGATTCACTTGATACTGGCGAACGAACCCGCCCATGGATGCAACTTCCGCCACACCAGGAACGGTTTCGAGCTGAAAACGGAGATACCAGTCCTGCAGGCTGCGCAATTCGGCAAGGCTGTGGCGGTGGGAGCGGTCAATGACGGCATATTCATAGACCCAGCCGGCTCCGGTAGCGTCAGGTCCAATCATGGGAGACACATCTTTCGGCAAGACACCTTGGAGTTGCTGGATGTATTCGAGTACGCGGGAGCGCGCCCAATAAAGGTCCGTGCCGTCTTCAAAAACCACGAAGATGTAGGAATCACCAAACATGGTTTGCGCGCGGACAGCCTTCACGTGGGGAGCAGCGAGGAGAGTGGAGACGATGGGATAGGTAACTTGGTCTTCGATGATGTCGGGAGGCTGACCTTCCCAGGGAACGTGAACGATGACCTGAACGTCGGAAATGTCTGGCAGAGCATCAAGGGGAATGTTTTTGAGCGACCAGATTCCGGCGAGGAGAAGCAAGAGTGTTCCTGTGAAAACCAGGAAGCGATTGTTCGCGCACCAGTCAATGACGCGGGAGATCATGGCTACATGCCTCCCTGCGCCTGCAAGCTGAGCTGCTTCGTTGCGAGGACCGCCCCGTTCTTACTGGCTGTGACGGTGACCTTCCACGTTCCTCCGCTCTCAAGCGTCAACTGGCCTTCGTAGATGCCGCCGCCTTTTTCACTGAGAGACGTGACGACATTCTTGGCTGCCATTCCCATTTCCGGCATACCCGCCATGTAGCTGCGAACGCTGACCTGAGCGCCGGTAACGGCTGAGCCGTCAGTTGCGGTCAACTTGACTCGATAAATGTTTGTTCCTTTGTGCGGAGTTTGCGGCTCGGTGGAGAAATCGATTTGCACCGCTGTCTGGGAGGTTGAATTGCCCGTAGGCTGTGTCGCGGGCGCACCAGGAGGCGGAGCGGCATACGAACCAATTGCGGCTTGCAGCTGGCTTTCCGAATCGATCAAGAAGTTTGCCGAGGTGACGATGCGCTCCCCCGTTTGCAGTCCCTTCAGAACGATGTACTCCTCTCCGGCTTGAGGGCCGAGTTGCACCTCGCGCGGCTCCAGGTAACCGCTGCCGCGATCCACGAAAACAATCTGCCGCGTTCCCGACTGCAATACTCCGCTCACTGGGATGGTCAGTTGCTTTCCTAAATTCACTTCCAGGCTGACATTAACAAACATGCCGGGAGACAGAGTCATGCGCGAGTTTGAAAAAACCAAACGGGCACGTGCGGTGCGGGTGGTCATGTCCACATCGGGATAAATAAAATCCACTTTTCCCTGGAAGACGCGGCCGGGATAAGAATCGACGGTGAGCGAGGCGGGAGCGCCCACCTTGATGCGCCCCAAGTCATTCTGGAAAACCTGAGCAAGGACCCAAACCGTCGAGAGGTCAGCAACCGTATAGAGCCGCGTATCCGGCTGAACCATCAAGTTCGGGAGAGCGTTGCGCTCGGTGATGTAACCGGAAACTGGTGAGCGGATTTCCAGGGTCTCTTCGACCTCTCCCGTGGTTTCCAGGCGGGCAATTTCCTGTGGGGGGATGTCCCATTGCGACAGGCGTTCCCGGGAAGATTCGAGCAAAGAGGCAACTCCCGTGGCCACGCCGGGCACCGTGCTCTGCGAAAGGTTTTGCGCATTTTGTTTGGCAAGTAGATATTCGCGTTCCGCGGAGACAAGTTCCGGGCTATGGATGGTAAACAACGGCTGGCCTTTCCTTACGAACTGGTAAGTGGCATCCGCAAAAACCTTTTCGATGTGGCCGGAAATGCGCGTCTGGACGTAAGAGAGACGTCTTTCGTCAATGGCAACAGTTCCCGTGGTGCGAATGGTATCCTTCAGGTCCTTTCGCGACACCACCCCGAACTTCACGCCAATCGACTGCAAACGTTCCGGCGAAAGCTGGATAGGAGAGAGCGGCGTCTCCGCCGACGCTTGCGCCGGCGCGGGAGCATTGTTCAGTTCCGGCTGCGCTGCGGGATTGAAAGCGGGTGTGGCGGCGCTTTTCGCCGTTGCGGGATGATGTGAGCGCCACCAGAAACCCGCCAGGACTGCTGCCAAGGCCAAGTTCGCAACAAGCGCGATGAGGAAGGCGATTCGATAGTTTTTCATGGGATTGTTCCTCTGCGGCGCGTTTCAGCGCAGCGTCACTCCAGTCACTTCTTCCATCTGCGCCAACGCGGTCTCGTGTTCGGAAAGCGTCTGCCAGTATTCTTCGTCCAACTTCAGAACATCGAGGAAAGATGCGAGTAGGGCCTGAAAGTCCTGGCGGTTGGATTGATAGGCGGCCATGCCGGCCTGCAGCCCGGCCCGCGCTTGAGGGATCAAGCCTTCGCGATAAATCTTCAGCAGCTCCTCCGATTTCTCCGCACTGAGAAATTGCTGGCGAAGCTGGAAGGCCGTTTGTTGCGATTGCATTTCATATTCGCTTTTCGCGCGATCCCGGTCGGACTCGGCTTGGGCCAATTCCGGGCGCTGGCGGCGGCTGCGATAAATCGGAATGCGCATGCCCACGGTAAATTGGTAGTAGGCGCGGAACTGCGATGGGTCTGTGCGCTGCCACATGCCTTGCACATTGAAATCGGGATAAAAATCCTTCTTCGCGAGGTCTACTTGCAATCCCTGGCGCTCCACCATCTTCTGCATTCCGGCGAGGTCGGGATTGTTGGCTTTCGCCTCGGTCAGCAACTGATCGAAGTTGTAGGCAGGTTTGCTCTCGGACAGTTCGGCCGTTGCAATGTCTGCGGAAGACTGTGAGAGATTGAGGAGACTCTTCAATTCCGACTGAACTTTGCCGAACTCCAATTGATTCATGGAAATTTCCCGCAGCAGTTTGGTGCGTTCAAGTTGCGCCTGTAAAACATCCTGTTGATTCCCCAGACCGCTCCGGTAGCGGGATTCCGACGCCTGTTCGACCTGTTGCAGGAGTTGCCCATCTTCATCGAGAATCTTCTGCCGCTTGGCTAGATAGCCCAATTGGAAATAGGTCATCTTCACGGCCGCCAGTACCGCGCGCCGGACCGACTCCACTTTCCGCTGAGTAACGTCCGCGTCCTTCTCTGCAATTTCACCGCGAAGCCGCAGTTTTCCCGGATAGGGAAGGTCCTGCGAAAAGCCCACGCCGAAATACGCGAAGTCGCTGTTGGTGTATCCCGCAAATGGGCGCGGACTACCCACGTTCATCTGCTGCAACACGACTTGGGGGTCCGGCAGAGTTGAGAGCTGTGTTGGAACCTGCTTCGCCGATTCCCAGGCGTGCCGCGCCGCCTGTATCTGAGGATTGCTCTTTTCCGCCTCGGTCAAAAGGTCCGCGAGCTTCGCGGGTTCGACGGCCGGGACGTTCTGAGCTCGGACGCTCCATGCTGCAAATACAAGGAGAAAAAGTCCTAAAACTCGAACAAAAGCGAACTTCATAAACAGTCCTTTCGCGGTATTGAGCCCAGAGCCGATTTCGCTCAATGCTTGTAATCAGAGACTTTGGAGCGGGGCGCACAGAGACACTCGTGCGCGCAGTGAGCCGCGATCAGGACTGATTCAGATCAGGAAGGTGCAGAGGAGGGATTGCAACGAGGGTGGTGAGGGATTCTCGACAACTGAGAGCGTAGTTAAGGAACTGCTGGGCGTAACCACAATCAAGTTGCTAGTTACCGTGATCGTGGTCGCCGGGCTAACATCAGCCGCCTTGTACTGCATTTCCGGGAGTGGAGCTTGGGAGGTGGTGCAGCACGACCTATCCGAACCGCCGGAGAGTCGCGCCCTTTCATCGGGTGGCTGCATGTGGTTGCATGGCGATTGGGACATCGCCTGCACACACTCCGCTGGTCTGGAAGAAAGCAACGCACAGGCCGACAGCGGCACCAGGCCAGCGACAAAGACCATCAACGCGATTCCGAGAATAAGCAGCCTTTGCATCAATCACCAGTCTAGCATGCAGGGCTCCTGCGTGCTCTCCAAACAGGTTCGCGTGTTCCGTCGCCATGCGCTGTGACCTCTGTCACGCTGCGAGCAATGCCTCATCATGAGCGTTGCGGCGGCTCATCGATTCGCCCAATCTCCAGAAGCGCTCCCCGCCGCACAAAACAGCTTGCCTGCCGCTTGTGACCCACCCCTCGGCATGAAGCAGAAACACGCCGTGTGCCTCCCTTTTCCCCTCCCTGTTTGACACTTCCCCCTACCCCACCTATAGTGAGCCCAAGGGACGCCGCGTCACCACTGCGCTTTTCTTGGCCGCGTCTGCCTTCGCTTCCGCCTTCCCGGAATCGAGGCTTTTTTTGCGCTCCCCGCGGATAGGTCCAGTCCTCCGTCGCTGTTACACTCTCCTCTACAGGGACACAGCATGGCCAGGGGAAATTTCGGAGAACGTCTGAAGCGTGAGCGCGAGCTTCGCGAAGTCACGCTGGAGGAGATTACCGCGGCCACGCGCATCGGCTCCCGCTTCCTGGAAGCCCTGGAAAACGAGGATTGGAGCAAGCTTCCCGGCGGCGTGTTCAATCGCGGCTTCGTTCGCTCCATCGCGCGCTACCTCGGCCTCGATGAAGAAGCTCTCCTCGGCGAATACGATCTGGCGCACGGCACCCAGGTTGCTCCCCTTCCCCCGCAACCCGAACACCGCATGTCCTCCTCCAAGTGGATTCCCTTCCTGGTCTTTGTCGGAGTGCTCGTTCTCCTTTTCTGTGCCGTCGCCGGCGGCGTGTACTTCTGGCGGCATCACGTCACGCGCCGCGCCCAGACTCAATCCACGACTTCCGTCTCGCCCGCCGCAGACACACCCGGCACATTCGCATCTGATTCGCCAGCCTCCCAACAAAAATCAGACACGCCCTCCCCCGCGCAGCCGCCGCTCGATCTGCTTGTCTCCGCCAGCGCCGCCACCCGCGTGCGCATTCTTGCCGATGGCAGACTGCTCTTTGACGGCGAGTTGTTGTCCGGCGAAAGCCGCCACTTCCAGGCTGTCGGCGAATTTGAGGTGACCGCTGCGGACTCCAGTGCGGTGTTGCTGGAATTGAACGGCCAGGCCATGCCGCCGCTTGGCACCCCGGGAGCCTCGGGTACAATGACCATAGGTCGCAAGGACCTTAGGCAGGCATCCGGTGGAAACGCTCAGCCCTGAAGTACTCGAAGACTTGCGCCACGGTCGGGCCCCGCGCGAACGCAAGCTGGCCGTCTGCAGCACGGGCGCGCACATCCCTCCCGTGGACCGCGCTGAAATCCTCACGGTTCTCGCGCAGGACTCCGATGAGCTGGTCTCCTCCCGCGCGCAGGAGGCGCTGCTCTCCGACTCCCTGGAAATTTTCCTCGAAGCCATGAACCGCGAACACCCGCTGCCGGCGCTCTTTGCCTACGTCGCCCGAAATTTCGCGGCCAAGCCCGGCATCGTGGACGCGCTCGTGGCCAACCAGAAGTGTCCCGGCGAACAACTTGCCATTGTCGTGCCGCACTTGACGCCGGCCCAGGTCGAATTGCTTTTTGATGAACTCGATCGCATCACCCTTTCCAGCACGCTCGCCGTCGCTCTGGAACATTATTCCGGCCTCACCCCCGACCAGAAAAGCACGCTGCAGGAACTTCGCAGCACCGCCGTTGACGAGGGCCGCCTCGCCGATGCCGCTGCCGATGCCGAGCCCGACCTTGTCAGGCGCCAGACTCTGCTCCAGCAGATCACCCACATGACCGTTTCCCAGCGCGTGCAATTCGCCATGAAGGGCGCCTCGGAGGCCCGCCGCACCTTGATTCGCGATTCCAACAAGGTCGTTCAGCGCGCCGTGCTGCAATCCCCGCGCCTCACGGAGCAGGAGGTCGAAGCCTTCGCCTCCATGCCCAATCTCACCGATGAAGTTCTTCGTTTGATCGCCACCAATCGGAATTTCCGCAAGAACTACATCGTCGTCCGCAACCTCATGAACAATCCCAAGACACCCCTCGACGTCTCCCTGCACATGCTTCCCATACTGAACGCCCTCGACCTCAAGCGCCTTTCCATGAACAAGAATATTCCGGAAACCTTGCGCTCCACGGCCAGCAAGCTCATGCGCACCCGCGCCGACCAGAGGAGATAGCCCGCACGCGTTTGACTCCCGGCCTGCACCGTCTCAGGAACTCCCGGCAGGGCTTCTCTTTTCCCCGATTTGCCCACCCGCATCGCGCTACACTAAATCCATCTCCTTGTCAGTGGAGGCTTTCCAAATGACACTTCGCCCGCTAATGCGCCTAACTTCCCTTGGCTGTTCTCTTCACGGCCGCCGCGGCTCTGCTGTTGGTCTCGCACGTTTCGTTGCGCGCCGCGACCGATCCTTGGACCTCCTCGCAAACCGTGCAGCCGGCGGATTTGCTGAAAGAGCTCAGCGACTCCAAATCCGCTCCTACAGTTGTCTTCGTCGGCTTCAATCGCCTCTACACTTCCGGTCACATCAAGGGCGCGCAAAATCACGGCATGGCGGGAAGTGAAGCGGGCCTCCAGGAACTCAAGACTTGGGCTTCCTCGCTTCCCCGCTCCACCAAGTTGGTCATCTATTGTGGTTGCTGTCCGATGGGAACCTGTCCCAACGTCCGCCCCGCTTTCACCGCGCTCCACGAACTCGGCTTCAGCAAGCTGCGCGTCCTCATCCTGCCCACGGATTTTGCCGTGGACTGGGCCGATAAGGGCTATCCCTACGATAAGGGCCAATAGCGCGCCATCATCCCTCCTGCCAATGCCGGAGGCATTCCCCATCATGAAAATCCTTTTACACGTCTTTCCATCTAACCCTGTACAATTTTCACTGTTCTTGAGCTGCCGACTGGGGACCTTATGAGATTACTGACCATGCTGTTTTTCGCGCTCATCGCCGGTGGCATTTCCTTTGTTTCCGCATTCGCGCAATCCCAACCGGTCGCCCTCGATCTTAAAACCTCCATCCCCTTCCACTTCGTCGCCTTTGGCGACACGCGCTTCCACGATCCCGCGGACACCAAGCCCGCCAATCCCGAAATCCGTCATGCGCTGGTTGCCGCGATTGCCCAGGAGAATCCCGCCTTCGTCTCCATCGGCGGCGACATCGTTTTGGATGGTGACAACTCGAAGGACTGGCAGGTGTGGGACGCAGAAACCTCGCTCTGGCGGGAACGCAAAATTCCCGTCTATCCCGCGATCGGCAATCACGATCTGCACGGCGACCTGAATGCCGCCCTGGCCAACTATTTCCAGCGCTTTCCGGAACTCCAGAAGAATCGCTTCTATTCCACGCGTGCAGCCAACTCGCTCATGCTCGTTCTCGATAGCAATCTCGACGAACTCAGTGGCCCTCAGGGCGCCTGGCTCGCGGCTCAGCTCGATCGTCTGCCCGCCGGCGTCGATTTCGTCTTCTTCGTTTTTCACCACCCGCCCTACACCAGCTCCTCCGGCTTGAAGATCTATGGCGGTGGCCATTCCGGGCGCCCCACCGAGCAAGCCCTCGCCAAAATGCTGGAAGACCGCCAGCAACGCACACGCGCCCGCTTCATCGTTTTCAGTGGCCACGTTCACAACTATGAGCGCCACGAACACGGTGGCGTCACTTATTTCGTTACAGGCGGTGGCGGCGCGCGTCCTTACCTCATTCCGCGCGCGCCCGACGACCTCTACAAAGACATGGGCGTCAACTACCACTACCTTCTCGTCGAGGTCGATCACAACGCCGCGAAAATCACCATGCACAAACTCGAGATTAAGGACGGCGCGCCCATCTGGTCCACGCCGGACAGCGTGACTGTTCGCGTACCCGCCCCCGCTGCCAAAGCCGCAGACAAAGCTCGCTAATCGCTTCGCCGACCTCAGCTACCGGCCCGGCGCGATCGGCGCCACCACCCAGACGTACTCCAACTCTTCGCTTCCTGTGTTCGTGATGTTGTGTTTCGTTTCCGGCGGAATGTATGCCATCCGGTGCGCGCTCACAGGCACATCCGCGTGACCTTCTATATTCGCCACGCCGCTTCCCCGCAGAATCACCAGCGCTTCTTCTCTCTGCAAGGTCGAGTGCCAACCCACGCTCCCTCCGGGTTTCAACCGCACTACCCCGCCTCGCATCCCTCCAGTCTGTGGCGCACCTTTCAGCAACGGGCAATCTCCTTCCGCGCATTCCAACGAAAACGTCATTGGCACCTTTTCCCCCGCTGGCGCCTGCGCCCATATCCCCATCCCCACAAATGCCAATACTGCCAACGCGCCCCATACAAGTCGTCTCTTCATGCTTTCTCTCTAGCCTCCTCTATTCCCCCTAGCTCGTGGGTTTCCCCAGCCTCGGCTCGCTAAACTATACCGGTTCTCCCCTCTTCTCTCCCCTCATTTTCCGAGCTACACTGTCGCCTTCCACCTCGCCGCTGAATTCATTTCGCTGGAGGTTTGCCATACCGTGGCAGTCCTACCCCAGGTAGGTTTCACCCATGAACATCGATCAACTCCGCAAACTTTGCCTTTCTTTTCCTTCTGTTACCGAGCAGATCCAATGGGGTGACGCTCTCCTCTTCAAGGTCGCCGGAAAAATGTTTGCCGTCGCGTCGCTGGAACCCGCTCGCGTCTGGCTTTCCCTTAAAGTGACGCCGGAAAATTTCGCGGAACTCACGGAGCGTCCTGGCATCATCCCCGCCCCGTACCTCGCGCGTGCCAAGTGGATCGCCCTCGAATCCCGAGACGCTCTATCCCCCGCGGAACTCGCTTCTCTTCTTCGCTCCTCCTACGATCTGGTCGTTGCCAAGCTCCCCCGCAAAACGCGCGAATCCCTCCTTCACACTAGCTCGCGCGCCTCTGCTGACCGCCCCGTGCCACGGAAGCCGAATCGCGGCAAGTCACCGGCCGGCAGAAAGCGCGCCAATTAGCAACGCGCTGCCGCGTCCGCACCAGCGAACAAGGGCATCACGCACTGGGCGTTACTCAATTCACTTTTGTTGGGAGTTTTCCTGCAGGAGGATTCTGCGAATTCGCCGTTGCCGCGCCGTTTCCCTACGCCATCGCCTTCGAGCCCGCCGCACGCCGCAGGGGACGCGCTCCGGGCACTGGGAATGTCATCTTCCAAAAATTCGTTTCCGCATTCACGAACTCCAGCCCTACGCTCAGCTTGCCGTCGCGCTCTCTCTTCACGTACACCACGCGTGTTTCCACCGACCGGCTGGTATTTTCATTCACCAGCAGCAGCTCCTGGCCCGCCAGCACCGGCTCGTCCATCGCCAGCAACGCGCCCTGTTTGTTGACCGAGCGGGTCATCGCCCGCACGCAGAATTTCTCGCCCATCTCATTCTGCCCGTGCACCACAACCGGCAGCGACATGGCCACGCGCAGAGTCCGTCTGCGCTCGCGGTATCTAAAATGAAGTACGCCCATGGGGACCTTCCTGCTCCTCAGTTCTTCCGCCCCGCCCCCCAGCCGACACCCGGAACCTTCCTCCAAAGCTCTCAGCGACAGTTCTTGGACTCATCCTGCGCTCGTTCGGAAGAATCTATCGTGCGGCTGACTCTGCGGACATTCTGCCTTGCGGCACGCACCCAGACAATAGCTGGGCGGTACTAAAATACTCCCTTCCAATTCGGTACGCTAGTACTTCTCGGAAGTTTTTTGCTTTTTAGAGGAATAGCGGGGTGCGTGATCCCCACTAAAATCCAGAGAAGGTGAGGAGGGCTTTTCTGAGTTCCACTAAACTCGTTGATTGTACAGACCTTATCCCGTGGCGTGGGATCAACAAGCCATGGCCCCCAACGAACTGCTGCCCGAGAAGCCATTTCGCAGCCTGCCGTCCTAGAAAGCAAACTCGCACTCCGGCGAACTATTCGGATGGCGGTTCACGCTGGATCAAGACGATGCGCTTGACTTGATTACGATTGAAGCTCTGAATGGCTCCGCCGATGCGGATAAATACTTCCGTGGCGGACATGGATTGCACATCGCCGCTCAGGACGGAACCGTCGCGCAGTTCAACCGTGTCGTGGGCCGATAGGCCAAGTTCGTAGCTTACGCTTCCTCCGGAGACATCGTTGAGAGTAATCTCCAACGGAAAAGTACCGGGATTGAAGCCCTCCTTGCTGAAAACCAGCGTGTGTTTTCCGGGCGTGACTTGAACGACCTTTGGCGTCGTTCCCTCAGGGATGCCATCCATTTTGACATCTGCTCCCTGCGGCACGGAATTAATGGTGATGGAGATCGCTTTGGGAGGAAGAGCCGGCTGCAGTTCCGGTGGAAGTAATTGCGGTACAAGTTCCATGGAACTGATGGTGCCAGATGCTGTGATGGTGGTCTGGAATTTAACCACGCCTGCGGGGTTCACATCACTGATGGAGACCCACCCTTCGCCAATGCGCACTTTGGCCTTGTCAAAAACATAAAGCGTGAATTCCGCTCGCGAGATTTTCTTGTTCCAAAGATTCTCAGCGGTGACATCTGTCGTGTAAACGTGTTGCTTGCCGACGGAGTTAATCTCCTTGAACTTTCCAAAGCTGAAGCGCAGCACGGTTGTTCCTGAGGCAGGCCAGTCGATCACCAGTGGCGGAGCCTCCTTGGCATTTGCCACGGTAAAGAAAACAACACTAAGGCTAATAACCCACATTGCTAGTTTACCTGGACGCATGAATTCACCTTGCCAAGAGTATAAGCGGATAGCCCCCCGTGGCGGCGCCCGAGTGGTTCTAAGCGCCTAATCGGAAAAGTAGTTTCCGTATGCCGTGGCGATCGTCTCTCCCACGTTTGCGACGGTACCGTGCACAGAGCGCGCCAGTGGTTTTTCACACTTGGCGATCGTTGGCGCCAATGGGCACCAATCAAGCCTAGAAGAGGCGGAGGCTGACGCTTTCCTATGGTTGGAGTTCAAAAGACCACGGGCCATGGGAAGGACTCCCATGGCCCGTGGACGCTGACACGCATTGCAAATCGCGTGTAATACCACTCGCGGAATCAAGCCCCGGGACACTACCACAAACCACCCGGTTGCACCCGAATTTCCGCTTATTCTGAACGTGACTATTGCAAGCGGCTAGCCACCCACGCCCAATTCTATCTGCCAGTTAATTAATGACTTGCACCAAGCCAAGCAGCGGTCGATGCTGCGGTTGCGCCAAATCCCCCATCCCACTCGACTCCTGCCCCAGCCATCTCTTCGGCCTTCCTCGCTTCTCGCCCGCCGTCAGCTCCCAAGTAGCTCCAATATCTCCACTTCCCACGGCACCTTCCCTACATCCACCAACGCCAGCGTCACCGGCAGATTAAACCGCCGAGGCCCCGCGCTTCCCGGATTCAGGTACAGCACCCCCTCGCGCTCCCACTGTTCCGCCTGGTGCGTGTGTCCGCTGATCACCGCATCAAACCGGGCAGCGTCCGGCCGCAAATCCAACTCCCTCAGATTGTGTAGCACGTACAAGCTGGCGCTTCCCGCATCCACAATGGCCGTCGCCGGCAGTTCGGCCGCCCAAGCCTCCGTATCTACGTTTCCTCGCACCGCAAACACCGGCGCGATCGTCTTCAACTGCGTCAGCACCTCGGGTTTTCCCACGTCCCCTGCGTGCACGATCAGGTCTACTCCGCTCAGTGCCCGCGCCGCCTCTGGCCGCAGCAATCCGTGTGTATCGGAGATAATTCCCAGCCTCATTCAGGCGTCAGTCCTTTTCCTGATACTCGTCCGGCACATCATCCTCCGGCACTTCCCGCGTCTTCACCTCCGATTTGTCGGCATCTCGCGCGTTCTCCACTCCGTCCAAAACCTCTGCTTCAAACGTCTGCCCTTCCTCCAGCAGCTCTTCCACGCTCTCGGATTCGCCCACAGGAGTTCCTGGCAGCCCCTGTGTATCGCCCGATTGTCCGGCCGAGTTGGCCCCCAGCCCGCGCGTTTTGTAGGCCACCGTTTCCGCAGAGATCCCGTGCTCCAGGGTCCTCTTCTTCTTGCGGCTTTTTTTCTTGGGAGCGGCCCGCATCTTCCGCGCCTTTTTCTTCAGCGCGGCCTTGCTCGTGGTCTTGCGCTTGCCTTCTGTTATTGCTCTGCTCTTCCTCGTCTTTTTTCTTGCCATGGCTCTCTCCATTCTTCGCTGAGTCTACCACTCTCCCGCCCACCACGCGCCGCCGCCGTCTGACTGGAAATTCTCGCCGCTCCCACTATAATGCTGTGGGAAAAGTGGACTTCGCCGCCCTCCAGCCGATGGCCGACGAAGCGCCCTGGAGGTATTTCCATCCATGGAAAAGCAGGAGTTGCGCACCCGCCTGGAAGAAGTCGGCCTCGTACCGGTGATCCGCACCTCATCCGCAGAAGATGCGCGCTTTGCCGTGGAAGAGGTCTCCCACGCTGGCATCCCGATCATTGAACTCACCATGACCGTCCCCGGCGCCCTCGACGTTATCCGCGATCTGGTAAAGAACGTTCCTGACGTGATTCTGGGCGCGGGCACGGTTCTCGACGTGGACACGGCGCGGCGCTGCATTGACGCGGGCGTCCAGTTCATCAGCAGCCCCGCCTTGGACATCCCCACGGTCGAATACGTCGCGGGACTCCCCAACATCATCATGATGGCCGGCGCCATGACTCCCACCGAAGTTCTCTCCGCCTGGAAGGCCGGCTCCGATTTCGTCAAGATTTTCCCCGTCTCCTTGGTTGGCGGCGACAACTACATCCGCGCCCTGCGGCGGCCTTTCCCAGAAGTCCCGCTGATTGCCGGCGGTGGCGTCACGCAACAAAACGCCGCGTATTACCTCCTCGCCGGGGCTTCTGCTCTCAGCGTCGGCAAGGAACTGATCCCACGCGAGTCGATGCTTTTGCACAAACCCGACCGCATCCGTGAACTCACGCGGCGCTTTGCCACCATCGTGCGCAGTACGCGTGCCCGCATGGCCGAATCCCAGACCCAAGCCGCGCAGCTCCACTGAACTCGTTCGTTTGCCTCAACCCTTCCCTAGCAGATTGCTGCAAAGGCCTTTGCCCTTAGGAGGCCGGGGCTTCAGCCCCGGCGTATCGTCCTTAGGACGGTCGGGCTTTAGCCCCTGAAGAAAGTCCTTTCCCGTGTTTCAGGATTCCCCTAAAAATCCACGTGCAGCCGCAGCGTCGGCACAATCACCGGCCCGCGATCCCGGTTGTATCCCGGATTTACCACGTACTGCAGCCCTACCGACGGAAAAATTCCCCGCCACGCATGCAGCGTGTAATAGCTTTCCAGAATGTTTTCCCGCCCGTAGTTCAGCCTTCCATCGCCCAGTAAAAATCCGTCCCCGCCATGCGCCAGATACTGGGCGTGGTCGCGGCTGATCCCGTTGCTGACGAACACCAGTCCCAGGTGGTCATTCCGCCGGCCCCAGCGCCCGCCATTCCCGCCAACGCCGATCTGCCACGTCTGATCCACTTCCGTGTATGCATACGATTCGTGCTGCCCTTCGTTCCATCCCCAGCGCCCGAACACGCCCAACCAATCGGTGAAGGGTTGCTCGAAGTTCAACCCAAATCCGTACTTGACCGTGGTTTGCAGCGGATGGGTGGAAATTTCCGGCGCAGGCGTCATCGGATTCGCCAGCCAACTATTCACCGCATCCGCGTAGTCACCCATATTCGCGTGATTGACGTAACTTAACGCCCTCGCGATCCCTGGCTGCTTCCCAATCACCCGCCCGCGCAGCTCCAGTTCCGCATTCTCCGAGTGCGCCCGAGCTCATGTCCGCATCCAGATGGATCCCGTTCGCCACCTTCGGCATCAGCGCTTCCGCAAATCGCAGCGCCCAGCGCCGATCGTGATATTCCACCAACGCTCCGAACGTGAACCCCCGCGTATCCGCCGCATAGTCGTACGCCCCGTTGTTGTCCACGGCCCAGTTCATGAACTGCAGACTCGAATCCGTGCCGTAGGAATTCAGGTCGAAGAAATCCACCATGCTGAATTTGCCGAATCTTATTTCCAAGCGCCTCTCCGGCAACTCCCGGAACAACGAATAGGGACCACGCTCCGCAGCCACCTTTTTCCCGCTCAACGCAATCACCTGGTGCCACATCAATCGCGCCACGTACGGCGCTTTGCTTAGCTGTGGATTGCGCACCACATCCAGGTTGAAGAAGCCCGCCACGCCCAGCGCTTCGCTGAGGCCGTGCCCGCCCGTCTCCTGCACGTCGCACAAGAATTCCGTCGTGTTCGTCGCGCGCCATCCGGTGTAGAGCGTCAGCACGCGCGAGGACGCGTCCTGCGCTTCCGGCGTAAGGCTGTTTTTCCCTTGATAGGGAGAGTGAAATTCCGGGTGCCACTGCGAAATGAAATTCGCTTGCCCCGAAAGCCACAGCCGGTCCCACTCCGAGTGCTCGAACATCGTGACCTGTGGGTCCTCGGGCGTCTGCGAGGCATCTTCGCGCGACGCGCCCGTGGCGCCTTGATGGTCTGCGGTTTCCTGCGCGCGCAGGGTCCAGCCCCAACTGGCCCCAAACAGGCACGCCAAGGCCAGCCCCCTGGCGAATCCCGTTTGCCAGCCCGCTGTTCCGTGTCTCCGCTTCCCCCCGCTCATGCTGCGCTTCTCTCCAACCGGCTGCGTTTCCCTGTTCTTAAGAAATCTGAATTAACTGTGATTAATAATTGAGGTAAACTACTATTAACTATAGGCGAATGTCAAGAGCGCTCCTGCGCTTTCAGTTCCTCTGCTGATTCTTGTTTTGGAACTCCGGCGTGGCTCGCTATGGCGTGTGCTGCACTATTTCCAGGGCGTTGACACGTGCGCGCTCCACGGTAAGTCCCCAGTGCAGATGCGGACCGGTTACACGCCCCGTCGCCCCCACCTTGCCCACTTCGGCCGCGGAGGTCACCGCATCTCCGGGCTTCACCTCGATCGCGGAAAGATGTGCGTAAATGGTGTAAATACCGTAGCCATGGTCGATGACTACCGTGTTACCGGAATAATACAATTCCTCGGCAAGTACCACTTTCCCCGCCTGAGCCGCAAATACCGGCGTCCCCGCGAGTGCCGGAAAATCCACTCCGGCATGCGGCGAGCGCGCCTCTCCGTTCAAAATCCTGCGCCGCCCGAAATTTCCGCCTTTCGTCACACCCTTCAAGGGCAGCAGAAACTTCCCATCCCAATAGCGTTCCGGCGTCACGCTTTCAAAAATCGCGCGCATCTTTTTCTGATCTTCTTCCGCGCGCTTTTGCTGCTCCGGGTCCGGCTGGACAAACTGTTTCTCCACGGTCAATCGTTCCGTCGGGAATTTCCCTCGCCGCACGGTCACGAACGCGCTGCACGACCTCGTCTCCCCCGCCGCGTTTTTCCAAGACACCTTCCACGCATAGCGCCCGGGCGCCTTTTCCAGATCCACGCCGATCAATCCGTGCAGGGTTCCGGACTTCTCCCCTTCCCTCCACAAGGGAATCGCCCGGCCGTCCCAGTCTCCCGCAAACTCAGCGAGCGGCTTTGCCCCCGCTACCTCCACAATCAAAAGACTTCCCTGCGCTGTCACACCGGCATTTAATTTCAGCGTGACTCCGCCCTCGCAGGTTTTCCGCAGCTGCCCCGGCATGCGGCCCGGCACTAGCGCCAGAGCTCCCGCCACCATGGCCACGATTCCAAGTATCTTCTTTCGTTCCCTCGACTTCAGATGAGATGTCTGAGGCAATCCGGCTCCTTTTCCACAATCACATTCGGATGTGACGTCGGTCACAGCCGCACTTCCTCACTTCCCCCACAATCCTATCCCGTAATAGCCAGGCGATCCCGTGGAGTGGTCCTGATCGCAGCGCTCTTGGGCTGGATAGTATCCGTCAACCAGCCGCCTCTAGCGCGCACTGGCAGATGCTCTCGGGCAGCAGTTGGGGTGCCGGCAGGAGCTTCACCTGCCCATAAGCCTGAACCTTCCCCTTCGCACTACAACTGCTGCCCTCCCGAGAGTATGCGTTCCAAGATTGCCCAGCCCCCAGCCCTCATTCTCCACCGTCTGCCTGTTCTGCAAGTCAGCGGACCGCCTCTGAACATAACCTGAACACGCCGTCTCCGGAAAACAAAAACGGCCCTGTCCCACGACAGGGCCTTCTTCGTTCCGCCAGTCCAAGATCTCCGTGGCCTATCGCTTCTATAATTTCAATCCCAGCACGCGCACCAGTTTTTCTTCCAGCCGTTTCAATTCCAGTTCCCGCGCGTGTTCTTCCCGGGTCCGGTCGTTCAGCGCATCCTTCAGTAATTTTAGATTTTGCCGCAACTCCATTTGGCCGAGCGCCAGCCGGCTCAGCGACTTCAGCGCTTCCTTCTGGGCCTCATCCAACTCCCGCGGCTGGCGGTCAATCACGCAAAGTGTTCCCAAGGCAAAGCCTTCCTCGTTGATCAGCGGGGCTCCGGCATAGAAGCGGATGTGCGGTTCGTCCAACACCATCGGATTGTCGCGAAACCTCGCATCGTTCCATGTGTCCGGCACGATAAACAGGTCCTGCTGCTGGATGGCGTACGCGCAAAAGGACGCTTCGCGCGGCGTCTCGCGAATCTCCACGCCCACCTTCGACTTGAACCACTGCCGGTGGTCATCCACCAGCGACAGCATCGCGATGGGCGCCCTGCAAACATGGGCCGCCAAAACCACCAGGTCGTCAAAAGCCTGTTCGGGCTCCGTATCGAGAATCGCGTAGCGGTCGAGCGCGGCCACGCGAGCCAGCTCAACGCTTGGAGAGGGTGCGCTCATTTTCAGCTCCGGGATCCTGCCATCGGGGCGAGCAGGTTTGCGCGGGGAATCATACTCCAGACCTCCCGGTCTGCCCAGCGTTTCGTCCGGCGCCATCTGAATCCCTTGAA
>CAWADS010000036.1:0-10131 GCA_963780785.1 Candidatus Acidiferrales bacterium
GCTGGAACTCGGAGGCCTGCCGATGCCCTCCAATGTGGGCAATCGCAGCCGCCGGCAGAGCCGCGTGGCGATGATGAAGTAGAGCCAATCGAAAAACAAGTGATCCGTTGTAAGTGGTAAGTACCCCGAGAGTGCGGGGGAGTTCGCTGCACGTGTGGATAAGGGAGATGATGCGGCGATGTCAGCGCCACTTTGCAGAATCAGGATGACAATGTTGTCGACGTGATGCCGAGATGGGGTCCAGCGGTGCTGGCCCCCTACGAAGAAGAGGCAGGACAAAGCCAGAAAACCACACTAAAGATTGGCCACTGCATCCGCCAGAGAACGACCCTCCCGCGGAACTGCTCAGAGCGCAAAAGCGGCGGCAAGCCGCCGCACTTCAAAATGCTCGGAGGCAGGGCTCCTGCCGGGAAGGAGCGGGCAGGCGAAGCGTGAAGACTCGCCCTGCGCTTCAACAACGACACACGATTTCACCTGTTCCGCGAAGGGGGAGAGCCGCCCGAAAGGGCTGGTACGCGAACTGTCCTGATGGCGCGATGGCAGACTGCTCACATGGGACGGTCGTACCATTGTGAGACTCAGTCAAGAGCCCTACGGTACTAGAGAGGATGTCCCAGGCGACTGGCCTCCAGGACTATCGACACGAGGCGGACGGGATAGGGATGAAGACGGACCCAAAGACGACAGCGGCCCGGGCATTTGTTCGCAGCCTTAACATATTGCTGAAGTTTGCGCGGTTGTACGGGTACGACCACGCGCGCACAGCGGAGCAGTTGGCGGTGGCGTGGAAAGAGCTGCGCACGGCGATTCCGGAAGGCAGCGACTCCGGGCTGTTGTTGGGGGCGACGGGGGCGCAACTGCTGCTGGATGGAGTGCCGCTGGAAGGCGCACCGGCGGAGAAGCAGTTCGCACAACTGCTTTCCACGGCAGGGTTGGCGAGCGTGCAATTCACACCGGCGGTGACGGAAGACGAGTTGGCCAAGCTGATGCACGCATTCCCCACCAGCAAGGCAAAACCTTCGGAATTGGCGCAGCAGCTGAAAGAGGCGATTGCGGGCACGAGCGGGATACGGGTTAACGAGATTTGTTTTGTGGCCACGGATTCGCGGCTGAAGGATGCGAGCATGGCGGCGCAAATCGCGGCGGCATCCATGGGCGACGATCAGGAGCAGTTCACGAGGATGCTGAACGATCCGCAGAAGCTGCTGGAGCTGATCGCGGCGGCGGAGGGGTCGGAAACGGGCGAAGGGCCGGGCGAGGGACCGGGCGGAGGGCCGGGAAGCGGCCCGGGGGGCGGCACGGGTAGCGGGACAGGGAACGGTTATGGCATCGGCGGGATGGGAACAGGTGGCGGCGCGGGAATAGGAAGTGGAACGGGGACAGGAACGGGCGCGGGGAGAGGAATTGGCGGAGGAACCGGCGTTGCCACGGGGGGTGCGGGAACAGGGATAGCGGGGGGCGGCGCGGATGCCGGAGGAACAGGAACGGGCTGGGGCTTCGGAACAGGCAAGGGGATGGGAACCGGTGGGGGCTTTGGAGGAGGCAAGAGGGCAGGCAGGGGCGAGGGGGCTGGTCACGGAACGGGGATTCCGAATGATGAAGAGATGCTCAGGATCCTGCAAGCCCTGACGACGTTTGGAAAACTAGGGACCGGGGAGAACCCGGCGGGCGCGGTGGCGGAGTTTCAAACGCAAGTGGGGCAGTTGCCGGTGCGGGCGCAGGACACGCTGCGGCAGGCGTTGGCGGGGATTGCGGAGCAGGGCAGAGGCAAGAAGCTGGACAAGGCGGTGCTGGTGCAGTTGGCGGAGCACTTGGCGATTCGCTTTGCCATGGAGCGCTTCTCGCGCGGGGAAGTGAAAGTGAACGCGGTGCGGCAAATGCTGGACCGCATGAACCAGGAAATCGAGGGGTTGCGAAAAATCCTAGGGCAACACGAAGACAAGTTGGCGGAAGCGGGAATTTTGGTGGAGTCGCACCGGGAGATATTGGACCGGGTGTTCTGGGCGAGCGTGCCGGAAACGGCGAAGAGGGAAGTGCTGCTGTCGGATGAGGCGTGGTGCATCCCGCCGAAGAACGTGCAATCGTACGTTGCGGAGCTGATCGAGCACGGAGACGTGGCGGAGGCGATCAGCATTCTGCAGAACTATGCGAAGTGCGCGGACAGCGAGGAGCCAGATGCGCGGAAACGCGCGGCGACGGGGCTTTCGGAAATGGCGGGATTGTATGCGCAGGCGGATCCGAAGCTGCTGGCGGACGCGCTGCGCCACGTGGGGCTGCGGCTGAGCGTGGAGCAGGACCAGGATTTGCAGACGCTGGTGAGCGCGGCGTTCGTGCGGCTCAGCCAGGAGGCGGCGGCGCAGCGGTGCTTCCCGGCGATGCAGCAGGCCCTGAATTTGCTGAACGCCGTGGAAGGACAACGGCCGGGAACTGCGAAAACACTGCGCGCGAAGATGGGGATTGAAGAACGCGTGCCGGAGTTCGTGGAAGAAGCGCTACGGGCGCGGGAAATTTCGGCGGGGCTGACGGGGGTATTGAGGCAACTGCCGCAGACGGCGATGGAACAGATTTCGGCGCGATTCAACCGCTGCCAACTGCGGGACGATCTGGAAAACGTGGCTAACCTGGCGAACGACCTGGGCGAGGAGGCGCTGCAGTACCTGCGCGGCATCGTGCGAGGCGGGGCGATCGCGGAAGCGGTGGAAATGGTGGGTTTGCTGGCGAGGTTGGACCCACAAGCCGCGGAAGTTTTTCTGCCGGGACGCATTGACACTTTTCCGCGTGCGGCCCAAGACCGCGTGGTGCGGCAGATTTCGGCGAGCGGGGCGGCGGGGCGCTGCCGGATACTGCTGGCGGTGCTGGATCATGTGGACCCGCTGGTGATGCCGCTGGTGGTGGACGAAATCGGCATGACCGGAGACCGCGAGGCCCTGGGGCGTCTGTTGACGATTGCGGATGGCGACTTGCCACTGCATGCCGCGGCGTATCTGCGGGTGAAGGCGATCGAGGCGCTGGGGCGGTTGAACGCGGTGGAAGCGGTTAGCACGCTGAAACGGATTGCGGAATCGCGCAAGGTGTTCGGATGGCAGCATCCCCAGGAACTGCGCATCACGGCGCTGCAGGTGCTGGAGAAGCTGGAACCGGAATGGGCGCGCGAATTCCTGCCCGGCAGCGGCATTGAACGGGCGGAGCTGAGGCTGGCGCCCCTGGAGACGCCGGTCAACTCGAAATTTGTACGGCAGCGGCGTCATACGCGGGTGCGGCTACAGAAAGCGCTGGCGGCGGTGAGCACCAATCTGAAGCAGAATTGCAGGCTGGAAATCAAAACAGCCAGCTTGACCGGAGGCCTGGCGACCACGAACATGCACCTGGCGCCGGGAACGCAGGTGCAAATGAAGATGCAGGTGGGTATGAGAAACGTCCAGGCCACGGCGCTGATGCGGGATTACCGCGCGCAGGACATGTCCTTTGAGATAGTGGACATGAGGCTGGACGAGCGCGGCAAGTTCCGGAAGCTGCTCATGGAGAACATGAGCAAGTAAGCGGGGAGAGGCGAGGAAGGGCGGGGGCGTAAGCGGGCGGGCGTGGAAAATCGCGCTGTATTATCCAAAACGTAACTATTCGCAAGTACTACACGGCAGTACTTTTGCGGGATTTACCCGGAGCATTTTTATCCCCTAACCTAATCGGAACGCGAAGCGAAGGGCCTATCGAGTAGCCCGCCCAGGCCAAGAGCCTTCGTGTAAGCGAGTGCCATTTTGCCCGAGGGAATCCATTCCCGGCTGATCGCGCTAGTCTGTGCGGCCGCTGCCCTATTGCCTGGGGCTCGGGCGCAAGAGCGCAGCGTATCGTTTCCCGCCCATCCGCGCTACACCGTACAACGACTGGATGAGCAATTTGGACTGGGTGTCGTGACCGCCACCGCGATGGGTCAGGACGCCCAGGGGTTCTTATGGATTGGGACGCAGACCGGGCTGTACCGGTATGACGGCGCGCGCGCCAAAAAGATGACGGGGGTCGAGAGTCTGACGGGGCACTACATTCTCGACCTGCTGATCGCGCCCGATGGCACAGCCTGGTTTGCCGGGAGCCGGGGAATCGCGCACTACAAAGATGGCCAGTTCGAGAAGCTGGCGATTCCGGAATCGGCCATGCCGCTGGGAATCGGGAGCCAGATCTTCGCGGTGGACAGCAAGGGAACGGTGTATGTGGTGCTGTTCAAGCAGGGCATATTGCGCATCGATCCAAGAAAACCGGCAGAAGCGGTGATTCTGGGAGCCGGGGAACCCAAGGTGGAAAATGCGGCGGGGATCGCACGAGGAGCTGACGATGCCATCTGGTTCACCTATGGCACGCATCTGGCGCATATTGCCAGAGGAACGACGACGATCGAAGTGGATCCGCGAATCCAGGTGCCGAAGGAGCGTGTGGTGGCGCTGGTGTTCGACGGCGCGGGGGCGCTGTGGCTACGGACGGTGGCGCGGTTGGCACGAGTCGATCCGCGGCAGCACAAGATGCGCTTCGAATCGGCCGGGATTGGAACAGCGCACGAGGAAGAAGGCAAACCAAGCCTGGACCGGAAGGGGCGGCTGCTGGTGCCGTCCTCCGCGGGATTGTTCTGGCAGGAAGGGAAGCACTGGAGGGTATTGACGGCCCAGCAGGGAATTGCCAGCAACAATGTGCAGAGCGCTTTGGAAGACCGGGAAGGAACGCTGTGGGTCGCAGGATCGGGCACGGGGCTGGACCGGCTACCGGGCGTGCACGAGTGGTCGGCGTGGACGACGGCAGAAGGCCTGCCGGACAATGCGACGTGGTCAACGCTACGAGATCATCAGGGGCGGCTGTGGGTCGGCACCGGGCGCGGCATCGGAATTTGGGATGGACGGACGCAGCGGTGGGAGAGGGTGCCCACTTTGCAGGGGCAGGCCAAGGACGAAATTCGGCAGATGCAACTGGGGGGAGACGGATCGGTGTGGGCGCTGACGGCCACGGGAGCGCTGCTGCGCATCGACGCCCGGAATTTCAGCACGACGACGACACCTTCCTACCATGGGCAGTCGTTCGTTTCGATTCAAGCTGCGCCGGATGGCAGCGTGTGGGCGACCGCGCGGGCACATCTGCTGCGGTTCGATCCGCGAAAAGGCACAGGTGCTCCCGTGGAGATTCCTTTACCGGGGCAGATTACGGGCGACGTCGAATATCTTTCCTTCGCGCCGAGTGGAGTGCTGTGGGCTTCCGGGCCCGGGGCCGTGTACAGATATGACGGGGAAAAATGGAGGACCCTCGGTACAGAAGATGGCCTGCGGGGCCAGATGATCACGAGCGTGATGGCGGTGAGCGACAATGAAGCGTGGATCGCCTACAACGACGTGGTAAGCGTGACGCGCATTCTACTGGACGCGAGGGGCACAGGGCACTTTGAGAGCCACAACTGGGATTGGTCGATCGTGGCGCGCGATGCCAAGAACCGCATCTGGTTCAACGGGACGGATGGAATTGCGGTGCTTTCGCCCGACGGGCACGTGCAGCGAATGAGCCACGCGGATGGATTGATCTGGGACGACATCAGCCCGTGGACAGGAGTGCGCGAAGAGGCGGATGGGAGTTTTGTCATCGCGACATCGCGAGGGCTGGCACGCTACCAGCCGTCGGAACGCGCGCCATCGGAGAGCCGGGCGAGCGTGGTGCTGACGTCGATCGTGCTGGGAGGAGAAGAGCGGCGAGTGACGGAAGTGCCGGAAGTGGCGTCGTCGGTGGGAACGCTGGCGGTGGAGTTTTCGCCGCTGGTGCTGGATACGCCGGAGCGCGTCTCCTGCCTGTATAAGTTGAACGGGCTGGAGCAGCAAGCGACACAGACGCATCTGCGCGAGGTGCAATACGGCGGACTGCCGCCAGGGAAATACGAGTTCTGGGTGAAGTGCCATAAACCGAATGCCGGGGTGGAGCCGGCACAGGCGAGTTTCCAGTTCCGGGTGCTGCCGAGTTTCTGGCAGGCGCGGTGGGTGAAGGTAGCAGGCGGAGTGCTGCTGCTTTTAGGCATGTGGACGTTCGTATCGCTGCGCACGCGAAGACTGAACCGGCGGAGAGTGGAATTGGAACAGGCCGTGGCGCAGCGAAACGCCGAGCTGCTGCAGAAGAACAAGGAATTGGAAGAGATTTCGCTGACCGATCCGCTGACGGGAACGCGGAACCGGCGGTACTTTTACGAGACGATTTCGACGGACGTCGCACAGGCTTTGCGATCGCACCAGCGCTCCCCAGAACCGGATGCGCCAGGAGCGCCGAAACAAGAATTGATCTTTGTGCTGGCGGACATTGACCGGTTCAAACGCGTGAATGATGAGATGGGGCACGCGGCCGGGGATCGCCTGCTACAGGAAGTGGCGAAGCGCATTGAATCGGTGATGCGGCGCTCGGACGACCTGGTGCGGTGGGGCGGGGAAGAGTTTTTGCTGGTGTGCCGGACGACGGACAGGGAGAACGCGGGGCTGCTGTGCAGCCGCGTGCTGGAAGCGATTCGAGAGCTGCCGTTCGACGTGGGGAACGGTGTGGAGATTCACAAGACGTGCTCGATCGGCTGGGCGCCGTTCCCGTGGCTGCGGGATGACGTGGAGCTGCTGTCCGTTGACAACGTGATTGAGTTGGCGGACAAGGCGCTGTACCTGGCGAAACGCGAGGGGCGGAATCGAAGCTTTGGGATGGTGCCGGCGGCGGCGATTGAGAAGTCGGAGAAGAGCGTGTCGATGGAGAGATTGCGGGATTGCCCGCCGGAGCTGGTGCAGATTGTGTAGCCGTTTACTTATTTCAGTTTTGCGGCTGGACTGGAAACGGGAGGCGCGGCACAAGCGCTGAGAAGGCCGAGAAAGCAGCAAGTAGCGGAGTTCAATTTTCCGACCGGGACAGGGGATGAGGCTGCGGGCAAAGGCAAGGGCGGGATTGGAAGGAAAAGCCAAAACCCCACACGTAAAACCGAGAGGCACGCAATCGCGCTTCTGGGATTCGGGTGTTGGCCGCCCATCTATGTACCAAGAGCTCTCAGTTAGCGCAACCCAGTATTCTCTTTAGCGCAATGAATTCTTCATACGCCGCCACGTCAAGTGGTCGTGGGTCTTCACCGTCGAGAATCCTTGGATGCGTGATCCCTAGTTTGTCCGCGAGCTCCTTGAGCCGCTGTTCCTGTTCCGACTTGGTTAGATTCTCTAAACGGCGTCTCAATTCGTCATTCGTTGACATCGAAAGCCTCTCACCGAAAAGATTACGCGCTACTGTGCCTTCTCGTTGCTCCAAAGCTCGAACAATTCAAGTAGTTCCGCAACAGCACCATTGGCTTCCCTCCGGGAAACGCTCCGGGAACCGAACAGACCCTTCGCCGCGTGCTTGAGGCCGTTCACTTCGCCCCAAATCTTATCGAGATTAGTATGCTGCCAGTTGGGGAAGTCCGGTTCCACCCTTGCGAGAAGCGCATCTTTCTTGAAATCTCTGCTTGTCTTTCCCGAGACAACTTTCAATCCGCGATGATACGCAGCTGCAATCCGGAAAAGTGCGCTATTGAAATGAAACCCGGCCAACCAGTTGCCGGAAGTTCTCACAATGCCCTGGGCCACATCCTCAGCCCGCTTGACAACCGTCTGAATCTCAATCGGCCCCTCCCTGCTCTCGAAAGGATGATTGTTGTATTTTGCAAATATGAGCGCGTACAGGACCCCGAGAAAGTCATCGAGAGTCGCTACGAGGAAATGATTTTGCTGGGATCGAGGGCGCTGGAGCAACATAAGAATCCTTGCGCTATAGCCGGTCAACTCTTTGTCTCCTGGGTCAAGCAAGTTCAATCTTAGAAGTGGTTCAGGTTGGCCCAGAATAGTCTGGTTCAACTCGGTCATGACGGTGCTATCCTCCTAATCTCGGTGACTACTTCAGGTGTCAGTTGCCAGGCTGGGCGGAGAACTCTCTCAAGGAGTCGGCAGAACGTATGCTTTGAAGAAATCTTCAGCTTCTTTCGGGTCGAGACCTTTAAGCTGCTTATAAATCCGCACTACCTGTTCGCGATCAGCCTCTCTAGCGTACGCGTTCCCCTCGAGGGTCAGCATTCGCGGCTTCTTTTCATCGGGAGCGGCCTTCTCCGCTCGCTGAATAGCGTCAATTGCATCGGCATAGGACCTTGCCTCGGTATAACTGAGACCCAGAACCATCCAACCCCTCCAGTCGCCGGGTGCGAGGCGAGTAGCCTCTTTGAGAGATGCGATTGCTTGCCCCCAGTCCTTTTTCGTATATTGCGTCTTTCCCAACTCTTTCGTATATTGCGTCTCTCCCAACTCTAGCCATGCCTCAGCGTAGTCTGGTTTCACTTCAATGGCATTTTCGAACGCCTGAATAGCCCATGCCAACGCTTCCTCTGGCGACCACGAATGCGTGCGAAACCAAGAATCGTACGTCTTTGAAGTGACCTGTGAAGCTCGCCCAACTATTCTTCCAAGTTCAAAGTGGGCGCGGGCGGCGTTCGGCTGCTTGAGATTCGCACATTTGATTAGAGACTGGAAAGCGAGCTCGTACTCCTCATTCTTGAGAGCCTCTAGGCCTATTTGAAGCCATGCTTCGGATTCAAGTTCCGCATCGCTCTGGCGCGCGGAAGGTTTTCCAGGAGTTGCAGGGATTTTGTCCACTGCTGCTTTTGCCCATTCACTGGGCAGCGCGAAATTCAGGCTCTGGCCTTCCTTGAGATAAAACGTTGTGATGCCGATTAGCTTGCCGTGCGTGTCGAAGAGGCCGCCGCCGCTCGAACCGGGCGAAATCGGCGCGGTCGTCTGGATTACATGAGCACCTCCGTTATCCCGAAGCGCGGATATGAGACCCTCAGAAAAGGTTAGTTCCAATCCTTCCGGTGAGCCAACCGCGTATACGTGTTCCCCTGTGGCTAGCGCGGACGCAGAGGTTATCTGGACGGGTTGCAGGGTCAGGCCGTTGGGCCTGAGTCCGCACAGATCATGCTTGGGCATCGCTACGATCAATCGTGCGGGCCAGTTCTGCTCTCCTCTACGAACTCGCAGAGAGGAACCATTTTGAACAACGTGGCAGTTGGTGATAAGAAACTCTTGCGCCAAGGCGACACCGCTCCCCAGCATCAGAGGCTTCCCGTCCTCGGTGAGAGCTTCTACAACAAAAACGGAGGGTGAGACCTTTTGAAAGAGTTCGACTGGCGTCAGTACCTTGTCTCGCTCAAACAAACCCTTTACACGGGAACATCCTGCCTGCATGAGCAAGGCCAACCCAAACGCGAGGTACACCACCGCGCGCGGCATACGAAATGCATGCCCTCTCCGATCGTCGCAAGAGCGCAGGGCACGGCGCAAGGCGCCGCGCCTGCGGCCGGCGCCGTGCCGTCGGCGCCGGACGCCGCGAAGATCGCGGCGGCCGCGGACGCCGCCCGGCACCTCACGATAGACGTGAAAATCGACGGCAAGGGGCCGTTCCACTTTGTCGTCGATACGGGCGCCGACCGCTCGGTCATCGCCGACGACGTCGCGACCGCCCTGGGCTTGAGGCTCGGCACGCAGGTGATGGTGGAAGGCATCGTGCGCACCGTGCCCGCCCAGACGGTCGACGCTCAAGGACGTTGCATTCGGGCCGTACGAACTCGACGAACTCAAGGTGCCGGTCTTGCCGCGCGCTTCTCTGGAATCCGACGGTTATCTCGGGCTCGACGCCATCGACGGTCGTTGCGTGACGTTCGATTTCAAGAACCACGCGCTGCTGATCGAGGAGCCGCGCAGCTATTGGCGTCCCGAATTTTTCCCGATCCAACGAAGCGCGGGTTCCCATGCTCGGCACGGCCGGGCACTTGCGATCGACGAATTGCAGCGTCAACGGCGTGCGTGCAACCGCATTCATCGACACCGGCGCCGAAGTCTCGGCCGGGAATCAGGCGCTGTTCAATGCTCTTGCCGAGGACAATCCGCTCCTACTCCAAGAAGGAAACCGCTGCCGCTGACCGGCGTCACCGGCGGCGTGGTCGAGGGGCGCGTGACCACAGTCAACAAGATCAGGATTGATGCGCTGTCGTTCTTCGAATGTAAGGTCGTCATTGCCGATTTGCAGATATTCGATCTTTGGGGTCTGAAGGACAGGCCCACGTTGCTC
>CAWADS010000037.1:0-17852 GCA_963780785.1 Candidatus Acidiferrales bacterium
AAGTCTTGCGGAGATTTCCGAAATGATTCACAGCTCACTGAGTGACGCTCAACTTTTCGGAGGTCATCACTCGCGCCTATCCCTTGATTCTTCGTGGCCTTCCGCTCCTTTTCTTTCTTCGTCTTTCGTTCACCTGTGGGAAAGCGCGTTTTTCCTCAGGGTCTGTTTGCTTTGAGTCATACGACCAGGCAAGATTCCGCCATCGAGACGGAACAAACTGTTAGTTTTCAACAGGTTTCAACAGATTTCCACAAACCACTTGCTTTTTTGAACTTGACAGGCGAATATAAAGCGAAAATACAATGACAACAGCTCAGGCACAACTGGAAAGACCATTGCCTCATTACTTAGACGCCGAGAGGGGCATCCTTGCAACGATCTTGCTCAGCAATTCAACGATCGTGCAAGTCCAAGAAAAAGGTCTAAGGAGCGAGCACCTATTCCTTCCGCAGCATCGCCAACTGTTTGAGGCGATGCAAAAGCTCGACGAAGAGCAAAAGCCAATTGATCTTGTGACACTAACGGATGAGCTTCGTGGGCGGGGAAAGCTTGAAGAAGCAGGGGGAACCGCCTACATAGCACAACTTTTGGACGGTATGTCCCGCGTTGCGAACGTTGAGCACTATGTGCAGATCGTAAGAGAAAAGGCGCTATTAAGAAATCTTATTTACGCCGCCCAAGCAGTTGAACTCCAAGCGATGGAGGAAAGTGAGAGCGTAGATGCAATTCTCGACCGCGCCGAATCATCGATCTTTGCCCTTGCGGAGGATCGCATTCGTGCGGGTCTAATTCCAGTCAAGAATATCGTCCGCGACAATTTCGAACGACTCGAACGAATTTTCCGAGAGGGGAAGAGCGTCACTGGTCTCCCGACAGGTTACACCACGCTGGATCGACAAACCTCGGGATTACAGCCGTCCGAATTGATTATTCTCGCGGGTCGTCCTTCACAGGGCAAGACCGCGCTCGCACTGAATCTTGCTGAGAACATTGGGATCCGTGCGGGGTTACCTGTCGCGATTTTCAGCCTCGAAATGTCGAAGGAATCTCTCTTGCAACGCATGGTCGCATCAGTAGCGCAGGTCGATTCACACAAATTCCGAACCGGAAATATTAATCAATCGGATTGGCGTGAGATGACACAGGCACTTGGTACAATTTCTGGTGCACCAATCTGGATCGACGATTCGGGTGCAATCAGCGTGCTGGAGATCGGGGCCAAGGCACGCCGACTGAAACGAGAAACGGGGCTGTCGCTTTTGATAGTCGATTATCTCCAACTTATTACAGCGCGGGGGCGCTTCGGCAACCGCACTGAAGAAGTTTCGAGCATATCTCGCAGCTTGAAGGCGCTCGCCAAGGAATTGCAGGTTCCGGTATTGGTTCTCAGTCAGCTCACACGCGCCCCGGAACGCGAGGAGCGCGGACCGCAACTTTCCGACCTGCGCGAATCGGGCGCCATCGAACAGGACGCCGACGTGGTGATGTTCATTTATCGCCCGAATTTCTTCAACATGAACGCGACTCCGGAAGAGCGGGAAATGGCCGATATCCTGATCGCCAAGCAGCGCAATGGCCCCACCGACAAGTTGAAGTTCGTGTTCCGCAGCAAGCTGATGCGATTCGAGGAAGCGGCGCCGGATGCCTTTTCGCAGTTTGCGGGCGGCGACGACGTAATGTAGGTGACACACAGCGCGTCCCGTTACCCACAGCCTCTGGCGTGCCCGCGTGGCCCGGGTATTTTCGGTTGGGCCGCTGCAGTCCCGCGCCCCAACTGGCAACCCGTTTAGATGCAATTGTCTCTGATCCTCGGCCGCACTGGCGCAGCCCCGCGGCCATGACATGGTGAGCGCTCCTGCGGGTGGCAATGTGCGTGCTCCTCTCTCTGTTGTCATTCTCGCGCCGTGTGACGCAGTGCTTTTGACGCCGCGCGCGAATGCCGTAAACTAGAACCTCCAGGAAATTTCATGCTCCGCGTGAAGAAAAATCCCGCTGATTTTATCGGCCGCCCCGTCTGGGCGGAGGTTTCGCTTTCCGCTCTCGCCAAAAACTTTCGGGCCATTCGCGATTACATAAATCCCGCTTCGGAGAAACGCAAGACGCCCCGCAAGGTGTTGAGCATCGTCAAAGGCAATGGCTACGGCCACGGCGGCGCGCAAACCGCCAAAGCTCTGGAGCAGGACGGCTCCGACTGGTTTGGTGTGGCCTCTTCAGGCGAAGGCGTGGAAATTCGCAAAGCCGGTGTGCGCAAGCCGATTCTGGTGCTCGGCGGCTTCTGGCCCGGCGAAGAGAAGATACTCCTGGAACACAGACTGACACCGGCGATTCATCGTTGCGAACAGTTGCTGAGTTTCGAAGCCGCAGCCGCCAAGCTGGGCAAGAAAAACGTCCCCATTCAGTTGAAAATCGATACGGGCATGAATCGCCTAGGCATCTTGCCTGGCGATATGGATTGTTTCGCGCGGCAGTTGGCGAAGTGTCCGCATCTTTCGCTTGGCGGCGTGTTCACGCATTTCGCTTCCTCGGAGGTCTTGATCGATCTCCGCCCCGGACCGCAGACCCGCCGGCAAATGGAACGCTTTTATATGGCCATAGACCGGTTGCGAGCGCTGCGCATCGACCCGGGCATCCTGCACCTGGCAAATAGCGCCGCCATCGCGGCCTTGCCGGAAACCTGGGCGGATATGGTGCGGCCCGGCGCCCTGCTCTACGGGTATCATCCGGGATTCGATCCACCGGAGCTGCGCACCAAGTTTGAAGCGGCCTTGCGGCTGCACCCGGTGATGAGCCTGCGCACGCGAGTGATCAATTTGCGTTCGATTGCCGCGGGAGATGGCGTTGGTTACAACGCCAGCTGGGTGGCGCAGCGGCCTTCGCGCATTGCCATACTGGCGGCGGGGTACGGCGACGGAATCCATCGTTCCCTGGGGAATCGCGGGAGCGTGATCATCCGCGGACAGCGCGCGCCGATGCGCGGCATCATTTCGATGGATGTGACCATGGCGGATGTCACGGACATTCCGGACGCCACGCTGGGGGACATCGCGACAGTGTACGGAACGGTGGGCCAGCAAGTATATCCGGCCAACGTCATCGCGCGGAGCATTGGCACGGTCACTTCCGACTTGATCTCGGGCGTGAGCCAGCGCGTGCCGCGTTTCTACGTGGACTAACCCGGAGTTCTGAACAGCAAGCGGCGGCCGGCACCGCTCGCAAACATTTCCCTGGATGCCGACCTTCCTGGTTCAAACTAAACCGATCCACTATCGCCCGTTTGAATGGCTCCTTGTAAGGGAAGTGGGTGAGTTTCCGAGTAGCCGACCATCCATCCGCTACTTCCCGGAACCCCGTTTCTGGATAATTTCCGAGTTACCGACTAACCGGGAGTTGTCGGCTACTTCGGATACTGGTCCAGCCAATCCAGCCATCGGCGGTACAATCCTGAGCAAAATAGTTGGGCGAGAAAGTAGCACAGGGCGCGCTTCAGGTTGGGCATCTGTCAGCTTCGCAAATAAAATGCCCCCACCTACTCTTCGTTATAGAATTTGAAGCTGTATTGGCCCGGGAAAACGTGCCCCAGATAGAGCACGCGAGCTCTGGCTTGGCATCCACATGCACACAATCATTCTCGCCACATTTTTTGAGATCTCTCGCACGGCGATTTCGATGTGCAGCGCCGGCACCCTACTTTTCCTTATTGCGCTGTGGGCTGCGAAGACCGATATCGCGCGGGCTGGCGGCCTGGACAAGATCGTAGTCTTGAGCAATTTGTGTTTCGCCATCCCGTTGGCGGTCTTCGGTGCGGAGCATCTGTCGGGCGCAAAATTCATCCAGGCCGGCGTGCCCTCGTACATGCCATGGCCTTTGTTTTGGGCGTATTTCGTCGGATTTGCGTTGCTAGCCGCATCCTTGAGCATTGCCACAAAAATTCAGGTGCGCTGGTCCGGCCTTCTGTTCGGGATCATGATGCTTCTTTTTGTGGCGATGGTGCATATCCCGCGAGTCCTCGCCAGCCCCAGAGACAGGATTGCATGGGTGATTGTTATCCGCGAAATGTCGTTCGCGGGCGGAGGCTGGATTCTTGCGGGAAACGCGATGCGCGGGCAAGGCGAAAGCAAGCTCATAACCGTGGGCCGCGTGTTGATCGCGATCGCCGCCATATTTTTTGGCGTTGAGCATTTTCTGCACCCAGCGGGATGCCCCGGAGTCCCGCTCGAAAAACTGACGCCTGCGTGGATTCCAGGGCGCGTGCTCATAGGCTATCTTACGGGCGCAGTACTTCTTGTTGCCGGGGCAAGCATTCTGCTGGCCAAGAAGACGCGGATGGCGGCAACCTATCTCGGTGCCTGGATTGTGCTGCTGGTCTTGTTCATCTATGGTCCGATCCTGATCGCGCAGATGTCCGACCCGAGCACCGCGGTCAAGGTTGAGGGGATCAACTACTTTGCGGACACGCTGCTGTTTGCCGGAGCGATTCTCGCGCTTGCCGGCGCGACGCCACGCGCGGACTAAAATGCCGCCTGCTAACCTGTCACGAAACTAAGACCACGGCAGTGTTGTTCTGGAGTTGGCGCTTAGTTGTGCACGCGTGGGATCTGCGCCGGGTTGGCGTGGCGCTCGGGGTGGATGACGGCAAACCCGAAACTGGCCCACTTACTGGCGTTCGCAGGGCCCTGTCGAGCCATTTAAGAATGTAACCGTAGCTGGGGTTGTCGAGACATTGGAAATGTAACCGGAAGCTTGTTGTTGCGACGGTGGGAAAGCGGGGATCCCGCGGGGGGTGCGGGATTCCCGAGCGCAGCGGTTTTGCCGCGGCCGTTGGCCCGCTGGCCGCTCGTTTGTTCGGGCGTCATTTCCTGCACCGCCTTTGGACTCAGGCGGCGATTCGCCAGGCGAGCGATGCGCTCCAGCTTGCGCTCGACGCTGCGGCTCAGTTGAAACGGGTCCAGCTGTTTTCGCAACTGCTCGAGCTGCGCCACCTTCAGCGCATCCGCTCCGGCGCACTCGCGCACGCGCTCGAACGGCGTGCGTGCCGCGTCGTACACGCGGCGCACCTTGCTGCCCACGCGCACCTTCTTCAGCAACTTCACCGAAGGCAGAAACAGGTTCAGCCATAAGCGCAGTTCGCGGCTGTACAGTTCGTTGCAGGCGGCCACCGCCTCGTGCGTGTCATAGCGATCCCAGCCCAGCAGCTTGCGCACATGCGTCCAGTTCTTCTGCTCGACGTGCGCGTTGTCGTCCTTCTTGTACGGCCGCCCGCGGGTCATCTGAATCTGTCGTTGTTCGCACCAACTTTTCAGATGCCAGTTGATGAACTCGCTGCCGTTGTCGGAATCCACGCCCAGCAGCGCAAAGGGCAGCACCCCGGCGATCTCGTTTAAGGCCCGTTGTACGGCCTCTTCGCCGCGCCCCAGCACCGCCCGCGATTCCGTCCAAGTGGTGTGAATGTCGGTGACGTTCAGAGTGTGCGCGAACTCTCCGCTGGCGGAATTCCCGGAATGCGAAACCAGATCGATTTCTGTGAAGCCCGGCTGGTGCACATCCCAGCGGTCCGTCTTCACCGGAATGTGGTGCTTGAGCAGATAGCCCGGCTTGGTCCGGCCATAAATGCTCCGCCGCCGTTGCGTCTTCTGCGCCTTCAGCCGGCGGTCCATCTGCCGCGCGCTGATCCGCAAAAGCTGCTGCGCGATCTCCGGCCGCAAACGAAAGTGTTTGCGGATCCACGGCAACCACTGCGGCAACAGCGCTTTCAGCCGCACCGACCAGGGATACCCCGCCGCTTCCCAAACGGCCGTCAGCACGGCCTGGGTTTCCTGGCTGTAGGTCAGGCCGCGCCGCCGCTCGCGCACCTTTCCCCTTCTGGGTGGCGCTCCATTCAACAAGCGAATCGCATACTTCCGGTGATAGCCCGTGTTGACGCAAAACTCGTTCAAGATCACCTGCTTGACCTCACGCCCCGCCGCACGGTAACGCTCATAAATCGCCCGCAGATACTCCCATCGCCCTTTGTTCCCCAACCGGACCTCCTCGAAAACAAGTTTTGGTCGGGTTACATCTTAAATGGCGCGACGTTACCCCCTCCGGTTACATTTTAGATGGCGCGATACGAGGGCTTCGCTTCGGGCGCCCGCTTGAGGTACACTCAAATTTCTGCAACCCGCGCTTAAGCGCTTAAGCCAGGTAGACAGTGCTTCAGCCGGACTGCTTTCATCCTATGACACATATCACTGCGATTCTTCCCGCTGCAGGTCTCGGCACGCGCATGGGCGCGGAGACGCCCAAACAATTTTTGGAGCTGGACGGCGTGCCCATCGTCATCCTCAGCTTGCGGCGCATCGCGGCGTGCCCGCTGATCACGGAGATAATCGTGGCCACGCGCGCGGACAATGTGGAACGGCTGGAGGCGCGCATCCGCGAAGAAAAATTCAAGCAGCCGGTTCGAGTAATCAAGGGCGGCGATTTGCGGCAGGACTCGGTTGCGCAAGCCCTGAAGCTAATCGGCGACGAGACGGAACTGGTCGTAATCCACGATGCCGTGCGGCCGTTTGTGACCGTGGAGCAAATCACGCGCGTGATCGAAGAAGCGCGCCGCTGCAAGGCCGCCATTCTGGGCGTCCCGGCAATGGACACGGTGAAAGAAGTGAAACGCGCCAGCCTGCCGGAAGATGTGGCGTTGATCACTGCGACGGTTCCGCGGGAACGCATCGTGCTGGCGCAGACGCCGCAGGTCTTCGAGACGCGCCTGCTGAAGGAAGCCTTCGCGCAGGCGGAAGGGGATGGCCTGAGCGCCTCCGACGAAGCCGGGCTGGTGGAGCGGATGGGCTACGACGTTTTTGTTGTGCAAGGCTCCGAGCGCAACATCAAAATTACCAAGCCCGCGGACATGGACCTGGCGCGCTTTTATCTCCACGCCGAGCAGAAGAAGGCATGAGCTACCGCTGCGGCATTGGGTATGACCTGCATCGCCTGGCCGAGGGGCGCAAGCTGATCGTCGGAGGGATTGAAGTGCCGTACGAGAAAGGCCCCGTGGGGCATTCGGACGGCGACGTGGTGGCACACGCGCTTTGCGATGCGCTGCTGGGGGCCGCAGGGCTCGGCGACATCGGGACACATTTTCCGGACAGCGATCCGAAATGGAAGGGCGCAAACAGCCTGCTGTTTCTTGAGCACGCCCGAAAACTCCTGGACGAAAAGCATTTCGCGATCGAATACGTCGATGCCGTCGTGATTCTGGAGCGCCCCAAGCTTGGCCCACATTTCCCTAGAATGCGCGAAGCACTGGCAAAATCCTTGAGAGTTCCCGTTGAGAAGATCCACCTGAAAGCCAAGACCAACGAGGGCGTTGATGCCGTCGGCCGCGGCGAGGCCATTGCCGCCCACGTTATCGCCACGCTCTCGAGGCTCTAATTCTAGAGCTTGTTTCATAAATGGATTCGGCGGGGAGGGAAGAGTTTCCTCAGGGGCCAAAGCCTATTCTTCGAGGGTTCTTGAAGTCGGAGCTGAAGCTCCGGCCCCCAAAGAAGTATTTGTGAGATGACTTCTAATGTCCACGCCCGATCCCATCCAGCCGCATGCGCTACGCGAAAATCCTTTTCGCGCTGACGACATTCTTGCCATCCTGCGCGAACAGCAATGGCTCTCGGCGGAACCCTCACCCGAACAACTCGCATTGTGCGAACACGCCGCCGCGCTCCTTGGCCATTTTGTGGAAGATCGCACCGGACTCGAAAAGCTGCTACGACTTGTCTTCACCTACGACGCCGCGGAAATCCTGCACTCCACGGAAGCTCACGCCGTTCTTGCCCGCTATGCCACCCGCGACGTTGTCCGGCATCTCGCTTTGTTGCTGCTGGAGCCGGAGCCATTCACGTCAGACCATTTCAAGGAGGTTGTGACGCACCTGAAGGAGACGCTCGATGTGCGCGGCCGCGACCTGTTCCATCCGATCCGGCTGGCTCTGGCGGGGCGGGCGGGCGAGGGCGAGCTTGACCGCGTGATTCTCCTGGTGGACGAAGCCGCGGCGTTGCCGTTCGCCGTGCCCGTCAAATCCGTGCGTGCGCGCATCCTGGAATTCTGCGTCGCGCTGGACTGACAGACCGTTTGGGTGGCATGTACGTGGAGGGTCGCGGAGCAGAATGGGCGAGGAAAGATCCCTCCACTGCGCGGCCCGACGCGCTATAAGGCAGCGCGAGGGAAAAAGTCGGGCCGCTCCGGTCGGGATGACAGTCTGGGTGATGAATTAAATTGCGATTTTGTCGGATTGCGCCGGGATCGTTCGCAGACTGTGAACTGCTCGCTGAAAACTGTAAACTTGCAATCCATGGACCGATTCACCGGCATTCACGCGGTGCGCGAAGCGCTCGAAGCCGGGAGCGCTTTCGACCGCATTGTGATCGCCAAGGGCCGGCAGGATTCGCGCATCGAAGAGATCGTGCAGCTTGCCCGGGAGCGCGGCGTATCCGTGCGCTTTGAGGATCGCGGGCAACTCGACCGGCTGGCCAACTCGCGCGACCATCAGGGTGTGGTCGCGATTGCGGCGTCACGCGAAGCATCCACACTGGAAGATATTCTGGCGAACGCGAATAACTCCAAGAATCAGGCGGGGCTCATCGTGCTGCTCGATGGGGTGGAGGATCCGCACAATCTTGGCGCGGTGATTCGTACGGCGCTGGCCGCGGGAGCGCACGGCGTGGTCATCCCGGAGCGGCGCGCGGCGGGCCTGACGGACACGGTGGCGCGGGCATCCGCGGGAGCCATCGCGCATCTGCCCATCGCCAAAGTCACCAATCTGGTGCGCGCGATGGAGGAGTTGAAGGAAGCGGGCTACTGGCTTGTGGGGCTCGATGAAGCAAGGGAAGAAAGCTACACGGAAGTGGACTACACGTCACCGACGGGGATTGTGATGGGCAGCGAAGGAAAGGGTTTGCACGAACTAACGCGGAAACGCTGCGATTTTGTGGTGTCGCTGCCGACCCGCGGCCCGGTGAAGTCGTTGAATGTTTCTGTGGCGACGGGCGTGGTGCTCTTCGAGGCCTTGCGCCAGCGAGGCGCCCACAAAAAGTAGGGCGCGCCCCAGCAGCGTCCAATTACCGCGTCACTTGTCGTATTGAATCAGCGAAAAGACGTCCAGGCCGGGGAGTTTTTCGCGGCCATGCAGGAAACTCAGCTCCACGGCAAACGCAGCGCCATCCACTTTGCCGCCCAGCGAGCGAATCAGCTGAACCGCGGCAGCCGCGGTGCCGCCGGTGGCCAGCAAATCGTCACAAAGCAGCACATTCTGGCCGTTCTGCACGGCGTCTTCGTGGATCTCCAGCGCGTCCGTGCCGTACTCCAGACCGTAGGAAATGCGCGTGGTCTCGGCGGGCAGCTTGTTCGGCTTGCGCACGGGAATGAATCCCGCATTCAGGCTGTAGGCGAGGGCCGGCGCAAGAATGAAGCCACGCGCTTCGATGCCCACGACGAGATCAATCTTGTGGCCTGCATAGTGCGCGCAGAGCCGGTCGATCAGTGTGCGGAAACCCTGCTTGTTCTTCAACAGCGTGGTGATGTCATAAAAGAGGATTCCCGGCTTCGGGTAATCCGGGATTTCGCGAATCAATTTTTTCAGATCGTCCATGGCTGTCGCTCTCCGTTAGATGGTCATCTCAATCGTGAAAATCCCGGCGTACCGGGTATCAACCACGTCCGGCTCCTCGTTCAGCCCGGCCACATCGGACATCATCGGGCCGCGTTCCAGCGCAACGCGGAGCTGCCCGAGCCTTTCCGGCGTGCCCATGGCGAAAACTTCCACGCGGCCGTCGCGGCAGTTGCGCACATATCCGTGCAGGCCGAGTTTCCCGGCAACGTGCTCGACGAACCCGCGGTAGCCCACGCCTTGCACACGGCCGGTCACAAAAAAGCGTCGCGCCTGAAGTTCCTGGCTCACGGTTCCTGAAAAATCGGCGCTGAGCATCGCGCGATTCTCAGCGCGACGGCAAGGTGCACCGGAATTTGCGATACACTGGCAGTGTGCCAGGGGCCGCGGGCGGCGCAGTTGCAAGGTCCGCGCATCCAACTAGTCATGAAGAGCCATCGCTTCCGTCTGACAATCATATTACCGCGCACGGCGTTTTTTCTTGTACTGTCATTTTTCTTTTTTTCGACGGCGCGCGGAGTTTTCGCGCAGGAAAATGCACCCGGCCCGCTCACGCCACCGCCGGAACACAGCGTCCGCCGGGTGGTGGGCGTGCCGGAGGCGGAAGCGCCGCCCTCATTGCCGCCCGCGCTAATCATCAAGTCCTTCGCGCAAAAGGAAGATCTCTACGAGGCCACGCGGCCGCAGTATGCCTACCGGAAGACGATCCGCATCCAGGAATTTGGCCCCGACGGCAAGCCCACGGGAGAATACAACGCCACGTACGATGCGGTGCGTTCCGGCGACGGCAAGCTCTACGAAAAAGCCATCGCCGCCCCGGAATCCACGCTGCAGTACCTGCAATTCGAGCCGGAGGATGCGCAACACCTGACGCGCATTCCTCCCTATCCGGTCACGCTCGGGCAATTGGCCAAATACGACCTGCAGTACCTGAGCACGGAAAAAGTGGATGAAGTGGATTGCTACATCTTTCAGGTGCACCCGAAAGTGCTGGACCGGCAGCACCCGCTCTTCGACGGCATCCTCTGGGTGGATCAGAAGTATCTGGAAGTGGTGAAGACGTACGGCAAATGGGTGACGGATCTGGGCGCCGCGCACCCGCCGACGCTGCCTTTCGGGATGTTCGAGATTTACCGGGAGAACGTGGACGGCAAGTACTGGTTTCCCGACTACGCGCGCGCCGAAGAAACTTACAAGTTGAAAGATCGCGACATCCCGATCCGCGTGACGATCAAGTGGACCAACTTCAAGCCATTTCCGCCGTCGGCCGTACCGGCTGCTCAGACGCCCGCGCCTTCCGCGAGCGCGCCGCAGACGCCCAAACCCTAAAGTAGCTTCTGCAAACTTATCGTGTCAGGAGCGAGTGCGCGGACGCCGCACTTCGCCGTACAGTTCGCGCAACAATCCCGGCAGCTTCTGCAGATCATCCAATAAGAACTCGGGGCGCATCGCGCGGAGGCGCTTCTCCGTGGGAAAGGGTCCCAGCACGGCGATCACGCGCACTCCCGCAGCGCGCGCCATCTCCACATCTTCCGGTGTATCGCCCACGTAGACGCATTCAGCCGGCTCGATAGCCATCTGACGGAGAGCCATCTGCAAGGGCGCGGGATGGGGTTTCTTCTCTTCCAGATCGCCGCCGCAGACGCGCGTGCGAAGAACCCGCAGCAATCCAAATTCGCGCAATTGGCCCATCACCCGGTTGCGGTCGCCGCTGGTAACCAGGCCCAATTTGTGCCGCCGCGCGAGTTGCGCGAGGACGCGGCGTGTACCGCTCATCAGCTTGGGTCGGTGTTTTGCGTAATAAGCGCGCCAGATGCGGTCGGCGTCCGGCCAGCGGGCGTTCGGTATCCTTGCCGCGCGATAGACGGCGTACCAGTCGGGTGAATAATGGCGCTCGAGTTCCGGCAGGCCCCACGGCACGCCCATCTCGCGGAAGAGCGCCAGATAGGCCTGGGAATCGGCGTGGTAGGAATCGATCAGCGTGCCGTCCCAATCGAAGAGCACAGCGGCAAGGGTACGGGGGGAAGTCATCCCTCCCAGAATAACAGACCCCTGCCTGCAGATTTTTGTTCGGAGGTGAAAGGAAAGCAGCGGGGATCAGTCCGCGGCGAAGCGATTAGGAATGCGATCGTCGCGGTCGAATGCAAAATCACTGAAGCTTGCGGCGATGCCAAACCAGCCGGGCATATTTGCGGGTTCGATGCGCCGCACGGACGCCTTGGAGGAGACGACAACGTTGCCGTAACCCAGCGGGCGGCTGACCAGAACGATGTCCAGCTCGATTTCCGTGCCGGTTTCAAGCGGTTTGGGGCAAAGGAAATAAACGCCGGACGCGCTGATGTCGCGAGTTACGAGGGAAACCGGGAATTCCTCTAGCGCACCGGCGACGCTCCTGAGCTTCAAGGGCAACTTCAGGGAGGCGCGTGGAGACTCGCGCTGCTCGATGTAAACGCCCACGGCGTGGGTAGGCACGCGCACGAATCGGTGAGGTTGCGGGGAGCGCAACAGGGGCATGACCCGTAGGGCAGGTCGCCGCGAAGGTTCCAGGGTTTCCGGGAACGCCGTAGAGGCGCCCGTGCGGGACGGCGTTTCCGGCGACGAAGGCATACTGTCCCAAGTTAACGCGCGGTTTCTGACACCCATCTCGCCCCTCAAAGAGATGAACAGACAAATATAACTGCGGTAGTTCTCTTGCCCGGTAAGACGCTGACCCCAAAAGATGCTAGGAGGCCACCATCCCACTTTGGGGCAGTGAAAGTCAACCTATGGAAAAAAGGAGGAGTGTCCTAAGATCAAACAGATAGTCATAGTACCGGCTACGTAGAGGCTCTTGTGGATGGTTTTTCGCTTGGCCCCTTTCCAATATGGCGCTGGACATGGAATCATGGCCCCGTATCGTCGACGGACAGGCGCTAAATGTCGGCAAAAACCCCAGATGCCACGCCCCAGGCCCCGCCCAAGGCAAATGCCCACCCTACGCGAACCTCTTCGCTCCTGCTGGCCTCGTTTGCTGCGGTCTATATTCTGTGGGGCTCTACATTCTTTGCCATTCGGATAGGGGTTGAGAGCCTCCCGCCCCTCGTGCTGGCCGGATTGCGGCACCTTTCGGTGGGCCTGGTGTTTTACCCCGTATTCCGGCGTGTAAGCGGAGAAAAGCCGACCTTGACGCAGTGGCGCACGGCCATTGTTACGGGCGTCCTGCTGCTTCTATGCGGTAATGGCACGGTAAGCTGGGCCGAGAAAGTCATTCCCTCGGGAATTGCGGCGCTGCTGGTGGCGACGGTAACGCTATGGATGGTGTTGGTGGACTGGCTCCGGCCTGGCGGCTCACGGCCGGCGCCGCGGGTGCTGGCGGGCTTGGTGCTGGGATTTGCGGGGATGGCGCTCCTGATCGGCCCCAAACACCTTGGCGGCACGGAGCGGGTGAGCCCAATGGGGGCGTTTGCGTTGGTGCTGGCTTCCCTGGCGTGGGCGATCGGGTCCATCTACTCGAAGCACCACCCCATCCCAAACTCGGCGATGCTCGGCGTGGCCATGCAAATGGTCGCGGGAGGCACGGCGCTGCTGGTCGTCGCCGGAATCAGCGGGGAGTATCGCGAGCTACATCTGGTGCAAGTGACGCTGCGCTCGTGGCTGGCGCTCGGGTATTTGGCGGTGTTTGGCTCGGCGTTGGGCTTCAGCGCTTACGTTTACATCCTGAAACACGGCACGGCAGCACACGTGGCCACTTATGCGTTCGTGAATCCCGTCGTGGCACTGTTTCTAGGCTGGCTGCTGGGTGGCGAGGCACTTACCTTGCGAACGGTTGTGGCCAGCGCGGTGATCTTGACGGCCGTGATCCTGGTGATCACCATGCCGCACACGGATCCGCTGGAAGCGGATGAAGCGATTCCCGCTCCCGGAGAGGCCTAGCGCCTTTCCTTTTGGCCGGCGGCAGAGCAAAATTTGGCGTCAGAAAGCGGATAGAAGCGGGCAATAGCCCGCGGTAGTCTTGATCCATGAACACGACACCATTCGACCAGCAGCCGGGAAGTATTTCAACGCGAGCCGCGGCCAAATATTGGCAGGCCGCGCTGCACCGTGATGCGCGCGCGGACGGCGCCTTTGTGTTTGCCGTCCGTTCCACGCACATTTATTGCAGGCCCTCCTGCCCGGCGCGGAGGCCGCTGCGCCGCAACGCCGTTTTTTTTCGCACGGCGCAGGAAGCCGAGAACCAAGGGTATCGCCCTTGCCGGCGTTGCCGCCCCAAAGAACGGCCGGAACTCTCCGCGTTGGTGGCCAAAGCGGCAGAGGCATTGGGGAATTCGGAAGAGGAAAGCGTACGTCTCGATGCGCTGGCGGCTCAGATCGGCGCTACTCCCGCAAAACTGCGCCGGGCGTTCCGCCGCATGACCGGGCTGACGCCGAAGGCTTTCGCGGAAGCATCGCGGATGGCGCGGTTTAAGAAACTGCTGCGGGAAGGCAGCCAGATCACGGACGCGCTGTACGCCTGCGGTTACGGCTCGCCGAGCCGGGTCTACGAAAAAACAAACACCCACCTGGGCATGACGCCCGCGACTTATCAAAAAGGAGCGCCTGGCATGCAAATCGGATACACAGTTGCAAATTCCTCGATTGGAAAAGTGCTGGTGGCGGCGACGCCGCGCGGCGTGTCTGCCGTGTACATGGGAGAAAATCAAGAAAACCTGGTAAACGCCCTACGCAAGGAATACCCGCACGCGGAGATCCACAGGACGCGTGAAGCGAATGAGCAATGGTTGCAGGAAATCCTGCATCGCATCGAAGGGGATGCGCCGAGCGTCGACTTGCCGCTGGACGTGCAAGCTACGGCATTTCAGCGCCGCGTGTGGCAGGAATTGCAGAAGATCCCGCGCGGTAGCACGCGGACGTACACGCAGGTGGCGCGCGCCTTGGGCAAGCCGAGGTCGGTTCGCGCAGTGGCGCGTGCCTGTGCCACCAATCCGGTTTCCATCGTTGTGCCGTGCCACCGGGTGATCCGCACGGATGGTACGCTGGCGGGATATCGCTGGGGCTTGCAGCGCAAGGAAAAACTATTGGAACGGGAGAAGGCGCACGCTTCCGCGTAAGAGCGGCGAGCGGTCAACCTAGCCGCGGGGCTTTTCGACCTTGGTGCCCTTGGGCCAATCGGGCTTGAACTTGCTGTCGGCAATCTTCAGGTTCTTCAGCACGTTTTTGTAGTGGGACATGAGGTAATCACCGGTGCCGGCTTCAAAGAACTTTTGCTGGATGGGCAGCCAGGAGGCTTCATCCACCCACATTTCGATCTTGGTGATTTGTTTGCGCATCTCATCGGAGTCCGGCACCAGGTCGATTACGGCAGTTTTATGGCCGTCGAGTTCTTCTTCGCCCACCAAAGTGATCTGGTAGTTCTTCTTGAGATTGTCGCCTTTCGTGCCGAAGCCCAGCGCCAGATACTGATTCGCCAGGGCGCGATGCTTGCCGATGTTGTACTCCTCAACGCGGCCGATTTTCGGGGTGTAGATGTACAGATTGTCCCCCTCGCGGAGGATGGTGCGTTGATCGGGATTCCGGAAATCGATGCGCATCTTTTCGTCCTTGCGCACGAAAATCTGGCCCGTCTCCGTGGAGGTGTCCTTCACCACGGCGGTGTACTTGATGTGCTCGAGGTCGGCAGTCAGACTGTGAAAATCCTTGGCCGATTTATCCATCATGGAGAGCACGAAATTGAGGGTGATTTTTCCGTTGGACTGACTGGCGCGGGCAGCGTGGATGCCGGCGAACGCAGCCAGGAACAGCACAAATAAGAGCGGGCGAAATCGTCTCACAGCAACCCCTGGAGCGGAACTTGTGTAGTTCCTGCTCTCTTCAAATCGTAGCACAGCCGGCGTCGAAGCACAGCCCGAGCACGGGTTTAAGAGGGAATTGGCGCGGTGGGCAGCGGACGGAGCGAAAGTCAGTGGCGTATGGTCACTTCGTAGGCCACGACATTGCCTTTTTCGTCGCGCCGGGGCTCGATCGTGCCAATGGAGAAGCGGCCATCGTGCAGGTCCGGCCTGGCCTTCTGCAGGGCATTGTGCAGCTCGTTCTGGAGGGCCGGGGTGCGTTCAGGAGGCGCCAGGACGCGCGCATCCACGCGATACACTTCGTTCTCTCCGGCCTTGGAGAGCAATTCGACCTGGCTGGTGTTCGCGGGTAAGCCCACCTGGGGCTGGTCGCGGAACCATCCCCGCGGCGTCAGCAGCACGAACACCAGGATCAGGATCACGGCAATGTCGTATTGCCAGGAGCCGCGTTCGTAGGACCAGAAGAACGTCCGCGAAAGGATGTGACCGAGGCCTGCCATATCAGTCCGCCGGAACTCCGTCGACAATAATGCCATCGCGCATGTGCACGACGCGGTCGAAATAGGTGGTCGCCTCGGGGTTGTGCGTAATCATCACGATGGTCTGTCCCAGATCCTTGTTCAAGCGCCGCAGCATTTCCAGCACGATATCGGAATTCTTTGTGTCGAGGTTGCCGGTGGGTTCATCGGCGAGCAGGATCTTCGGCTCGTTGATGATGGCGCGGGCAATGGCCACGCGCTGCTGCTCCCCGCCGGACATCTCCGAGGGCCGGTGATGCAAGCGGCCTTCCAGGCCAAGCATTTTCGTGACGACGTCGAAGCGGTGCGGGTCGAAGCCGTCGCCATGAATATATTGCGCGATGGCAATGTTGCCCCTGGCGGTTAAGGTGGGCAAGAGATTGAAACGCTGGAAAACGAAGCCGATCTTGCTGCGGCGCAGCTTGGTGCGCTCGGCATCCCCCATGTCGGTGAGGTCGTTGCCGTCAACCAGCACCTTGCCGCGCGAGGCACGCGCGAGACCGCCGATGACGTACAGCAGAGAGGATTTGCCACAACCCGACGGCCCCATGACGGCCACCGATTCGCCGGGCAGCACGTCGAAATTCACGCCGCGCAACGCCGGGACTTCGACCTTGCCCGCGTGATACAGCTTCCAAAGATTCTCGGTCTTGAGTATCGGCTCCACGGGTTTTCGCTCTGAGTCCAGCCTTCCGTCCGTCAGCGACCGTATTGTAACTGTGATTGCCATCTATGCCTAGTTTCCAGAGCTCCTCAATCGTAGGAGAGCGCTTCCACGGGATCCTTGCGGCTGGCCAGCCACGCGGGATAGCTTGCGCCAAGCACGGCTCCGACCAATGCAATGAGTCCGGCCCGCAAAATCCATTCCGTCGTAATCAGAATCGAAAGAGTGGGAAAGAGAGCGAGAAACCCCGCCCGGACAAGGTAACTGAGTCCCACGCCGGCCGCAATACCGAGGACGCAGAGAAGAGAGGTCTCCGTGAGAAGTGCCCGGACGATCAAGACCTTGCTGGCGCCAAGTGATTTCAGGACGCCAATGTCGCGGGTGCGTTCCAGCACGGTGGTGTACATGGTGAGGAAGATAACGAGGAGGCCGATGGAAACGGCGAGGGCGATCATCGCATTGATGAAGGTTTGCAGGCCGGGGATATTCGTCGAGGTCATCAGGGTCATGAATTCCTTGAGCGGCCGGACAGGGTGATTGGGAAGAAGATCCTTGATTTCGGCGATGACGTCCTCGGTGTGATCGGGGTGCGTGCATTTTACGAGGAAGATCGAAGCTTTGTCGTGGGCGCCGACAAGGTCCTGCAACGTGGCGAGGGGGACGAACAGGCGCGCGCCCTTGCCGTGCTCCACGACGCCCGCAACGTTCCATTTGTGATTGAAGAGATTATAGGTGTCGCCAACCTTGATGTGCTTGGCTTTGGCTTGCCAATCGTCGACCAGAATGTCGTCGGGGTCCTGCAAATCATGGCCCTGCAAAAAAACAAAGCCGTTGGAGACGTCGCGGAACGATTTGGCATCGATGCCCCAGACGGTCTCCACGCCGCCCGTGGAGTTGAACTGCAAGAGAGCCGGGGCGACCGCCTGAACATATTTGAGTTCCTCCAGTTTTTCCGCGATTTTGATGGGCATGGGAGAGCCGCTGAAGGTGATGAGCATCTGTGCGGCTGGCGATTGCACCATGATGTCCGCGCCGATCCCTTCGATGCGCTTGGCGGTTTCCTGGAGAATGCCGGAGGTGAGGCCAACGATGAGGATGACCAGAGCCACCTCAACGGCGACCGCCATCACGCCGATCAGCGTGCGCATCGGCCGGTGAAACAGATTCTGCAGGACGAGTTGCCCCATCATGGTTTCTTGTCCTCGGCCGCG
>CAWADS010000038.1:0-3833 GCA_963780785.1 Candidatus Acidiferrales bacterium
TGATGTTCAGCGGTCTGAGGTCTTTGCGCAGAAGATCCATGGCCAACTTGCCGGCCAGTTCGCCCGCTTTCGCTTTGCCCTTGTCGGTGGCGGGAATGCTGGACGCGCCCATGGGAGCGATCCCCAGGAATTCGCAGACCAGGGCCATGGTGTTGGCGGTAAATTGCCCGCCGCAAGCCCCCACGCCGGGACAAGCGGAGCATTCGAGTTCTTTCAGTTGCTTATCCGTAATCTTGCCGCGCGCGTGCGCTCCGACGGCTTCGTAAACATCCTGGATCGTCACCGAATGGCCCTCAAATTTTCCGGGCTCGATCGAGCCGCCATAAAGAACCAGTCCGGGAATATTCAAGCGGACCAGGGCCATAATCCCGCCGGGAATCGTTTTGTCGCAGCCGACCAGGACGACGAGGCCGTCGAAAAGATTGCCTCGGCAAACGAGTTCAATCGAGTCGGCGATCACTTCGCGGCTGATCAGCGAAGCGCGCATGCCGTCGGTGCCCATCGTGATGCCGTCGGAAATGGAAACGGTGTTGAATTCCAGCGGCGTGCCGCCCGCTGCGCGGATGCCGGCGCGGACGTGGTCGGCAAGTTCGCGAAGATGGTAGTTGCAGGGGCCGATTTCGATCCAGGTATTGGCGATGCCGATGAGCGGCTTGGTGAAATCGTCGTCCTTGAGCCCCGAGGCGCGCAGCATGGCGCGCGCCGGGGCGCGGTTATTGCCATCCACGAGAGCGGAACTGCGGGATTTCAGTGAACGTTCGGTCACAGCGGCGTCCCTCCAAACTGCGCGCAAGAAACGAAAAACAAATCGGGGCCATCATCCCGCCTGGAGGATGGCCCCAAAAACTCCAGAGTCACGCGACAAAAAAGCTATCGTCATCCCCATGCGCCTGCGGACGAAACCGCAAAGTGGTTTCCTGACACCAGGCGCGTCATCCGGTAATCCAGGAATGTGGACGACGCAGAAATCGGCGAGGTGGTACGCGACACCGCGTACGCCCCCAGGCAGTCTCTAGGTTGAAGGAAAGAGAGGGGATGAGTCAAATTAATAGAAGTGCTATAGAAAATAAGCACAGATTATAATGGAGTTTGCCTCTGCAGTGCGTTGGATGCCTGCCTGTCAGGGGCTGTTGCCGGGCGCCGCCCATCGGCATAGTGCTCTTGAAATTCGAGAAAAATGGCACTCGGTACATCCCGTTGCAAGATGTGGGCATCTATTAACAGAGTATGACGGCGGAGTGCGCAGCAAGTGTCTCATCAGCGGTACTTGCCTCAACCGACGAAGAATACCTAAACCCCCAGTGGGTCGCACTGCAAAACCTGTTGGAAATGAAAGTGGAGTACGAGCGCGGTACCGGACCGGAACTGTTCAGGCTCGATGGCCGGCGATGCGGCAAGGCACGCGGCCAAAATCTGACACACTGTTGACACATTCTTGATAGGTCTGGAGCGACTGCAGGCCTGATACTGTAGACGCGGAGGATGCTGAAAATTTGACACTGAGCGACAGGACGGATGTCTTTGTAGTGGGCGGCGGCCCTGCGGGCCTGGTGGCCGCGATAGCCGCGCGCAAGAAGGACTTCGCGGTTACGTTGGCAGACGGCGCGGAGCCTCCCATTGACAAGCCATGCGGCGAAGGGCTGATGCCGGAGACGCAGGCAGCGCTGCGGGAACTGGGAATCGCCCTGGATGGCAGCGAAGGTTACGAGTTTCGCGGGATTCAGTTTGTCCAGAGGGGTAAGCGGGTCGCGGCAGATTTTCCCGAGGGAAAGGGAATGGGCCTTCGGCGGCCACTCTTGCACGCCATGCTTGTTGCCAGGGCGGAACAGTGCGGCGTACGGCTGTTGTGGAAGATGCCTGTCTCGGCAATCACTCCCGGGGGCGCACAACTAAAAAGCGGTTTGGTGCAGGCGCGCTGGATTATCGGAGCCGACGGCGGAGGCTCGCGCGTGCGACGCTGGAGCGGACTGGAAGCCACGGCCCAACGTACGCGGCGCTATGCCACGCGGCGGCACTATTGCATCTCGCCGTGGTCGCCATACGCGGAAGTCCACTGGGGCAAAGGGGTACAGGCTTACGTTACGCCGATTGGGGCCGGAGAAGTCTGCATCGTAGTGCTGGCGGAACGTCCCGAGGATGCGGACTTCGTGAAGGTACTGGAGGAGTTGCCGGAACTGCGCGAGCGGTTGTGCGGGGCGGAACTGGCGAGCCGGGAACGCGGAGCGATCACCGTCATGCACCGACTCAAGAGGGTGACGCGCGGAAACGTAGCACTGGTGGGTGACGCCTCCGGCGGAGTGGATGCCATCACGGGAGAGGGGCTGCGTCTGGGATTCCGGCAGGCGCTGGCCCTGGCGGAGGCGCTGGAGCGCAACGACCTCCGAGGTTATGAGCGCGCGCACCGGGAATTGGCGCGGCGGCCCATGAGGATGGGGAAGCTGATGCTTCTGCTGGGGCGGAATGAGGGATTGCGCCAACGCTCGTTCGCGGCGCTGGCGTCGCATCCTCAGTTGTTTGAGGACCTTCTCGCGATGCACGTGGGTCAGGCAACGAACGTACAGATGCTCGGCACCGGGCTACAACTAGGCTGGCAACTTCTGAGCGCATGAGCAAAGAGGAAAGGAGGTCCATGCGAGTAACAGGCTGGAAGTCATTCGGGATTGGAGCCGCCGCGATTGGGGGGCTTGCGGTACTTTTGTCTGCAAGCGCGGCCCCACCCAGAATGCATGTGGAGCGGCCAGCACCCCCCACCTCCTCGGAATTTTCCCTGCTCGTGGACCCGGGCCAATCAAAAGTGCACTGGACGGTGGCTAGCACGCTGCATACCGTGCACGGCACCTTTGCGGTGAAGAGCGGGGCGCTGCACTTCGACCCTGAGACAGGAAAAGCGGGCGGAGAAATCGTGGTGTTAGCCACGAGCGGTGAGAGTGGCAACAGTTCGCGCGACGAAAAGATGCACAAAGTCGTGTTGGAGAGCGCGAAGTTTCCGGATGCGACGTTTCGGCCCACCCAGGTGGAAGGCAAGGTCGCGGCTTCGGGGAATTCCGATGTGCAGTTGCATGGAGTCCTTTTGCTGCATGGCAGCGAGCACGAACTGACCGTTCCCGTGCGTGCGGAGATAGGCGGCCGAAAATGGAAGGGCACGGCGAAGTTCGAGGTGCCCTACATCCAGTGGGGCCTGAGAGACCCGAGCAGTTGGCTGCTGAAGGTCAAGCCCGCGGTGCAAGTGGACCTGGAACTTGCCGGCGCGTTGAAACAAGGAGAATGAAGCGGCAACAGCGAGAAGCCGGTTACTTGGCGAGATGATTCGCTAGCCGAACTGGAGAGCACCAAAGCAAGGGAGAGGCTCTCGCCCTGCAGCGTTTTTATTTGCATATCCGTGGCGCTTCCTACAAAATGAAATGTTTGGGCTACAGCCTGGAAACAAGACAGGCGTGCCCTGTGCAGTTCCACCTACAATTCAATCGAGGAATTTCATGGAAAAGCCAACGAAGATTACTGCGCCGAGGGGAAAACTCGGGGTGCTGTTGCCGGGGATGGGCGCGGTGGCCACAACGTTTATGGCCGGCGTCGAGCTGGTGCGCACGAAAAAGGCGCTGCCCGTCGGGTCACTCACGCAAATGGCCACGATTCGCCTGGGAAAACGCACCGAGGGCCGATCCCCGAAAATCAAGGATTTTGTAAAGCTGGCGCGGTTGGAAGACATGGTCTTCGGCGGCTGGGATATTTTCCCGGACAGTGCTTACGAGGCGGCGGCGAAGGCGGGCGTGCTGGATGCGCATCACCTGGCGCTGGTGAAGACTTTCCTCTCGAAAATCAAGCCCATGTCCGCG
>CAWADS010000039.1:0-119329 GCA_963780785.1 Candidatus Acidiferrales bacterium
ACCGCGGAGCTGCTGAGTTTCAACGGCTCCGGCGTAGGCGGATGAAATTCCTCTGCCCACTTGGCGATGCGCGAGAAGATTTTGGGTGGCCCTTCCTTTGTCCCGAACAATTCGCCCGCGCGGGTTTCCGCTTGTTCGATCGAGGCGGCCGGGTCTTTGGTTTTCTTTTTCGGCGCCAGTTGCAGGACGTCGCGCCGCTTGATGGCCGGCTCCATCACGATATCCTCGATGAAGACGGGCACCTTTCCCTTTTTCTCGGTCAGCGTGGTGATGGTCAGTCGCTCCATCGCGCGCGTCAGCGCCACGTAGAAAAGCCGGCGCTCTTCCTGGATATGGAAATCACCCGCGGGCAATTCTTCCTTCATCAGGCGGTCGGGAAACTCGAAAAGCGGCGAGCGCTTGCGCGGTGGAAAAGCGTTGGAATTCACCCGCAGCAGAAATACGTGCGAGAACTCCAGACCCTTGGCGCCATGAACCGTCATGAGCTGCACGGCATCGCCAGGCGCATCATCTTCGAGGCTCATGTTCCGCCGGCTTGCTGAAAGTAGTCGAGGTACTCCAGGAATTCCGGCAAACCCCGCGTTTCGCTCTTCGGTTCCCAGTCCTTTATGAATTGGCCGAGCTGGTTGACGTACTTGCGGTCCTGCGCGGCGGCGCGCTGCGGTACTTCCAGCCATTCGATGAGATCGCCAAGGATTTCGCGGGCCGTGCGCCTCCTAAGCGTCTTGCGTTGCGCGCCCAAAAACTCCAGTAGCATTGGCAGGGCAGTGTGCGAAGCGTCGAAGGGGAGCTCCGATTGCGGGGCCTGCAACACATCGTAAAGAGCCGTGCCGCGTTTCTTCGCGGCGCGTTCGGCCAGGCGCACCAGGTCCTCCGCCGTCAGGTGCCATGCCGGCGCGGAAAGAACGCGCGCGCAAGCGATGTCGTCATAAGGCAGCGCAATCAGGTGAAGATAGGCGAGGACGTCGCGCACCAGCGGATGCTCCAGAATCGAAAGCTTGCTGATGACGAAGGGAATCTTGCGCCGCGACAACTCTTCCACCAAGTGGTCGCGGTGCGCGTGCTGCCGGTAGAGCACGGCAAAATCTTTCCAGCGCCGCCCCGCGCCGTGGAGCCGCTCGAGTTCATCCGCCACCCACGAGGCTTCGTCCTCGGGCGTTTCCATTTCCACAATGCGGATCTTTTCGCCTTCGGGTTTGTTGGCTTGCAGGACTTTCTTTGGGAATTCGGGGCTGACCTCGTTCTGGCCGATCACTTGAGTGGCCACGCGCAGGATGTTGGGCGTTGAACGGTAGTTGTCCATCAAGGCCACGCGATAGGGCGTCGAGTCCTGGCCTTCCTTCCATCCGGTGAAGCGCTGCAGGAACAGCTTGAAACTGCCGAAGGAGGCGCCGCGGAAGCGGTAGATGGCCTGATCGTTGTCGCCCACTACGACAATGTTGCGCGATTCCGCGCTCAGCAGATGCAGCAATTCGAGTTGCGCGATGTTGGTGTCCTGAAATTCATCCACCAGGATGTGCTTGAAACGCTCTTGAAGCTGGCGCCGCCGTTGGTGTCGCGTTTGAGCAACGCGACAGCTTCGGTGATGAGCCCGTTGAGCGCCACGGCGCGCTTCTCTTTCAGGATTTCTTCGCTGGCGCGGTAGGCGCGGGCGATCTCCTGTTGCAGTGCGACCTGCTCGGCGCGCTCCTTGCAGGTGTCTTCGTCGAGGGCGCTCTGTTCCGCCTCCAATTCCGCCGCAAGTTGATCGGCGTAGGCCTGGTATTCTTCGCTGGATACCAGTTCGTCCTGGCAACGCGAGAAAAACGGATGAAATCGCTCAGGAATTGCCCGGGCTCGGCCAAGCGGCGGTACTTTTCCAGTTTCAGGCGCGCCAGATTCCGCCTTAGCAGGATCCAGTGGTCCACCGATTCCAGCGGCACTCGGTTGGGATCCACTTCCTTCAGCAGCGTCTCGCAAAAAGAGTGGAACGTCGCCAGCACCACGTCCTTGCCGCGTTCGCCGACGGCCTTTACCACGCTAGCCTTCATTTCGCCAGCGGCTTTCTTCGTGAAGGTCAACCCAAGGATGTTTTCGCCGAGCAGGGATGCATCCGATTCGAGCAGGTGGCGGATGCGCTCCGTGATGACGCGGGTCTTCCCGGTGCCCGCGCCCGCAATCACCAGGAGTGGCCCTTCACCGTGGGTAATCGCACGCCGCTGCGCCTCGTTCGGCGTCAGCCCACTGCCTTCAGGGCGAGGCTCCATGTCGAAGAGAGTGGGCATGATTCAAGAAGCGTAGCGCACTTCAGGGGGAGAAGACAAAGCGAAAGAAATCCGGGTCATGGGTCAGTTTCCGGTTACCGCGTCAGGAGTTGGCTAAGCCTTCTGTGAGCTAGCTGAGTGCGTTGAGCCCTCTACTTACCAATTATCCCAGTAACGACCCTCTCTGCTTCCGCCTTTGTGAAGTTGCCCGTGATTTGAGCAGAGTTGTCGATTGGTGAGCGGAGTACCGGAGCCATGATTACTTGCCCGTCGAGGAGAATTGCAACCGGTTTACCTATGTGTCTTCCGGTAGCCGCGCGCATTTTCTCAGCCCCAGAGCCGTTAAACTCGACGCCCACGTTATACGCACTGCCAACACGAATCAGGCGGGCTGTGGCTATGTCGGCGTTAGTTACGACGACTTCATCATGCAGGTAAACCGAACGGTTCGCCCCAGCCACTCTCGCTTCACGCAGTCCCGGAGCGGGTTGGTCTTCCGCGAGTCTCACCTCAAAGCGAACTGCGGCATACACATCGCGGATAAGTGGGGACCATATTCGCTCGCCGAGGAATAGGACAGCAATCGCGGCAGCAGCGAGCATCGCGACAAATCTCACCCTCGAGTTAGGTATAGCCTTCTCGCGCCGCTCAGCACTGGAGGCCGCAGCAAGCACCGTCTTTCGTTGGGCATCGCGGTACTCCAACGAAGCTGCTGGCTCATTTCGCAGCGGGTCGGCATCCTGCAGAAGTTCTTTGACCTTATTCATTTTGTGTCTTCTCCGTGAGGTTTGAGTTCATGCATCAGATCACGTCTACCCATCGAGAGATGCCACCGAACCGTGATTGCGCTGATTCCGAGGAGAGTAGCGATCGCTGGGATGGGTAACTCCTCCAATTCGTGCATCACGACGATCGCCCGGCGGCGAGGAGACAAAACGTTGAGTGCCTGCCACACTGTATTATGGGCGATCAGTGCTGTTTCAAATTCCTGACTGGTAGGCGCTAAGGACGCCGTTATGTCGTGACGTTTGCGGTTCGATGCTTTGCGCCACTGGTCACGCCGCGTATTGATCAGCACACGGACTAGCCATGCTTCCTCGTTTGTCAAGCCGACTGGTACGGACTTCGGAGACTTAGCCGCTTTCAGAAAGGTCTCTTGAACCAAATCGAGAGCATCATCGGCACTCGCAGTCAGCCTTCTCGCTAAACGGTAAAGCCGGTCGTAGTGAGTGTCGAACAGCAACGCGAGCCGTTCGGCAGGGTCGTTAACTTGCACAACCTCTATGGCACGGGCAGCGTTCATTCCATTCATATCTACCCTATTAAACGTTTGAGGGGGCTACTATGTTGGCCCTGCCAACATAAGGTCCAGAACAGAGTCAACTCCTGATAAGTCGGGTGGTCTCAATAAGTCGACGCAACACTCAGGTCGAACCCGATTTACATTGAAAACAAAGGCTAAATCGCTCGCTAGGGTTCGGTCAGCCGGAACACTACCCTGGCTAGGTTTTGACCGAGTACAGCCAAACAGATCGCTGCTCCAGGGGAAGCATTGTCGAATCAACGCGTTGGATTGTGTTGCATCGACCCGTTGAGTTGCACGGCAAACCAGACATCTTCGTACTGGGACCCATGTGCTCGATGAAAGCGTTGTCTAAACGGAAATTGACCCAGTACCGAAATCCGGGGTTATTTTTCCCTTTGTCAGGAGTTCATCGCTGGGACGCCTGGCCGGAGGCGACTCGTGCATTGAAATCGGCGGATTTTTTGCGCGGGACGGTGAGCGCCGTCCATTGGCCCGCTGCAGCGGCGAAGTGCTTGGCGAGAAAAGCGATTTGTCCAACGTGGTAGGAATAATGCGCCACCTGGCGTTTGATGGCTTGCATCACGGAGTGAGGCTCGGTGCGAATCAGCACCGTGCGCGTAAGATCGGCATCGCTGAGCCCCGCCAGCGCGTCGAATAAATGTTTCCAGCCGCGTTCCCATGATGCGAGAAGTTCTTCTCGCGATTTTGCCGGCTCCTCGAATTCGGTATCGCGATGGCGATCCGGCTTTTCCCCGTCGGTGCTCAGGAAATCGGTCCAGCGCGAACGCATGTTGCCCGCCAGATGTTTGACGACGATGGCGATGGAGTTGGACTCTCCATCGAGCGTGGTGAAGAGTCCCTCGTCGGGACACTGGGCTATCGCGCGCTCCGCGAGCTTCTTGTAATAGCCGAATAACTCGGTGGAATCTTGAATGTAGGAAGTCAGGAATTGGTGTGCCATCTGGGTATTCTGTCCTTCCGCAGCGGCGTGTCAACCCCCAGCGCCTGACCTTGGACGGCGCGTGGAATTGAGGTAACCTGCGAGCGAAACCCTGCAACTAAAAGTGCTGGGGAGAGCCTGGGGGGAGAGCGAATGAGGGGGAGGAGCGCTTGACATTCGCTTTTTGTTCGCCTAAGATGGGCCCGCCTCGAAGCCACTTTACACAAAGGAGATTCTTATGACCCTGGGACAAGCGATGCTTCCCGAATTCGATCAGGAAATGGCCAACACCCGCAAGATGCTTGAGCGCGCGCCCGACCAGCAGTGGAACTGGAAGCCGCATGACAAATCCGGCACCCTTGGCTGGCTTGCAGGCCACGTCGGCACGGTGCCCGAATGGATCGCCATGACCATCAAGACCGAAGAACTTGACTACGCACCCGTAGGCGGGCCAGCGTACCAGCCGCCCAAGATTGAGAATCGTGCTCAGTTGCTCGCTGCCTTCGACAAGGCTGCGGCGGAAGCACGCACCGCCCTGGCCAACGTCAGCGACGCGGAAATAGCCAAAAGGTGGAAGCTGCTGGCGGGTGGTAAGGAGGTCTTTACCCTGCCGCGAATCGCCTGCATTCGCAGCATGTGCTTGAATCACATGATTCATCATCGCGCGCAATTGACTGTGTACTATCGCCTGCTTGGCATTCCCGTACCGGGTCTCTATGGACCCAGTGCAGACGAACAGCAGGCCAGTGCTGGTGCGGCTAGCTAGTTCTGCTCGTCCACGCCGGGGGCGGAGCCCGCTTCGCCCCCATTATTCCGCCTCAGGGTGACCCCATCTCAGCGCTGTATAATGAACCGGCTCGTCTATCGGAGGTAGCTCCATGGAAACCCCAGTGATCCTCTCCGCCGTGCGCACGCCTATCGGGAAATTCCAGGGTGGGTTGGCGGGATTTTCCGCACCCGAATTGGGCGGGAAAGTGGTGGCAGAGGCGGTTCGCCGCGCGGGCCTCGAAGGGAAGCAGGTCGACGAAGTAATTCTTGGCAATGTGGTGCAAGCCGGAATTGGACAGAATCCCGCGCGGCAGGCGGCCCTGAAAGGCGGCTGCGATCCGCGCGTCGCCGCTATGACCATTAACAAAGTGTGCGGTTCGGGATTGAAGGCCGTGGGCCTGGCCGCGCAAGCGGTGCAACTTGGCGAGAGCGACATCGTGGTGGCGGGCGGCATGGAGTCCATGTCCAACTGCCCGTACTTGCTGCCGCAGGCACGCACGGGCTACCGGCTGGGCGATGGCAAGCTGGTGGACGCGATGATCTGGGATGGGTTGTGGGACGCTTACGAAAACTTCCATATGGGCCTCACCGGCGAGTTGGTTGCAGAGAAGTACGGGATTTCGCGCGAAGAGCAGGACCTCTTTGCGGTAGAAAGCCACCGGAAGGCTGTGCGCGCGCGCAAATCGTGTTTCTTCGAGTCGCAAATCCTACCCGTCGAAGTTCCGCAGAAAAAAGGGGATCCCATCGTTATCAAGTACGATGAATCGCCGCGCGAAGACACGACATTGGAAGCGCTTGCCCGATTGAAGCCGGCGTTCAAGAAAGACGGCACCGTGACCGCGGGGAATGCCCCGGGAACCAACGATGGCGCGGCGGCTGTGACTGTGACCAGCGAGCGGAACGCCGCGCGATTGGGGAAGCAACCGATCGCGCGCATTGTCGCGCAGGCCGTGAGCGGGGTCGAGCCCAAGTGGGTGATGATGGCGCCGGTGGAGGCGGTCGAGAAGCTCCTGGCAAAGACGGGATGGGACCGCGACAAAGAGGTGGACCTGGTGGAGTTGAATGAGGCGTTCGCCGTCGCGGCCATTGCGGTGACGCGGCAATTACATCTGGACCCGGCAAAGGTGAACGTAAACGGCGGAGCGGTCGCTCTGGGCCATCCGATTGGCGCTTCAGGCGCGCGTATTCTTGTGACCCTTTTGTATGAGCTGCAGCGGCGGAACCTGCGGCGCGGAATCGCGGCGCTTTGCCTGGGTGGCGGAAATGCCGTGGCCCTCGCCGTGGAAATCGCGGCGCGGCACTAGAGAATCAAACCGGCATTCATTGCGCTAACTCTCGCCACCTCGCTCGTCGCCGTGAGTTACTACGCCCAACCTGAATCTTCCATCGAATTACCCTGTACAATTCGTGAGCGGTAGTTTGCGGCCGGTGAAAACTGATTGGATGAGCAGGGAATGGGCGAACAGAGAAAAAGAACGGCGGTGATCATTGGGGCGGGGCCGGCGGGGCTTACGGCGGCGTACGAGCTGTTGACGCGCGGCGATGTGCGGCCCATCGTGCTGGAGAAGAACCTCGAGGTCGGCGGGCTCGCGCGCACGATCGAGCATCACGGAAACCTGATGGACATCGGCGGCCATCGCTTTTTCTCAAAATCGGATCGCGTCATGAATTGGTGGCTGGTGCACCTGCCGCTGGAAACGGCTGCCGCGGGCGGAGCCGAGATCACCTACCAGCAGAAGACGCGGCGCATCGAAACGCCGCCAGGCATTTCGAGCGCCCACGCACCACAGGACGCCGCAGCGGCAATCGAAAGAGCAGCAGCCCTCGCCCCCAATCCCGAGGCGGTCATGCTGCTGCGGCGCCGGCAAAGCCGCATCTATTTTCTGGGCAAGTTTTTCGCTTATCCCGTCCAGATGAGCAGGGATACGCTCTCCAAGCTGGGACTGAAGCGAGCAGTTCGCATCTTGTTCAGCTACCTGCGTGCCGCTCTCTTCCTGCCGCGCCCGGTGAAAAACCTCGAGGACTTCTTCATCCGCCGGTTCGGGAAAGAGCTGTATCGGACTTTTTTCAAGTCCTATACGGAAAAGGTTTGGGGAGTGCCGTGCCAGCAGATCAGCGCCGCGTGGGGCGAGCAACGGGTAAAAGGTCTGTCCGTCCGCAAAAGCCTGACGCACTTCCTGAAGCAGAGTCTTGGCCGCGCGACGCGAGACATCTTCCAGAAGCGAACCGAAACTTCCCTGATCGAGCAGTTCCTGTATCCGAAATACGGCCCCGGGCAAATGTGGCAGGAAGTGGCGCGCAAGGTGGAAGCGCTGGGTGGCGAGATTCTCCGCGGGACGCGGCCACTCCGCCTGGAAATGGCCGGGCCGCGCGCGCAGGCGGTGCAGGTTGTTGACGGCGCAGGGCAAGAGCGTCGCATCGCGTGCGATTTTGTCTTCTCGACGATGCCGGTGAAGGAGCTTGTGGGCCTCCTCGATTGTTCCGTTCCCGACAACGTGCGGGAGGTGGCCGCGGGCCTCCAATACCGCGACTTCATTGCCGTGGGCTTGCTGCTCAATTCCCTGCGCATTAAGGACGACGCCAATGCCAGCGGGGGGCTCGTTGCGGACACGTGGATCTATCTCCAGGACCCGGACGTACTAGCGGGGCGCCTGCTGATCTTCAACAACTGGAGCCCCTACTTGGTGAAGGATTCGTCAAAGGTGTGGATTGGCGTGGAATATTTCTGTTACGAGTCCGACAAGCTCTGGAAGCTGCCGGAGGAGGAAATGGCGCGGCTGGCCATGACCGAACTGGAGAGAATCGGAATCATTGAGGCGCGCGATGTGGTGGACTGGCACGTCGAGCGCGTGCCGAAGGCGTATCCCGCGTATTTCGGGGCGTATGAACGATTCGGGGAAGTTCAGGAATTCCTGGATGGCTTCGAGAACTTGTTCCTCGTCGGCCGCAATGGCATGCACAAGTACAACAATCAGGACCACTCCATGCTCACGGCCATGGTGGCAGTGGACAATATCATCGCGGGCCGCACCGATAAGAGCAACATCTGGGCCGTGAACACGGAGATGGAGTATCACGAAGAGAAGGCTTGAGCCCGACGCGTTCGCCGGGCCTCAAGCAAAGACCTCAACTCGGTGAATCGCCTGCCGCGGGTGCGCTCTGGGATTTTGGCGGGGTGAGCTCCGCGGCGCAGTAGGGGCAGAACTTGTCCGTGTCACCAACTTCGTGCTGGCAGTGCGGGCAGGCGGGACGCAGGTTGGATTTGCAGTTGGGGCAGAAATTGAAGCGCGCTGAAACGGTGGCCGCGCATTGCGGGCAGGCGTATGGCAGCGGCTCGCGCACCAGCAAGATAGATGATCAAGCCGATGAAGACATAGCCCGCCGAGAGAATGAGGACCAGCAGCGTCCACAGGGCGGGATTCATTCCGCGGCGCTTGGCGTCGCGATAAACGTAGCCCAGGATAAACAGGAAAAGAGAAAAGACGAATGCACCAACCGTAATCGCGCCGGCGAGCGCGAAGCAGGAAAGCGCGGGATGACCACGGAGGCTGCCGTCACCAGGAAAGATGGGTTCGCCAAAGTGAAGATTGCCGAGATTTATGCCTACTCCCGCAATCAGCGCGAGGATGTAGAGCGAGATGCATGTCCACACCAGCCACTTGGGGATGATGCGCAGCTCGTCGCGGAATTTGATGCGTCTCACGCTTCCGGCGGAAGCGGATAAGCCGTAGACGTTCATTCCATGCTTCAGACATAGTTTCCTCGTTTTCTAGACCACCAAAAGCAATCCTTCAGGTGCCAATGGCAAACTCAATGCGGCGCCTTCGAATTGCGCTGCAAGTGCTGCCCCGCGAAACCCTGCGCGACACCGCGCTGATAGAGCACTGCAGCAGCGGCAAGCAACGCCGGCACTGTCCACCAGAGCACGAATCCCATTTCCAGGGCCAGCCGCGGCACACCGAAATGGCCGCCGAACCAGGCGAAGCCGCGCCAGACCAGCGGCGCGCTGAGCACGCCGAGCAGCCAGCTTGCAGCGGTGATGACCCAGAGAAGCAGCCCGCTGCGCGAAGATTCGCTGGCTTCCTGAGCGCGCAGGCGAACGCGCAGTTGCGTGCGCGCCACCAGGTCCCGCGGCACCGCAACCGGCACACCGCGCAGGGCCTGTAGTAGCTCCTGAGTGGCAGCAGCTTCACGCGCACAATCGGCGCACTCGCGCAGATGCTGCCCCAGCCAGGCCTGATCGGGCGCTGCGATTCCTTCCACAAGAGATTCCGCCAGGAGTCTCTGGGCACGCTGGTGAAGGTCTTCGTTCATGCGGCACCTTCCGTCAGAGCGGATTTGAGCGCGGCCAGGCCGCGGTACAGCCGGGACTTCACCGTCGAAATGGGAGCCGCGAGCACGGCAGCGATTTCTTCCAGGCCCAGCTCTTCGTGAAAGCGCAGCACCAGCACTTCGCGGTAGTAGGCGGGGATCTTGAGCAGCGAGATTTGCACGGCTTGCTGGTTTTCGCGCGCCAGGAGCATTTGCAGCGCAGAGGTAGCGTGCAAGTCGGGCGGCTCGAACGGCTGCTGCGTTTCCGGGTCGGCGAAATCCTCCAGGCTGGCGAATTTCTTGCGGCGCGAGGCGTCAATCACCAGATTGCGCGCAATGGCGAACATCCAGGACTCGAACTTGGATTTGGCATTGTACTGGTCGCCATGCTCCAGGATGCGCATCCAGGTTTCCTGGAAGAAGTCTTCGGCCAGCGCGGGATTGCCGGTGAGAAACAGCAGATAACGATAGAGGCGCTGCTGGTACTGCTCGATGAGCTGGTCGAGCACGTCCGGGTCGCGTCGGCGCAGGCCGAGCGCGATGGTTTGCTTATCGTCAGTCATGAGACCCGCGAAGAGCAGCGGGGACCTTGCAGCCATCAGGGTGAATGCTTGTGCGCTCATACTACCTTGAATACGCAGCAGCGGGTGAAAAAGACGCAGCTGCGTGCGGGAGGTAAGTCATTGGCTTAACGGGGTTTGTTGGAGGGTTGAGCGGTGACGAAGCGCATTTTTGCCAGGTAGGCCTCGAGGGCCTGGCGTCCGGCGCGCGCGACAACCTCGTGGCGGCTCGCGTGGACATCAGGCCTGGACATCTTGCCAGCAGCGCAACCAAGACGATTAAACTTGCCGCGCACATCGATTCGCTCGTGTTCTACAATTTGGGTATGACGCGGGGAAACTAGGGGTGGTTCGCCAGCGCCGAACGGGAGGTCGGAATGATTTGTCCTCAATGCAAAGCGGAGTACCGGCCGGGGTTCACGCGTTGCGCGGATTGTGATGTGCCCCTGGTGTGGGAAACGCATTACGCGGAGGCACCAGGCGCTCCGGCAGAGCCCGGTGATCCCAATGAGGATCCGTTCTGCTCTTTCTGGAAGGGCGAAGACGCGCGCGTGCACGCGGAGTTATGCGAGGTTCTGGACGAAGCAGGCGTTCCCCACAACACCGTTTTTCGGCGCGATCGTCTTTTCAATCTGACTAATTTTCCTGCCTTTGAGATCGGCGTGCCATTTTCGTTGTTTGAAAAGGCCGAAACGGCTGTGAAGGAAGCCTATGGAACGGAAGACGTCGAAGAGGTGGGAAGCGGGGAGCTGCTGAAACTCCTGGAAGACCGATCGGACCGCTTTCGCAAGCTGCCGGAAATGCTGACTCCGGCGGAAAACGAAAACATTCCCGGCCCTCCCACGGCTGGCGATGAGACCGGGTGGTTCGAAGAAGACGCCACCACGAAGGTTTGGGAGACGGAGACGGGCGAACCAAGCGATTTTCTGGTCGCGGCTCTGCATGAGAACGGCATCCGCTGCCGCGCCGATCGCGAGGGCAGCAAAGTAGCGGTGTACGTTCTTCCCGAAGACGAAAGCCGCGCCCGCGAAGTTGTCCGCGAAATTGTGGAGGGAAAGCCGCCCGAGTGAACGCGGAGGGTTTTGCTTGACTTCGCCGGCGGCTGCAACCATCCTTAGCCTCCTCCGTTTCCTCTACCCCGGAGGCCTTCGTGAAACAAGCGACGATGGGATTTCGCGTGCACTCGGGATGGAGCGCGGCGGTGGCGGTGTGTCTGGAGAAGGGTAAACCGGTGGTGCTGCACCGTCAGCGCGTGCAACTTGGTGGAGACGTTCACGTACCGGTTTCGGCAGCCGTATCACACGGGGGAGAAAATGGGGCTCGCGGAGGCACGCGAATTCATCGCGGGCGTGCGGGAGCAGGGGCGGGAACTTGCATATGGCGCGATTCACGACCTGCAAATGGAGTTAAAGGAGCGCGGTTACCAACTAACACGCGGTGCGCTTCTGCTGGCTTCAGGAAGGCCGCTCCCTGAACTCGAGAAGATTCTTGCGTCGCATGCGCTGATTCACACCGCCGACGGCGAGCTCTTTCGCGGATGTCTGTTGCATGCGAGCGCGCGCTGCGGGCTTGCCGTTGTATCCATACGCGAGCGCGAGCTTTTGGAGCAGGCGGCGAAGGCATTGCGCGCGCCGCGTCCCAGCCTCCTGCGGCGAGTCACGGAGCCAGGTCGCTCGTTTGGCACACCGTGGACGCAGGACGAGAAGTTCGCGACGCTGGCCGCGTGGCTTGGGGCACTCGCTTCCAGGAAAGGCAGCCACATAACGATCACCGAGGAGCCTGCTTGACCTTACTTTAGCTGGCAGGCATGCTTGGGTTTCTCGACGGGGCAGGCTTCGAAAAATGCGGAGGGTTGATTCGTGTCGATCGATTCCATCAAGACGGTAGCGGTGCTGGGCGCGGGGACGATGGGGAACGGCATCGCGCACGTGTTTGCGCGCGCGGGCTACAGCGTGATTTTGCGCGATGTAGAAGAGCGCTTTTTGCAGCGCGGAATGGAGACCATTGCAAAGAACCTCGATCGCGAGGTGAGGAAAGGGAAGCTCGCCGAAGCGGACAAGCCCGCGGTGCTGGCGCGCCTGAAACCGGTGACAGATTTCGCGGCCATTGCGGCGGCGGATTTTGTGGTGGAGGCCGTGCCGGAGAAAATCGAGATCAAGCGGTCGGTGTTGACGGAAGCCGACAAGGTGCTGCGCCCCGAAGTGATTTTGACGAGCAACACGTCTTCGATTTCGGTAACCACGCTGGCGGCGATGACCAAGCGGCCAGATCGCTTTGTGGGCATGCACTTCATGAATCCCGTGCCCATGATGGTACTGGTGGAAGTGATTCGCGCGCTGCAAACGAGCGACGCGGCCTTTGCCACCACCATGGAACTGGCCGAGAAACTGGGCAAGACTCCCGTGGCTGTGAATGATGCCCCCGGATTCGTCTCCAACCGCGTGCTGATGCCGCTGATCAATGAGGCGGCTTACGCCGTGATGGAAGGCGTCGCCACGCCAGAGGCGGTGGACGCGGTGATGAAGCTGGGCATGAATCATCCGATGGGCCCGCTGGAACTTGCCGACTTCATCGGCCTGGATGTGTGCGTGGATATTCTGAACGTGCTCCTGGAAGGCCTGGGCGATCCGAAGTATCGCGCCTGCCCATTGCTGAGGAAGTACGTCGCGGCCGGCTGGCTGGGCCGGAAGAGCGGAAGAGGGTTTTACGATTACAGCGAGGGGAAGAAATAGAGCGGACCGCCTCCCACCTCCGGTGGGCAGGCAGCCGGCGGCCCCCACACGAAGCAGACCGGAAGGTGGCGCGCGCAGCGGCGGGGAAACTGGAGTGGGTTTGGGGGGTGTGCTAAGCTTTGGGTTGCAGACGCGATGTGCGCGACTGCTGAAACGTGGAACTTCGGGCTCTGTGCAACGAGGTCCCGCGAACTCCGCCAGGCCCGGAAGGGAGCAACGGTACCGGGTAAGCCAAGTGTGCCGCGGAGATCCCGAAGTTCCTCGATTTGTGGAGCAGTGATTAATTGTAAGTTCGCAGTTGCCAGTAGAGAGCGATCAAAAACCAGCGACCAGTGATCAGGAAGCGGTTGGTTGCCGTACAGAACACATCCCCCAAACATCCTCTGACACGCCGCACCGTGTGATTTACACTACAACTCGGTTGGAGTTCCTCCCCGACCGCCTTGTATCTCCGACCGCATCGGGGCCGCAGGGTCCGCGCGCCAGCGCTGCGTCCCGTTCGCGGGACCTCCCCACGTTACGGGGACATCACACCTGTACGCACCGTGCAGGCAGGAGGAATTGCATGAAAGTAGTGGTCTGTCTTCTATTGGTATTAGCCCTTGTGTGCTCCGCGGCGCCACCCACCTACGCCGAGCCGCGCCAGGTCCTGCAGGGCACCGAAATCCATCTCACGTTGCTCAATGGCATCAACATGGCCAGCGCCAGGGAAGGTGATCCCTTCATCGCGGTTCTGGCGCAACCGGTCGCGGCTGATAGCCGCATCATTCTACCGGCGGGCACACGCGTGCACGGCGTCATCGGCACGATCCAGCGCCCCAAACAGTTTGCGATGTTTCGCGGCCAGGCGTACATGAACCTCACCTTCAAAAGCATCGAGATCGATAGCCGGCTCATTCCGGTACAGATGAGCCTGCTGGCCGTCGGGGAGCCGCGCATCAACTCGGACAGCAAGCGCCGGCGCGATGTGAAGATTGTGGAAGGCGAAGTGGTCGAGCAGAAGCACGACTACAAGGGCGACGCGTTGGGCATGGCCATAGGCGGAGGCGGCGGTTCCGCGGTGGGGCTGGTGTTCAGCAACGTGGCCCGGGGCTTTGGCATCGGCTTTGCGGCCGGGGCCATCTACGTGGTTGCGCGAAAGGGCAAGGAAGTAGAAATGCCCGCGCAGACCGGGATACTGGCGCGGCTGGACAGCACGGTTACGGTGCCGTTCGCAGCGGCGAACAACAACGCCGTCGGCGGCACGTCGAATTCCCGATAGAACAAGAAAGAACCCTCCACGCGCCCGCCCGCTCGTGGCATCACGGGCGGGCGTTTTTATGCGTGACGCGAAAGCCTGCGGCGAAGCTACGGCTTGGTTCGGGAAGGATCGGGCGTCGTGATTCCATCAGGGTAGCATCACGGCGCCCGTGGGGATTCTGGCTGGATAATTCGTGGACTTTCCTTGGGGTGATTAATGACGCGGAGAAACAACGCAGGTGGCCAAAGCCAGTCCACGCTGCCTTCCGGTCGTCGATCAATACAGCTAACCAGCAAAGTGCAGGAGAGTGGCCATTGTGAAAGATTCTCAACTTACTGCAAACTATGCGCTTACGCGGGAGCTCGAGGAACGAAATTGCATCAGTGCGGGAAGGCGTTCCGTTCCGGGACATGCCCTGTGGAAATTCTCACCAGCACTTAGCCGAGTCACGACTCCTCCCAGATTCCGCTGCCGCCGCTCAATTCACTTTTTTGGATGCACGCGATTTGTTTTTTCCCTTTCTCTTCCCGCAGTTTTCCAATTGACGCTCCGTGGAATGCCGCGATACCTTTTATCCATCAAGGGACCATGTGGTCAGTGCAAAGCGATTCAAAAAATTCCCAATCGCTCTATCTCAAGGAGATTCATGTCCAACGAACTGCGTAATTTTCTAGCCCTCAGCTACGAGGAGCTGGAAGAATTGAATTTGAAAGCGAAAGAGCACCGCAAGAAACGCACTCCCTTCGGCAAAATCCAGGAAGAACGCCTGAAGTACCTTACCGACGAGAAACGCATTAAAGCCGTGACGGTGCTCTTCTCCGACCTTGAAGGGCGTCTGCACATGCTGGACTACGACAAGAAGTTCTTGATCAAGAGCTACGACAACCTCACCTTCGACGGCTCGTCGATTCGCGGATTCACGGCGCAGCGCGAGAGCGATCTTCGGCTCGGTATGGACTGGGCCTCATTCTACTGGGCGCCCGCCGACATCTTTGGCGGCGGCAAAGTGCTGGTCTTCGGCGACGTCATCGACAAGGATGGCACGCCCTACAGCGCGGACATCCGCGGGGTTCTGAAGGGTTACGCTGACTCGCTTTACAAAAAAGAAGAGTACACGCTCAATGCCGCCAACGAAATCGAGGGCTTCCTCTTCAAGGGCGCCGACGCCGAACGGCAATACCACGACACCCAGAAGTTTGAGTATGTGAACACGGGCGGCTACTACCACTCGCTGCCGGGAGATCCCCTGCGCTCCTTCATTGACACGACCGCGGAAGTGCAGCGTTCCATGGGCTTTCAGAACGAAAAGGACCACCCCGAAGTGGCGCCCTCGCAGTTTGAAATCAACTATAGCTATACCGACGTTGTTGCCGCGGCCGACCAAATCCAGCTCTACAAACTGATCTGCCGCCAGGTGGCCAACAAGATGGGCCTCACCGCCAGCTTCCTGCCGAAGCCCGTTGTGGGGGTAAACGGCAGCGGCATGCATACGAACGTTTCCGTCAGCAAGGACGGCAAAAACCTCTTCTGGGATCCCAAGGGCGAGGAAAAACTCAGCAAATTTGGGTGGGCCTTTGTCGATCGTGTGCTGACCCACGGCAACGATCTTTGCTTGCTGATGAACTCCAGCGTGAACGCCTATCGGCGGCTCGACCCGCACTTCGAGGCGCCCAATCAGCTGAAAGCCTCGCCGGTGGACCGTGGCGCGATGATCCGCGTGCCCATAGGCAACGAGCGCAGCATGCGCGTGGAATTTCGCGCCGTCGCGCCGGACGCCAATCCCTATCTGGTGATGTACTCGATCTTCAAGACCGGGCTGGAAGGCGAAACCGCGAAGATCAAGAACCTGCGCTCTGCCGAGCGCTACCTCCCGGACAACATTTACACGGCCATCGAAAACTTCGAGAAAGCCGAGTGGACCACGAAACTGTTTGGCGGCGACGTCAAAGGCCGCTATGCCGACTTGAAGCGGGCTTCCGCGGATCGCTGCGCGCGCGCGCTGGGCACCATCGTCAAAGCCCCCGAGGTCCAACATCACCACGAGGTCTACAACCAGTTCCTCTGGAACATGTTCTAGACTCCGGCCTGTTTCCAATTTGTGCAGAGCGCTGGCGTTTGCCAGCTCACAGAAACGCCCGCCAACTTCGCATGGCGGGCGTTTTGCGTATCCGGGCGTTTCGCCCAGAATGCGGGCGAGGCTATATGCCCGATTTGGAGGATTGCGTGGTGAGGAATTCGACACCGCAGCGGTAGAGCTTACCGTTGGGGAAGTCGGACACGCTGGCGATGCGCGCAGGAACGAAGATGGCTGGAGCTTTCGGCGATTCCGGCGAGAAAGGCACGGCGATCGTCACCGTGATGTTCACCAGGTAGAAGTTCTTGGTCTTGAAGCTCATTCCCCCGCGCGACATATCGATACACACAACGATGTCATCGCCAAACGCTTCGCTGCGCACGCACGCGAAGTAATTGACCTTGGCGCGCACCCGGTTGCGGCGGTCGAGCGGTGGCACGGGAGCAGGCGGTACGACGGGGCGGAGCGGTGGAAGGGGTTGCGCGACGGAGCGTGCCGGCGGCGGTTCGAGAACTGCCACGGCCCCGGTGGCAGGCTGCGGCTTTGCCACGAGAGATGCTGCGGCCACAAACGGGCGCAGCGAGGGCAGGTGCGTGGTCTGTTTCCAGACTGTGGCCATGCCGCAATTGTCGCAATAGCGCACCAGTCCTCCGTGGATGGCGCAGACATCAAATTCAAAGTCGCCGTTCTGGACGGTGACGGGCGCGCGGCAACTGCTGCATTCCAGAGCGAGGACCAGCGGGCGCTCGTCGGGCGGCGGGGGAGGCGGGAATTCGAGCTGCCAGAAATCCAGCGACTCATCCAGGAAGGCCACGCCATAGGTGTAGAAACCTTCTTGCTCCGCGATTTCGCCGACGACACGGGCTTCGACTTCCCGATTGGTGACCATGGAACGGATGTGGAGCTCCTGCTCGGCGATGAGCTTGTTCTTGGAGACGATGCCGGCCCCATAGAAGCTGAGGACCACGGTTTTGGTGACTTCGGAGAAGACCCGGCCATCGGAATCGCAGCCGATCAAAAGAATGGGAACTTGCTTGGAGATACGTCCACTGCGGCGGACCTTGTGGTCGGTCATCTTGGCAACCTGGGGAAGGGGCCAAGAGTTTTGCAGCTTCCATGATAGCCGACGGCAAAGGAGGCGCCCCGGGATTTCAAGCGTGTGTTGCGTGAAGAGCACCGCGAACCCGGCGAGAGAGCAGGCCGGAACAGCAAATCAGGTAGTAAGGCCGCATTCGCTCGGAGCGGCAGCGGAGTGAAAACAGCACAGTAGCGCGGTGCGATTCTAGCCGGGGAGCAGCGTTTCCTGGCTGGCGACGACTTTCCAGCCGCTCTGGCCATACACATAGATTTGAATTACACGCGACTGGCGGCTGAAGCTGCGGCCATCCTGCGTGCCGCGCGCAGACCAGACCGACGTGACGATCGCGGTGTCCTGAAAGATGCGGGTGCGCACGTTGGTGGCGATAAACGTGACGTACGTGGCCGCAGAATTCTGTATAGAGGCAATCATGGCAGCTCTGTCCATCATCGTGCCGTTGGGAGAGGTACCGACGAAGTCGTCGCCATAGACGCGCCGGAAGAAGGAGGGGTTCTTAAGCTGCACAGCGTGGGCGGTTTCCCTCACGAGAATATCGAGCTCTTCGCGGTGCAGCTCCGCATCGGCGGCCATTTGTTTGCGCTCTTCGACACCGCATTGCGCGCGAGTGGCCGGGGAGAGCAATAACCAGGACGCGCCCAGCAGAATCAAGAGAGGAGAACGATTTCATCGGAAAACACCTCAACAGTCCGGCCTGGAAGACTTTTGACAGAAAGGTAGCCCCTGCAATGCAGGCCGGTTCCTGCCGTAAGTATAGCGAGGAAAGCGGGGGGCGCACGGAGGCAGTGCGGAAAAAGTAAGCAGGGAAGGAGAGATGCGAAGAAACAATGCGCGTCCCGGCGGAGTGACTGAGGGTGCAAGCCCGCCGGAACACGCTCAGGAGGAGACGTAAAGAACGGCAGAGCAAAAATGAGTGTCGCGCGACTCACGGGCTAAAGGAGTGACTCGGGCGCGCGGGAGGTCTGGGTGGCGCTCAAGCGGTGGCGCCGGCGGAGTGCGTGTGCGGCCGGATGTCCAGGCCGTCGCGCTTGAGATAGCGGTACAAGCTGGTGCGGCCGATCCCGAGAATCTGCGCGGCGCGGAGGCGGTTGCCATTGCACATCTGAAGAACCTTCTGAATATGGTGCTTGCGGATTTCGTCGAGCGAAAGCGGGTGCCAGTCCTCGTCGTTGGCGAGCCGGGGGCTGCGATGCTGCAGGTGCTCGGGCAGATCGCTGATATCAATGAAATCGCCGGTGGCGGTGATACACGCGGTAGAGATGACGTTTTCCAGTTCGCGGACGTTGCCGGGCCAGGGATGCTGGAGGAGAAGAGTTTGCGCGCGGCGGGTGAGACCGGCGATGCTCTTGCCATAGGCATCGTTGTACTTCTTCAGGAAAAACTGGACGAGCAGGGGAATATCTTCCAGGCGCTCCGAGAGTGAAGGGATGCGTATCTGGATGGAACTCAGGCGATAGAAAAGATCTTCGCGGAAACGGCCGGTGAGGACTCCGGCGCGGAGATCGCGGTTGGTGGCAGCGATAAGGCGGACGTTGACCTGTTTGACCTCGGGAGAGCCGACACGCTGAATTTCGCGGTTCTGGATGACGCGCAGCAGTTTGGCCTGCATGGGGAGGGAAGTCTCACCGACTTCATCCAGGAACACCGTGCCGCCATTGGCGTACTCGAACAGACCCGGGCGAGTATCCGTGGCGCCGGTGAAGGCGCCGCGGACATGGCCGAATAATTGGCTCTCCAGGAGGGTGTCCACCAGGGCGGAGCAGTTGCACACCGCCAAGCGTTGCTGGCTAACCGGGCTGATTTGGTGGATGGCGCGGGCCACAAGTTCCTTACCCGTGCCGGTGGCGCCTACGAGGAGAACATTGGTGTAGTGGCGGGCAACCTTGCGAGCGAAGTCGAAGACTTCGAGCATGGCGGGGCTTTTGCCGACAATACCGTGAAATTCGAGGTCTTTGAGGAGCTGCTCCTCCAACGCGCGGACGCGGCGGCGCTGATCGTAGAGGGCGGCAACCTCGTCGAGGGTGCGCTTCAGGCGGGCATGATCGACAGGTTTGGGGAGGAAATCGGTGGCGCCTCGGCGAATGGCCTCGAGAGCGTTGTCCAGGGTGTAATCGGCGGTCATCACGATGAGGTGAACGCCGGGATCACAGCGGAGCGCACGGTCAAGAAACTCAAAGGGATCCGCATTCTGCATATGAATGCTGGCCAGCACGAGGCGCGAGCGCCCCGAGCGAACCAGTCGCAGGGCTTCCTCAGGGTCGCCAGTAGGGATGGGCTCATAGCCCATGTCAGAAATCAGCGCGGAGAAGGAATCGCGCTCGAGGGGTTCGTCGTCAAAAATGCACGGCGTGAGGGAGGTGTGAAGAGTTGCGACTTCTACAGATTTGTAAGTTGCGTAAGCCATGACGAAGGAAGAGGCAACAGGTGTGCCAAAGGGGCGCGGAGTGTTTCGCTGAGGTGAGGCAGAAGGGTCGGCAGATGTAAGTACTGTGCAATGAAGGAACTAATGAGGCCCGACGCGTCAAAAAACAAAGAACGGAGGGGCGGAAGCAGGAGAGAGGACTAGAAAAAGCCGGGGAGAGCCTCCCAATTCGGGCCATTGTTCCGAAACGGCAGGGAATCAAAGGCTAATTTACGGGGAAGCGATTGCGGCCGTGGCGAGGCTGGGCGGGACTCAGGCGAAATTCATGAGAACCGTCAACGTCGCAGCCTATGAACTCCGCCTCATAGGCGATGGGAAAGGAACGCTGAAGAGAAGCCGGCTGGAGCGTGCGTATGAAAACGAGGGCGCGTTCGGCGAGCATGTGCTTCAGGGAGATATGATTGCCGGCAAAGTCGTCCCAGGAGAGCTCGGACTTTTCGACGAAGAAGATGTCATCCTCGTCCCAGCCGGAGACTTCAACGCGGCAACTGCTGACAATAGGAAGCGCTTCCGAAAGCACGAGTGTTCCTCCCGAGGAGGAAAGAGCAGTTTTTCTGCCAGGGAACGAGAAGGCAAAAGAAAGCAGTGAAAGCGTTTAGGCATGATTAGGAAAAGCAAATGTGCAAACGAGAAACAGCACGCGCTCCGAGGGTTCAGAGTGAAGCAGTGCGCAGAGGGAGTTCGGTGCGGCTCAGAAGAAGATGCGGAACGCCGCCCTTTGCACGACGGGGAAAATCCGCTGGAATATGACCAGGCCAACAAGCAAACCGGCCATGGCGAAACTGTTACCGCGAATCCAGTCAAGATAGCGCTGGGCGCGATCTTCGGTCATGAGGACCATGATGCCGGTGCTGCCATCAAGGGGCGGGACAGGAAGGAGATTGAATGTGCCGAGGAGAAGGTTGAGGGAAAAGAAGATGAAAAGGATTTGGAAGACAAAGCCAGGATTGCGAGTGACCGGATCGATCGCAAAGAGATGGTAGGAACCTCCAATGCGGATGGCCAAAGCGGCGACGATCATGAGCGTGAAGTTGGCGGCTGGGCCGGCGAGGGCCATCCAAGCAGAGCGGTGAGGATGGCGGCGTTCCCAGAGCGGATCGTAAGGAGCACTCGCCCAACCGATCATGCCGCCTGCGAAAAGAAAGCTGAGGATTGGGATAACGACCATGCCAAAGGGCGACCTGCGGATGTGAGGAATAGGGTTGAGGGAGACTTGACCACCGAGGGCAGCAGTGGTATCTCCTCCGAGCTTGGCAGAGAAAGCGTGGGCCGCTTCGTGACAAGTGGTGGAAAAAAGAAACGCGATGTACCAGATGAAGCCGAGTACCAGTGTTTCGGGAGAGAGATCTGGCATAGAGAGTTAGGTTAGAGTTTCAGCCGGCCGAATGCAAGGAAGGAGGAGTCAAGGAGCGCCGGATGGATGTGCGGGCAGTGGAAGGGAAGCTTCATGCGGAATTGCCCTGCGAGCGAGGCAGGGGGCTATGCACGGACAAAAGTTTGCGGTATGGTGAAATCAATCAGTGTGTTGGCCGCCTAATTCTGGTGTGCTGAGGAAAAACAGGTTGAGGCTTCACGATGAAGGCGTGTTTCCTTAGCACACCCGCGGCAGTTGAGAGAAATCCCCTACAATACGGAGAATTCGTAAAACCAGAACCGGCAGCCGGCGAAGTGCTGGTGCGCGTGCAGGTGTGCGGCGTGTGCCGCACGGACCTGCACGTCATCGAGGGGGAGTTGCCTCCGAAAAGGTCGCCACTGATTCCGGGGCACCAAGTGGTGGGGCGGATTGCGGCGAGGGGCGCAGGGGCGGAGAGGTTCCCGGCGGGGACGCGAGTGGGAATCGCGTGGCTGCACAAGACGGACGGTACGTGCGAATACTGCCGGCGCGGAGAGGAGAATTTGTGCGATGCGCCGCTTTTCACCGGGTACAGCGTGAACGGCGGGTATGCGGAATACATTGTGGCGCCGGAGGATTTCGTCTATGCGCTCCCGGAAGGATTTCCAGACGAGCAAGCTGCGCCGCTTCTGTGCGCGGGTATCATCGGCTACCGTTGCCTGAAATTGAGCCAGATCCATAACGGAGAGCGGCTGGGATTTTACGGATTTGGGGCGGCCGCGCACGTGGCAATTCAGGTGGCGCGTCACTGGGGAGTCGAGGTGTACGCTGCGACGCGTGATGCGCGCCACCAGGTGCTGGCGCGGGAGTTGGGGGCGAGGTGGACGGGAGGAACGCTGGAGCCGCCGCCGGTAAAGCTGGATGCGGCAATCGTGTTTGCGCCGGCGGGAGAGATCGTTCCGGCGGCACTGCAGGCCTTGCGGAAGGGCGGGCGGTTAATTCTGGGCGGCATTCATATGAGCGCGATACCCTCTATCGCGTATGAACTGCTGTACCAGGAGCGAGTGATCCGCAGTGTGGCAAACAACACACGGAAAGACGGCGAAGAATTTTTGCGGCTGGCAGGCGGAGATTCCGGTGCGGACGCACGTGCAGGTGTTTGCGTTGGCAGAGGCGAACCGCGCACTGAATGCGCTGAAAAATGACGCGATATCGGGAGCCGCCGTGCTGCGGGTGGGTGCCTAGGCCGCCTCTACGGACACGATCTACTAACCGGCGAAGTCGTTTTTGCAGGCGCACTGCAGGGGCAAGTAGAGAGAAGTTCCCACCAGCCGTTACCTCGGGAAAGCCACTTCATCATTGAGGCATAAGGGAATCTGCCGCGGGGGTTGCCGGAGCTCTATTTTGGCGAGAGAGCGAGATGCAGGAGCGGGAAGTGAATGGGAGCGAGAATTGAGATCCGGGGGCGCGAGTGAGAGGTGGGGTCCTAGGTAAGTGAAGGAAATCTAGAGGTTTAGCGCAGTAGCTTAATTTTTCAACAGTCGTCTGTGTGATTTCGCATCACAGAATGGGGGAAAACACTCAAAAAACAGGAATAGAATGCGGTCTCATCCTTCGGCGGGAGTGGATAAGTAGCAGGAACAGAACGGGTTAGGTCCAGTTTGTCGTTTTGAGCCGGTTCGGCACAGGGGGTGCACATAGGAACACCGAAATAGGGGTCAATGAATGAGCGCTTCCCTCGTTCACGCTTTCTTGATGCAGCTGGGGCATCCGCAGAGTGCAGTTCTTCCAACTCGCTCCACAAGCCTGCAAGAGAAAAGACAAGCGCAATTCCCGGGGGGCGAGGATTGGATGAAATTGGCTGATCCCTGTGGTGATTGACAGGGAGAAGAGCATGACGGTGACAACGACAAATCGCTCCCACCGCGTCGCGTTCATGGTGGTGCTGTTGTTGGTGGCCGTGGCCTTAACCTCGGCACTGGTTCTGGCGGGAGAGCGGAGCTGGGGCAGCGAAAAAAAGGCAGTTTCCGAGCGGATTCCTGCGAGCGCACAAACCATAAACGTGAAGGTGGAGTGGAGGGGATGGCGATGCGCCTAGCCACGGCCGCACGCCACCTGGCGATCTTGCTGGGGAGTGCGGTTGTCCTTCTGTTGGTGGGAGTCGCACCGGCGAAGGCGGACATCCATCCCGTACCGCTGGAGAAAAACACGGATTCGGCGAAGTGCCTGGAGTGTCACGCGGAGAAGGCGAAAGGCAAGGCGGTGCACACGGCGATCTCGATGGGGTGCACCACCTGTCACGAAATTCGAGTGAACAAGGATGTAACGCGGGTCAAGCTGACCACCACGACGCCGCAAGCGCTGTGCTTCACCTGCCACGCCGACAAGAACGCGGCGGAGATCAAGGGATTGGTACACAAGCCAGCGGTGCGGGATTGCCTGAAGTGCCACGACCCGCACAGTTCGGATAATAAATATCAATTGCTGAAGCCAACTTCCGGGCGGTGCAAAAGAAAACCTCTGCCTGAGCTGCCACACGACCGGCTTGAGTGTGCCGGAAAAGGGCAGCCGGCACGCGGCGCTGGATATGGGATGCGAGACGTGCCACGTGACGCACAAAGTTGGCGCGGAGCCGACGCCCGAGAATCTGAATCACCTGACGAAATCGGCGCCGGCGTTATGCGTGGATTGCCACGATCCGAAGGACGCCAGCCTCCAGAAGGCGCACCAGAACCAACCGTTCGGCACCGCGAATTGCCTGCAGTGCCACGATCCGCACCAGTCGGCGGCGCCAAAGTTGATGGCGAAGTTTATGCACCCTCCGTTTGCCGGCAAACAGTGCGAGGTATGCCACGCACCGGCAAAAGACGGGAAAGTAGTGCTGACGCAGGCGGATGCGAAATCATTGTGCGTGATGTGCCACGGCGAGCAGGCCAAACAGATCGAAACGGCCAAGGTGCAGCATCCGGGAGCAGCGGGTGATTGCACCGATTGCCATTCTCCGCATGCGAGCAAGACGCCCGGGCTGCCGAAGACTAACGGCGTGGAGATTTGCTTGACTTGCCATACGGAGCAGGCGGAGATGGTGAAGACAAAAAAGATTTTGCACCGCCCGGCATTTCAGGATGGCTGCGGGACCTGTCATGACGCGCATGGAAACGATAACGAGCACTTGCTGCGCGTGAAGGACGTCAACACGCTGTGCCTGGAATGTCATGGGCCGGACACCGTGCCGGAGAGGCTGGAAAGTCAGCAGTTAATCGCGATTTTCGACGGAAAAGTGAAGCTGCCGGAGAAGTATCACGTGCGGATCCTTCCGCTGAAGTACGGCGCGGGACACCCCGTGGATCTCCATCCAGTTGCGGGGCCGGTGGATGCAAAGAATCCGGCGGCCGGACAGATGAACTGCCTGACCTGCCACCAAGCGCACGCCGGCACTGAGGCGGGGATGCTAGTGAAGGATCAGAAGCCGGGTATGGATTTCTGCAACACCTGTCATAAGGGCAGATTGAATTAGGAACGGGAGAGGCGCAGTTATGTTCGCTCATCGCTCAAATGGGACTCGCGGCTCGAAAGTCACGGCGGCTTTGGCCGGCTTGCTGGCGCTTCTGTTGATCTTCCCCGGGGTCGCGGGTGCGGCCCAGAAAAAGAAGAAGGCTGCGGCAGACCCGAACGCGCAGCTTCCGAAGCGCGTGAACTTTGACATCAGCAAGATCGTGTGGCCATCGCCGCCAGAGATCGCGCGGGTCAAGTTTGTGGAACAGCTCACCGGCGAAAAGATCGATTTCAACAGACCGATCAACAAACCTCAAAAGTCAAAGCAGAGCTGGATGGACCGATTGGCAGGCACAAAGCCGCAGGTGGACACACTTCAAAATCTGCCCTTCCAGCTGGTCCGAACGTACGGGCTGGCGTTTGACTCAAAGGGGAATATCTACGCGGCTGACCAGGCGGTGGGAGCGATATTCGTCTTCAACCCGGACGCGGATAAGAAATTCGACGTGCAGTTGATCCGCAACGGCCGGGAAGCTCATTTTGGGATGATCAACGGGCTGGCGATCGACGACGCCGACCGGCTTTTCGTAAGTGACGACCAACACCACAACGTAATCGTCATCAACCCGCAACACCAGCAGGAAGCCGCTTTTGGGGCTGACGTGCTGGTGCGCCCCGGGGGCATGGCCATCGATGAGGAGAACCGCTTCCTGTACGTGGTGGACACGGGCAGCGACGTTGTGGATGTGTTTGATGCGGACACTTACAAGTTGCTGCGGAAGATCGGGACGCCGGGGAAGAAGCATCTTTTGACGGACGCAGGGAATTTCTCGCTGCCCACGAACGTGGCGGTGGATAAAGAGGGCAACGTCTACGTCACGGACACACTGAACAATCGCGTGGAGATCTTCGACGCGGACGGAAAATTCATTAGCGCATTTGGCAAGAGCGGCGATGGCCCGGGGCACTTCGCACGGCCCAAGGGAATTGCCATCGATCGGGACGGGCACATTTGGGTGGTGGATGCGGTGCAACAGCGGGTACAGGTGTTTGATATCGAAGGACGACTGCTGATCTACTTCGGCCAACCGGGGAATTGGCCGGGTCAGTTCTCGGCCCCGTATGACATCGCGATTGATCCGAAAAGCAATCGCGTGGTGACTTCGGAGCAGTTTCCGGGGCGCGTGCAGGTGTTCCGCTACGTGACCGACGCGGAAGCGGCAACGGAAAATGCCAGCCGCGAAGCACGGCCTGATAGCACAACAACGAAGCCGACAGAAGCGCCGGCGCAAAAGTCGCCGGAAGGTGCGGCACCGAAGAGTGACGCGTCAGCACAGGCGCAAAGATTGGTGACTCCATGAGGCACCCAGAGCTCTGGCTGTCTCCGGAAAACCAAAACGGAGAGGGGCGGGCCCGGCCGGCTTGTCCCTTTTCGATTCGGAGAAGTGATCGTTCGAACGAAGTAGAAGTAGTGTGTTGCAGCACAAATCAGGAGGTTCTTTCAATGAAAAGAATCATGTTGTTACTAATAGGGGTTCTGGCGGCAGCGACCTTTGCTTCCGCCCAGCCGAACCCGAATTGGCACTCGCCGACGGACGTGTTAGGTGCACACCTCGTTTATGGACGGGGCTGCATAGCCTGCCACGCACCGCACAGCGGCGCACGGGGCAACGGCATCGCGACGACGGACACCACCAGTGGTGATGCGGCGTTGTGGGGCGCGAATGTTACGCCGTACTACAGCCAGACGTTTGCGTTTGGCGATGCAGGCGCCTTCCCAATCACGACGCCGGCGAATATGGCTGCGGGCGTGCATGACCCAACAGTTGGAATCATGCTCTGCCTTAGCTGCCATGACGGCAATCTGGCAAAGAACGGAATGATGACGGGCCAGACCGTTGAACCGATACCGAATAATATCGGGGGCCGCGCTCCGACTTGGCTCGGGAACGACGGCAATGGCACTGGCGATTACAAAAACGATCACCCGGTGGGACCGTTAGCCACGATTGGCTGCGGCGGACAGTACAACTGGGATTGCACGATTGCGGGCGGGAAGCTGGTAGCCCCAGCAGGCAGCAGCTTCGCGCAGTTCAAACTTGACTATGGCTTCACCGTGAGCACCGTGACCTTTGACGGCGTCAACCCCGCGGTGAACTGCACTACCTGCCACGACCAGCACAGCATGACGGCCTATGCCGGCACGATCGGCAACGTCAAGGGCGTGTTCCAGACGATGTTCTTCGTCCGCGGTTACTACAACCCCAGCAGCGCAACCAGCAACTCGGCGGCGCAGTTCTGCCGGCAGTGCCATGGCGGCGAATCCAACGAAATGCACAACACGAACCTCCCGACGACCTAAGACGGGTTGTTCATGAAATGGGGGGAGGAAGTTTCTCCCCCCACTTAACGCAGGAGCAGCAACCGTGGTTCGGAACGGAAGCAAAGAAGTGCAGTGGGCAGAGGGAACATGAAGAAGGCGCTGATAACCATAGTGCTGGTGGTGCTGGCGGGCATGGGGCCGTCTGCGAAGGGGCAGATGGCGGTTTCCCATGAACCGACGGTCAAGCCAGTAGCGCCGGATGCAGACGCAGCGGCGGTTCCCCCGCAGAAGCCAGTGGCGCGGGTAAACGGAACGGTGCTGACGGACCGCGATTTGCTGCGCGAGATGTTCACGATTTTTCCCTACGCGCGGCAGCACAATGGCGGATTTCCCAAGGCGATGGAAGAGGACATACGCAAGGGCGCACTGCAAATGATCGTGTTCGAGGAGTTGGTGTACCAGGAGGCCAAACGGCGGGGGATGACGGTGACGCCCGCGAAATTGGATCACGCCGTGGCGGAGTTCCGGAAGCAATTCAAGAGTCCCGACGAGTACAAGGGTTTTATGACCTGGGAGTGCCAAGGCTCGGAGCAAGTGCTGCGGCAGAAAGTCCGGCGTTCGCTGTTGATTGACCAACTGCTAGCCGTCGAAGTGAAAGACAAGTCCAGCGTTTCGCTGGCCGAAATGAAAGCGTATTACGAAAAGAATGCCGCGACGTTCCGGTTGCCGGAATCTTTTTCCTTCCAGACGATTTCGATCCTGCCGCCGGAAAAAGCCACGGGGGAGCAATTAAAGGACGCCCGCAAACGGGCCGAGGATGCGCTGAAGCAAGCCAAGGCCACCAAGAATTACGAAGAGTTCGGCTTGCTGGCGGAGAAGATTTCGGAAGACGACTACCGGGTGATGATGGGCGAGCACAAGTCCGTGGATCGCGACAAACTGCCACCGCAGGTGGTGAGCACGGCGCTGGCCCTGCAACCCGGGCAGGTGAGCGACTTGATCCAGGTGGAACAAGCTTTAACCATCGTGCGGCTCATCGCCCACAACGCGGCCGGCATGCAGAAATTCGAGGAAGTAAAAGAATCGCTGAACAAGCAATTGCAGCAGTTGAAGACCGAGCAATTGCGGTCTGGGCTGGATAAAAAACTCCGGGCGACAGCGAAGGTGGAAGTGCTGTAGGAGAAAGGGCGGCGGGGCCGTGAAGTGGCGCGCAACATGGATCGGATGCCTCATCGTGCTGGCGGCAGCAGCACGCGTGCCGGCGCAGGTTACGGTCGGAAACGATGTGAGCATGAATATGAACGGCCAGATTTCCGCCGGGTACACGGGAGCCTACGGAAACCAGATTCCTTCGGACCATGGCCTCACGGCCGGAGGGAACGCCACGCTGAACGGATCCTATTACGACCCCAATTTTCTATCCTTTCAAGTAAGCCCTTATTTCAATCAATCGCGAGACAATTCGACGTCATCGTCGATTTCCGATAGCAGCGGAGTGCTGGCCAGCGCTTCACTTTTTAGCGGGAGCAATTACCCAGGGTCAGTAAGCTACTCGAGAACTTACGATAGTTTGGGCACGTTTGGCGTCCCCGGCCTGCCGAATTACACGACACACGGAAACTCGAATGGGTTCAACGTCGGCTGGGGAGTGAATGTGCCGGATTTGCCGCACGTTTCGCTCAACTACGCGCAAGGCACGAATGATTATTCGATCTACGGGACGGATGCGAAGGGATCGTCGGACTACCATAACTTCAACGCCCATGCGATGTACCAGATTGGCGGATTCAACTTGAACGGCGGATATGTCTACAATCAATCGCATGCGCAATATCCGCTGATCCTGCAATCGCAACAACTCGAGAATCTGGACAACAATGGAAGCTCGTATTCTCTCGGGGCGAGCCACGATCTGCCACTTCACGGAAACTTCGGCGCGAACTTCAACCGCTCGGATTTCACCTCCGATTTTTCGAGTGGCCGCTATAGCGGCACGGTGGACACGTTCAATTCGAGCGTGAATCTCCATCCCGAAGCGCAATGGACACTGGGAGCCACTTTCAACTACACCGACAATTTGCTGGGAACGCTGTACCAAAACATCGTAACGGCGGGCGGCATCCTGCAGCAGAGCACGCCGGGGCAATCGTCCAATTCGTGGGATGCGAGTGCGTTGACAAGCTACAACCTGACAAAACATTGGGTCTTCTACGGGACGTTTGAGCACCGCGAGCAGAGCTATTTCGGTAGCGCTTTCGGGTCGAATTCGCTGACAGGCTCGGTGAACTATTGGAACCGGCTGCTTGGCGGTTCGTTCAGCACGGTACTGAGCGTCTCGCGAACAACGGAGGACAATTCCAACCTGAGCGTGGTGGGGTTGCTTTCGGTGGTGAACTACGCCCGCAAGATAGACCTATGGGACGTGAGCGCCTCCGGGAATTACTATCAGAACACGCAAACCTTGTTGGTGGGGTATACCACTTCGGGATGGGGCTACTCCGGGCAGTTAGGGCGAAAAATTGGACCCGTGCATTGGAATGCCAACGCCGGCGGTTCACGAAGCTTACTGAATGTATCCTCCGCGTATGGCTACAATTCACAAAATTATGGAACGGGAATTAACGTGAGGTGGATAGGATTCAACGGCACGTACTCGAAATCCAGCGGAACCGGGCTGCTTGGTGTGAGTGGAGTGATTACGCCGCCGCTGACGGGCGGGACAACGCCCCTGCCGCCTGACCTGATCCTGTACGGAGGCCACGCGTACGGGGGAGGAATCGGAATCAACCCTTATAAGCGGCTGACAATTACGGCCAGCTACGCCAGGGCGTTCAGCGATACGGTCAGCAACACCGTGGGCTCGCAGAACAATTCGGAGAATGTGTTCGGCCGCGTGCAATACCAGTACCGGCAGATGTTCTTCACAGGGGGCTACAGCAGGTTCGTGCAGGGATTCAGCGCTTCCGGTACCGCGCCTGCTCAGCTAAACTCTTTCTACGTTGGTGTGCAACGATGGTTCAACTTCTTCTAAATCGGGCAGCAGAGAAAAGACGTTGCCCGATTTTGGAAGTGATCGTGGCTATTCTTCTGTTGGTCACACCGGCTTGGGCCGCCCAGAAAAACAAAAAAGCGGATAAGAAGGCTCTGGTGCAAGTGAGCGTTCCAGATTTGTTGCTGGAGGGCGGGCGCAAGCTTGTGTACGAGAGGAACTTCGGCTGGGAACGCGATGTGAAGCCGAAGAAAGGGTTTTGGGCGCGGGTGGTGGACGTAGTGGCGGGACCCCCGGAATACCACTCGATGGTGAGGCCGTACAGCGTGGTGACCGATTCGCGCGGACGGATTATCGTGACCGACCCGGATGCGTTCGGGATCCACATTTTTGATTTTGCGCAGCAGAAGTACAAGTTCATTTCGCGCCACGATAAAGGGAAAAACTCTCTGTTTGCGCCGCAATGCGTGGCGGTGGACGCGAAAGACAACATTTACGTGACGGATTCCGAGTCGGGCAAGATTTTTGTGTTCGACGCGAGCGGGAAGTACGAGCGCATGATCGGCGCCCTGAAATATGGAGAAGGAATATTCAAGCGGCCCACGGGCATCGCAATCGACGCCGCTGCCGGGCGCATTTATGTGTCGGATACCCTGCGCAACAAGATCTACGTGATGGACATGCAAGGCAGCGTGGTACAGACGATCGGCAAGCCGGGAGGCGGCGAGGGCGAGTTTAACTTTCCGACGGAATTGCGTCTGGACGGCAACAATTTGATCGTGGTGGACGCCATGAATTTCCGGGTGCAAGTGCTGGACAAGTCGGGAACCTTCCAGTACGCGATTGGGAAAATCGGCGACACGTCGGGAGCGATGTTCCGGCCGAAGGGAATTGCCGTGGATTCGGAAGGGGACCTGTACGTGGTGGACGGACTGTGGGGCGCGATCCAGGTTTTCAATCGCAAGGGCGAGCTGCTTTATTACTTCGGGAAGCGCGGGACGGCCGCAGGACAATTTCAATTGCCCACAGGACTCTTCATTGACCGGAACGACCGGATTTATGTGGCGGATTCCCTGAACCGGCGAGTGCAGGTTTATCACTATTGGGGATTGCCGAAGCAAAGCGCAGGGGGAGCGCGGTGAGAAAGACATTGTGGATCTGCGCCGCCATGCTGCTGGCCGGTACGATGACGCGAGGCCAGCAAGTCACCGGAGACGTGCTGGGCGCGCATGATTTGACGCCCGGCGGGATCTCGCCGATCAAGGGCGGGCTGTCTGCTTCCTGCTTGTATTGCCATGCGCCGCACTCGGGCGTTGGGGGAAACACGCCGCTCTGGAACCAGCAGCTCTCGACAAGCGTGTATACGACGTACACGAGCACGACAGCGGCGGAGAAAGAAGCGCAGCCCCTGCTGGGAGGGACGAGCAGCTTGTGCTTGAGTTGCCACGATGGAACCGTGGCGCCGGGCCAGACGGTAGCCTACAAGACCATCCCAATGACTGGGCAGATGAAAGCGATCGACCAGTTCTCCACGAACTTGCAGGGGTCGCATCCGTTCAGCCTGGTGCTGCCGCTGGTGGATGCGCCGGACCTCGCGGCTTCGCTGGTTTCGCAGGGCAAGACGGCGGATCCCACGGGCACGATCAAGTTGATCAAGGGAAACATCGAGTGCACCACATGCCACAATCCGCATGTGCAATCGACGGATGTGTTGTCGCCGAATTTCTTGCTGATTGACAGCTCGAATGGTCATCTGTGCCTGGCGTGCCATGATCCCAATCGCGTGGTGACGGGGAAGCAGAACCCCTTGGCGGGTTGGACGGCAAGCATCCATGCCACGGCTACGAACAAGATCGCTGCGCAGGCAAATGCGGGAAGTTATCCTTCGGTAGCGCAGAATGCGTGCATTTCCTGTCATGCACCGCACAATGCGTTGGGCGGGACCCGGCTGCTGCGGCAGCCCAATGAAACGGATTGCGTCGCGTGCCACGGCGGAGGCACGAATATGGCGCCCGCGGCGCTGAATGTGTTTGCGGAATATGCGAATCCGAAGGTGGGCCACCCGTTCATGACGGGAACAAGTGTCCACGACGCGGCGGAGCCCAACATTTTGAACAACAACCGCCATGCCACCTGTGCGGATTGCCACAATGGACATGCGTCAGGCCAAGTGGCGTCGTTTCCCGTGCCGCCGATGACGCGGGCTTCCCAGAACGGAGTGGCAGGTGTAAGCGCGACGGACGGAATCACGGCGATAACCCCAACCGTCAATCAGTATGAGAATTGCTTGCGTTGCCATGGTACGAGCATAGGGAAGGTGGCCAACCCAATCTTTGGGTACTTGCCGCTGCGCGCGGTCACATCGGGAGATATGTTTAACGTGATACCGCAATTTGCGATAGCCAGCAGCTCGAGCCATCCGGTCACACACGTGCGCATGAGCGCACTGCCACAGCCTAGTTTGCTGGCGAACATACTGAACCTGGATGGGGCGACGCAGGGGCGGAGCATGGGTGTACAGATTCTTTGCACGGATTGCCATAACAGCGACGACAATCGCGAATTCGGGGGATTGGGACCGAATGGCCCGCACGGCTCGAAATGGACGCACATCCTGGAACGGCGTTACGAGTTTTCGCAGGCGACAGCGCCGGGACAGTTGATCACCAATCTCATGCCGACGCCGGACCTGTCCATCAACGGGCCGTATGCGCTGTGCGGCAAGTGCCACAACTTGAGCGTGATCCTGGCGAACACGAGCTTCAGCGAGCACGCGCGGCACATCAACGACGGATTCTCCTGCTCGGCGTGCCACACGGCGCATGGCATGGGCTCCGTGAACGGGAGCATTTCCGGCGAGCGGCTGGTGAATTTTGACGTGAACGTGGTGGCCCCGAACGGCGCAACGCCGATCATGTATAGCCGGGCGACAAATTCCTGCAACCTGACTTGCCATCAACACCCACACACGGCGTTGGGCGCGGCGCCGGCAGCGGCCGCGAAGCCGCATCCGTAGGACGGTTGGAAAATCTTAACCTGATATCTAGGGTCGAGGAGTGATTCCTCCGCTCCGGGACGGCCAAGAACGCCGTCCCTCCGGTCGGAATGACAAATTCTTGGTGGAGGGCGAGGGTGAATTCAACTTCATCTAAATTGGATTTTCCCTTGACCAACTATTGAAATAATACGCAACACGCCCACCTGTAATTGGTCAGCTTCGGATTTGACGTCTGGGAGCAAGAAGCGGGTTTATGGGACGGGAAGCTCGCTACGGTTTCTTTTCATAGGAAAACATCATTTCGGTCATGTCCGGGTCGCGAGCGACGATTTGCGTAGTAAGGAGCGAATCGGAGAGACCTGCAGAGACGCCGCCGGGGAGCTTGTCGTTGGAGAGAATGAAGCCGCCGGGATTCAGCATCAGGGACATGTTGACGCGGGCGAGGGACTGCTCGAATGCGTTGAAGTAGACAAAGATGTTTGTGCCGATGAAGAGATCGAAACCTTGCTGGCGTGATGGCAGAAGGTGCTGGAAAACGATGTTCATGTCCAGGGGAGTGACGCGCCGGACAATTTCAGGGCGGATTTTGATGGCGCGCGTTTGTGTTTCAGCGGCTGCGCCCGGGGGAACGGCGATGGGCGCGACAGGTTCGCCGATGTGATCGCCGAGTTTTTGCCAATAACTGACGAAATCCTTGCGGTATTCGGGAGTGTGGCGGGCCGAAGTGTCCCAGGGAAGCTGGACGGTGTAGGAACGCCCCGCGGCGGCATTTTTCCTGGCGCGGCTAATATGAAAATTCACGTCGGAACTGATGTCGAGAGTGTAGAGCTCGACGGTTGCCGGATCGGCAAGGCCCAGGCGGAAGAGGGAATCCAGGACGGCAAAGGGCTGGATGGTTTGCAGGGGATAAAAATCGTTGCCCTTTTCCTTGTTGGCGAAATCCAGGCCGGGGCCGACGACGGCAACACGATGAATGCTGCCGGGCTTGAGCAGGCCTTTTTCCGCCATGTGGCGGAGATGCTCGTCAATCAGGAAATCGGGCCAAAGATTGGTGTCGAGAGAGATGCCGCGCTCCTGGAAAAGTTGGAAGCGTGAATCGTCTTTGGCCTGCGCAAGATAGTGGAGATACTCATCGCGGAGGCGGGCCAGATTAGCGAGCAGGTATTCCTTAATTCTTTTGCGATCTTCGGGAGTCTTGAAGGAATAACCCTTCTTTTCGAGAAACGCGCGCATGTGCGCAATGCCTTCGTTGGCATTGGGGGAAGCCATCGCGCGAATCAGGTCGTTGGCGCGATTTTCGGCGAAGGCGTTGACGAGGGAGCTGCCGCCGTACTTTGGCAGATACTCATCGTCAATCCGGTATTCCTTGGTGAAGGTGACACCGAAGCGGAGAAGATTCGTGAGGGTGTCTTCCTCGCCGCGATCGAGGCGTTCGCGGATTTGGCGGTCTTGTTTTAGGACCCAAGCGGACCATTGGGCTGGATCCTGTGTCGCAGCACTCTTCAGTTCGGCGGGAAGCGAACCGGACATTGCGGAGAGGACGGGCCGAGCTTCTTCAAGAGAGATGAATTGCGTTTTGGGAGGAGCCTGGGCATGAACGGAGCAGGGGCACAAGCAAAAATAAGCGAGTGCGCCGGCCAGCAGTTTGTGAATTGTCATTGCCACCTTCCGAAACTATTTGGAAACGGGAGCGTGGGAGCCGGATTTTGCCTGATCGATCATCTGCTGCACTTTGTCGCGAGCTTCGTAGTTGGGGTTGGTGTCGAGCAATTTCTGCCAGACCGCAATGGCGCCAGCCGCGTCGTTCTTGCTTTGCCACTTGACGACCCCGATGTTGAACAGAGTGTTGGCCTTGTTGGGCTCGAAGGTGAGGGCCTTGTTGAACTCGGCGAGGGCCGTGTCCGCATTTCCCGCGTACCAATAAGCGGTGGCCATGTCCGTGCGGACAGCAGCGTTCGCGGGTTGCAGCTTCAAGGAGCGCTCGTAGTAATCGATAGCTGCCGGGTACTGCTTGACGTCGTAATAGATGTTGCCAATGCGCGCGAGCAATTCAGAATTGCTGGGGTCCGATTTCAAGTTGTCAAGAAGAGGCGCGGCTTGCGTGTCGGCCATCTTCTTTAATTGCTCGGCAGTGGGCATTGAGGCCAGAGGGCCGAGCGGAGCGGGAGGTGTATTTCCGGCCGGAGCCGCCGGAGAGGCGACTACGCTTGCGGTGGGAGCAGCAACGAAAGACTTGCGGATAAACCAGCCGCCGGCCAAGCCGAGCAACAGGGAGATCAAAGCGACGGCGAAGGCCTGAGTGGAGGTCCAGTTCACGCTTACGTTTGTTGTTTTGATCTCGGGCACGATGTGCGGCTCCTTTTGCTGAGGATGGTGGTACACGCTATTTCTTAACGGCGCCACCCGTCCTGGCTTCGGCAATCATTTTTTCAACGATGGGGCGCCGATCGAGGTCGGGATGGACCTTGAGCAGCTCTTGCCAGGCGGCGATGGCTCCCGGCGCATCTTTCTTCCCCTTCCAGCGGATCACCCCGATGTTGAACAGGGAGTTGGTGTCCTTGGGATCATACTTAAGGGCCTGATCCAGTTGCGTGAGCGCGCCATCAACGTCGCCGGCGTAGTAGAGACTCGAGGCAAGCTCGGTGCGAATAGGAACGTTTTTGGGATCGAGCTTGAGCGATTTATCGTAGTACTGAGCGGCTTCCTTGAACTGATGCATGGAGTTGTAGATGGCGCCGAGCTGGGCGAGCAAGCCAGCGTCGTTGGGGGTCGTCTTCAGCTTTTCAAGGAGTGGAGCGGCCTTGGCGTCGGCCAGGGCTTTCATTTGCTCCATGGTCGGCAAGGGATGGGGAGCGTTTGCAGCACTGGCGACGGCGGGGGGATGTGCGGGATTCGCCGCCTTGCCGGCAGGTAGAAAGTAACCCCCGGCCAATCCCAAGACCAGGCAGACAGCGGCGAGGAGGCCAACCTGCCCCGGCGTCCAGCCCGGCGCGGCAGAGGCTGCCGAGGATTCCGAACTGCTTTCCATAATTTGGTTACTCCTTCATCTGCTCGGCCACCCGCGAGGGATTCAAAGGGTCCCCGAGGAGGCCGGCAATGAACTTGGCGCAAACGCACGACGGGCGTGAGCCGAGTGTGATATTCCGTTCCAAGCTACCGGTTATCAAGAGCGTTTTCAATAGCTTGTCAGCGTACGCAAAAGCCTGCTGAATTCGGCCCTAGAGGAGCGTAGAGAGGGCCAAGCCGATGAGCGCCGGAAGAAGAGGGTCAGTTGTGGAGCGCCCGGGGCGCCATATTTCGCATCACACCCAATTATGACATTTATCACCCCACACGAGTTTTAAGTGACGGCACACGGAGGGCAGTCTCCGCATGAGAGTCGGCACAGTTTGCGATACAATAGGGCGCTCATGATTCGAAGCTTTCGCACAACATACAAGATTCCCGGCGTGGCGCGGGCGAGCCTGAGCCTGTTTTGCCTCTGTGTGTTCGCAATGGCGCTTGGCGGACCTGCGGCGGAGGCAGCGCAGGGGACTTCTGGCGGGGCGAGCGGATTCTCACCTCGATTTGCCATAGCCGATTTTGACGGCGATCGCAAGCCGGATCTCGCAACGGTGCAAGTGGTGCGGGAAGCGGCGCTGGATTCGTTCTATTCCATTCGACTGCAACTGAGCGCGGGTGAAGAATCGGCGATCGGAATTGCTGGGCCGCAGGGCGGGCTGGAGCTAGCCGCGCGGGACGTCAATGGCGATGATGCGATGGACCTGGTCGTGACCACGGCCATGGACTCTCGTTTTGTTGCCGTGCTGCTCAACGACGGGCACGGGAAATTCACGCTGGCCAAGGCGGGAGCATTCTCGAGCATCGAGTGCGAAAACAAAATACGCCTGGTTACGGCGCAGGAGCCGACCGGAGAGTGCGTCGCGCTGCAATTCACGCGGAGCACATTTGGAATTGAAGTCCTCGATGACTCTGGAACGGGTCCGGAGCGTAAGTCGAGATTCTCACTGATTGGCGATTACAATGCGAATTTGCCGGACGTTCGGGCCGCGAAGCCCGGGCGCTCGCCACCTGTTTCTGTTTTTCATTCCTAAATAATTTCTTCACACAATTGTAACAAACTCAGAACAACTGCAACTCTATTGTTCCGCTAATCCTGCGCCAAAAGAAAAGCACCGGCGGCGCGAGGTTTGGCAGAACCGCAGAAGAACAGGGATCCCGGGCCAAACTATTCCGTGAAGTTTGAGGACGCGAGTGGGTCGTAGCTGATAGCGGAGAGCCAGATGAATCTTGCCGTGGGACGTGAGGTCAACCAATGATGCGCAGGTTTGCTGTGCCGCTGACATGCGCTGCATGCATATCAGTGATGCTGATGGGTTGCGGCGACAAAAAAGAGGCTCATGGGGGTGCCCCACCATCGGCAAAAGTGGAAAAAGAGCAGGATGCGAGCCTCGTGCAGGTGGAGCATGCCGAACAGTTCCCCTTATTCGAGGCGGCGGAATATCAGGCGGCACCGACGCTGACAGTAACAGGCGTGGTGACTCCCGACGTGAGCCGAACGGTGCCGGTAATCTCGCTGGCGTCGGGACGCGTGGTCGAGATACAAGCGCATCTGGGCGATGCGGTGCAGAAGGGACAGATCCTGCTGCGGGTGCAGAGCCCGGATATTTCCGCGGCGTTTTCGGATTACCGCAAAGCAGTCACGGACGAATCGCTGACCAGAAGACAGTTCGAACGCGCGCAACTCCTGTACGACAAAGGGGCCATTTCGCTGAATGACTTTCAGGTGGCGCAGGGCGCGGAAGAGAAGGCCCAAGTGGACGCGGAGACCACGCTGGAGCGCCTGCATGTACTTGGAGTGGACAAGGATCACCCCAGCGGCGTGGTGGACATCAAGGCGCCGACCTCCGGGGTGATCACAGAACAGCAGGTGACCAATGCTTCGGGAGTGCAAGGGCTTGCCGGGAGCAATCCCTTTACGATTTCGGATTTGTCGCGCGTATGGATTCTTTGCGATGTGTACGAGAACGACCTGGCAAACGTGCATGTGGGGGAAACAGCGGAAATTCGGCTGAACGCGTATCCGGACAAAACTCTGAGCGGAAGGATCAGCAATATCGGGCCGATTCTGGACCCGACCATACGCACGGCGAAGGTGAGGGTGGAGGTAGCCAATCCGGAACTGCTGATGCGGGTGGGGATGTTTGTGAGCGCTACGTTCCGCGGGCAGAAAAAAGAGAAGCGCGCGGCGGTCCCTGCCGATGCCATTTTGCATTTGCATGATCGCGACTGGGTGTATGTGCCGTCCGGAGAAAAGAAATTCCGGCGCGTGGAAGTGAAGGCCGGCGTGAGCCTTCCAGACAAGATGCAGGAAATTAGCACTGGGATAGCGCCGGGGCAGCAAGTGGTGACGAACGCGCTCGTGTTGCAGAACACGGCGGAGCAATAGAGCGGAACCTATGGACGCAAAGCAAAGCCCGCTGATCTCAGGGCTGGTGGACTTCGCGCTGACGAACCGCTTCATGGTGTTGGCGTTGACGTTGCTGCTGCTGGTGTGGGGCGCGGTGTCTTTTCACAATCTGCCGGTGGAAGCGTATCCGGACGTTGCGAACAACTATGTGCAGGTGATCACGCAGTGGCCAGGCCGTGCCGCGGAAGAAGTGGAACAGCAGGTAACCATCCCCATTGAAATCCAGATGAACGGCTTGCCGCATCTGGCCCACCTTCGCTCCGTCTCTCTTTTCGGACTCTCCAGCCTCATGCTTATTTTCGACGACTCCTCGGACAATGATTGGAACCGGCAGAAAGTGCTCGAGAGGCTGTCCATGGTCACCCTGCCGGCGGGACTGCAGCCGCAGATGGGGACCGACTACAGTCCGGTGGGACAAATCTACTGGTACACGCTGAAGAGCACGAATCCCAAGTATGACCTGATGGAACTAAAGTCACTGGAGGACTGGACGCTGGAAAAGCAGTTCAAGTCCGTGCCCGACGTCGTGGATGTGGTGAGCTTTGGAGGAACGACGCGGGAGTATCAGGTGCGCGTGGACCCGAGCAAGCTGGTGGCGTACGGGCTGACCATCGGGCAGGTGGAACAGCAGCTTGCCAACAACAACATCAATGCGGGGGGAGCTTCATCGAATCTGGATTGCAGCAGATCAACATCCGGGCGGTCGGGTTGATCGCGAACCTGCAAGACATCGAGGGTACGGTCCTGAAAGCCCAGAATGGCGTCGCGCTGCACGTGAGGGACATCGCGACGGTGACGCAGGGGCCACGCATACGCCTGGGGCAAATCGGAAAGGCGCTGCGACGGGATGACGGGAAGATCATCGATAACGAAGACGTAGTGGAAGGGATCGTCTTGCTGCGAAAAGGGGCGAACGCGGATGTCACGATCGAAGATATCCACGCCAAGGTGAAGGAACTGAACGAGCGGATCTTGCCGCCGGGAGTGCAAATCGTTCCATTCCTGGATCGCAGCGACCTCGTGCACTACACGACGCACACCGTGCTGCACAACCTGACCGCGGGCGTGCTGCTCGTATCTATCATCCTGTTTTTCTTCCTTGGGAACGCGCGAGGCGCGCTGATCGTGGCGCTGACCATTCCGTTCTCGCTCCTTTTCGCGTCGATCTGCCTGGACCTGAACAAGATTCCGGCGAACCTGCTTTCGCTGGGGGCACTGGATTTCGGAATGGTGGTGGACGGCTCGGTGGTGGTGATCGAGAACATCGTGCGCCACTACAACCTGGCCGCGAACGCAGGGAAAACACCGTACGAGAGAATCCGGGACGCCGTTCATGAAGTGCTGCGGCCAGTATTCTTCGCACGAGCGATTATCATCACGGCGTACATGCCCATCTTCACGTTGCAGAGCGTGGAAGGGCGGCTGTTTCGACCGATGGCGTGGACAGTTTCGTTCGCACTGCTGGGAGCGCTGATCTTCTCGATCGCCATCGCGCCCGTGCTTGTGGAAATGGTATTTCGGCACGGAATAACGGAGTGGCGCAACCCCGTGATGGAGTTCCTGAGAAAGAACTACCGGGAGACCGTGAGATGGGCGCTGGCACATCGCAAGTTCACGCTGACGGCAGCTGGGGCGGCCATAGCAGCGACGATTGTTCTGCTGTTCAGCGGGGTCGTGGGGTCAGAGTTTCTGCCACATCTTGACGAAGGGGCGATTTGGGCCCGCGGTACGCTGGCGCCAAGCACGGGACCCACCGAAGGCACGCGCACCATGAATCAGGCGCGGCTAATACTGGCGGCATTCCCCGAAGTGAAGCAGGTCGTGTCCCAGGTCGGGCGTCCGGACGACGGAACGGACACTACCGGCTTCTTTAATACGGAATACTTTGTGGATCTGAAGACAAAGGACCAGTGGCGGCCGGTCTTCCGGGAAGACAAAGACGCGCTCATTTCGGCGATGGACAAAGAACTGAGCAAGATGCCCGGGGTCTTGTGGAATTTCTCGCAGCCCATCTCAGACAACATGGAAGAGGCGGTCAGCGGGGTCAAGGGCGAACTGGCCGTGAAGATGTATGGCGATGACCTGAAAGTGCTGGAGCAAAAGAGCGATGAAGTGGTGGACGTAATGCGCGGCGTGGCCGGAGTTGAGGATTTGGGGCTATTCCGTGTGCTGGGGCAGCCCAACTTGAACCTCAGCGTGGACCGGGAAAAGGCGTCGCGGTACGGACTCAATGTGACGGACGTACAGGATGCGGTGGAGACAGCCATAGGGGGTAAAGCCGTGACCCAGGTGCTGGAGGGAGAAAAGCGTTACGACCTGGTGGTGAGGTACCAGGCTCCCTACCGGGACACACGTGAGGCCGTCGAAAGTATTCGTATCGTGGCGCCATCGGGAGAACGCGTCAGTCTGGCGCAACTGACCAATTCGCGAGTTGAGGACGGGGCATCGGAAATTTACCGGGAGGCAAACTCCCGGTACATCGCGATCAAATACAGCGTTCGCGGACGAGACCTGGGCAGCGCCGTGGAAGAGGCCATGGACAAGGTGGAAAAGCAGGTAAAACTCCCCACCGGGTATCACCTGGATTGGGCGGGGGAATATGAGAGCCAGAAGCGCTCGCAGCGGCGTTTGATGATCGTGCTGCCGATTACGATTCTGATTATCTACATCATTCTGTTCACGATGTTTAAGTCGGCGAAGTGGGCCGCGCTTACGCTTGCAAACGTTTCCATGGCGCCGCTGGGCGGGATTCTGGCGCTGCTGATTACGGGCACGCATTTCAGCGTGTCGAGCGGGGTGGGATTCCTGGCGCTGTTTGGGGTTTCGGTGCAAGTGGGCGTGATCATGATCGAGTACATCAATCACCTGCGGGCGCAGGGTTACTCCATCGAAGACGCGGCCGTCGAGGGGGCCATCCTGAGGTTGCGTCCGATCATGATGACCATGCTGGTGGCGATGCTGGGCCTATTACCGGCAGCGCTTTCGCGCGGGATTGGCTCGGACTCGCAGAGGCCGTTTGCGATTGTAATCGTGGGCGGATTGTTTGCTGCATTATTCATCAGCATCTACTTGCTGCCGACGATGTACGTCTGGGTGGCGCGAAATACGGACTTGCTGCCGCTGAGCGATGCGGAGTGGGAAGAACCAACCTGAGAAGTTGAACGGCATGCAGTGACGTGGGTCACAAAACGTGATGTGCGACTGCCCAAGTCGCCATGGCCCTTATTTCATCGTAGTTTCCATTGCTTTCAACTCCGGCGCAGCCTACCATTTTATTGATACCTTTCCTTGAATATCCCGGAGAAACCAATGACCCGCAAAATGTCAATCGTCGACGGCAACGAGGCCGCCGCAGCCGTCGCCTACCGCATCAATGAGGTGATCGCGATCTACCCGATCACGCCGTCGTCCAACATGGGGGAGTGGTCCGACCAGTGGAGCGCTGAAAAGAAGCCCAACATTTGGGGAGCCATCCCGGATGTCATTGAAATGCAAAGCGAAGGAGGGGCGGCGGGTGCGTTACACGGCGCGCTGCAGGCTGGCGCACTGGGGACCACGTTTACAGCTTCGCAGGGGTTGCTGTTGATGATCCCCAATATGTTCAAGATTGCCGGGGAGTTGACCGCGGCGGTGATTCACGTGGCGGCAAGGACGGTGGCCACGCACGCCCTCTCCATCTTTGGGGACCACAGCGACGTGATGGCTACCCGCACCACAGGTTTCGGGTTGCTGGCGTCGAATTCGGTGCAGGAAGCGAGCGACTTCGCATGCATCGCCCAGGCTGCGGCACTGGAAGCACGTGTGCCCATTTTGCATTTTTTCGACGGGTTCCGGACCTCTCACGAAGTAAACATGATCGAGCCCCTGAGCGACGACGATCTGCGGGCGCTGATCGATGACAAGTTCGTGCGGCAGCACCGCGAGCGGGCCATGTCGCCGGATCGTCCGATCCTTCGCGGGACCGCGCAGAACCCGGACGTATTTTTCCAGGCGCGGGAAGCGTGCAACCCGTATTACCGGGCGTGCCCGACGATTGTGCAGGATGTGATGGATCGCTTCGGGAAGCGCACGGGGAGGAAATATAACCTCTTCGACTATTACGGACCGGCGGACGCGGAGCGCGTGGTGATCCTGATGGGCTCTAGCGCGGGCGCGGCGGAAGAGGCTGTGGACGCGATGCGGAAGTCGGGAGAGAAGGTTGGGCTGTTGAAAGTGCGGTTGTTCCGGCCCTTTGCGGCATCGGCGTTCCTCAACGCGATTCCCGCCAGCACGAAGGCGATCGCGGTGCTGGATCGCACGAAAGAGCCGGGCAGCCTGGGCGAGCCGCTGTACCAGGATGTGCTGACGACCTACGCGGAGAGATACGCAACGAAGCCTGGCGCGGGAATCCCGCGAATCATCGGCGGGCGGTATGGATTGTCCTCGAAGGAGTTCACACCCTCGATGGTGAAGGCGGTGTTTGACGAGTTGAAGAAGGCCGAGCCGAAGAATCACTTCACCGTGGGCATTCAGGATGATGTGACGCACACCAGCTTGAACTACGACCCGGATTATTCGACGGAAGATCCGCGGACCGTGCGCGCGCTGTTTTACGGATTAGGATCGGACGGAACGGTGGGGGCGAACAAGAACTCCATCAAGATCATCGGGAAGGGCACAGACAATTACGCGCAGGGCTACTTCGTGTATGACTCGAAGAAAGCGGGCGCGGTGACGGTGTCGCACTTGCGGTTCGGGCCGGACCCGATCCGTTCAACGTACCTGATCACAAAGGCGAATTTCGTGGCGTGCCACCAGTTCCAGTTTCTGGACCGCATTGACGTGCTGACGGCCGCGGAGCCCGGCGCAGTGTTCCTGTTGAATACGCCGTTTGGACCCGACGAAATCTGGGACCATGTGCCGCGGCAAGTGCAAGAAACGATCATCAAGAAGAAGCTGCGGTTCTATGTGATTGACGGCTACAGCGTGGCGCGGGCAGCCGGGATGGGCAGCCGGATCAACACGATCATGCAGACGTGCTTTTTTGCGATCAGCGGCGTGCTTCCGAGGGAAGAGGCGATTACCGCGATCAAGAAAGCCATCGCGGATACATACGGCAAGCGCGGCGAAGCGGTGGTGCAGAAGAACTACGCGGCGGTGGACGCGGCGCTGGCGCACATGCACGAGGTGAAGGTGCCGGCCAAGGTAACCGCGCTCTTCGACATGCTGCCGGCAGTATCGCCGCAAGCGCCGAAGTTCGTTCGCGACGTTTTGGGAACAATCGTGACTGGGAATGGCGATTCCCTGCCGGTCAGCGCGATGCCGATCGACGGGACCTTTCCGACCGGCACGGCCATGTGGGAGAAGCGCAACATCGCCAAGGAAATTCCCGTCTGGGACGAGGCTTTGTGCATCCAGTGCGGCAAGTGCGTGCTGGTCTGCCCGCACGCGGTGATTCGCGCGAAGGTGTATGACTCCTCGCTGTTGAAGAATGCGCCGGAGACCTTCAAGTCCTCGAAGCCGCGCTGGCGGGAATTCGAGACGCTGAAGTACACGCTGCAGGTTGCCCCGGAGGATTGCACGGGCTGCAAACTGTGCGTGGAAGTCTGCCCCGCCAAGAGCAAGAGCGAAGTGAAACACAAAGCGATCAACATGGAAGACCAGGCTCCTTTGCGGAAGCCGGAAAGCGCGAACTGGGAGTTCTTCCTGTCGCTGCCGGAATTCGACCGCAACAAGCTGGCGCACACGCAGGTGAAGGATTCGCAGTTGCTCGAGCCGCTGTTCGAGTTTTCGGGGGCTTGCGCGGGCTGCGGAGAGACGCCGTACATCAAGCTGCTGACGCAGCTCTTCGGAGACCGGCTGCTGATCGCGAATGCGACCGGCTGCTCCTCGATTTATGGCGGAAACCTGCCGACCACACCGTACACGCTTAATAAGGAAGGGCGCGGCCCGACGTGGTCGAACTCACTGTTCGAGGATAACGCGGAGTTCGGGTTGGGGATGCGCCTGGCGGTGGACCAGCAGAACGTGTATGCGCGCGAGTTGCTGAAGCGGTTGAACGGCCCGATTGGCGAAGTGCTCGTCAAGGGCCTGCTGGAGGCCGACCAATCGAAGGAACTGGGAATTCAGGAGCAGCGCAAGCGTGTGGTGGAGCTGAAGAAAAAGTTGCAGGCGCTGAATACGCCGGAGGCGCAGGCGCTTCTGCCGGTGGCCGATTGTCTGGTGCGGAAGAGCGTGTGGCTGCTGGGCGGAGACGGTTGGGCGTACGACATCGGATTTGGCGGACTGGATCACGTGCTGGGATCAGGGCGCAACGTCAATGTCCTGGTCCTGGACACGGAGGTGTATTCCAATACCGGCGGACAGATGTCCAAGGCAACGCCGCGCGGAGCGGTGGCGAAATTCGCGATGGGCGGAAAGCGCACCGGGAAGAAAGACCTGGCGATGGAAGCGGTGAGTTACGGCTACGTTTACGTGGCGCGCGTGGCGCTGGGCTCGAGCGACACGCACACGGTGAAGGCGTTCACCGAAGCGGAAGCGCACGACGGACCCTCGCTCATCATCGCGTACAGCCATTGCATCGCGCACGGCTACGACATGTCCATCGGATTGGACCAGCAGAAGAAGGCGGTGCTTTCGGGTTACTGGCCGCTGATGCGCTACAATCCGGCGCTGCGTTTGGAAGGCAAGAATCCTTTCCTGCTGGATTCCAAGGCGCCAAGCATTCCGTTGAAGCAGTATGCGTACCAGGAGGCGCGGTACACCATGCTGGTGCGGAGCGATCCGGAAGCGGCGCGTGAATTGCTGAAGCTCGCCCAGGACGACGTGGAACGCCAGTGGCGGGTGTACTCAAACCGCGCAGCCATGGCGGGCCGCTCGGAAACGCCGCATATCGCGCCGGTAGAACCCGAATCCACGCCCGAAACCGTGAAGAAGGAAGGGGAAGAGGAATGAGCGATCTCTCCACGAAGTATCTGGGACTCAACCTGAAATCACCGCTGCTGGCTTCCGCTTCGCCGTTATCGGAATCGGTGGATAACATCAAGCGGCTGGAGGACCACGGCCTGGCGGGCGTGGTCCTGCCGTCGTTGTTTGAGGAGCAGTTGGCGCTGGAGAGCCTGGCCGTGGATTCCGATCTGGCGCGGGGAACGGAGAGCTTCCCGGAATCCGCGAATTTCTTTCCGGACTTGCAGACTTACAACCTCGGCCCGGACGGGTATCTGGAGTTGATCCGGCATGCCAAGGAAGCGGTGAAAATCCCGGTGATCGCCAGCCTCAATGGCGTATCCAGCGGAGGATGGCTGGAATACGCGCGATTGATGGAGGAAGCGGGCGCCGATGCGATCGAGCTGAACATCTATTCGATCCCCACGGATCCGGCCGTGAGCGCGGCTGAGGTGGAGCAGAGCTACATCGACCTGGTGCGGCAACTGAAGCGCACTTTGCGCATTCCCCTGGCGGTGAAGCTCTCGCCGTTTTTCAGCGCGCCCGCGAATATGGGAATCCGGCTGGACGAATCACGCGCGGATGGGATCGTGCTGTTCAACCGTTTCTATCAGCCTGATTTTGACATCGACCAACTGGAAGTGACGCCGTCGCTGAACCTCAGCCGCCCGGAGGAATTGCTATTGCGTTTGCATTGGACGGCGATTCTCTTTGGACATGTGCGGGCAGACCTGGGGATCACCGGCGGGGTGCACAGTTCGCGGGACTTGCTGAAGTGCATTTTGGCGGGCGCCAAGGTGGTGTTCATGACCTCCGCGCTACTGCGGAACGGCGTGCAGCATGCCGCGCACGTGCTGTCCGAAGCGAACCGGTGGCTCGATGAGCACGAGTACAGCTCGATTCAGCAGATGTGCGGGAGCATGAGCCATGGCTCCGTGCCGGATCCGACGGCGTTTGAGCGCGGGAACTATATGAAGGTGCTGAGCTCGTACACGCTGCGGGCAAACGTATTTAACGATTAAAAGACGTTTCAGACGGAATGGCCCGGGGTCTGCATCCTGGAGTCGCTGTTTAGGTGGCCAGGGTAGGAGACATGACCTGGTCCGCGAGCGCGTGCGCTTTCTTCACGAAATCCTCCAGCAGAACCAAAGCCTGCTCCTGTGAAGAGGATTCCGCCGCGGGAAATTTCTTGCTGAGCTGTCCGCCAGCAATCCGTGAGCAAGATGGAATCGTCACCGGCAATTTCGTATCCGTAGCCCAAGCCGCATTTCCTGCAAATTTGATCTGCAACGCTGACGATGACCGTGACATCGTTCGGGGATTTCTGTTCCTCGGGGTGAACGTGATATTCGATGACTTCGGCGACTTCGACAGGGAGCCGCCAAAGCTTCCGCCAGAATGCGGCCGCTTTCCGCGTGCGTGAATCCCAGGATGCGCTGTTCCACTTCATCGACGGGGGCTTTTCCCCTGGTCGCTTCCTCGAGGACTTGGCGGAAATCCTCGGGGAAGAGGACGGCGTTGACGAGGAAGCCGATGTCATGAAGCAGGCCGCAAAGGTACGCTTGTTCGTGGTTGGCGGCGCCGAGCATCTGCGCGAGGTTTTGCGAGATCAGCGCGGTGCCCAGGCCGTGGCGCCAGAACATCTCCTTTCCCACGCCGCTGCTGAGATTGGCAAACATCAATGGAAGGCTGCAGGAGAACGCCAGATCGCGAATGCGCCAAAGGCCCAGGGCGAGCACCGCTTCGCGGACGGTCGCTACTTCGCCACGATGCCGCAACAACGCAGAGTTGGCCATGCGCAGACATTGCGCGGTGAGGGATTTGTCATAAGAGATGGTTTGGGTGATGCGATCGACGTCGATTTTGCCGCTGCGAGCGCTTAAGGCTTTGCAAAGGGTGGCCAGGATCGTGGGCATGGCGGGCAGATTGTCCATTCGCTTCACGCGCCGCGTCAGGATATCGTAGGTGACCTGATTCACTCCTTACCTCAGTTCCCGGAAATGGAGGGTGCGCGAGCAGGAAGCCAGCGAGCTAAGACGCAATCTCCCCTCAAGGACCTAATGTAGCAAGCTGCCTTCCAACGTAAGTGGCGCAGGCGGGCAATTTTAGGGAGCGGGGATGTTCCAAACCCGAACTGTCCTCCCCTTTGCGTTTCACTCTTGCGAAGTTCTCATGCTCTGTATTCCGCGATCTCGGTGCGGCGGTCGATGAGGTGCCTGCCGATTCACCGTGCTGGCGTGAGCGCCGTGGCTCACCTGCTATTCGCCAGATTCGGAAAACACTTCCTCGGCGAGATGGAAAGCCCCGTTCGCAGCGGGCACACCGCAATAAATCGCGGTTTGCAGCAGGACCTCACGGAGCTCCTCGCGCGTCACGCCTTTTTGCAGTGCGGCACGGATGTGCATCTTTAATTCATCGCCACGGTTCAGGGCAACCATCATGGCGATGGTAATCAGGCTGCGCGTTTTTCGCGGGAGGCCGGGGCGCGTCCAGATCTCGCCCCAGGCGTAGCGAGTGATCAAATCCTGAAAAGCGGAGTTGAATTCATTCTCGGCTGCCTGGGCGCGCTCGACGTGGGCTTCACCCAGCACCGCGCGGCGGACTTTCAGGCCCTCTTTATGGCGATCGCGCTCATCCATGTGGAGCCCCCTTACGGTGCAAGAAAATTGAGCACCCGAGTGTTGAAGTCGTCTTGAGCTTCGATGTTGGAAAGATGCGCGGCATTCAGTTCGACGTAACTGGCGCCGGGAATGTGCTTTGCCAGAAATTGGCCATCGGCCGGAGGCGTCGCGGGGTCGTGGGTTCCGGAAAGGACGAGTGCGGGGACTTTGACATTTTGCAGACTCTGGCGCAGGTCCACATCGCGGACGGCGGCGCAGTTAGCCGCGTAACCTTCGGGATTCGCTTCCTCAAGCATGCGCGAGACCGCCGCGGTTTCCGCGCGGTGCGAGGCGCGGTAGGCAGGGGTCAGCCAGCGCTCAACGACTCCCGCGGCCACCGCGTGCATTCCGTCTTTCTGAACAGTGGCAATCCGCGCATTCCAGCTTTCAGGTGTGCCGATTTTTGCGGCGGTGCTGCAGAGAACGATCTTGTGAAACCGGTTCGCGGCATTTGCGCCCAGAAACATGCCAATCATGCCGCCCATCGAGAGGCCGCAGAAATGTACACGATCGAGTTGCAGGAAATCGAGCAGATGCACAACGTCCCAACTCAACTTCTCGATGGTGTAAGGACCCGGAGTGACGCTGGATTGGCCGTGGCCGCGCGTGTCGTAGCGCAGCAAGCGGAAATGCCTGGTGAATGCGGCGACTTGCGGGTCCCACATGCGATGCGTGGTGCCGAGAGAATTGGAGAGGACAAGAACCGGGGCGTGCTCTGGGCCAGACAGCTCGTAATAGATTTGAGCATCGGGAAGTTTGGCAAAAGGCATGGGGGTGGCGCTCCTTGGTCAGCGCGTTACAGGAAACTCGCGAGCTTCCGCAACAACGCGGCGAATGAATTCGTCGGCGCTGCCGAGATAATTTCGCACGTCGAAAAGGCTTTCGAGGTCGGCAGGCGTCAAATGCCCGCGCAGTCCCGATTCCTCGTGGAGAATATCTTTCAAGTGGCGATTCTGCTCGCGCGCTTTCTTGCAGGCGGCTTCGACAAGAAGATGAGCGGGCATTTTGCCCATGCGGTCGCCGAGAGCCATGGTGACGGCCTCGGCGAAAATGAGGCCGTTGGTAAGTTCGAGATTGTGGCGCATGCGCTGGGGGTCGACTTCCAAACCCGGCAACATCTCTGCCAGATGGTGCAGCGCGCCGCCAGAGAGACGGACGATATCCGGCAGCGTTTCCCATTCGGCGTGCCATCCGCCGAGCCCGCGCTGCTCTTCCTGAATCATGGCGGAGAGAAGCGTGGCGACGAGGCCGGGAATCCGTGTAGCGGCCGCAAGGACGACAGCGCAAGTGACGGGGTTGCGCTTGTGCGGCATGGTCGAAGAGCCGCCACGCCCTTCGGCACTGGGTTCGGAGAGCTCGGCGATTTCGGTTTGCGCGTGAAGAGAGATATCACGCGCAATTTTGCCTAGCGTGCCGGTGCACAAGCCCAAGGTGGTGGCGATTTCGGCGATGCGATCGCGATGCGTATGCCAGGGCATGGCTGGCAGAGAGAGGCGTAGGTCTTCGGCCAGGGCTTTGGCGACTTCCGAGCCGCGGCCGCCGAGAGCGGCAAGGGTGCCCACGGCACCGCCGAATTGCAGCGTCAACACGCGCGGCTTGATTTCAGCAAGCCGTCTGCGGTGGCGAGAAACGGCGTCGAGCCAGCCGGCCACGATGAAGCCGAACGTGGTGGGCAGGGCTTGCTGCATCCACGTGCGAGCGACAATGGGAGTGGCGCGGTGTGTTTCGGCGAGCGTGACCAGAGTGCTGCTCAAACGAGCCAGGTCCTGATCGATGAGATCGAACGCGCCGCGCATTTGCAGGATGCAGCCGGTGTCGATGACGTCCTGGCTGGTGGCGCCCCAATGAACGAAGCGCGCCGCGTCCTTGTCCTCGCGAGCAACAAGTTCGGTGAGTTTTTTGACGAGAGGGATGGCCAGATTGCCGGCGAGATCGGCGTCTTTGGCGATGGCGGGGAGGTCAAAATTTTCCGCGCGGCACTTGCCGGCGATGATTTGCGCTTGAGATGCCGGAACAATTCCGGATGTGGCTTCGGCGCGGGCAAGAGCGGCTTCAAAATCGAGCATGCCCTGAATGCATGCTTCGTCAGAAAAAAGCCTATCCAGCGCGTCGTAGCGAAATAGAGGGTCGAGAAGGCTCATCGGCGGCGTGCTCCGCTTTCTTCAGACGCGTTCCAGAATCACGGCGATGCCTTGACCGACGCCGATGCACATGGTGCAGAGGGCGTAACGGCCTTTGGTGCGCAGCAATTGATACAGCGCAGTGGTCACGAGGCGCCCGCCGCTGGCGCCGAGCGGATGGCCGATGGCGATGGCTCCGCCATTGGGGTTGACGTTCGCGGCGTCGTCAGGGAGGCCCAGCTCGCGAAGCACCGCGAGGGCTTGGGCGGCGAAGGCTTCATTCAATTCGATCACGTCCATTTGGGAAAGGTTGAGACCCGCCTTGGCGAGGACTTTGCGCGTCGCAGGAACGGGCCCCATACCCATGATGCGCGGGGCGACACCGCAGGCCGCCGCGGCGATCACGCGGGCCTTGGGCGTCAGCCCGTGCCGCTTGATCGCGTCCTCGGACGCCAAGAGGAGAGCGCAGGCGCCATCGTTCACGCCCGAGGCGTTGCCGGCCGTGACGGTGCCGTCGGGCTTCACTATGCCTTTCAGTTTCGCGAGGGCTTCGAGCGTCGTGTCCGGGCGGGGATGCTCGTCCGCGCTGACGAGCACCGGGTCGCCCTTTTTTTGCGGAATCGGGACGGCGACGATTTCTTCCGCAAGACGGCCAGCTTTCATGGCTCCGCTGGTGCGTTGCTGGCTGCGAAACGCAAAAGCATCCTGGTCGGCGCGCGCAATGTGATATTCCTCGGCCACAATTTCGGCGGTTTCCGGCATTGCGTCGGTGCCGAACTTGGCTTTCATGGCGGGATTCACGAAGCGCCAGCCGATGGTCGTGTCTTCGATTTTCATGTTGCGGGAGAACGCCGCATCGGCCTTGCCCATCACAAACGGGGCGCGGGACATGCTCTCGACGCCGCCCGCAAGAATCAGATCAACTTCACCGCTCTTGATTCCGCGCGAGGCTACGGCGACGGCGTCCATGCTGGAGCCGCACAGCCGGTTCACGGTGCTTCCGGAAATCTCCTTGGGAAGGCCGGCGAGCAGCAGCGCCATGCGCGCGACGTTGCGATTGTCTTCCCCCGCTTGATTGGCGCAGCCATAGACGACGTCATCCAGCGCGTTCCAGTCGACCTGGGGATTTCGTTCGACCAGGGATCTGATGGGAATGGCGGCAAGGTCATCGGTTCTGACGGCCGCAAGCGCGCCGCCGTATCTTCCGATGGGCGTGCGAATAGCGTCACAAATGTAAGCGAAGCTCATGGTTTTTGCGGTCTTTCCTCGCCCACAGTCTACCGTAAACACACACCGGTTGACCAAATCCGGTGCTTCTTCCGGGGGCGTGCGTTAGACTCGCTTGGGCCACATCAGCCGCTGAGGGTGGAAGCACACCATGCTCATAAATCGCAAAGAGATCCAGATCGAATGGGGCGACTGCGACCCCTTCGGAATTGTGTTTTTCCCGCGTTATTTTGAGTATTTCGACGCTTGCACCAATGCGTTGTTCCATCAAGCGCTGGGTTTCCCGAAGGCAGAGATGTTGCGGCGGTTTCAGATCGCGGGGATTCCACTGGTCCAGGCGAGCGCGAATTTTTTCGTGCCGTCCTCGTTCGGAGATGTCGTCAACGTGGAATCCTGCGTGACGCAGTGGGGAAAGAGCAGTTTTTCCGTGCAGCACCGGCTCTTGCGCGGGCAGACCCTGGCGGTGGAAGGGTTTGAAAAGCGCGTGTGGACGGTGCGGCCGGGGGACGATCCATCCAGGGCAGTGAGCCAAGCCATTCCCCCGGAAGTCATCGAGAAATTCTCGTAGATTGACGAGAGGCATTCCGATTCATGGCCACAATTCGCACGCAAGTCGGGATCATCGGTGCAGGGCCCGCGGGCTTGACGCTGGCGCATCTGCTGCACCTGCAGGGGATCGAATCGGTTGTCCTGGAGAGCCACACGCGCGAGTACATTGAAAACCGTGTGCGGGCCGGCGTGCTCGAACAGGGAACCGTGGAGATTTTGCGCGAATCCGGTGTGGGCGCGCGGATGGATCGCGAGGGGCTGCAGCACAACGGGATTGAGCTGCGCTTTGGCGGCGCGGGACATCGCATCGATTTCAAGGAACTCACCGGGAAATCCATCACGATTTATGCGCAACAGGAAGTGATCAAGGACCTGATCGCTGCGAGGCTTGGCTATGGCGCGCCAATTTGTTTTGAGGCGGAGGCGCTGCGCGTTGTGGACGTACATACGCAACCGAGGATCTTTTACACGCAAGAAGGCGTCGAACATGAGGTCGCATGCGATTTCATCGCGGGATGCGATGGCTTCCATGGAATCTGCCGCCCAGCGATCCCGACGGAGCACTTGCAGCTTCAAGAGCGGCACTATCCTTTCGCGTGGTTGGGGATACTGGCGAGAGTGCCACCGGCCTCCGACGAATTGATTTATACCTATCACGAACGCGGCTTTGCGCTGATGAGCATGCGTTCGCCGGAAGTATCACGGCTGTATTTGCAGTGTGCGCCAGAAGAGGACATCCAGAACTGGCCGGATGATCGAATCTGGGAGGAACTGCGGACGCGCCTGGCCACGCGCGATGGTTTTGCGCTGCAGGACGGGCCGATCTTCCAGAAGAGTATTACTCCCATGCGGAGCTTCGTGGCAGAGCCAATGCAATACGGAAAGCTATTTCTACTGGGCGATGCCGCGCACATCGTTCCGCCAACGGGAGCCAAAGGGCTGAATCTGGCCGTGGCGGACGTGCGCGTGATGACGCGCGGGCTCGTGGACATCTATAAAAATGGAAAGCGGGACGGTCTGGCGAACTACACGGAGCGTTGCCTCAAGCGCGTCTGGAAAGTGCAGCGATTCTCGGCGTGGATGACGGCGATGTTGCACCGGTTTGAGAATGAGGACGCCTTTTCCCACAACATACACCTCGCCGAACTTGATTACGTCACGAGTTCGCGCGCTGCTTCTACCGCACTGGCCGAGAACTACGTGGGCTTGCCATTCGATACGCCGGGACTCTTCTAGGCAGACTTTCTCACGAACTGCAGCCTATCCGCTGTTCACGTTCAACGAAACATCGTTGTTCGACAGGTTCCGACGAGGATCGACGGAGAGCCTCAGCTTAGAATCACGCACAGTGTCTTTGGAGCCGGGAAGCACTACGGTTCGGCGCGAGTCTGCCAGTAGGCCTGGTGGCCAAGGTAATCATCGTCGGGCAAATTGGCAATGATCATGCGGCGCATCTCCAGCGGGTCGATCACGCCCTGCAGTTTGTAGACGACATCGCCATTGGGGCGGATGAGCATGGAATAGGGCACGGCCGCGTTCCAGTCCGGATCAAACGCGGCGAGGAGAGCGTACAGATCGGTCGAGCCGAGAATTAGATTGCGCGTCGTTGCGTGGAGTTTCGTCAGAGAGTCGAGCGCGCCTTTCTGTTCGTCCGGGTAGTTAATGCTCACGGTAACCACATCGAACGCGCGATGGCCGTACATGCGGTACATCGTCTGGATCTCGGGCATTTCCTGAACGCAGGGAGCGCACCAGGTGGCCCAGAAATTCACGAGCAGGAGCTTCCCAGTGGGATTCTTGCGCAGAGCTTTCAAGTTTTCGGCGCTGGCGGGGGAAATCTGCACCGGTTTGCTTTCGATTTCCGCCAGCCCCTTCTTGCGGCCTTCCTCTTTGTAAAGCCATTTGGTGGAACAACCGACCGACGGAGTTTTCTCGACTTCCACGGGTTTGTCCGCAAGCATAGCGTCGATGGCAAGGCGGGCATCACGGCGAGTGACGAGCGGTTCACGCGGGTTGTTGTCCACGCGGCCCTGGTAGCGAAGTTTGCGCTGGGCATCAAAAATAAAAAGATGAGGAGTCGCCGCGGGGCCGTACGCACGCGCAACCTTCTGCGTCTCTCCGTCATAGAGATAGGGAAAATTGAAATGACGGTACGCCGCGCGAATCTTCATGTCATCGAAAGAATCGCCGAGATCCGTATAGGCCAGCTCGTCGAGGCGAACGGCATTGGGACTATTCGGCTGGATGGCGACGAGTGCGACGCCGCGATCGCGGTAGTCGGCCGCAAGCTGCTTGAGGCGTGTTTCGTAAAGCTGCGCCGTGGGGCAGTGATTACACGTGAAGGCGATGACAAGAACCTTGCTGGAGGCATATTCGGCCAGGCAGTGCGTTTGCCCGTCAATGCCGGGAAGACAAAAATCCGGCGCGGCCGCACCAATGGCGAGCGGGAGAGGAGTGGACTCGTCGGCTTGCTCCGAAGCTGGCGAAGAGAGCGAGGGCAAGTAAACCGAAAAAGATAGGCAAATAAAAGCAGTGTTTATTGCGGCGATAGGGAGTTGCCATTTGAAGCGATTATACATAAGGGGAGCAGAGAGGAGGAGGAAACAACGGCGGACGAGAGCAAGTAGCGCGCCTGACGATAGCTAGGAGCCGGCAGCGGCATCGCGGAGGAAGGTTACACGAAGAAGTGCGGCCGCCCGGCCCGTAATCTTTCGAGCGCTGGCCGCAGAGCCTTTCTTGACAGCCTTGCTCCCAGCCCCCAAACTCGATGTATCCCCTTCCAGAAAGTTAGTTTGTGTGAACCATAATGCGCCTTCTTGTCGCTGAGGCCGATGCGTCTCTGGCGGAGTTTCTTCAATCCCGGTTTCAGCAGGAACACTTCACCGTGCAGATCGCTTCCGCAGGCCATCAGATCTCCGAATTATCGGCGAAGTCTCCCATCGATCTTGTCATCCTGGACCTGAATCTTCCGGGAATCCCGGGGCTGGAGTTTCTTCACACCATTCACCGCCAGTGGCCGGAGACGTCCGTGATTCTTATTTCCCAGGCTACGGCGGTGGAAGAGCGCGTTCGCGGCCTCAATGCCGGCGCCGACGACTTTGTCGTCAAGCCCTTCGCCGTTACGGAACTTGTCGCCCGCGTGCACGCGGTGCTCCGGCGCCACAATCGTCCGGTTACGGACATTTCCCGCTTCGAGGATCTCGAGGTGAATCGTGTCTCTCACAAAGTCAGCCGCAATGGACGGGCCATTGAGCTGAGTCCCAAGGAATACGCACTCCTGGAATATCTTCTCCGCCATTCCGGCCGCCCCGTCTCGCGCAATTCCATCATCGAGGAAGTGTGGTGCTTGCACTCCGATTCCATTACGAACGTCGTCGATGTCTACATCAATTACCTGCGCAAGAAAATTGACGCGGGCTCCGATCACCCGCTCATTCGCACCATTCGCGGTGTGGGCTATCAAATTGGCGGAAATAACCTGCCCAAATAGTCTCGTCCCCTGGCAGCATCACGAAAAGAAAATGGGCGCCCCAGCTTGGCCGGGACGCCCAATGAAGCAGAAGGGAACTCAGTTTCCTTAGCGCATCCCCGGGCTGTTCCCGGCGTTCGCGGACCGCGCATTCGGATCCAGACTCAGCATGCCCTCGGTGGCCGAAACCGCCACCAACGAGCCGTCACGCCGCGTCCGAATCTCGGGGAAGAAACCCTGCGAGAGCGGATCATCCAGGTGCTGCCAGGATTTTCCACCGTCGAAAGATGCCAGCAGGCCCTGCTTCTGTAGGGACACCACCAACGCCTTTTCCGTCCCCGCCACCGACTGGAAGGACAATTCACGGACATCCGAGCGGTTCCAGGTGCGCCCGGCATCGCGCGAGCCATACAAGCCCATGTTCGACGTGATGAAGAGCGCGCTGTCATCCACGCGGTGAAGTTTCAGGTTACCCGCCGCGGCAAACGCAAGTTCCTTGGCATCCCAAGTCTCGCCCTGGTCGCTCGAGTACAGCAGGTTCCGTGCCACGATCGCCCAGACCTGATGGCCATCGGCGGTAACTTCCACCGATTGCGCCGGTTGGCGCGTTAGCGAGTCCTTGCTGGCTGACTTCCACGTTGCGCCGTGGTCCTTCGAGGCGAGCACACCGCCAGCCGTCGCCGCGTACCAGGCATCACTGCCGAAGGCCATGCCGTTCACCAAAAAGGCTGTCAACTGGGGACCCGCCTGCTTTTGCGCGGCTGCCTTGGGAGTCACGCCCTTCTTGCCCTTGATCGTTTTTGCGGCCGGGCCAGAAGTTGCCTCCGGCACATACAGTCCCGCGCGCGCCCACTTGTGAGCCGCGTCGTCATACTTCATCCATCCGCCGTTGGTCAACGCCGCCCACCAACCGGTCGGCGCAGCATAGACGTGCCGGAGTTCCGTGCGCTTTAGCCCCGGCCCGAGCTCTGTCCAGGAGTTGCCGCCGTCCTTGGTCGCCAGGAAAGCGTTGTTGTCAAACGTCAGCACCACCAAGGCGCGTTCCGGATGATCGCGGTCCAACGCCACATCTGAGATGTGCTGGTGCTGGAAGCCATTGTTCGATGAAGTGAAAGTCCCGCCGCCGTCCGTGCTGATTTGGACGCCTTCGCGCTCCGTTCCGATGATAATTTTCTGCGGGTTCTTCTGGTCAATGAGCAGCGCGTTGATGATCCAGTCCCCCGGTGTCACACGTTTGAAATCCTTCTCGTTCACCGTTTTCCAAAGGCCGCTGGTCGTCCCCGCGTATAGAGTGCTTGCATTGGTGGGGTCCATGCGGATCAACTGCGTGCGGCGGAACACCGAAGGAATGCCCTGATATTTAACCCACTGCTGCCCGCCATTCGTGCTGTGATAGATCCCGGAACACGCCGTGGCATGCACGCTTTCCACGTTCGCGGGATCGACGATGATGCTCATGACGTCGGAGTCATCGATCATGCCCTTCACCACCGGAAACCAGTCTTTGCCGCCGTTCGTGGTCTTCCAGGGCAAGTGATAAGTGCCAGCGTAGATGACGTTGGTATCCTTCGGGTCGAAGGCCACCGAATCAAAATTCCGCAAGTCCGAATGATTGGCAGGGGTAATGCGTTCCCAGGTAGCGCCTTCGTCGCTCGAGCGGTACACGCCGCTTAGCGCGCCGGCCAGCAGCAGCTTCGGATCCCTCGGCGCTTGCGCCAGCGCTCTCACGGTCTCGTGCGCCAGTCCAATGATGTTCCAGGTGTGCCCGCCGTCGTCGCTGCGGTAGACACCGCCGCCGCCCGAATACAGCGTCCACGTGCTCGCGTAGAGTCGCTTCGCATCGCGCGGGTCAACGATGATGTGCGTGATCACGTCATCTTGCCCGGTGCCGATGCGGCTCAGCAGTTGCCAGTGCGCGCCCTCGTCGCTCGACGCGAACACGTGACCGTCTGCCGTTCCCAAATAAAGGCTGGCCATGTTGTTTGGATCGGCAGCCAAAGAAATGACCGTTCCGCCGGGAGGCCCGACTTGCCTCCAAGTCTGCGCCTTCGCGGAAACGGCGAAAATCACCAGAAGCGTGGCTAACCCCAAAAGCACGCGTTTCATTTGCATGCGATTCTCCCAGAGCGCCGGTGCGCCCACAAGTCGTTAGTGTAGGGAAGGAGTCCGGAAAGGCCTGCTGGCCTAAGGTACAGATTCCGGGCAAGATGTTTATAGTACTAGAACTAAGAAGATATGCCGGGGCAGCTAACTCCTCTACAATCACTCAGTGGCAACTTATTTCCACCGCCGGGGTTGTACCCAATAGGAACCCAATGAGCGTATCAATAGGTACGGGTCTCGGGGCCCATCTGTTAGTTCTGGGTTCCTCACCAGGGGAGAAAGTTATGAAGGCCAACATTACCACCAGGAGCACGATTGCATTGCTGCTGTGTCTGGCCGCTTCATTGTTTTTGCTGTCGCCCGCCGTCAAGGCACAAGGACCAGAGAACGACGCCACTCTTTCCTCAGGCGATGTCGGCCCAAGTGCCGACGACACCCAAGATCCTCCATCGCGCGTTGCCCGTATCAGCTTTACCGATGGCTCTGTTTCGCTGCAGCCAGGCGGGACCGGCGATTGGGGAACCGCCACCAAGAATCGCCCCATGACCATCGGCGACAAACTCTGGGTGGATCAGAATTCCCGTGCGGAATTGCAGGCAGGACAAGCCGCCCTCCATCTGGGCAGCATGACCGCCATCTCTTTCCTCAATCTCGATCAGAACATCACCCAAGTTCGCCTCGCCGAAGGTAAGCTCAACTTCCGCGTCCGCGAAATCCTCCAGGGCGATAACTACGAAGTGGACACGCCCAATCTTGCCTTTACCGTCCATGAGGCAGGTGACTTTCGCATCGACGTCAACGAGAACGGCGACTACACCAGCGTTACCGCCATCCGCGGCCAGGGCGAAATCGCCGCTGGCGGGCAAACGTATCCTCTTCACGCCGGTGAACGTGCCGACGTCACCGGTGCAGACAACAATGTAAAATTCTCGACGGCCGCGGCACCCGCCCCAGATGACCTGGATCGCTGGGCGCAGGATCGTGACCTCAAGGAAGACAACTCCCCTTCGGCCCAGCATGTATCCCGCGACATGGTCGGCTACAGCGACTTGGACGATTACGGTACTTGGAGCGAACAGCCTGACTACGGCTCGGTCTGGACACCCAACGAGGTCGACCCCGGCTGGGCACCTTACAGCAATGGCTACTGGAACTATGTTGGCCCCTGGGGCTGGACTTGGGTTGGCTACGAGCCTTGGGGTTTTGCTCCCTTCCACTATGGCCGCTGGAACTGGTTCGGTTCTTATTGGGGTTGGTGCCCCGGCCCGATCTATGGACGCCCCTTTTACGGTCCGGCCTTCGTTGGATTCCTTGGGGGTGGCTTCGGATTTGGGTTTGGCCATGCGTGGTTCCCCTTGGGCTGGGGTGAGCCGTTCCGTCCGTGGTACCACGCTGGCGGTGGCTACTGGCACAACGTGAATGTCCACAACACGTTCATCCGCAACACCACTGTCATCGGCGGCAGGGGCAACTTCAACTACCGCTATGCGCACAACGCCAACGCGGTCACAGCCGCTTCGCACAACGCCTTTGTGAATGGACAGCGCATCAATCGCGGCGCAACCCATCTCTCGGCATCTGCTTTGCGCGGCGCCACAGTAACCAACGGCGTCCACGCATCTCCCACCCGCGCAAGCTACCTTGGCGCCTCCAATTCGCATGGCCGCGTCGCCACACCCTCTGCCAGTGTGCAGAATCGCAGCGTCATGGCTCGCACGGCGCCCGCGGCCTCTGCTTCTCATCTGCCTGTGCACACAATGAACGGCACGTCGCTCAGGCCCGGCAACACCTCGGCGATGAATGGTGGGCGGCCCGGTGGCACTTCCTCGGGAATGGGCGCCAACCGCCAGTCGCAGCTCTCCGCCAATCGTCCGCCTTCTGCCGGAATGCAGGGTTCCAGGCCGCCAGCTTCGGCGAATTCATCGGCCCGCCCAGGCGCTTCCTCACGCACCTGGAATGCTCAGGGCAACTCCACGGACTCAGGCCGGGCCCCACAAGGCTTCGGCAGCAACAATAGACCCTCGAATTCCACAGCAGCGGCTCGTCCGAATGCCAGTAACCGTCCGCCTTGGGCCGGCTCTGGTGCGACAGCCAATTCGGCGCCGCGCAGCTCCACGAATCGTCCGCCCAACGCCTCGTATGGCAATCGCTCTTCCGCGCCACCCTCTTACAACGGCAACCGTGGCAACACTGTGCCACGCAACAATTCTGTTCCGCGCGGCTATTCGTCTCCGCGAAGCTACGCGCCTCCACACGGCTCATCGGCGCCTCGTAGCTACTCTGCTGCTCCGCGTTCTTCCGGCGGCAGCAGTTCTCATCGTGGATTCGGCGGTGGCAGCAGCTCACATAGCAGCGGTGGCGGCAGTTCGCACGGCGGAGGCGGCGGTGGGGGCGGCTCCCACGGCGGCAGCCATCGCTGAGCGTAGTCGCTACACTCCGGCTTAGCCCGGTAAACTATTCAAACCGAAGGCCCGCACCGGGATTCCCGGGCGGGCCTTCCTCTTTTCCACGCTCCATCTCTCGTGTACTTTTCGCGCCCGCGCTTCTTGCTCTTGCGACTCTCTGAGCCTCTCCGTGTTAGATATGGTAGCGTTAGGAAATCAGGGCCGTGACGCTGCTATCAGGTGCGAGCGCTGCAGCGTATCCGATCGTGAACTCACTCCAGCCCGCATCTTTTACGGTCCATCTTCACGTTATGGGTCCTGACTTCGAGGGATTAGAAGTACCACGCGCTCCAGGAGAGAAGAAAGCGCCATGAAAACACGTTCACTCGATTGCCTCACATTGTTCCCGTTGATTCTGGCTGTAGCCCTAGCTGTTCCGATGCGCGCGGCGGCCGACGATGACGATCCGCCGGGCCGCGTTGCGCGTCTCAGCGTTACGAACGGTGAAGTCTCCTTTAATCCAGCCGGCACCGATGACTGGGTTTCCGCGGTAACGAATCGCCCTATCACCACCGGCGACAAGCTTTGGACAGATAAAGACGCTCGCGCCGAGTTGCACGTCGATTCCGCTGCCTTTCGCCTGGCCGGCGAAACAGGCTTCTCTTTCCTCAACCTGGATGACCAGACGATTCAACTTAGCATTACCGAGGGCACCGTCAGCATCCGTGTGCGGCGCCTGGGCGACGGCGAAAACATCGAAGTCGACACGCCCAATCTGGCCCTTTCCTTTCTTCGTCCTGGCCGCTACCGCATCAATGTCAACGAAGCGGGTGACACCACCATCGTCAGCGTTCGCGATGGGGAAGGCGAAGTCACCGGGGGCGGCTCCGCTTACACCCTCCACCCGGGCGAGCAAGGCTACTTTTCCGGTAATGACACTCTCGATGCAGACATCGAGGGTCTTCCGGATGCGGATGATTTCGATAACTGGTGCGATGAGCGCGACCGCCACGAAGATCACGCCATTGCCCGCCGCTACGTCTCCGATGATGTCATCGGCTACGAAGATCTCGACGATAACGGTGGCTGGCGCCCGGTTCCCGAATACGGCACGGTCTGGTTTCCGCATGTGACCATCGTTGGCTGGGCTCCCTATCGCTACGGCCACTGGGCTTACATCGCTCCCTGGGGCTGGACCTGGGTGGATGATGCGGCCTGGGGCTTTGCTCCCTTCCACTATGGCCGGTGGGTGTTTGTAGCCGGTGCTTGGGGTTGGGTGCCCGCGCCGCCGCGTGTCGTTGGTGTTGTCTATGTCCGCCCGGTGTACGCCCCTGCCCTGGTTGCTTGGGTCGGAGGTCCCCACTTTGGTGTTGGCGTTGGCATTGGTGGCGGCGGCTTTGCCGCCGGTGTGAACGTGGGCTGGTTCCCGCTGGGTCCGCGCGAAGTCTTCGTGCCGTCCTATGCGGTCAGCCGCGCGTACGTGAACAGAGTGAATATCTCAAACACCACCATGAATGAGACCGTGGTCAACAACTACTACAACACGAACATCGTCAACAGAAACGTCAACGTCAACAACAATGTCAGATACGTGAACCAGGGTGTTCCCGGTGCGGTCACTGCCACGTCGCCGCACGCGTTCACCTCCGCGCAGCCGGTTGGGCGCAATCTTGTCGCCGTCAACCAAAGGGAAGTGGCTTCCGCTCCTGTGGGCGCTTCCGCTCCCTCTGTCGCGCCACCCAAGCAGGCCGTAATGGGCTCGGGTGCTCCTGCGCGCGTGCGCCCACCCACTGCATTCGCGAGCCGCCCGGTTGTGGCCAGGACCACGCCTCCGCCCCCGCCCCCGTCATTTGAAAAGCAGCAGGCGGCTATCCAAGCGAATCACGGCCAGCCCATCTCGATGGCACAAACGCGGCAGATTCAACCGGCGCGTGCCACTGCAACCGCGGCGCCCGTCAAGATTGCTCCACCGTCCACTCCAGCCACACCCCACGTTAATGCGATTCACGGGCAGGGAAATCGGCCCCTACAGAGCACGCAGCAAACCGGCCAGAGCAATCCCAATCGCCCGTCCAATGCCGGGGCCGCGCCGACCAATCAGGGCGGAATGCCAAACAACCAGGGTGGGCAGCCAGCCAATCCTCGCACCCTCAACGATCGGCCGCCCTCCGCTCGTCCTACTGTCATCGACAATTCTCAACTCGAGCAGAAACACCAGCAGGAACTCGAGCAGCTTCATCAGAAACAGGACCAGGAGCGCCAGCTGCTCGAGCAACAGCAGCTCCAGGCGCAACAAAAGCTCCAGCAGCAGAAAGCTGACGCCAGCAAACAGCAGGAGCTGAACCAGCAACATCAGCAGCAGCTTGAGCAGCAGGCGCAGAAGCATAATCAGGAGAAACAGCAACTAAACCAGAAGCAGCAGGCCGAACACGCCAAGGCAGCCTCGTCATCGAAGTCCAAAGACAAAGACAAGGAAGATAAACCGCCGCATAAGTGACGTTTTTCTTCGCCATTCCTCCAGTTCCACGGCCCTTGCAGGGGTCCAGCACCGCTGGACCCCATCCCGGCAAGCAGCCAAGCTCACCGTTATTCCAGCGCAATGATGCTCCACTCGCTTCGCACTGACCAAGCCCTCCGTCTTCCCGAACGCAGCGATCCGGTACTTCGTTCGCTGCCAACTTCTCTACGTCATCTCGAACGGAGTCCGCGGCGTGAGAAATCTCTCTTTTTCTACCGCGTCGCCACATCCTCCCGCAATCACGTTTCCGTTTCCTGATCGCTGATATCTGACCGCTGATATCCGTTGTTCCCTGTGATATCTTCAAAAGAGCCCGCTATGTCTTCCTCTTCGGTTACATCACAACTGTTCCGCCGTGTCATGGGGCACTTTGCGACCGGGATCACCGTGGTCACCGTCGAACGCGAGCCCGGTTTGGTCCACGGAATGACTGCCAACTCCTTTACTTCCGTTTCCCTGCAGCCGCTGCTGGTATCCATTTGTGTGGACGAGGAGAGCCGCCTGCTCTCCTTCCTCAAGATCCAGCGGCGCTTCGGCGTAAGCATTCTGAACGACACGCAGCAGGCCCTCTCCGAGCATTTTGCGAGAGGCGAACAAGGGCCGGACGCCGACGCGCGACTCGGTATCCGCTATCGTTGGACCGCATCGCGCATCCCCGTCATCGAGGATGCTTTGGCGCATCTCGCCTGCAACGTCGTTGCGGAATATTCGGCGGGAGACCATACGATCTTCCTGGGGGAAGTCGAAACCGTGGATTTGCGCGAAGGCCAGCCGCTGCTCTACTACCGCGGCCAATACCGCGCTCTGCAGCCCTGACGCCTCTTCCACCACTCGAAATCTGTCATTCCCACCGGAGGGACGGCGGTCTCGGCCGTCCCGGAGCGGAGGAATCGCGGCACGGCTCGTATTCCATCCCATTCACAGCCTACACCCAGCGTCATTTCGAGCGGAGCGAGGGATGACCACGTGCAACCTGTTTGTGGGATAGAGTTCGCTTAGCGTTCCGAGTTCCCGAAGGGCTGGGCGGATTCCGCCGAATCGCCTTGTTCCTTCCGGTGGCTCTTCACTTCGCGCAGCGCGTAGATTGCTTTGTTCTGCGATTCGTAATAGGTGCGGGAACTGATCTCTCCCAGCAGGCCCATGGAGATAAACTGAATCCCGCTGACAAACAGGGCAATCGCCAGCAGCAGCAGCGGCCCATGCTGCGTCATAATGTTTTCGTTGAAAAAAACTTTTTTCGCGACCAAAGCGGATCCGAGGAGGAATCCTGTACCCGTCCCCGCCAACCCCAGCAATCCGAAAAACTGCAGCGGCCGCGTCGAATAATCCAGCAGGAATTTCACCATGATCAAGTCGAAAAAGACACGGATGCTCCGCCCGATCCCGTAGTGCGATCGCCCGCTCTTGCGCTGCGGATTGGAAATCGGCACTTCCGTGATGCGCGCCCCCGACGAACTCGCCAGCGCAGGTATAAACCGGTGGAGTTCCCCGTAGAGCTGGATTTCCTGCAAAATTTCGCGGCGGTAGGCCTTGAATGTCGTGCCAAAATCGTGCAACTCGATTCCGGAAAGTTTGGCCATCAACCAGTTCGCGATGCGGCTCGGCACTTGCCGCGTCAGCCAGTGGTCGTTGCGGGAGCGCCTCCAGCCGCTGACCAGGTCGTAGCCTTCCTCAATTTTTTCCAGGAATCGCGGAATCTCCGCGGGATCGTGTTGCTGGTCTCCGTCCATGGAGATTACGATGTCGCCCCGCGCAAAATCGAATCCCGCCTTCAGCGCCGGCGTTTGTCCAAAATTGCGCCGCAGCCGGACCACGTTCACACGCCGGTCGTGCTCGTAGATCTCCGAGAGCACCTTGTACGAGCTATCTTTGCTTCCGTCATCCACAAACACCATCTCGTAGGGCTCGCCGAGCGAATCCATCACATCCGTCAGCTTCATGTACAAATCCGGAATGTTTTCCTGTTCGTTGTAGAACGGAACCACAATCGAGTAGCGGATCGGCGACTCCATTCCCATAAGGCTGCTTCTGAACCCCTCTCGAATGACTTCCCCGGCGTGCCTCACGCCGGCCGGCTGGAACCCTGCCTTCTGTCAGGCGCAGCTTTTTCCCAGCGCGCCGCCAAAACCGTAGTTTATCAGGCGTATCCCTCGCTTGGCGACAATTTTTCTGATCTGTGGGTCGGTCAAAATGCCCAGCTCGGTCTTCCTCGAATCCTGCAGCCGGGTGACGGTTTTCCGCAGCTCCTCGTCCGCGTAGCCCGGGTGGCACATCAGTTCCGTCGTGCCCTCCGGCAACTTCTCCAATAACTCCTCAATCCCTTCGCGGGTCAATTGGCCGGTCTGTGTGATCCCGCAGAAGTAGTCGCTTGTGGCGACCCCTTCGCGGTGCGCCAATCCCCGGGCATCCCGCGCCAGTAGCTTCAGTCCACGCGCCTGCACACCCTGTTTCAAGACCACGCTCGCGTTGTGTGACGCCCCTGCCGATAACGCCGCGCGCAACCTCGATTCCTCATGCGCCACGCGAATTGCCCTGATCCCGTGCTTCTTTGCCAGGCGCAATGCTAGTTCAAATAGCCCCGGCAGCATTTGCACGTGCTTGTGCCCGTCCAGGTGCGTGGGGGAAATCCCGGCCTCGCGTATCTTCCGGATCTGCGCGTCCCACTCCCGCTCCACTTCGTCCAGTGGCAAGCTGCGGCTCGCGATACGCAGCAGCAGGCTTACCGGCTCGTCATCCAGTTCGCCCGCCTCATTCAAAAGCCCTGGTACCAGATCGGCAGGGGCGGTCGGTGGGCCATCGCTCAGGTTCAGGTGAACGCCAATTCCCAACTCGGGATTCTTCCGTGCCGCGTCTATCCCTGAATTGAAGGCCCGCCCGTTGGCCAGCAGCGTTGTACTGGTCACCAGGCCCTTCCGGTGGGCCTCCACGATCCCCCGGTTCACTCCTTCCGTCCATCCCAGGTCATCTGCATTGACGATCAGATTCCGCACTTTTGCCTTTCGCCTGTCCCAAGCGTCAAAGCGCCTGTCCTTCCGGGCAGCTACTCTTACGCTTCCGTACCATTGACCCTTCTTCGTTGTAACTCTAGCATGATCAACAAGACAGTTTGTGGAACGGCGCTGCCCCTTGTCACGCCGCGGTTTTTGCTCGGCCGCGGCCTGCGCGCGTTCCTTGCGGCTTTCTCTGCAGCAGGCCAGCACGCTCTGCATCTCCGCTGGCTCTAGAGGCCATGATGCATGTCAAGTTGCAGGAATTAAAGCAGGTAGGAATACGCTACCGCGAGAAGCGGCGTGGACGCCGCATGAACTCCCGCGTCCCCATCCGCCTGGAGTGGGATGTTTGCGCCGGCAATCGCCAGCGCGTCGAGGCTCTTACCCGAGTCGTGAATCCTTACGGCTGCATGGTCATGATTTCGGAGCCGCTTGAGCTGGATCGGCGCCTGGCTCTTACCAATCTCGCTACCGGCGCCAGCAACGCCGCCGTGATTGTCTGGAAAGGGAATCAGCAACCCGAAGGCTGGGAATACGGCATTGAGCTCGTCGCGCCGGACATGGACTTCTGGGGGTTGGAACTGTGACGCCTACGCATAAAGCGACGCCGCCCGCAGCCGCTGCCGCCACCCCGAACGTCAGGCGCAGCGCCAACGGGGTGCGCATGCAAAGCAATGAAGAACGCCGCCGCGCGCAACGTGTGCATCTCCGGATGCCCGTCGTCGTGTATCTCGAGGGCAAAGCCAATCCCATTCACGGCACCACGCACACCGTCAGCGCCAGCGGGGCGATGATTATTCTTCCCCAAGGGCTTTCAACCGGCACCAAAATTTCCATTGAGAATCCCAAGACCCAGAAAAAGGTGGACGCCCACGTGGTGCGCCCGCCGGTAATGAACGCCGAGGGCTCCCTCGTGCCCATCGAGTTCACCACGCCCTCCCCGCAATTCTGGAATATCTTCTTCCCCCCCAACCCCACCAACTGAACCAAGCCTCGCCTCCGCGGTCTTTCTGCGAGCCTCTCTGCATCTTTCGGAAATCTTCGCCTCTTGCGCGCTAATTGATCGTTAGTGATATCGGCGATACTGCCGGTGTTGCCGTGGGATTCGTCGTAATCGCAATGGTCGTCGTCCCCGTCACGGTGACATTTAGTGTGCCGCTCGAGGACGCCAGCGTGTTGGCGTCTCCCATAAAGTGCGCGCTGATCGAGTGCGTGCCCACAAGCAATGCTGCAGTCTGGAACGATGCCGTTCCGGCCGTGACTCCCACGGTAGCCAGAGCAGTTCCGCTCTCCAACAGTTGCACTTGTCCAGTCGGTGTTCCGCCAGTTACGGTCGCGGTGAAACTGAACGCACTACCTGATGCAACCTTGGCATTTGCCACCGTCAGCTTGGTGGTCGTCGCAAAAGGTCCGCCCCCTCCACCACCGCCCCCGCCCCCGCCTCCACCACCACCGCAACCCAACGCAAAAGTCAGAAGACACAGCACACTGAGCCCCAGTACTATCCGGGAGCGCTTTCTTCCCGGTAACAAAAGCATCAGGATCGCCCCAAGCCCAAAGCATCCGCTGATCCCCCACCATCCTTTTCCACCGAACCGCGAGATCAGGCCAGCGACGTGGAATTCGCGCTCATGCGAGGCGCTAGACGCGGACAGCGTCGCCGTTGTTGGTACGACAGTGACTGCCAATTGTCCTGTCGCGTTCCCGGACTGCACCGTAATCGTCAAAGGCGAATTCGGGCAGCTCACACCGGGAGGCAAAGCTCGGTGGACAACTCACAATGACATTGCCAAAGAATCCTCCACTCGGCGTCACTGTCACCGTCGACATCTGATTCGTGCCAGTTGTTGAATTCAACGTCACCGCGCTCGTTGCAACTGCGACACTCGGCGGAAGCGCCGCGGTCACTGTGAAATTGAAGGGCAACGACGTTCCTGCGGGAGACGGGTCAACGACATACAGCGGGTATGTGCCCGGCGCAAGCGTTCCGACGTAGAGGGTGGTCGTTATTTGCGTGGAACTATTTACTGTGGCCCCTTCATAACCTAAATTCAACACCACGCTTGCGCCAGCCTGAAATCCTGTGCCGGTTACAGTTATCGGCGTCTGTGATCCAGATGGGGCACTCGATGGACTAACTGAGGCAATTGTGGGAACTACGGTCGGCTTCGTGATTGTGAACGATTGAGGCGAGGAGGGACCACCGCCAGGTGTTGGATTGCTCACCGTAACTTGGACACTGCCGGGAGTGCTGATATCCGCCGTTGAAATTGTGGCGGTGACGTTTTGTAGGTACGGAGAGCCATAGCCGTTTGAGACGACCGTGGGCTTCGCTACGCCGTTGAAGTTGAGGACGGCACTGGATGCGCAGTTCTCGCACGGAGCGACGAGGGTGAAGGGAAAAGAGCCGGCAATGGCAGATGAAGGGTTGATGGAGCCGAGTATCGGTACCGGATAAGTGCCGACGTTTACTGGGATGTTGACAATGTTGGAAGCAGAATAGTCTGGCGGAGGACCTATCACGATGACCGAATAGGAGCCAGGGAGCTCAAACGCCACCCCAGGAACAATGCCGGTGAGTTGCGTTGGGCTGACGAAAGTCGTCTGTAGGACGGACCCGTAGAAGGTCGTATTGTTGTCGAAATCAATAATCGACCCGCTGTAGAAATTTGAGCCGTTCACAGTGAGTGTGAATGTGGGACCGTTCGAACTGACGCTGGTCGGCGAAATGGAAGAGATAACCGGCGTCGCGTAAAAAACAGTCACGTTCATCGAGTTGGTGGCAGGACCATAGTTCGCATCGCCGCTATACTGCGCTGTAATTGTCTGGGCGCCAGGCGTGGCGATGATCAACTGTCCGGTGGCAGTAAACGCTGGTATGGTGCCCCCAGGGTTGCCAACTACGGCGACCGGGCTTCCCAGTTGGATTGACCCCACGCTAAACGTTACCGTGCCTTTTGGTGCTGGGCCGTACGAGACCGGCGCGGATCCAGTGACAGTGACGGTAAATGGTAATCCGGCAACCGGATTAGAAGACGTGACTTGCTGGCTGATGGACACCGGAGCCGGCGTAACGGTTAAGGAAGTGCTGCTTGAGCTCGGGCCATAGCTACTGTCTCCACTATAGGTTGCCGCTATGGTGTGCGTCCCGGTCAGCAACTGCGGTGTCAGGTTTCTTGTATATCCTGCGTTGTTCAGTTCGTAGATCCCTGGTCCGCCACCTCCCGTGCCCAAGGGTGTTCCGTTATCTTTCAGCGTCACGGTTCCCGTGGGGCAGGTCAGCTCGTTTTCCTCATAACAGGCATTGCTCGGCGGTCCCGTTAGACTGGCCACACCATTCTTGTCGGTGACATACATTCTCACGTAATAGTTCGACCCGAACGGCGCGGATGTCGCGTTGCCATTCGTCTCATTGCCGCTCGAATCAAACGTCGGAATCACAATGAATGTCTGGCTGGTCTCGGGTGTCACAGTTACTTGTACGCCCGGCGAATCGCTTGGCGCGTTGGTACCGTCTCCCGCGTAATGTGCTGTCACCGTGTAGTTCGTTCCGCCCGGCAAGCTTTGAGTCGTTCCACTAAAGCTTCCATCCGTGCCCAACGTGAACTGGTCCAGCCCCCGCGTCGTGGAACCATTCGTTCCAGCAATTTGGCGATCAGTGACACGTCTCCCGTCGCTGTCCCGCTCTTGGGTGTCACCGTAATGTTCACGGCCACGTTTTCATCCGTACCGTGCGTGATCCCGGTTGTGGGAGAAAGCGCCAGTGTCGTTGTCGTCGGCACTGTCGAAACCGTTCCCCACTTCGTGGCCAGATTATTCACGTTGACCGACCCCAGCCCCGTCACCATGTCGTACCCAGCCGTCACCGTCCACGCTTCAGTCGTCGAACTGGTCGGTTCCACCAGAACGCCGCTGCCGTCGCCCGCATCGTTACACTGCAATTCGGGCTTCCGCCCATGCATGGCACGCTGTTCGTCCCCACACTGCTGCCATATTCGGTAGCAAATAACTGTTGCCATGCGTCACATCGTTGAACACGCAACCCGCCGCTTCGTTTGGCAGCTCGACGTGCAGCTCGCACCCGCCTTCTTCACTAGCTGATACAACACGTAGTTGGCGTTCCCCTGCCGGTTCGTTCCGCTGTGCGCCGCCTGATACTTGGTTTACCAGCGCCATGACCCCCGCGAATGCCGGTGACGATGCGGACGTTCCTCCCACAATTCCAAAATCAAAAGTACCCTGGTTGGCGTTTGCTTATGATCGCACATCGCCGCGCCCGAAATCGTGCTGATCGCTCTGGCAGTAGACGTATCCCGACCCATCAAATCCCGGGCTTGCAAACAGCGAAACGTCCGGCAGGTCACGCTGGTTGTCGTTCGGCATCCCCGTCACGCCCAATCTGCCATTTCGGTTTCCGATACCCGCCAGTGCACGTGCCGCCAGAGTTCAATATCGAACATGTGCTCGGCCCGCCGCTCCCCGCCACGATATTCAGCGATCCATTTGGCGCACTCGCGCCGCAACCCGTCAATCCAATCTGCGCGCAGTTCTCGTTCCATGGGATTTCCGGAATGTAACTCAACGCCGACGTCCCAATCACATCGGTTCCCGTGGTCGCGTTTGTCGCGCTCCAGTAGGTAGTCCACTTGTTTACTTCATCAAAATCCGTCCCGCCCACCGCAACGTTGTACGGCGTGGACGCTAATCCACTTACCGCCAGGCCCTGCGTTGCCGCGGCTGCCGTATTGAAATCGTCGCAACCCGCTGAACCGCCATCCCCCGCGGACACCATCGCCGTTATTCCCTGCGCCGCCGCCTGCTCCCAAAGCGCGTTGTAAAAAGCATTTCCCGCCGCTTCCAAGGCCTGCCTCACAATTCCCATAGCTTTCGCTCATTACCCCGGCCAGGTTGTGCTCGACGATGTACAGCGCCGAAAGATCGATTCCCTGCGATGCGGGCGTCGATGCCGAAACCACGAAATCCACCGTTGCCCCTGGCGCCACGGCTCCCGACCACTCCACATCCAGATCCGCTTCGCCTTCTTCGCCCATCGAAGTGATTCCCGGATCCTCGCCATTCAAAATGACGTTTGACGAAGTGAAATTTGCCGGCAATCCGAACATCTGCCGGAAGGCCTGCACATCGGCACACATTAATGTTCGTCTCGCCCACAATCGCGATCGTCTGTCCCTGTTCCATCGTTCCCAGCACTGATCAGGCTCTTTGAATTGTAAATGGTCGCAAAATCCCCCGGCGCCATCGCGTAGAAATGTCCCGCTGCCGAAGGGGTCGGAACGTAAACAGGGTTCAAGCCCCGGCTTTCCCGCAATCTTTCGTGCGATTCCCGCCACGCGCACATGCGATTGCCGCGGAAAACTATTCAGCGACACAATCCCCGCTACCACCGGCGCCAGGGCCGCCGGAATCTGCGGATCGTTCGCGTTCGCCGTGTACGCTTTCCCTTCCACCTGGTAATTGTCGAATCGCCGTCCCAAACGCCGCGCGCACCTGCGCCGCCATCCCCGAAAACTCAATCACCGTCTTCCCGCTGTACACCTTTTCGATCGTGAAGCCCTGGCTGCCCAAGCCATTGCGTCACCGCCTGAATGTCCGCGTCCGCCGGCCCGTACTGCGCTCCAAATTCCTGCCGGTGTCAGCCATTGGTGATAGTTCGCCGAACTTTTGTCCTGCTGCTTTTCCAGGTAGTCCTGCAGCGCCGCTTCCTGCTCATCGCTCCGCTTCAGCAGCAGCAACATCCGCGTCATGGGCAAGGAGTCCGCCGCCGCGCCCTGGTCAAATTCAGCCCGCGCCAATGGGTGAACGTTTCCCGCCAAGGTCACGCGTTTCGCGTTGTCTACCGCCTCCACCACGCGTGGCTGCGCCTGTCCTTGTGCGCCGCGCTGGATTCAAAATCAAAAGGGAACTAACGAACAGAAAAACAGAAGAGAGCAAACGCAAACGATGGCTCATACTCCGCCTCAACGTGCTTGGAATTCTCTTCCGCCAGCCAACTGTGCCAATCTGGCACGCAGCTTAGCACTCCGCCACTCCTCTGTCGAGATAATGACGTTCGCCCAACGTCACCCTTCCTACTTCCTCGCCGTCACTCCCCTCAGGTTGTCCAACCGCCGTTCGCGCAAAAAAAGCGCGCCATCCTTCAGCGCGCCCTGTTCTTCCTATGTTGCTTTTCAGGTTTTGCCTGCGTAGGGGTCGAGCACTGTTTACCCAGAGCTTCGAAGGGCTCGACCCCATCTCGGCAAGGTCACTGACTCTTGCCGGTGAATTGCGTCAGTTTATGGTGATCGTCATGCTCCCGCTTGAAGGCGAATAGTTCGTGTCGCCCGGATAGCTTGCGGTGATCGTCCTTGAGGTACTCCCGCCTCCTCCACCACCGCCGCCACCACCGCAACCGGCTACGCCCACAACCAGCAGCACAAGCGCCACCAGTCCAGCAAAGGCGTACGCGCGGCGTCGGCCTTCCGGCATCCAGCGGAAGCCCAGTGCAAACACCAGCAAGCTAGCCAACGCCACCACCAGGGGCACGACAGGCACACCCGGCGGCTCCGGGCGCACCGTCCCAGGCGGATACAACGCCGAAATCGCGGTAGTGAGCGTCGCCGTACAAAACGCCGCGGCGGTCGTAGTTGCGCCAGTCGGCTGGCACGGTGTGGAAGCCAAGCTGGTGCTGCCGTTCGTGAACGCAACCGAGCCCGTCGGCCCGGCGCCGTTGCTTTGCGTGGCAATCGTCGCCGTCAGCGTCACCGATGTTCCGGACGTGATAATGGATGAGGAGCTGCTCACCGTCGTCTGCGTCACCGCCTTAGATACCGTCACGCTGTCCACAACCGCCGCGGTCGAGTTGTAGCTGATGTCACCCGAGTAGGTCGCCGATAGCGGGTGCGTTCCGCCCGAAAGCTGAATCGGCTGGTCCTCGGCGCTTCCCGCGCTGTTGATTGGGAACGGGCTAGTGTCGAGGGGGCTTCCGTTGTCAGTGATGGTCACGGTTCCCGTTGCGTCGAACGCGCAGCCGGGGTTTGTGGTTTGAATGAGCGGCTGACAGTTCGTGCTAGTGCCCAGACTGTTCAGAATGTCAATTCGCAGGATATAGGGCGAGCCATACACGACCGACGTCGCGTTGGTGCTCACAATATTATTATTCACATCGAAAGTGACGATGCCGTATTGCAGCTTGCTGTTTTCCTTTGAAACCACCACCGGCACGCCAGGCGTCGAAGTGCTTGCTGCATAGGTATCGTCGCCAGCGTAACGGGCGTTCAGATTGTAAGATCCCCCGGGAAGGATTACGCCACTGGCACTCGCGGAGCCCCCGGAAAGCGTCAACTCACCAATACCTCCATTTACGTTTACTGGGGGATTGGGACCAATGAGCGCGACATCGCCCGTGGGGCCGGAGGACGGGGTCACACTCACTGCTACCGTGACCCCCATCCCATGCGTAATGTTAACCGTGGATGTGCCGCCGTTGACCTTGAGGCTTGTGGTCGTAGCCGTGAACTTACCTACGGCTATGGGCCACTGTGTGGCTAGGTTAGCAACATTTACAGAGCCTAGCCCGGTTGCCAGGTCATATCCTGTCGCTGTGGTCCATCCCGGCGTCGTCGCACTGCCCGTGCTAACCACAACACCGTTCGTGCCAGAGGTGGCGCTGCTGCAATTTGTCGACTTCCCGGCGCACGGAACGGATATATTTCCCTTCGTCACATCGTTGAACGCCCACGTCGAGCCAGTCAAGCCTGTCGTCGATGAGTCGTGGCTCTGTCCGGGGGTAGCAACGATCTTATATAGCGTTGGGTTGGGATTGCCCTGTCGCCCATTATTCTGGTTGATTAAAGCCATGATCCCCGCGAAGGCGGGAGAAGAGGCTGACGTTCCTCCTATTCCTTGAAAACTGAAAGAGCCGCTCGTTGCGCACGAGGGCGGATTGCCCGCAGGGACCGCATCCGCTTGGCATGCTAAGTAAAAGCTATCGCTTGCCGGGCCGTCACTCGCGAACAGGGAAACATCCGGGATGTAGCGATGGTTGTCACCCGCGTCCCCATTCGGAGTAATCCCACTCTGCCATGCGGGCTTTGTATAAATGGAGCTCGGCCCTCCGCTGGCCGCGACGATGCCATTCGCTAGCGTGCCTGCGCAGACCGTGGCGAGCGTCCCGCTGGTCGCAGTTGCCGCGCAGGAATCGTTCCAAGTCGTTTCGTGTATGTACCCTTGGGCTGATTCCTTTCCCCGTGCCATTCGCCGCGCTCCAGAAGCCGCCGCTGGTTTGCGTTCCGACATCGTCGAAATCCGTTCCACCGACGGCCACATTGAACGGCGTCGAAGCAATTCCACTGATTGCCAGCCCCCCTGTGGCCACCGCTTCAGTCGTGAAATCGTCGCAGCCTGCGGACCCGCTGTCCCCGGAGGAGACCGTCACAGTTATGCCTTGCGCGGCAGCTTGTTCCCACAACGCGTTATAAAAAGTATTGCCCGCGGCTCCAAATTGGTTTCGCACTGTGCCAACACTCAGACTCATCACCGCCGCCATATTGTTGTCGATGATGTAGAACGCGGAGAGATCGATTCCGATGCAGTCTGCGTGTCTTCTGCGACACAAATTCAGATGGCATCCGGCGCCACCATCCCGGAATCTGCACGTCCAGGTCGGCTTCGTCTTCTGCGCTGCCCAGGCCGGGATCCGGCCCGTTCAGGACTAGTTATTCGCCGCTGTGAAGTTTGGGGTAGTCCGAAAAGATTTCGAAAATCAATGACATCTTGCGGATTGATGTTTGAATCCCCAACGATGGCGATGGTTACGCCGGTGCCGTCAAGCGACGAAGGAATGTCGTAGATTTTCGCAAAATCCGCCGGCCCCACAACGTAACACGGAAGTCCGTGGCCCGTTCCACAACCGGATGTCGTCGTCAGCAGAGGCTTCACAATTCCTTCGGCGGTTCGCGTCATAAATTCCCCGATCGTGCGTCATCGACTTCCTTGGAAAATTGTGCAGCGACACGATCCCCGCTACCACAGGTGTCAGCGCCGCCGGAATCTGCGGATCTGTGGCATTCGCCTGCCGATCTTCGCCCTTCACCAAATAGCGGTGAATCTCCGTGTGGAACGCATTCCGCACTTGCCCTACAGTTCCTGAGAACTCAATCGCCGTTCGCCCCGCTCCCGCCTTCACGTCCCTAAATCCATGCGCCGTCAACCAGTCCGTCACCGCCTGCACATCCGCATCCGCGGGCCCAAATTGGGCGCCAAACTGTTCCGGCGTCAGCCACTTATGAAAATTGGGCGAATCCTTGGTCTGTTGCTCCGTCCATCAATTGCTGTAGTGCCAATTCCTGCTCCGGACTGCGCTGCAGGAGCAGCATCATGCGGTTCATGGGCGTCGCATCGCTGACCGCCCCTGATCAAACTCTGCCCGCGCCAGCGGGTGCACATTCCCCTTCAGTTGTCACCGTCTGCGTGTCATCCACCGCTTCGATCACTCGCGCTGGCCACGTTTGCCTTTGTGCCCAGCTATCTGCCCTGCCAGCAGCGCGCCACAGTACACAAAACCATCCAGCTCTTCTCTTCAATTCTCATATTTTCCTCAAGCTCCCCAGCGACTCTTATCGCAGTCTCCCGGGTTTTTCGGCAGGAATGGCATGTCTCCGCCCCTATTACGCAGACACGCTTCATGCTGTCAGTTTCAGATGCGCCAGGGGAGGGAACGGTTTGCTCCCCCAAGCGCCCGAGAAGTCTCCTTTTTTGTAACACATGTCGGGCTAATTTAGTTGTACCTGGAAATCGGCCGGGTGCGAAATCCCGTTGGTGGAGGCCGCCGTAATTTCCAGATTGTCAGTCCCAGCACTTCCTGGTTAATTGTCGGCGAGACCGAAGGCAGCGTGTTGGCGTCGCCGAAATAGTGCGCCACCATGGGATGAGACCCAACCGCCAGCGTGTCCGTAGTAAAGGTCGCGTTCCCCCCAATCGCCCCCACCAGCCCGCTATAGGGTTGCCCGTTATCGTACACCTGCACTTGGCCCAAGGGGTCTGCACTGGCAGTGACGTGCACAATCAGGGTCAATGGCTGTTGAAACAAGACCCGCAAGTTCGAGCTCGAAAGCGTGGTCGTGGTCGGCGCCTTTGCGCCGCCACCCCCCGCCCTCCCGCCGCCGCACCCCAGCGCCAGGCTCACCAAGCAGATTGCCCAGCCGCCGGCAAAGGCCAGCCGCCGGGCGTCCTCTTCTTCCATCCGTGCCCCAAACCGCCAATCCCAGCAAGCCCATCCCCAACAGCAGCCCAAACGCCATCCACCCGTTCCTGTTCATTCGTCCCGCGCCCGACAGATTCCGCGGAGCCGCCCCAGCCGTCGTCGTGGTGGGAGTCAGTGCAATTGCGCTGTCCGCCGTGGTTTGCCCCGTAGCGATCGTGACGCTCGACGAGGCAAACGAGCAGGCGTACCCGGAGGGCAAAACTGTACTCCCCGTGGGGCACGTCAAATTAATCGTGCCCGTAAAGCCGCCCGACGCCGTGATCGTTACCGTGGCCGTTCCCGCGCTGCCTGCCACAAACGCCACCGGGTTGGGCGATAACACTCACGCTGAAGTCTCCCGACGTGAGGGGCTGGCTCGCGGAGTCCGCTGCCTGCCAGTTGTTGTCCCCGCGATAGTGTACTTTCAGGCTGTGTACTCCGGGCGCGAATGTCTTTCGTATTGCAAACACACTGATATTTCCCGCGCCCACCGTCAGGCTCTGCGCGGTGATGAGCTGCGCCGCCCCGCCATTCAGCGAATCCCAAAACTCCACCACACCCGTGGGATAATCCAGCAAAGCGTTGCTCGGAATGCCCGCCACACTGACGTTGACGCTGACTTCCTGATTGGCATTCGCTGTACTTGGTGCGCTCAGAGTCACCGTTGGCGTGCCTTTGCTCACACTAAACGCCAGTGACGCGCTCGCCGAGGCGCCATAGTTTGCGTCCCCCGAATACTGCGCGAAGAGCGTCGCGTTACCCGCCTGCGTCCACGGTATCGTGATCCGTGCTGTACCATCCTTCCCCAGCCCCACGGATGTGCTTCGCGGCCCCACCGCATCCCACAGCGTTACGGAACCCGTCACTCCGCTCGCGCCCGCAGGCGTAACCGCCACCTGGAAAACGCCCGTGCTTCCCAGAGTTGTGGGCAGGGTATTCGGCGTCAGCGTCGTCGTACTCGTCTTCGTCCCCTCATTCGTGCTCACATTCACTGGAAACCGGTATTCGTTCTGATCGCCGCTCGGCACGCTCGCATAGTTCGCGTCGCTGCTTCCATCGTAGCTGGCCCCAAATTTGTGCACTCCCACTGCCAGGTTGCTCACGATCATCGAAGCTTGCGCCTGAGTCCCAAAAAATCCGCCTGTCTGTAGCGGCATAATCGTGCCAATCGGCGCGCCATTGTCCGTGAACTGGACCGTCCCCGTGGCCGCCTTCGTTCCATTTACCGATACAATCGCATGAATCCCCACAGACTGCCCCAGCCACACATTCGCAAAATTCGCACCCACAACTACAAACGGTGTCCCCTTCCCAATCGAGAAGTCTGTCGGAGCCGCCGCGCTTCCCGCGAAGCTGTTGTCTCCCGCATAGGTTGCCGTCAACGTGTGCGTTCCCACTCCAAACGAATATCCGCCGCCATTTCCAGTGGGAATATAGGCGTTGCCATCGGGTGCAAGCGCATACGTGCCGATGAGCGTTGCTCCATCCTGCAAAGCAACCGTACCCGTCGCCTTGCCAAAGCCCGAGGCGCCCGCCACCGTCACGCGCACCGTAACCGCCGCGCCGTAATCCGCGATTCCCCCCTGCACGCCGTTCAAGCTGATCGCCGTCGAACTCGGTTCCGGCTGCACATTCAAAAGCAGCACTGGTGAATCGCTTGCCGCATACGTCGCATCTCCCGCGTAATGCGCGAGGAGCCTGTACTGGCCTCCCGGCAAATCGCTAACCGCCGCCGCAAACGCGCCATTCGTCAGCGGCACGTTGTCCGCGTCGCCGAACAGGTCCGTCTTCAGCGAAACCGTTCCCGTCGGCGTACCGTTTCCGTTCGCGGGTGCCACTGTTCCGCTCACATTCACGGCTGTGCCGTGTACGAAGCTCGCGCTCGACGCCTGCATGCTCGTTTGCGATCCCGCGAACGACGCATTCTTCCAATTGCTCGCCAGGTTCGCTGCATTTACGGAACCCAGCCCCGTCGCCAGGTCATAGCCCGCTCCGGCTGCCTGCCCGTTCAGGAAACCATTCACTCCATCTTGCGTGGAAGAACATCCCGGCGAACCGCCCGCGCACGGTACGGCGTTGTTTCCGGTCGTCACGTCATAAAACACGCAGGTATTCTGCGCCGTCGGATTGGTTTGCTGAGAAGAGTCGCAACTTTGGTTCTGCGCCAACTGGTACAGCACGTAGTTCACCTGCCCCTGCAATACTCCATTCTCCTGTTCCACCAGCGCCAGGATCCCCGCCATCGCCGGCGTCGCGGCCGATGTGCCGCCCACCAGCGTCAATCCCACCAGATTATTTTGCGCATCGATTTGACACGCGGGCCCCGCCCCAACATGGCTCGTGCAGTACACAATGTTGTCGTGTCCTGACCCGGCCGCCAGCGCCACATCCGGCACATCGCGCGCGCCATCCGCGGGTACGCCCGTGCCCGTTTGCCACGGCGGTTTTGCATAGACAGAGCTCGCCCCGCCGCCTCCCGCCAGCAGGCTGAAATTCCCGTTTCCATACAAGCAATTCGTTGCGCTGGCCGCTTGCCCAGGATCGCAACTGTCGTTCCACGCCGCTTCCGGGATGTATCCGATCGCGGAGGAAAAATCGGCGGCGTCCGTCGCACTCCAATAGGTTGCTTCGTTTCCCTGATCCGCGAACTGCGTGCCGCTCACCGCCACGTTGTACGGCGTTGCCGCCGCTCCATTCACCGCGAACCCCCGGCTCGCTGGCAACCCAAAGTTCGGATTTTCGCAACCCGCGGCGCCGTTATCGCCCGCGGCCACCAGCACGGTGATGCCTTCAGCGGCGGCCTGCTGCCACAGCGCGCTGTAAAATGCGTTGCCGGTAGGCCCCAGCGCCGCTTCGCAGCCTCCATACGTGTAGGTCAGGATCGGCGCAACTTCATTGTCAATCGCGTAGGCCGCGGCCAAATCCACGCCGCTGGTTGTATCCGTGCTCCCGGCGATCACCACATTGATCGTCGCGCCCGGTGCGACGGCGCCGGCCCATTCCGCGTCTAACAGCGCTTCTTCCGCATCCGTCGGATTGCTGAAACCCGGTTCCGGTCCCACAACCACGATGTTTGGGTCGTTTGCGCTCAGCTTGAAGATTTGGCGGAACGCTTGCACATCGGTCAATTCGAATTGCGACTGCGCGGTCACCGCAATCGCCACGCCCGTGCCGTCAATCCCGCTGCTCAGCAGCGGTTTGGTGTTGTAGATCGCGGCAAAATCTCCGGGGGCCACGTAATATGCATTCGTTGCCCCGGTGTAGGTCAATTGCGGCCGCAGCCCTCCATGCAGAGCTGCCGGACCGCTGCCCGTCGTGCCGGCAACAACCCGTCGCGGCGGGCGCTTCCCAAAACTATTCAGGGAAACAACTCCGCTGAGAATCTCTGCCAACGCATTGGGAATCGCTATGTCCGTGGCATTCGCCACATACTTCTGCTCCCTCACTTTGTAGTAGTGCAGCTCCGTCTGAAACGCTCGCTCCACTTGTTGTGACGTGCCGCTGAACTCCACCCACCTCTTGCTCTTCGCGGTTTGCGCAACTGTGAACCCATGCCCCTGCAGCCACTCCTTCACCTTCTGCACGTCCGCGTCGCCCAAGCCAAACTTTGCGGCAAACTCGTTCGCGCTCAGCCAGCGGTGATACTGCGGCGACTTGCGATCCTGCTGTTCGTCCAGCAATTGCTTCAGTTGGCTTCGCTGCTCCGGCGACGGTGACAATACCAACAGCATTCGCTCCATCGCTCTGCTGGACTCCACCCTCCCCGCATCGTTCGCGGGCGTCGCCAGCAGCGGCTTGGTGTGCTCGATCCGTAGGTAGCCCGAGTCGTCAATGGCTTGGGAAAGCCGTTCGCGAACCTGCGCATTCGCAGGCGAGCCCGATAGGTTGATTGCGGCGATCAGAACGGAGAGAGCAAGACCCTGCCTGAGAGAGGACAACTTGACCCCCCTTAACGAACCAGTCCAGCGCGCTCCCGCTGGGGCGGTGGGGGCAACCCCAGCGGCATCATCGCGCTGCAATCCCTGGAATTATTCCTCTGAGAGAAATTTACCGTACAAGTCTACACACCACGCCCACCCCTGACAATCCTCAGCCCTTTGTTTGTGACACAGGCAGTCTCGTCGGCGCTTTTGGGTCTTTATGCCGCTTCTCTCCCGTTTTTCTCTTCTCTGCGAACTCTGTGCCCTCTGTGTTCTCCGCGTAATCTTTGTCTCTTTCCGCGCCTCGACAGATTCTTCAACCCATCTCCACGTTCCCGCCGGACAATATCACCCCGACTCGCGGCGACTTTCCCCGCGCGCCAATGGGCAAACCGAGAGCCGCCACCCCGCCTTCGCGCAGCAGGGGAGCAAGCGCCACCGCGCTGGATGGTTCGATCACGATTTTCATGCGCTGCCATACCAGCCGCATCGCCGCGCGAATCTCTTCTTCGCTCACCAACAAAATCCCATCCACGTACTTTCGCAGAATCGCAAACGTGCGTGGCGCCAGCGAAGCCCGCAGGCCATCCGCAATCGTATCGCTCGTTTCCTGCGTCTGCAGGACGCCGGTCTTTAGCGAACGGTAGGCGTCATCCGCGCGTTCCGGCTCGCACCCAAACACCCGCACCGTGGCGCGTGTTCCTTTTGCTCCCAAACATGTTCCGCTCAACAGCCCTCCCCCGCTGACCGGCGCCAGCACGGCATCCAACTCCGCCACCTCTTCCAACAATTCCTTTGCGGCCGTGGCCTGCCCGGCGATGATCCGGTCGTCATCGTAGGGATGGATCAGCACTGCCCCCGTCTCTGCCTGAATCCGCGCGGCCGTCTCTGCCCGCGCCGAAACCTTCGGCTCGCAATACGTGATCTTCCCGCCGTACGCTTCCACGGCGCGGCACTTTACCGCCGGTGCATTCTTCGGCATAACGATCCACGCAGGCACGCCACGCCATCCCGCTGCCCGTGCCACAGCCGCCGCGTGGTTGCCGCTGGAATGCGTCACTACCCCGCGCTGGGCCTCTTCTGCGCTTAGCGAAAAAATCGCGTTGCTGGCGCCGCGAATCTTGAATGACCCTGTTTTTTGCAGATTCTCGCACTTGAAGAAGAGCGATGCTCCCGCCAGCTCGGTCAGGGAGGTGCTCGTCAAGACCGGAGTGCGATGGATCAGCGGCCGGATGCGCTCGTGGGCCTCGACAATGGCCTCCCACGTGATGGCGGTCGCTTCATTCGGCGCACTGCTTTCAGGAGCAGCCATGGTCCCAGTGACTAGTCTAGCTGGTACTCCTAGCGCGAGAGTTCTCCCCGAATGAACCCCTCTTCCCCTTGACCTGTGCTACCTCTCTGTTAACCTCAACATTACGGTTAGTGCGCCGCGGCGACCCGCCCACCCACTCGTCAGGCGCGGAGTGATCATGGCCCCTTCGGAACGCCGCCAACTCGAGCGCTTTTCTCTTCGTGTCCCCTTGCGCTTCCGCTCCCTGGGCCTGGCCGCGGACAAGACCGAGCATTTTACCGAGGCCATCAATCTTTCGCGCGGCGGTTTTTTCTTCGTCACTTCTGCGCCTCTCCAGGTCGGCATGCCGATTGAAGCGACACTTAGAATGCCTAAGGAGGTTACCGGCAACCAGCCCGATGACACCCACTGCCGGGCTCGCCTGGTGCATGCGCGTCCCGATGCCTATAGCGATGGCCGCATGGGTTTTGGCGCGGAAATTGAAATGTTCCTGGATGCCGATAAGCCGCGGCTCGCGAATCCGAATCTCCCCAAGCCTAAGCCCCAACCCTGATTTTTACTTCGCGACCGTGATCGTGGTTTTCGCCGCTCCTACATTTTCAAACTTATCGTAAGCGCGCACTGCGATCGTGTGTTCACCCGGCGAGAGGCCCGGCACGGTGAATTCGTACGATTCCGTCCTGCTGTCGCTGATGCCCGCTGCCGGCGCAAGCAAAACCCAATCGCCGCCATCCACGCTGTATTGCGCTTTTTCGACGCTGCTCGTCGAGTCGCTGGCCGTGAACCGGAAATCATACGGAACACCCTGCGAACGCTCCGCGTTCCTTCCCGTGGGGTTCGCCTGCAGCTTCTCAATGCTGGGCGGCGTGTTGTCCACTTCAAATCGTTCGCTCTCCCGCTCGGTCTTCAGGGCTGCGGCCGGCGGGTTGGAAGGCGCATCGCTCGCTCACGATTTTCAGGTAGTACGCCCCATCCGGCATGGTCGTCGTATCCCAGGAATAGAATTTCTGGTCCACATTGTCTTTCAGAAGTTTCCAGTCGTGCTCACTCTCGCCCCGAAAATAGACGGCGTAGCGCAAATCGTCGTCATTGTCGTCGTGGGCGTTCCAGAGTACAGACTGAAATCCCTTCTGCTGCGTCCCTTGTGGCGGCTGGTCAAATTTCGCCGCGCTCGTTGTCGTAATCACCACGCCGCTGGGGTTGGGCGCTGGCGGCAGCTTCAGTGCAACGTTGGCGGGCTGGCCCATAATGATCTGCTGCATCTGCACGCGCACGCCCGGGTCCTGCAGCGCGATGCCATCAATCACCGGCGCGACGTTTTTCGGCTGGTACGCCACGCTCACCCAATCGATCCCGTCGCCAGGCCGGCCATCGTGGATCACTGCTTTCCACTGCAGGAATCGCGCCGCGGGCGCTTCCACGGTCGTCGCGGACGCCGTGTACGGCCCAAACCAACGCGACCATTCCTTCCCCGGGTCCTCCGTGTTTCCGCTACGCACGAAAAATTCCAGCCGCGGCTCACCCGCGTTCATTCCACTCCTACTGGCCACAGCGCCAGCGCTAGCCGGTGGCCCCCACCACTCAATCCGGCCCCACTGCGAAAAGAGTTTCGCGTCAAACGACTGCGACTCAAACGTGCCTTCCGGCTCGTACTCGGGGCCAAGCGAATACACCTTGCCGGGATTCGCGGTGCACAGAAAGACCTTCCCGCCAACTGATCGCGAAATCCCTGTGATCTGCGCCGAACCCGATTTCGCCAGTTGCGCATACACCCCGCGCCCGTCAATCACCAGCAGCGAGCCGGTGTTTCCCGTTCCCGCAAGCAATCGCCCGTCCGAATTCAGCCCCAGGGCGTAAACCACGTCGTCCCGCGAACTCCAGATCTCTTCGGGCGCCCCATCGGTTGCGATCCTGTAAATGCTGCTCGAAATGGCCTGCGGAAACGCCAGGAAGGGGACTCCGGCTTGGCCACCCATTGGCGTAATCGAAGTGGTGATGGTCGTCGTTCCTTGAGGCATCGTAATCACCGCCGAAGGCGCTTGCGTGCCCGGTTTCTGCTTCTCCCCAATCGCCGCCACGTAAATATTTCCGTCGAGCGCCACCGTGAGAGAAGTCACCTCGCGCTTCGACGTCTCGTACATCACGAACCCTTCCGCCACCGCCTCACCCGGCGATTTTTTCTTCCCGCTTTTCTCCGCGCTTCGTGATATTCGCAGCACCCGCCCATTCGGCTCCGTCCCGGCCAGCAGATTGTTCTTTGCATCAAACGCCAGCACCTTGATGTGCGCCTCGTCGCTGGCGTAAAAAAGTTCTCCCCTGCCCTCCGCCGTTACCGCGAATATCTGCCCTTTATCGCCCGTCGCCACGTACAGCGTTCCATCCGTTCCGAACGCCAAATCCCAGATATATTTCGTCTTCGGCTCAAAGTAGACCGACTTCTCCCCACCCGGCGCAACCCGATAGACTTTCCCGTCCGGAGATGTCGCTACATACAAGTTGCCCTTCGCGTCAAAGGTAATCGCTTGCACCAGCAGGTCCGTGGACTCGAACACCGTCTTCGGCTTCCCGTTTCCCTCAAATCGGAATACCTTCGCGGGAGATCCTCCGCCCGCATACAGCACGCCCGCGGGATCTGTCCGCAGCGACCACAGATAGGAAGCGTCCGCATCGGAAATCAGCGTGAATTTCGGCGCAAGCTCCAAGTGCCCATCGCTCCGCACGGCCACGCCCTTCGCCGTCCCTTTCAGGAATTCTTCATACGTGGATTGGCGCCAACGGCGCGTGTGGTCCGCCACGGCGGACGCCGCCACCAGGCAAACGAGCGAGGCCAGCAAGATCAAGCGTTGCGTAATTTTCGACATGGACAGTTTCACCGGATTTGCAGATTCAAGGAGATCAGCCCGGAAACCGGGCCGCCAAGCGCAATCGAAGACTCGCTGGACAAGGATTCGCGGAGCACCTGCACCGTGCCCGGCGCGGGACGCCCGTCAATCATGTTGATCTGCGACAGCGGCACGTTCGGCAATTCCTTGTCGTCCCACACCAGCGTCGGCGCCGGCACAAACAGTCCCACATACAGCCGGTCATTGCGCCGTTCGCGATTCATCAGCGTGATCAGTTGATCGAGTCCTTCCGGGCCTGCCGCGCCGGGCATGCCGGGAAAACTGAAGCCGCGCGACGCGCGATTCATCCAGTCCGCATCGCTCACCAGCACCCGCAGCGTTGCGCCCCGCGCAATCTGATCCGGCACATGCACCGTGGTTTCTTCGATGCGTGCCGGCCCGCGATAAGGCTGCAATAGCACGCGAACTTTCAGATTGTCACCCGGCGCCGCTTCGCCCTTTTCCAGCCACGCGCTGTCAATCGTGTACGACTTGCGTCCCGGCTGGCTTTCCACGCGCAGCGTAATGTGCTCCACCGAAGGTATCTCGTAATTATTGTTGAAGAGCCGCCCGAACATGTTCTGCACCACCAGCGCGATGGGCATACTGTCCGGCATCAGCGAATCGCCCGGCGCAAACGTGTTTTCCACCTGCACCGGCACGTGCCCCTGCAAGCGGATTTCGCCCGTCAGCCGCAGCGTGGTTCCCTCGCCATACAGCGAATTCTGGCTGATTCCGTTGAACGTCGTCAGCGCCACCAACAGCGGCGTCAGCTTCGGATGCTTCACCAGCTCGAAGTGCAGCTTCTTTTCCGCACTTCCCGTAACGAACGTCAAATCCAGCGGAATCATCGCCGGCGGCGCGCCCAGTTTTCCCGTCACCGCCGTCAGGTGGTCGCCCGTGATGGTGCCAATCGGCCCGCCAACATTCACAATCTTTGTGGATGCCAGTTCCGACGACAGCGTCGTCACCACGCGGCTGCGCGCCATCGGCATCTGAACGTCCCCCAAATTCAGGAACGGGTGCCCGCACAAAAACACCTTGTCGGCCTGCACCGCCGTCACCGTGCATGCCGAATTGATGGACGCATCGCCCTGCACCAGCACCATTCCCGCCATATCTCCCGGTGCCAGGTGCGCATCCTCCGGCCGCGCTTCGGCTGTGCCGCCCTGTGCCGCCACAAATCCATAACTCTGCAGTTGCGGCGCAAACTGCTGCAGCGCCGCCGGTTGAAATCCAGAAAACACCAGCGGCGTCTCGATGGGTTCCAGCGACGATCCGCTCGGCAACGTGTTCCGCGCCAGCGCGTTGTTCGGCAACGAAAATTGCTGGGGGTTAGCTTGTGCTGCGGCGCTTTCCGAGGGTGGCCGCAGCACATCTTCAATAGGCGTCACGCCCGCAATCGCTTCCTTGGTGAAGATTCCCAGCTTCAGCGAGAGCGCCCCCGCCAGCTTCCCCTCCAGATAGACCGGGCTCCCACTCATTCCGGCCACCACGCCGGTATGCTCCACCTTCGGCCCCTTCAATTGCACCAGAATGATGGACTGCTTCGGCCCCAGAAAATTCGGCAGCACGCCGAGCACTTCCAGGTCAAACTTCTCGATTTGATCGCCTGCAAAAATCGTGTAGGCGTAACCCTGCATCCCCGCGCGCACTTCGGAGACCGGCATGATTTCCGTCGAATCCGGGGGAGCACCTGATACCGCAAGCGCGCCAAGAAGGAGCGCCGGCACAGCCAACTTTGCTAACCGCTGGAAAAAGCGAGCCATAGTGAAGATAGACGTGACCCCCGACGTGAAGGATGCATGATACTGGCTGGGCAGGGGAGTACGCAATTGAACCGCCAGAGTGGCCGGGCTAGCCGCAAAGCCTTAGGCGTCCTAGGACTCGCCTTCGCCCTTCTTGCAGTCCCTTACCTCATCGCGATATTGTGAACAGACCAACCTGAGGAGGAAACATGGCAGAACCCACGAAAGAAGAATTGCTGGCGCGCATCGCCGAACTTGAGAAGCAGACCGCAGGCCGCAAAAAGGGCGTGCTCGAATTCCGCGTCGGCGAAAAAGGCGGCGTGAGCGTCTACGGCCTCGGCCGCTTCCCGGTCACGCTCTACTACGAGCAGTGGGTGCGCCTCCTCGATGCCTCCAAGGACCTGCGCGCCTTCCTCGAGGAAAACAAGCACCGCCTCAAGCTCAAGGAGCAATAGGTCATTAGCTGCGGTACCGGCCGCGCTAAGATTCGTATCCATCCCATGCTGATTGCGACGATTCTGCTTTCAGCATGTCTCTTCGTCTTTGGTTTGTGGTTGGGCAACAGGTCGTCCTCGTTTCTCGCTCGGTCAATCCTCATTCTATTGGGAACTGTTCTCGCCATTCCCGGTCTCCTCTACATTCTTTACTACGCGCACTGGTTTGATTCCGCTGCCTGGTTTATCTCGTTGCGCATCGCCCCCTATTCAGAGCTGTTGACTGCCGGGATGGGTTTCTTGGCGGGAGTGATTCAACCCTTTTTCAGACCGCACAGCCTTGTGGCCAAACTGGTTGCGCCCGTTATCCTTCTTGTCGCCGTTTTTATCCCATACCTCAAGTCCTTTATGGACCCCGTGGATTCGCGTCGTTTGAGTACGAGCTGTCAGGGCGAATCCTGCCTTCAAAGCACCCCTTCCACTTGCGGCCCGTCGAGCGCCGCATCCCTGCTTATCAACTATGGCGTGCCAGCCTCTGAACGCGAGCTTGCACGTGATTCTTACACGTCAAACAGCGGAACCGAAATATGGAATCTCGCCCGTGCCCTTCAGAAGCGCGGTTTCCTCACTACCATCGAAATTCAAAAGCCAAACGCAATTTCGCTTCCGGGGTCGTCGATTGCTGGAGTCCTTCTCCCCGGCGGTGCAGGGCATTTCATCGCCATCTTGGAACGCAGGGATGACAACTTTGTTGTGATGGATCCACTCAAAGGGCTAATCGCCACGTCCAGCTGGGGATTGCGGCAAATCTACAAGTTCACCGGTTTTTTTCTTCTGGTGCATCCCTCATTCCCGCCGCGAGCCGCCGTAATTTCTCCGCAGCAGGTCGTCGAACACTACCTCGCGCGAGAAATGTCCGGCGAGAGATTCACGCCGGAAGGTTGGCGCCGTGTAAGCGCCTGTTTCATTCGTCCGGATGCGCCGCCTGTACGCCCGAATGTCTACGTCATGACAAGCGACTATTCGGTCTGGCCGCCGTTTTTCCGCGATGGGATAGCCGAGGTGATCGTCGGAAACTATCACGCGGGCAACATTGACCCTGTGGTGCGTTACGTTCCACCCGATCCCAAGTATTACAAGAGCGGTTTTGCTTTCAAATTGGACTTTGTCCAGAATGAGGGGAATTCCATCCCCTGCGAGCAAAGCATAAGCTCAGGCGACACTCCTCGATGGCAGATTGAAAACGCGCCCTGGCTTCTTTTGGATGTTCCCAGCGCCATTCGTTACGTCGTGGCAAACCGCGCCCAGACCAATGACCCGGCAATCATAAGAAATGCAGACCAGACATTGGCGCATTTGAGAGCGATACATAACCGATAATAGGTTCAGGTTGGGATGTTCCTCACAATTATCGGATAGAAGCGGTTCCCTTCGCCGACGTCGCATGCCTATGCGCCACACCCTGCGCGCTTTCTCCTTCGTGTGATTTCGGCCCTTGCACACTTGCCGTGGGCGCCGTCGCAGGAGCCGCCACCTTTCCTGCCGCCCCGTCGAAGGATCCGCCACCACAGGAGCGCGGTGATTCGGAATCGCGGCCAGCAATACGCCCACAAGAAACAGCGCGCCCAGGCCAATGGCGAGTTTGGCAACCAACTGCGGCAAGACACGTCGGGCAAACATGGATTCTCCAAATTCAAGCGCAATGCGCAATTTGTTCTCTCCCATGATACGGATGCCTTCCACGAAATGTTTCCGCCATCTCCACCTGCGTTCCCCGCAAAAACTGTCCCGCAGTACAGGCAATCTGGCCCTCTCTTCGTAGGGGTCCAGCACGCTGGACCTCATCTCGGCAAGAATATTCGCTTTTGTCATCCCAACGGAGCCGCACTTTTTGCCAACTGTCATCCGAGTCGTAGCGACCCGATTTTTTCTTCCGCGCCAATTGTGGCGCGTCTGGGTCGCGCACTCGAGTGATCCCTCTGCTGCTTTTCCTGTGCGCACCCGGCTGCCTTTTTCGTGCCCACGCGAATCCTCGCGCCCCGCGCAACCCCAAATCTCCGCCATGCTAAACTCAATCCAGGACACTCCATCGTGAAAAAAGAGACCATCCATCCTGCCAAGGCCCTCACCGGCACGCTCGAACTTCCCGGCGACAAATCCATTTCCCATCGCTACGCCATGCTCGCCGCTCTTGCCGATGGCGCTAGCGAACTCCGCCACTTTGCCGCCGCCCGCGATTGCCACAGCACGCTCGGCTGCATGAAGTCGCTGGGCGCGGATGTGAAAGTGGACGGTAGCACCGTCAAAATCACCGGGCGCGGCCTCCATGGTTTGAAAAGTTCCTGGCGCACCCTTGACGCGGAGAATTCCGGCACCACCATCCGCCTGCTCTCCGGAATCCTCAGCGGTCAGGACTTCACCACCAGGATTACTGGCGATGCCTCGCTCCAAAAGCGCCCCATGAAGCGCGTCGTAACGCCGCTCCTTCAAATGGGCGCGGAGATTCACGCGCGCGAAGGCAATTTCCCCCCGCTCGAAATTCGCGGCGGCCGTCTGCACGGCATTCACTACGAAATGCCCATGGCCAGCGCCCAGGTGAAATCCGCCGTGCTGCTCGCCGGCCTCTACGCCAGCGGCGAAACGCTGGTCACCGAGCCTGCACAGACGCGCGATCATACCGAACTCGCCCTCGAAGTCTTCGGCGCGCCCGTCGAAAAACGCGGCCGCACGATCGCCATTCACGGCATAGCTGACGGCCCCGGCAAAAGCGAGTTACAACCCAAGTCCCTCGATGTCCCCGGAGATATCTCCTCCGCCGTATTCTTCATCGCCGCCGCATCGCTGCTGCCCGAATCGAATCTATTCATCGCCAATGTGGGTTTGAATCCGACGCGCTCCGCGATTCTCGATTTCTTTCAGTCCATGGGCGCTTCGCTCACCGTCCTCAATCTGCAAAGCGCGCAAGGAGAGTTAGTCGGCGATTTGAGCGTGAAAGGCGCGCCCCTAAAAGGCGGCCATATATCAGGTGAACTCGTGCCGCTTTTGATTGACGAGTTGCCTATGCTTGCCGCTCTCGGCCCTTTCACCGAGGAAGGCATCGAGATTCGCGATGCTGCCGAGTTGCGCGTGAAAGAAAGCGACCGCATCGCCGCCCTCGCCGAAAATCTTCGGAAAATGGGCGCGAAGGTGGAAGAACTTCCCGATGGCTTGCGCGTGGAAGGCCGGCACTCCGGCAAAGTGCATGGCGCGGAAATCGAGCCGCGCGGCGATCATCGCATCGCCATGGCTTTTGCGGTTGCCGGGCTCGCCGCCGAAAGCGAAACCGTGATCCGTGACGCCGATTGCGCCGCTGTCTCGTATCCCCGTTTTTTTGATGAGTTGCGCCGCTTGACCGGGGCCTAATCTTCAGCCCTGGTGTCCCTACTGCTCGGTCGCCGGTGGAATCGGCGTCGCGGGTGAAGCTGGCACCGCGGGCCTCGCGGGTGGAGCAATCGCCACAGCCGTCCGCCGCAACGCGATATTTCCGTAGCTGGTTTTCAACGCAATCTTAGGCGCGCGCCCGCTGCCGTACTTTCCGGCGAGATGGGAGTCACCAGACTCCGATTTCGTCGCCGCCAACCCTGTAAACTCCGCACTGATGTCGCAATTCCGACAATCTGCCAGGACTTCGAAGCTCGAGCTGCCCGGCAGTGACAGCGAGATTTCTCCAGAGGAATTCGTAATGCTCACTTCTTCCTTGGGGATCGATGTGAATCGCACGCTGATCGACGCATTGCGGTTATCGATGTTCACCTTGCCGCCGGGATTTTCCACGCTGATCTCATTATCCCGCGTGCGCACGCTGAGGTTGCCCGGCGCGTCCACTACATCCAGATTGCCCGATCCCGCCTCCAGATGCCCGGCCAACGCCGACAGCGTCATGTCCATCTTCGCGGAAATCATCCGCACGCCCTTGGTCACCTTGTCGGCGCGCACTGGACCGTAGAAATCGCCGTCCACCGTCAGGCTCCCTGCCGCATTGGTCACGTCAATCTCGCCGCCCTTGCCGGACACCTTCACATCGCCTTTGGTATCGTTTACCTTGACGTCGCCCTTGTGCATCTCGATCGAGACGTCGCCCGCAATGTTGCGAATCTCCACATCGCCGTTCTGATCCGTCACTCCAATATCCGCGGTCATATCCGAAACTGTGACGTCGCCCTTCTCCGTCTTCACCGTCAGCGGCGATTTCTTCGGCACAGACACGTCCAAATCCACACCGATTCGCGAATCGGACAAGTCATACCCGCTGGGGCGCACCTCATACGTATCGCCATTTTTCACGATCTCGACGGACACCGGCTTGGCGATCCGGTCGGCTTCTTGCTCGTTCCACGTTTTTGCACCCTTCTTTGCCGACACGCGCATCTGCGCATCATCCGACGACCGCACGTTGATATCTCCTCGGCCGTTGTGTACAAACACGCGCACATTCGCGGGAATTGTCTTCGGAGCTACCTGGACGTCATAGGTATAGTTATCTCCGACGTCGTCCATTATCCCTTCGCCAATTTTCTGCTTTCCATATTCCACGCCCGCCACGATCCCCAGCAGCGCGAGCATCCCCACCACCAGCACCAGTTCGCCACCCGTGATACCCGCACCTGTTGTGCCGCCCGCCCGCGGCCCCGCGGTGCGCTCGTACAGCTTTACCGCTCCCCAGAAAATAATGATCAACGGCCACCAGTGCCCAAAGAAATGCCGCAGTTCCAGGTGTCCGTAGCTGTGAAGCAGAAGGATCACTCCCACGGAGATCAGAACGAGCCCTGAAAATAAACCGCTGCTACGCGTCTGGGTGCGTGCCATAGGTGGTTATTGCCTCTCCGAAGGAGACACCGGCGGCGGAGCGCCTGCCGGCGGCGATGGTGGTATTCCTGGCACCGCTACACTCGTTTGCGCTTCACTGTGGCCATCCCGCGGCGCGAGCGCCGAAGCCAGGTGCAACAATCCGATCACCAAGAGAATCACCGGCCACGTATTGCCAAAGTCGAAGCGGCCGCCCTGTAGCTGGTGCAGCAGGAAGAGCACGCCAATCGTTATGAGGATCGCAGGACCCGTCAGGCTGCGGATCGCGCAGCTTTGGCAATGGCATCGGACCTGGTTGCTCATCGTCTCACTCCTCTCCGTCCCTGGTCTTCACTGCTGCCCGCCCATGCGCTTTCGCAGCAGCAGGAAACCTATCCCAATTAGTACCACCGGCCAAAAGATCTCGCCAATCCGGAAGCGCTCAAAGAATCCGAAGTTCCGCAGCAGGATCAGGAGACCGACGCCAATCAGAATGATTGGACCCATGGGTTGGCGCGCGCTCCACGCCTCGATTGGATCTTTCAGGGCCTCTCCCGTCTGGCGGACCTTCGCGGTACGCAACGCATCGATGGCCATATAGAAGATGAAGGCCACCAGCCCGAATACCCAGAAGCCGGTCATTCCTTCGCCAAACGCTCCCGTGATGCCCAGAATTAAAGCGCCGAAGACGACGATGTGCACAATCGCTTTGTTGTACTCGCCGTTGTAAACTGCGCCGAGCCCCGGAATAAAGCCGAGTATAAACGCCAGTATAGGACTCGCCGACCCGTGCCTCCCCGCAATGGGAGCCGGTGGGACTGCCCCTTGAGCATCCGGCGCTCCCTGAGCCACACCCGAATCCGCAGCCGGTGGCCCCGGGATACCCATCACTTGCGCCAGGCACTCTTCGCAATACAGCACATCTCGCACGGGCCGCATGCACGCCGGGCACATTGGCTTGCCGCAATTCCGGCAATAGCCTGCAGCATCCACTTCCGGATGCACGGCACATTTCATCGCAAGCTCCTCTCAAACAGCACGGGACACTCTGCCGCCAGCAGTTCCACCCGGCGGGCCAGCTCATTCGCGCGATTCTGCTGCCGCGGTTGCGCCGGTTTCTGATCGTCTGTCTGCCCGGGTTCCTTCTCCGGGTTCGACTTCGGCAACGACTCGTCCGGCGTGGCCTGCAAGTCATTCTGCCCTTCGCGGAGGCGGGACTGTATCTCGTACACCACGCGCAAATCGCTCACGTACTTCACGCTGCGCGCATACCCCAGATGTACGTGCCGGATCCCATTGTGATACACCGTCGCCGGTCGCAGATCCGCCAGCTTCGGCTTACGCACGGAAATTCCCGTTGCGTACACCAGAACGATGCACGAGGCAAACACGCTCGCCACTCCATACGCAAACTTCGGCGTTGCCAATCCGCGCAGGAAATTGCGCAATGCCTGCCACATGGAGACTGTTTCGCGTGGCCCAAGTGTCTGGTCCAGGATCGTGTACACCAGCCGCGGCGGCACTTCCACTTCCGCCATCGCATGCATTTCGCCGACAAGCCCGCGCACGCTTGCCAGCAGCGGCGCACACTCCGGGCACGTGGCCACGTGCGCATCAAACGCGGCGCGTTCCGGGCCCGCCAGCAGCCCGTCGAGATAATCGCTCAATCGCGCTTCGATCTGTTCACATGTCCAGGTCATAGCTCGACCCCCCACGGCGGAGCTGCCTCCGCCGCCACAACCACTGCAGATCTTCGTGTGTTGCTCCGCTTCATGCCGGCCGCACTCCCATCTGCTGCAAGATCCGCGCCAACTCAATCCTTCCGCGGTTGATCCGCGACTTCACCGTGCCCTCGGGTACCGCCAGCACGTGCTGAATCTCTGCATACTCCAATTGCTGCAGGTCGCGCAAGATCACCGCCTCCCGCAATTCCGGCGAAAGCCGCGTCAGCGCACTCTGCACCTGGCCGCGCAACTCCCCCTGAAGCGCCAGCTGATCCGGGCGGCGTCCTACCGATTCCTTGTTCTCCACCACCGGCATGGCGTCGTCTAGGGAGTCCGTAATGCGGTCGCGCTTGGTGCGCCGGTAATGGTCAATCAGCAAGTTGCGCGTCACGCTGGTCATCCAGGTTGCGAAGCCTCCGTGTGCTGACCGGTAACTCACCAACGTCCGATACACTCGAAGAAAAACCTCCTGCGATAAATCCTCGGCTTCCGTGCGGTTCCCTACAAATCGGTAGCAGATATTGTAGATACGCCGCGTGTGCCGACGCACAAGTTCCTCCCAGGCCGAGCCATCGCCCTGGAGGCATTGCTGGACCAGTTGGGCATCCTGCTCCAAGCTTTCCTTAGCCCCATTTTCCCGATTCCTGCACTCACGAAAACCGCAGGTGACTTCACTCGGCCTGCCATATAGTGGAACGCAAATTGCCCTCGGAATGTTCCCCTGATGGCAGGGCGTGAAACCTACCGGATAGGGGCATCTTACCACTCCCGTCACCCCTGGCAAGACTTTGCATTTCAACTGCTTATGCGCCCTTGACGCCACCCTCCTGCCCCCAGTACTCTTCAGCCTCATGGGTGCTAAGTCGAGGAAGTGGTGGCTGCTGGGCCTGGGTGCCGTCCTGCTCGGGTACCTCCTCTACCATTCCCGCCACCTTCTGAACCTCAGCGAGTTCAGCGGCGCAAAGCTCTGGCACGCCATCCGCGGCGCAAACTACACCTACCTTCTCGTCTCAGTCGTGGCCATCTATCTCTGCTATGCCGTTCGCGCCTGGCGCTGGCAGAAATTCCAAGCCCACGTGGGCCAGGCTCGCTTCTGGAATATTTACGCTATGAACCTCGCGGGCTTCAGCGCCCTCTTCCTGCTGGGCCGTGCCGCCGAGCCACTCCGTCCGCTGCTCATCTCCCGCAAGGACAAAATCCCCCTCGCCGATACCTTTGGCATCTACGCCTTGGAACGCATTCTGGACGCTGCCAGCACCGCTGTCCTCGCCGCCATTGGCCTGCTCGTCTTTGAGTCCTTCGGCCGCTCATCCGGCGACGGCACCGCCCAAGCCTTCGAGAAAGGCGCGCGCACGGCGGGCACGGTGTTTTCCCTCTTCGCTTTGTTTGCCATTTCGGCGCTGGTCTATCTCCGCCTCCACGGCACCGCTGTCCTGGAGCGCCGCATGCAAGGCTGGCTCGCGGCGCACGGATGGCGCGCCGGCTTCGCGCGCATCGTTCTCGGTTTTTCCCGCGGCGTGCAGACTGTTCGCACCTGGAGCGATCTCCTGGCGGCGGTCCTTCTCTCCGCGCTGCACTGGTGGCTCGTCGTGGTCATCTACTTTCTGGTCATCAAGAGCTTTGGCGGAAAGCTCGGCACGCTCACCTTTGCCGATGCCATGCTGGTTCTCGTTTTCACCATGGTGGGTTCCGCCGTGCAACTTCCCGGCGTGGGCGGCGGCGCGCAAGCGCTCTCCATCGTTGTATTCACGCGATTGTACGGAGTCGAACAGGAGGCGGCAGTTGCTTGTGCGATGGTGCTCTGGCTGGTCACGTTCGCTTCGTGCACGCTTGCCGGTGTGCCCATACTGTTCCGCGAAGGATGGTCGCTCGGCGAATTGCGCCGCATGAGCCAGCACGAAGACGAGCAAATCGACGCCGAAATCGCCGCTCGCTGAGCCTGTGGCACGGTCATTCCTGACTGTGTTCTTGGGTTACTCCATGTAGGGACCGCCTTCCGAGGCGATCCGCTCTTGGGGTTACTTAGATCCGTGCCCTGCCGCCGCTTTTTCCCTGATCTCTGATATCTAATCTCTGATATCTGATATCTGATTTCCGATTTCTGCTATCCTTCCTAACATCAGGAGATTCTCCCGCGTGAAATGTCCTTTCTGCGCCAACATTGACGACAAGGTGATTGATTCCCGCGAAGGACGCACCGGCGATACCATCCGCCGCCGCCGCGAATGCTTGAAATGTTCCCGCCGCTTCACCACTTACGAGCGCATCGACGAAATTCCCTACATGGTGATCAAGAAGGATGGCCGCCGCGAGCGCTTCGAGCGCCAGAAAATTTTGCAAGGGCTGCTGAAGGCCTGCGAAAAGCGCCCCGTGCCCACTCCCAAACTCGAAGACATCGTGGATGAAATCGAAGGCGTGGTGCACGAAGCCACCGAAAGGGAACTCACCACCACGGAAATCGGCGAAATGATCATGCACCGCCTGAAGAAGCTGGACAAAGTCGCCTACGTGCGTTTCGCCAGCGTGTACATGGACTTCAAGGACGTCCAGGAGTTCATGTCCGAGCTAAAAAACCTGCTCAAGGACCGCGGTCTGCCCAAGAAGTAGTCTCCGCTTAGCCGATTCTCGTGTACGGCCCGCCTGGCGTTTATCCCGACCCGGTCGGGGAGGCGGGCCGCTCTTGCGTCTCTCTTGCCTCCTGATCTCTGATACACTGATATCTGATATCTGATCTCTGCCTAGAATCCTGCGTCCTTCAAATCCTCGTTCGCTTGCTTCTCTGCATTCTTGGCTTCGGCCTTGGCATCCGCGCCCGGCTTCAGCAACTGGATCGTTTTGCCCAGGCTCACTCCTTTGTCGCCACCTGGCTCTTTGCAAGCGGACATATCCGCGCCGGTCTGCACGCCCGTCATATCGGATTTTACGCAGTTGAAATCCAGCGCCAGGCTGTGGCTGGCGTGCAGAGCCGCCAGGCAATCGCTCAGCACTTTGAACGTGGCAGCATGCCTCCGCAATGTTTGTGTTGGCCGCCAGCACGCCCGTCCCTTGCAGCTTCGCCGTCAACTTCTTGTCCCGTTCGCTGTTCGCATCATGCCAATCGCTGCCCGTCTTCGGCTTTTTCTCTACCCACTTGATTGGGTTATAGGAGTGCGGCGTGTGCGAAGACGACTGCGCCGCTGCCGTTGCACCCGCGCCCGCAGGTCCTTGCGCCGCCGCTCGCCCCGCGCCGGTAGTCACACTCATCGCCACAATCGCCACAACCATCCATACTTTTTTCATTCTTTGCTCCCCTGAGGCGCGTAATCTGCGCCTTCTGCCTCTGGCCCTCTAGTACGCCCTCCTGCGCAGAAGGCGTCGAGCACTCCGAAGGACGGTACTCCCCCAATCCGCCACGTTGACCCTCCGAACAGGGCAGGGAGGGCGCGCTGCTCTCTTGTCGTCATCCGGAGCGCCAACTCCCGATTGGCGCGGTCTGCGCGAAGAACCGGTTCCTAGGCGTCTTCGGCAATTGTTCCCAGGTCACTCAGAACGGAATGTCGGCGCGCCGACAATTGTACTTAACTGTTTAGTTACTATGTCGTAAGAAAACAAAAGAGTTAAGGACGAACACATTTTGCTGAAGCTACCCCCACCCCCCTGTATTTGCGTATGTGCGGGAATAATTGGACTTACGGGCGACCGTCGCGTATGTGCGGGAATGATTGGAGTTAGGGGAGAAAAGCGGTTCGAAGTCAAAAGTTGAAAGTTCAAAGTTCGCGCAGGGGCCGTCCTTCTGGAGGCGGGTGGCTGTTGCAAGTCTCGATCGCGTGCAGGAACAGAAAATGTCGGCGCGCCGACAATATTACTTAATATTATAGATAACCGTAACGTTATATTGGCGCTTTTTGTGATTTTGGCTGACATTTGACAGTTTGGAGATAAAAACTCCAGGCAGTAATGAAAAGCAGACGAGAGATCGGACGAAGCAGAAAAAGGCTTACCACAGAGGGAGCAGAGGCGCCGCAGAGGAATCGGAGATTGATTTGGAGATGGTAGAGCGACGGAAGGTAAGGACGAGGGCAGGAGGAAGGCATCGGTCGAGGAGCGAGCCAGGGAGAATTCCGAAATGGAACGGTTCATCATGCCGGAGGAGGCCCTTCGAGGCTCTGGGCAGGGGGTATACCCCCTGTTTTTGCGTATGTAGGGGAAACAAAGGGGTTACGGGAGAATGGCTTGCATCAAGGGGAAACAAAGGAGTTAGCGGGCGTAAGAGCGAAGAAGAGGCGAAGGACAAGGGTGTGGAGCGTTCCGAAATGGCACAAGAGCGGCGTCCTTTCAGCATGACAGGCGAAGAATAGCACATTATTTACCGTTTGTCTACTATTATTTAGTGGGTACTAGTTTCGAAACTGGTACGAGAGAAGTCCCGGATATGGATGAGGTCAAAGCCCTTGACAACAAATGGGGCACGGCACTCCAAGTCGGTCCATTCGATGAAATGTCGGCCACCCTCCCAGGTCCGCCATAGACTAGCTTGGTCTGATCCTCCGTCTCCCCTTACTTGCTGGCCTCGCCCGCCCCTTTTTCTTCTTTAAGGAATGAACTGCAACGTTGACTGTATTTGCTGTCGTCCCTAGCATCTTGGCTATTTCAGCATTTTGAAGTCCGCACGCCTTTAAGCGCGCTATTTTCTTGATCTGATCACCTTCGTCTAGATCACGCAGGACAATTCCAGTTAAGATCCTGGCGATTTGGTCTAGAGCCTTAACGATGTTTTCGGTATCGTCCACATTTCACCTCTGCTTATGATTCCTAGAAAGGGCAACCGCAAACTTGGCAAAACTCGTGAAGGCGACCGGGTTCTGTACCCGTCCCTTCAAGAGGCGCGCCCACTTTCTGCGAATTCTCGTTCTATCTACGAGGACTGAGACCGCAAACTTTGTGCCTTTGCGTCTCTTCTCTCTCATTGCGCGGGAGAGAATTCCACTAAGATGGAAATCGGTGTCGACCAACGAACATCCAACGACAACAATCATGTCCGCTTCCACTACTGCATCGTAGGCAGCGTGCCAAAGAGATTGCCAATGAGCGTGTTGAAAGAACTTTCCATAAATCGGAGGGATGATTTGGCGAATAAATCCGTAAGTTTCATTGGAGCCAGGCTTGACCGAGAGCACTACCCGACTAGGCTTTGCCGCGAACACCTTGTGAATATCTTTATAAGTTCCTTTCACGATCCAATTGAGTGAACCGTGCAATTTAAGTAGTTTTACGTCCTTCAGCTGCGGCAGCGAAGGCGGCCTAGGCATTTTCCACTTGAACTTTTGCTGGCCACCGCTCAAACCGTATCCGTTCGCAGGGTCCCACCCTCTCGAAAGCAGCGCGCCGTCCAAAACGGTGTCATAGTTCAAAGTAATGAGAGTGTCCCGCGGTTCGAGTTTCGATACGAGCTTTGCATAGAGATTGTTCTGGTCTGCACCAGCGGCAATGGTGTTCAGTAAAGTAAACGTAAGTCTCAGAAAGTCTTCTATTTCCGCTCTGCTTCCGGCCTGTCGAGGTCGCCCCGCAGGCCTGGAGAAGATCTTCGGAAAGTCTTTCGAGATATAAAGCAAGCTAAACGCCGTTTCCATTGGAATAGGCCACTGCCCCTTGGTGGGAAAGTCGTCCTCGAGAGACCTCTTCAGCCTCGAAAACCTTGAAGAGGTTCGGCCACTGTCCGCGTTCGCTTTCGCGAGTGTTTCGACTACATTGAAGAAGTCGCGGTTGAGGGGCGGTCTTATCCGTTTCTTATTGACGAGAACGTGCTTCACCGCTCCACGAGTCGCCCCCGCACCGAGGACGAAAACAGCCTTCCGAGATTTCCCACGCCAAATCATGGTGGCGACCAGCGCATCAGGCTATTCTTTTTTCGGCAGAGGATAAATGTGCAGGAGGCGGGCTTCCCGGCCAGTACCGATAGAGAACATTATGCCTTGTTCGATCCAACGTCGCGTGGTTCTGCTCAAGTTCCCCTGGTCAATTCGAGCTTTCTTAGCGATGTGGTTTAAGGGATTCTTGCCGTCGCATAAGTTGTAAGCCTTAATATGCTTTGCCCGATTGCCTATCACTTCGCGTATCTTCTCGGGAGGCAGCCCTATTCTCGCTATGACCTGTAAGGCGCAGTCTAAGAAATCATTCAGTTCCATTGGTTTCTCCGATGCCGCTGGCCGATTCAGTTGTGAGATTAGCACTCACGTGTGAACTTAAGGATCTTTTTACTCGGGTTTAGCTGAGTTGACAATAGATATTGCTTGGAATAGATGAGCGGCCAAAGCGTCAAGTATTGAGTCGCCCTCGCGGGATGATCGAAAGGAACGTCCGCGCCGGTTGAAATCACCGGTGGGAGAAAGAATCTGAGGAATATATCTTTTGGGGGCAGATTTATGTCGGGCCTTTCGAGGGTCCTCTCGTAGATCGGGGCAAGCAGGGTAAACATGAATGTCCGACCCCATAAGGAAGAAGAGGGATTCCTCGCTTCGCCCGGAATGACGTGAGTGAGAAGCGCGAGGATAAGGCAAGAGCAGCCCGCGGGGTCGCGGGCACGATCCCGACGCGGGTCGAGGCACGATATATCGTGCCCCTACGGGCGGAGAGAAAGGCGATATGATCAGGGCAGCGAAGGGGAATGCGAGGGAATCATGGAGAAAATGACGGGGAACGGACGGCGACGGATCGCTTGGCGAATGGCGATCGGCGCCGCGGCGGCGCTGCTGCTGATTGGCGCGGTGAGCGTGCGGGCGCAGGAGCAGAAGCCTGCGTGGACGGAGCAGGAGAAGCCGATTGTGGCGGCGTTGCGGACGCTGCGGAAATTGCCGGAAGAGGCGCGGGCGAAGAAGACGAAAGAACTGGCGCTGGAGATTCGCGCGCTGCCGGCGGCAAGCAATCCGCACAAGGCGCGGCTCGCGCTGGGGCTGGCGGGGCTCTCGACGGAGGGCGATCCGGGGCACGACACACTGCAGGAAGTGGCCACGACGCTGGCAAGCGCGTTGAAGGAGCAGCCGCCGACGGCGAAAAGCGAGGAAGCGACGAATGCGTACATGGAGCTGGCGAGTCTGGTGAAGTATGAGCACGTGAGCGCGAGCCTGGATGATCCGCAATACGCGGCGGCGGTGGCGCGCGTGGATCAGGAAGACGCGAAGCGCAAGGAGGCGAACTTCACGTTGAAGGATTTGGCGGGGAAGAGCTGGACCTTGAAGGAATTGAAAGGGCAGGTGGTGCTGGTGAATTTCTGGGCGACGTGGTGTCCGCCGTGCCGCAGCGAGATGCCGGACCTGGATGCGCTGTACCAGAAATTCCAGAAGCAGGGATTCGTGGTGCTGGCGATTTCGGATGAAGCGGAGAGCAAAGTGCGGCCGTTCATCGAGCAGGGAGGATTCCACTATCCGATTCTGCTGGACCCGGACAGGGCGGCGAATAAAGAGTTCATCGTGGAGGGAATACCCAAGAGTTTTGTGTACGACCGGGAAGGGAAGCTGGTGGCCGCAGGCGATGGACATGAGAACGAGGCGGCAGTTTCTGGAATTGCTGAAGGAGGCGGGTCTGCAGTAGGCGTGCGGCGCGCGGACATTTTCGTTGTTGTGGGCGGCGAAATAGTGGCACGTGCGACAGTGTAGCGGGAAGACAGAGAGATCCCTCGACTACGCGACCCGACGCGCCAGAATTCGGCGCGTAAGAGAAAGTCGGGTCGCTCCGCTCGGGATGACAGAGATACGAACGGTCAGAGGAGCTTTTCGTCCACTTTGGGGAAAATGCTGTCGGGAACGAATTGGCTGCCGAAGACGCGGAAGTTGGAGACCTGCTTCAGCGAAAACGCCGGGCGCCGGAGAGGGCCGCGGGACACGGAGGCGGAAAAGGTCCGCGCCGTCCACGTCGAGTCAGCGAGAAAGCCGGGCGCAGATCGGGCTCGCGTGTGGCGATCTCGACGTTGCTCATTTCAAGATTCTTGACGTGGCGCACAAAGAAGCCCGTGGCAGGAAGCGCGCCGAACATCGTGGGCTCCGGATACTCCTTCTCGCGCTCCGGCGGCTGCAGGCTGGCCATCGCGGTGTCGCCGCCGCCGATCTGATGCAAATACACATCGCTGATTTTCACGTCCTCGATGAAATGGCCGGGCACGCCGCTGAGGATGGATGGAAGTTGCGCGGCATCGTAGCTGGTGACATTGCTGATGAGGATGCGCTTGAGCGTGCCGACTTTGGCGCCCTGCGGTCCGCGCATGCGTTCGCCAAGGCGCAGAAACAGCGGTGAAGTCGTCGCTCCGCGCATGGTGATGCCGATAAAGGTGATGTCCTCGCAGAGCGCGCCATCCACGCTTTCGAGTGCCAGGCCGTGCGAGTGCTCGAAGACGCAGTTGGAGATGGTGATGTTGCGGAAGCCGCCATTGGATTCGGTGCCGCACTTGATGCGTCCGGTCGAGTGAACGCGAGGGCTCTCCGCTATGCGCTTCCAGGTGCCATCGAGCACGGAGCCAATCTCATAACCGCCGGTGACGTAGCAGTTGGTGATGGTGATGTTTTCCGTGGGACGCGGTTCGCCAAGCGCGAAAGAACTCTTGGGGCAGATGGCATCGTCGAACGGCGAATTCACGGTGCAGTTGGAGACGCGCACGTTGCGGCAGCAGTCGATGTCCATGCCATCGCGGTTGGTGTCGATCTTGAGATTGTCGATGGTCAGGTTGTCCACGCCCGTGGCGAGAATGCCGAACCATCCGCCGAAGAGGATCGAGAAATCCCTCAGAAGGACGTTGTGACAGTTCTTGAGAGCGATGGCTTTGTTGCCGACGCCAGGATTCGTGGTATCGGGCAGATCTTTATCTTGCGGGTGACCGCGGCTTAAGCCTTTGCCCCAGATTAGACCTGGCCCGAGGATGGAAATATCGTGAATGCCTTCGCCCCAGATGAGACTGTTGTGCCAGTGATTGTGACCGAAGTCCTGGTAAGGCTCCCAAGGACCTTGCGGCTCAGCATCGTCGTAGCCGCCGCTGGTCGTGCCCTCGAGAGGAGTTGAGACAGCGAGGATTGTGGCGCCCTGTTCGAGATAGAGGCAAACGTGGCTCTTGAGATGGATCGAGTAGCTGGCATAGGTGCCCGCGGGAAAGTACACGGTGCCACCGCCGGCGGCGGCCGCTGCTTCGATGGCGCGGTTGATTGCGGGGCTGTCAATGGTGTGCGCGTCACCCGTAGCGCCGAACGCCTTCACATTCAGGGCGCCTGCATTCGCCGGAAGTTCGGTGGTATGCGCGGGAGCGGGTGCCGCTTGGCTTAGCGAAGGAACTCCGGCGAGAATAGCGCCGCGTCCGGCCAGCGAGAATAATTGTCTGCGGTCGTACAGAAAGATGCCCCTTTGGGATGCGAAAGGATGCGAGCGTGTCCCTGAAAAGGCAAGGACGAAGCACGCCGAGCGCAATTCTTTATATTGTGAGCGGTTCAAGGCTGTCAATAGCAGGGCAGCAGGAAGATTGCGATGCGACCAGATGAAATTCAAATGCGCCGCAAGAGAGGAAATGGAGTCGCGGTGCAATAATGGCTGTGAGAAGATAGCGGGCGCAATCGCCACCCGTTATCGAGGCAAGCGCTGCTCGACGGGGTTGGAGGTCTTGGAGCAACGATGTACGTCCACATGTTCGCTTTTCGCTGGAAACCGGGCGTGACGCAAGAGCAGAAGAACCGCGTCCTGGCTGGAATTCGCGGGTTGCAGGGGCAGATCCCAGGTTTGCTGGAGACGGCCGTCGGGGCGAATATTTCTCCGCGCGGACAAGGCTATGAGCTTGGGGGCGTGATGAAATTCGCCGACAAGGCTTCCCTGGAGAGTTACGGCGCGCACCCGGCGCACCAGAAATTGCTGAGCTGGTTGATGCCGCTGATCGAGCCGATCGAGGTGGACTTCGAGGCCGGTTAGAAGTCACGAAAGAGAATGATGGGGCGGCCTTTATTGATTTACCACAAGAGTAAAGTATAATGCGTATAAGTAAATGGAACTTGACAATATCGGTTAATTAAAGTACACTGGAAGCGGATCAAGGGTCCCTTCAGGTCTCGGAGACCGCGAGCGGTGCCCTGAATTACTCCCTTGGCCAAGAAACCAGGGTGAGCCCCATGTTTGTCCGCAAAGTAACCACACTGCTGAAGCCCGACAGCATTTCCAAATTCAGCCTGTTGATGGAGCAAGAAGTCATACCCCTGCTCCGCAAGCAGGACGGATTCCAAGACGCACTGACATTCTTTGCCCCCAGCCAAGATGCCGTGACCGCCATTAGCCTGTGGGACAAGGCATCGAGCGCCGAATCCTACAACCGGAGAACTTTTCCCGCTGTTCTGAAAATGCTCGGGGCGCTGATCGAGGGAACTCCCCAAGTGGACACCTACGAAGTTCTCAATTCTACCTATCACAGGATCGCCGCCATCGCCGCGTAAGACTGCATTCTGATTCGCAAGAGGGGCAAGCCCAGTCTGCCTGAATATTTAGAAATCGACGGGGCAAAGAGGAATGTATGTATTTACTGGCGTGGATTTTCATCGGGGTGCTGGTGGGCTGGGGAGCGGGAAGAATCCTTAAGGGAAACGGCTATGGCCCGTTCATGGACGTGGCCATGGGAATCGGTGGCGCCGTCACCGGGGGGCTATTGATGCGCGCCGCGGGCTTCGGCGGCGTCGGCGGGACGATTGTTACGAGCTTTGTGGCCGTGATTTGCGCTGCGCTTCTAACGGTCCTTTTTGGCGTCGCCAACGGCCGCAGGATTTACGCGCGTCAACGTAGCTAGCCGCGGGGCATTCCCGCCAGACCACGAGAAAAGGAGAGCATAACGAACCGCATGAAGCAGCCCAAACGAATTTCGCCAGCAAAAGAGCCGGAAGTGGTCGACGTGCTCTACGCGCACACGGAGATTGCCTTTGCCGTCCCCGAAGAAGTGGTTGGCGTCGAGCCGGCACCCGCCCCGCCGATTGTCGAAGAAAGAATTCTGCCACTCTGGCCCATTCATCCACGGCCCATACTGCCAAGCAGGGTCGCCATCATCGGCAACTATCTTCCCCGGCGCTGCGGCATCGCCACGTTTACAACGGATTTGTGTGACGCCATCCACGGGGAATACGAGGCTACGGAGCTGTTGGCCTTGCCCGTCAACGATACGGAAGAAGGCTACAACTACCCCGCGCGGATCCGTTTCGAGCTTTCCCAAGATGAACTGGCATCGTATCGCCAGGCCGCGGATTTCCTCAATTTCAGCAACATTGATTTGGTTTGTATGCAGCACGAATATGGAATTTTCGGCGGTCCAGCGGGCGCGCACATCCTGGAACTCCTGCGCCGCCTTCAGATGCCGATTGTCACAACCCTTCATACGGTATTGCGCGAACCCAATTTCGACCAGCGCATCGTCATGGAGGAAATTGCCGCTCTATCGGACCGCCTGATCGTGATGAGCCGCCAATCGGTGGAAATCCTGCAGGAAGTATTCCATGTGCCCATTTCCAAGATTGATTTGATCCCGCATGGGATTCCGGATTTGGCGTTCACGGACCCGAGTTTCTACAAAGACGCTTTTGGAACCGAAGGAAAAGAAGTTCTGCTCACGTTTGGATTGCTCTCGCCGAACAAGGGCATCGAAAACGTCATCAAGGCGCTGCCGGCTATCCTGGCGAAGCACAGCAATGTGGTGTACATGATTTCCGGTGTGACCCATCCGCATGTCCTGCGGCATGAGGGCGACAAATACAGGCTGTACCTGCAAAAGCTCGCGAAAGATCTCGGCGTGGAAGGCAACGTAATCTTTCGTAATCGCTTCGCGAGCCCGCAGGAATTGGTCGAGGTGATCGGCGCTGCGGACATTTACATCACGCCGTATAAATACAAGGGACAAGTTGTTTCCGGGACGCTGGCGTACGCCTTAAGCGCCGGAAAGGCGATCATCTCCACCCCGTATTTGCATGCCACGGAATTACTGGACGAGGGACGCGGCGTGCTCGTGCCCTTCGATGATCCGCAGGCGATTGCCGCGAAAACGATCGAGCTGCTGGACAATGGCACCGCGCGCCACGCCATGCGGAAACGCGCCTACCTGTATACCCGAGACATGGTCTGGGACCGCGTCGCCCAGCAGTACATGGGCAGCTTCGAGCGCGTGTACAACGAGCGCTTGCGCAATCCCCGCGCCACTTTTTCCGCCCAGAACACCGAAAAGGTTCTGGACCGCCTTCCCGCCGTAAAACTCGATCACTTGCACCGCATGACGGACCACACGGGAATCATCGAGCACGCCGTGTTTGTCGTCCCGAACTACCCGGAGGGTTACACGACGGATGACAACGCGCGCGCGCTGATCGTCGCCATTCTCCTGGAAGAATTTGCCGGCACCACTCCAACCGCCATTCTCGATCTTGCCTCCCGCTATCTCGCATTTTTGTGGCTGGCATTCGATCCTGGGACCAAGAGGTTCCGAAATTGCCTCAGCTATGAACGCCAGTGGCAAGAGGCGGAAGGCTCCGAAGATAGCCACGGGCGCGCCCTGTGGGGCTTGGGCACCGTGCTTGGCCGTACCAAGGATGCCGGGCTCCGAGGCGCCGCCGGACGTTTGTTTGAACTGGCTGTACCTGCCGCCGTCGAGTTCAAGAGCCCTCGCGCTTGCGCTTTCGCCTTGCTCGGCCTCCTGGAATATCTTGAATCGTTCCCCGGTGATCGCGCCGCTCTGAATGCCGCGGACGCGCTTGCCAATCGCCTGCTGGATTCTTACCGCGCGAACTCTTCTGCCGAATGGAAATGGTTTGAGGGTGTGTTGGCGTACTCGAACGCTCGACTGCCGCAGGCGCTCATCCGCGCGGGAAGACGGAGCGCCAACGAGGCCATGGTTTCCGCGGGACTGGAAGCGCTGGAATGGCTGGCGACGGTACAGCGTTGCGAAATAAAGGGCCACTTCGTGCCCATCGGGTCGCACGGCTTCTACTCGAAGAAAACGGAAAAGGCCCGCTTCGACCAGCAACCCGTGGAAGCGTGCGCCTCCGTTTCCGCTTTCCTGCAAGCCTACGCCGTAACAGGGAAGAGCCGCTGGCGCAAAGACGCATGGACGGCTTTCAATTGGTTCCTCGGCGACAATGACCTGCAAATTGCCCTCTACGATCCCAGCACCGGCGGGTGCCGCGACGGACTGCATCCCGACCGCGCCAATGAGAACCAGGGTGCGGAATCGACGCTGTCCTTCTTGATGGCCCTGCTGGAAATGCGCAAGCTGGAGGAATCGGACACAACCGATAGCAAGCCCTGACCAACGGGCAATCTTTTTTGCCGGGCCTGCTCCGCCCTAACGGCCTGGCACTCGCGGTCAAACTGTTCCTGAGAGAGATGATGAACCAACACGACCCCTTGTTTACCCGCCACCCTGCGAATCCGATCCTGACGGCAAAAGACTGGCCCTATTCCATGAATAGTGTTTTCAATTCTGGCGCGACACTACTGCCCGATGGGTCGACTCTTCTGCTCTGCCGCGTAGAAGATCGCCGCGGCCTCTCGCACTTGTGCGCCGCGCGCTCGATAAACGGCGTCGATCAGTGGCACATCGATGACAAGCCCACGCTCTTGCCCGAACCGGAGAAGTTCCCCGAGGAATTGTGGGGCATTGAGGATCCCCGCATCACCTACATGCCGGAGCTCGAGCAATATGCAATTGCCTATACCTCCTATTCCCGCGGCGGCCCGGGCGTATCGCTCGCACTGACGAAAGACTTTCATGCCTACGAGAAACTTGGCGTCATCATGCCGCCCGACGATAAAGACGCCGCCCTGCTGCCCAGAAGAATCAAAGGACGCTGGGCCTTGATTCACCGGCCCATGACGCCCCTTGGAGCGCACATCTGGATTTCATACTCGCCCGACTTGCGGCACTGGGGGGGGCACAAGCTCATGTTGGAAGCGCGCCGAGGGGCGTGGTGGGATGCCAACAAAATTGGGATGTCACCTCCGCCCATCGAAACGCCACGAGGCTGGCTGGTGATTTATCATGGCGTCCGAAGAACTCCATCCAGTTCCATCTATCGACTTGGCCTGGCGCTCTTTGATTTGGAAGAGCCCGAAAAATGTTTGATTCGAGGTGATTCCTGGATGTTCGCGCCAGAAGCGGACTACGAACGGCATGGGGATGTTCAAGACGTGGTCTTTCCTTGCGGCTATACCGTGGCGAAAGATGGAGACACGATCAATCTTTACTACGGCGCCGCGGATTCGAGTATCGCCCTGGCGCGCGGCAGCATTCGCACGCTGCTGACCTGGCTGGATGCTCATGGCCATTCCAAAGAGGCCCACGAACGGCGGCAGCGGCAGAATTAGACGTGGTATCTGACGTCACATCATGTAGCGAGGCGAGAGCGCCTCGACACTGATCGGCGAAAAGTCAGAATGCTCATAAAATGCCCTAACTGCGACAGCTCACTCAACCACCGGTCGAGGACAAAGGGAATCCGCGAGCGCGCACTGCTGGCGGCAGTTTTCGTGCGCCCGTTTCGATGTGAGGAATGTGACACGCGTTTTTTTCGATGGTCTCTCCGCGAAAAGCCCCATCTCGAACGCCCGGAGCGGACCAGCTAGTTTTTGTTCCTTCCTTTCCTCGCTCGTTCCGGCGAAATGGAAGGAGCCGGGAACAACGTGTTCAGACCCTCTCCGACGATAGGCCTTGCCAGAACTGAATCACACAGACACATAATGGGATGCGCGAGTGGCCCGATTCCGGGCAACCTCCCAGAATTTGGATGTAGGGCCACCTGATCAACGGGCTGACGGGTGAAGTAGAGTTTTGGCAAAGCAGATGTCCAGTAAGACGATATGTGTGGCTGGCCTGAGAAACACCCGCGACAAACGGATATAATCTATTTACATGATCCCTCCTTCTTACAAACCGCGAAAAAAGTTCATGGAGCTGGCTATCTCGGAGGCCAAACGCGCGGGTGACCGGGGCGATTATCCCATTGGCGCAGTCATCACACGCTTGATTGGCAGGCGCGAAGTGGTCATTGCCAGCGCCGGGAACCGAGTAAAAACTTCGGGATCCAGCATCAAACACGTAGAGTTGGAAACGCTGAAATACGTGTCCAGCGGGTATGGGCGCTACTTGTCCGACTTCGTCCTCTACTCCACACACGAGCCCTGCGCCATGTGCGCCGGTGCCTGCGTGTGGTCGAGAATTGGCGCGGTCGTCTACGGCGTCTCCCAAGAAGCCATTGCCGCTTATGGCCGCAAGCGCGGTACGGAAGACTACAAGTGGCGAGCTTGTCTCATCCCCTGCCGGCTCGTCTTCGAGAAGAGCAATCACCGCATCCCCGTCACCGGTGGTTTTCTCCGCGAAGAATGCCAAAAACTGTTCAGTTACGGGACGGCGCATCGAAGCTAATGCGAACTGGATTTCCTACCATTCCAATGGGCTCAATGCCCGATTAACGCTAATCGGAGAAGCGGAGCCCCGCAGAAACGAAGTTTTCCAGCAACCCGGCTTAGGCGGTTCGCGCCGGGATGCGGGCGGAATTCTGTGCGTGCGATACAAATGGGCATAGGGGCGACAGATTTCCCCCGCTACAAGCAAGATTTGCGGCAGACTTCTAGAAGAAGCGGCCACTTGCTCGGGGCCTGCCCAGGCGGTGCTATTGGCGGATGGAACCTATAGCGTGTTGCCAAGGAGCGACTACGATTCCACGCAATAAACGAAGGCGACTATGCAAGGTAAATTGAGCCTTTCGGTGATTGTTCCCGTATATAACGAGCAGTACCTGGTGGAAACAAGCTTGAAGCGGCTGGCGGTGCTGGAGAACTGCCCGGACCTGGATCGAGTGCGCGTGATTGTGGTGAACGATGCGTCGACGGACGGCACGGCAGCGGCACTCGAGCGGTTTCGTGAACAATCTGGACCAGGCAGACTTAAAGAACTTCGAGTGGATTTTCCTGGAGCACGCGAAGAATCAAGGCAAGGGCGCGGCGATCCGCACGGCAATCGCTCACATCGATACGGACCTGGTGGTGATCCACGATGCGGACCTGGAATATCACCCGGGCGACATCGCCAAAATGGTGCCGCTTGTTTGTGAATGAAGATGCGGATGCGGTGTTTGGATCGCGATTTCTTTCGAGCGATTTCCGCCGGGTGCTGTTATTCAGGCACAGCCTGGGAAACCAACTGATCACGCTGCTGACGAATATCGTGACCGACCTGAACCTTTCGGATATCGAGACTTGCTACAAGATGGTGCGGGCCGACATCTTCAAGGGAATTCCGTGGGAAAGCGACCGCTTCGGCATCGAACCGGAAATAACCGTAAAGCTGGCCAAGCGCAAGGCGCGCATCTTTGAAATACCGATTCGCTATTCCGGCCGCACCTATGCGGAAGGGAAAAAAATTACGTGGAAGGACGGCTTGCGGGCGCTGGGGGCTTTAGTGAAGTACGGCATCTCCGACAAAGTGTACGTCGCCGATGCTTACGGCAGCGAAATACTGGCACGGCTCAATCGCGCGCCGCGATTCACCCGATGGATGGCCGATACGATCCGGCCGTACGTGGGAGACCGCGTGCTGGAAATTGGCGCGGGGATCGGAAATCTGACCGCGAATCTTGTTCCGCGCACCGAGTATCATGCGAGCGACATCAATCCGCATTATCTCGACCGGTTAGAGACGCTGAAGCAGACGCGCCCGTATCTGCAGGTACATTACACGGACGCCAGCGCCGCGGAAACATACCCGGAGAAGCAGTTCGATACGGTGATTTGCATGAACGTGGTGGAGCACATCGAAAACGACGTCGAGGCACTGAGCAACATTCGCGGGAGTCTGGATAAAAATGGCCGCGCCATCGTGCTGGTGCCGAATGGGCCGCGGCTCTTCGGTTCACTTGATAAGGTTCTAGGCCACTATCGCCGTTATACGCGGGAACAATTGGTCCAGGCCTGCCAGGACGCGGGCTTCACCGTCGAAAAAGTGCTGAAGTTCAATCGCATCGGGACACCGGGCTGGTGGTTGAACGGGCGGATTTTAAAGAAGGAAACCTTCGGCTTCTGGCAAATCAAACTGCTGAATTTCCTGGTTCCTTTTGTTCGGCCGATTGATCGCTTCCTGCCCTTCCCGCACTTGTCTTGGATCATCATTTTGCGAGCCGACCCGCAACCATGAGTCAGCCCGTGCCCCCGGCAGAAGGGCCCAAAAGCCCGAGAGGCATCCCCCAGGCAAACCCATGAAGAACGATGTGGATCTTTCGACGATTTTCACGAACTCCTGAGTCGAGTGGCCCCCTAAATGTACGACTCCGAGTGCCTGCTGGCCTAGCGTGTCGCGCATAGCCCTTCTACACCGCGGTTGCGCGAATCGAGTATCAGAGATTGGGCAACGAGGAGCGAAGCGGCGCCTTCAACCCCAAACTTCGCGGAACAATACCGCAGGTATGTTTGGGCGTGTGCGGGATGGACGGAAAAGCGGCGGCAAGCCGCCGCACTCCAAAGTTAGCGGGGGACCGGCCTTCCTTGCCAAGATGACATGTTGCCGGACGGTTTGGATGGCGGGCGAACCTCCATCGCGAGAGAAATTGCAGTCTGCGAATTGCCTATGACGGACGATACGCAGGCTACCCCTCCGACAGGAGATGCGGTCATCCCGGCCTCGTGCTACGATCTCACCACGAACTCCAAATTCGAGGCCTTCACCGTGCGCTACCTTGTGCTTCTTCTGGCTGGCGTTGCCGGCATCTCTACTAACCTGTTTGCCCAACAGCCGGCGTGGCACCCCGCGCCCGGGCACACCACCATCTCCATCTGGCCGCACACGGCGCCTGGGACTCAGGCGAATCCGGGCCCAGAGATCGACACAACGACCGCCAAAGACAATCTGATCGCCGGCAAACCACTGATTCGTCTCGGCAACGTCTCTGCGCCAACGCTCACTCTCTATACGCCTGCGGGCAACAACACCGGCGCCGCCGTTGTGGTTTTTCCTGGAGGCGGCTATCGCATTCTGGCCATCGACCTGGAAGGCACGGAAGTGTGCGAGTGGCTCAACTCCGCCGGCATCACGTGCGTGCTGCTCAAATATCGGGTGCCCGATTCCGGTCCTTATCCCAAATCCAGTGCGGCGCTTCAGGATGCCCAGCGCGCGTTGGGTATCGTGCGCTCTCACGCTGCGGAGTGGCATATTGACCCGCACCGCATTGGCGTGCTGGGCTTCTCCGCAGGAGCGCACCTGGCTGCGGCGCTGAGCACGCACTTCGAGCAACGGCTTTACGATCCGATCGATGCCACCGATCAGGTGAGTTGCCGGCCGGACTTTGCCGTAATCATTTATCCGGGCTACCTGGCGATCGCAGAGCAGAACTTCGCGCCCAATGCGGACATCCACGTCAGCGATAAAACGCCGCCTTCGTTCATCGTGCAGGCCGAGGACGATCCGGTACACGTGGAAAACGCGGCCGTTTACTTCCAGGCGCTCAAGAACGCCAAGGTCCCGGCGGAGCTTCACATTTACGCGGAAGGTGGACACGGCTATGGCCTGCGGCGCACCCCACTGCCAGTCACCGCTTGGCCCAAGTTAGTGGAGACCTGGCTGGGTACCATCCAAATGCTGCCGGCATCAGCATCATCCACTCAAGAGCAACTTCCTGCGGATGTGGCGGCGGCTCTGGACCGGCTGACACCCTACCAAAAGTCCCAGTTGGAACGGGTCTACAACGATTGGGCCTTTATGGCGAAATACCGCGACGCGAATAAGGAGTTGCCGCCGGCGGCACCGGGCGAAGCGCGCGTTGTGTTCATGGGCGATTCCATCACGGAAGGTTGGGGGCAGCATGGAGCTGCGACGCCGTCGGATCGCGCCGCGTTTTTTCCGGACAAGCCGTATGTCAACCGCGGCATTTCGGGGCAGACGACGCCACAGATGCTGGTGCGTTTTCGTCAGGACGTCATCGAACTGAAACCGAAAGTGGTCGTCGTGCTGGCGGGCACAAATGACATCGCCGAGAATACGGGGAAGATGACGCTGGGAGAGATTGGGAACAATATCGCCTCCATGAGCGAAATTGCGCGAGCAAATGGAATTCGAGTTGTACTGTGTTCGGTGTTGCCGGCGAGCGATTTTTGGTGGCACAAGGGACTTGAGCCAGCGCCCAAGATCAAGGCGCTAAACGCATGGATCAGAGAGTATGCCGCGAAAAATGGCTTCGTGTATGTGGACTACTATTCACGCATGGCCAACAGCGAAGGGGGCCTGAAGGCGGAGCTGAGCCCGGATGGCGTACACCCGAATAAAGCGGGGTACGCAATCATGGCGCCACTGGCCGAGGCGGGAATCGCGGAAGCGTTGAAGAAGCCGGTTCGCTGAGTCGCACCATCGTTGCATTGTTTCTTGGTTTATCGTCACCGCAGTAGCTGCGTTTGCCGCCAGGTCAAAAGACGCGGCTCTGTCGACTGCGTATTTGTTTTCATATCAGCGGAACAGCCAGGCTTCGTTAAGTGCTTGCAAGTCCCCTCAAGAGGCAAGTGGCAGTGTCCAAATCGGGTATGGAGCAGTTCCGCGCGCGCTAATCGCGCTGACCGGGGATGTGGGTACGCAGGAGCGACATGTCCGGTTTGGCGACTTACAGGGACTTAGCCGCGGAATCCCTATTTGGAACAGCGAGTACGTGATACTGTTCTGTCAAACGACAGATCCTTGCTGGAACAAAAGCAAGAACTGATCGCGAGCGGAGGCAACTAGGTATCTTGCTCCGTAGCCGAGAGGCAAAACGGAAATCCTGGTTGACAAGGAGAGTGTATGGGAAAAATCAACATGGGTCGTGTACTCATCGGGGGCATTGTGGCCGGGCTCGTTGCGGATGTCTTGGGTTACCTCGTTGATGGAATGTTGCTGGCGCATCAATGGGCTGACGGGATGAAGGCGCTCGGGCATGCCAATTTTTCGTTAAACCAACTGATATGGTTCAACCTGCTTGGACTCATCAGTGGCATTGCACTAATCTGGGTTTATGCTGCCATCCGGCCTCGCTTTGGCGCCGGAGTGAAGACTGCAGTCTTCGCCGGGCTGGCCGTCTGGGTTGTAGGCGTGCTAATTCCCAACCTCAGCTTCATGTGGGCTGTTGGCCTCTATTCGCATCACCTTACGGTGATGACAACGCTCGGTGGCGTCGTCGAGATGGTCGTCGGCGCGATTGCCGGTGCTGCTCTTTACAAGGAATCCGCCAGCTAGCCTCAACCGGACCAATCTGAATCCGGGCCAATTCCCACTGCACCGTGCAGACCCATCTGATCCTGGGCCTGCACGGTACACCTTCATCAGGAAGCCCGCGACAGACATTCCAATGAGATTCGTTGCCGATCACGGTTGAAAGCCCAAGTGTAAAGAAGGCAGAACATCCTTGCTCGATGCCTGCTAAACACTTCAACCGCCGGAGTGGGTACTGAGAGGAACATGCCCGATTTGACGACTCATCGTCCGATGGGCGTTGGCAGGGATTAGTTCGGACTGGCCGCTGCGTGCTTGGTGGTGTGTCGATGGTGCTTGTTTTTTGAACTCTTGGTTTGAGCTTTTTTCGCTTTGAGCCGTTCGTTCTCCCGTTTCAGCGCGGTGTTCTCCTGAGTGAGGGCATCGACGCGATTCCCCAGATCGCCATTTTCCTTGACGAGTTCCGCCTCATGTGCCTTCAACTGTTCATTCTCTTGTCGCGCTTTTGTGTCCTCGCAGCCTATGAGCGGCAAACCCAGCGCCACCGCGAGCAGTAGACCAGCCATAGTGTTCTTGCGCATCCTTGCTCCTATATAGCGAATGTGAATTGCAAAAGGGGACATCCGTTCAGCAGCCAGCACGGCTGCGACGCATCATGTTCGCGCCGTGGGTCGTCTGCTATCGGATGGGGCTGAGAATGTTCCGCTCACCCGTATAGACCATTCCCGTGTCGGAAGCAAGGCCAAAGCGAGATTCCAGGAACAGAGATCACGGACCAAGTGGAGCAGCGCGCTTCATTATTGTTGATCTAAGGCCCACAAACAGCGTATGACCCTCGATGCGAAGAATCAGTACGACGGCCCCGGTATGACGGTGCCGCCTTCAGCAATTCAGCATGTTGAATTCTTGGAGGGCCACTGCTGCCTCCCGGTTGAAGCGATTGTCGGAGAAGTGGATGTCGCAGGTGCGGCGAAGAAGGCAAAGGCGTGCGCACAGGGGAGTAGTGAGAGCGAGGAAGGCAACGCGCGCGGGGGCGAGTGCTAGCGGAGCACGGGATTGGCGCTTTCCCGGCGAGCCAGGAGGGCTTTATTGAGCAAGATGCATACGGCGAAGCAGGTCAGCGTAACGCGGGTCGCCGCGAAGGCTCTTCAGCTTCAGATCGGTTCTGAACCACATCAAACCCGGATCGTGAACTCTGTAGGCGTGCTCCAACCATCGGAAGGCTTCATCCACCTCTCCTCGATAGCCGTAGACCTGAGCGATTTGATAAGCGCAGTCATTGGGCCAAAGTGAGGTTAAATTAGCCAACGCGGCGTCTGAATCCTTGCGGCGTCCCAGAGCGTGGTAGGCCAGGGCCATGCCAAGTTCATGGGAGAAGCCAGGCGGCTCCCTCTCCATCTCGGCGAGAGCTTCCTGGGGCCGCCCTTGGAGGAGAAGGATCTCACCTCGGGTCTCATGAGCCTGCCAGCTTTCTCGCGGATTAAGTTCAAGGGACGTTTGGAGAGCCACATAGGCTTCGTCGTAGCGTCCGAGGTCGCGCAGGTTCTCCGCCATATGGAAGTACTGCTGTGGCCGCAGCGGGTCCAGCGCGAGTTCCTGTTGATAAAGAGCCAGTGCTTCTTCCTGGCGGCCCTGGCACATCGCAAGTAAGGCAGCGAAGTCCAGAGTGTCGGGATCCGCTGGGGCCAACTCGCGTGCTTTGTTGATATAGACCTCTGCCGCCGGGCAATTGGTTTCGGAGTTCGCTTGCACTTCGCTCATGGCCCGGTAACCATCGGGCAGTTTGGGGGCCAGGGCGATGGCCCGTTCGGCGTCGCGCCGTCCTTCGCGCACAGAATCCGTGAAATCCCTCCAGACCATCCCTCCCGCGCGAACCAGGATGACAGAACGGAGCGCGTATGAAGGGGCATAAGCGGGGTCGAGTCCTATTGACGTGTTGGCTTGGTCGAGAGCTTTCTGTGAAGAGTCCCTGTCATGCATTCGGAGGAAGTAACGCGCCTGCAAGAAGGCCACAAAGGCCTCAGGATTGAAGGTCCCGGAGACTGAGGAACTGCTGGGCCTTCGTGGGCGCGCAGTTTGAGTTGCAAGCCTGACGTAACGGCCCGGGCGATATCTTCCTGAATCGCAATGAAGTCTTTGACATCACGATCGTAGGCTTGCGACCAAAGGTGATAGCCATCGTCGGTCCTGATCAGTTGTGCGGTCACACGGATGTGGCTACCCTCTCTTCGAACGCTACCTTCCAGGATGTTTGCGGCATTGAGCTTTTTCCCGATGACACGCAAATCTTCATTTTTGCCTTTAAACTGAAACGCTGAAACACGCCCCACAACCTTGAGCCCCGGGACGTTTGCCAAATCGTTCAAAATCTCCTCCGCGAGGCCATCGGAGAGATATTTCTGATCGTGGTTGGGGCTTAGATCGACAAAGGGAAGCACCGCGATGGAAAGAGAGTTCACCGGTGGAGCTGGGCTGGGAGGCGACTTGCGCCACCAGATGCCTATGACAACCATCAGAACCATGATCGAGGCGGTTACGAGAGCGAAATCCTTGCGATGAAGAAGCGCCCGCAAGGGAGTCGAGGTCGCCGGGACATGGTTGGCTTTGGGCATCCCATTGACAGGCCCAATGAAGCGGTAGCCCCGACGAGGAAGCGTTTCAATGAACTTGGGGTGATCTGCGGAATCACCCAACGCTTCACGCAGGCGATTAATGGCAGCGTTGAGTCCGTGCTCAAAATCCACAAACGTTTCCGAGTGCCAGAGAGCCTGCCGGAGATCTTCACGGCTCACTAAATCCCCTGGGTGTTCCAACAGCATCTTCAGAATTTGGAAAGACTGCCGAGGCAGACGCAGATGAACGCCGTGCTTTTTGAGTTCTTGAGACGAAAGGTCTGCTTCGAATGGGCCGAAGGGGATAAGCATGGATGGCCCTTTTGCTCCCACCGTCCTGCATTCTTGTGAGCGGAGGCTAGCACGGCGGCGCGAGCCCAAATGTGATGCCGGACACAGGGCATCTGTTCGGAGCGCACATCGCACAACCCTTCTTCTTGGAATGAGTTGGGCTGCGACCTACGTGTGACGTTTTTGTGCGCCCGAAAGCATTGCGGTAGATCAGCAGAAATTCCAATCTCAGGCATTACCGGGCTCTACAGGCGTCCCCAAGTTCTTGCTGGTGACGAAAGGCGAATGGCCAGAATTTTGGCGAAACCGACTTCCGTCATACAAAGAAATGAGGGAAGGCGCGTGTCCCCTTCGTGCCCGTGTCTGGAAGATATAAAGGAGATTCGGAAATGAAATCCAGAAAGCTGATATTTCTTACCGCAATAACGTTTCTGGCTGCGCTGGTAATTACGGTTCAAATCTATGCTTGGGGAACTTCCAACAAATTCACCATCATCGATGCTCCAGGCGCGGGCGCAGGCGCTGGCCAAGGCACCATCGTCTATGGGCTCAATGAGTGGGGCTCGATGATGGGGTGGTACATTGACGGGGGCAACGTCGCGCACGGCTTCCTGCGCCTTCCCAATGGCAGCTTTACTACGTTCGAAGCTCTGGGGTCCACGAACACCCATCCCCTGGGCATGAACGACTTTAATGCGATCACGGGACGCTACCGTGACGCGAACCAGGTGCGTCGGGGCTTCGTGCGCGCTCCCAATGGCGCGATCACCGCGATTGACCCCACGGGGTCCACGGCCACAGTGGCTGCGAACATAAACGACTTCGGTGTGATTCTGGGAGTCTACACCGACGCGAACGGCGTGAATCACGTCTTCTTTCGCGCTCCCAACGGTAAAATAACCACCTTCGATGCTCCGGGCGCGGGCACAGCCGCTGGCCAAGGCACCTCCACCCAAGCTGGCACTTGCCTCACCCTGGCCGGGGTCATCACAGGGTCTTACACCGACGCGGACTACTTTGATCACGGCTTCGTGCTCGCTCCCAACGGCAAGTTCACCTCGTTTGACCCTCCGGGCTCCACTTACACCTACCCAGATACCATCAACCTGGCGGGAGTGGTCGGGGGATTTTACTATGACGCGGACGGCGTGATTCACGGCTTTGTGCGCGCCGCCAACGGCAACATCACCACGATTGACCCCACGGGATCCACGGCTACATACGTGGGAACCATCAACCAGACAGGGGTGATCGTGGGAAATTACATTGACGCGGACGGCGTGAGTCACGGCTTCGTGCGCGCTACCAACGGTAAAATTACCACCATCGATGCTCCGGGCGCAGGCACAGGCGCTGGCCAAGGCACCTTCGCGGGTATCATCAACCAGGCAGGGGTGATCGCGGGATACTACACCGACGCGAACGACGTGAATCACGGCTTCATGATGCACCCTCACGAGGAGTAGAACCGACGGCTTCCATGCTCGCTGAGGCGCTCAAGAGCCACAACCAGACCGGACGATTGCAGGCGCAGCGGCGCACTTGGGGTGTGATCGGTCGGCAGAGAACTGAAAGCGGGAATTCTGACTATTACCTCTCTTTCCTCTCTGGGTCTACAGTGGAGAGACGAGGCTTTTCCGCACAGCAGGCGGCCGAGCCGCAAAGTCTAGGTGTGTTTTCGCATAATTTGCCGGGCGTCCCTGCAGGGGAGGAAGTCATGTTAAAGCAAAACATATTTTCAAACCTGATTGTCATGTGGGTTGTCGTACCAAGCCTAGCCACGTTTCTGTGTGCTGGCCCGGCCGGTGCCCAAAAGAACTCCGCGAATTACACCTTCCTGGTTGCTTCGGGGTTTCTCTGCGATCCAGGTGACTCCTCCACTTGCCCGGCAGCGGTCAAGTCCGCCAATGGCGACAGTTACGAGTTGAGCGGTGCGGGAACCTTCGACGCACAGAACAAGGCGGTTCAGGCAGCCGGGACTTACAGCCACAAGACCCCCAATGGACATGTGCTTGAGACGGGCGTGTGGATCGCGACTGAACTGGTCAGCTTTGATTGGTACGGCATCGCGCCCGGCGCGCTTCGACAAAAGGGGTTAACCCATGGTCCTCCACCCTTGGGCTTCAACCGTTTGCCGATGTCCTCTGGCCCAATGCCAACAGGGGGTCTCGCGGTATTCCGTATCCGCCTATTGTCGCTTCAGGGAGAATCAAAGCCTGCAGTACTGCAAGCGAACTGCGCCTTGGGAGACGTCCCCCGCGAACGTTCGGTGGAAGGGATTCGCCTCACTGTGGAAAGTGCCGGCACCGAGTTTTTTGAAGAAACGGGCGGGCGCGTGATGTTCCTTGCGATGCGGCCAGAAGGCAACTCGCCTGCCAAGACGCCAAGGCAGGAACCTATAACCTCACGCTGAACGCCACCGTGGGCGGAGTGACAAAAACTTCCGGTTTGACTCTCACCTTGAACTGAGCGCCCGCGCCCAGGACACAAGCGGAGCCATTTCTCCAGTGCACGATCAGGCTCATTGCAAGACGGAGGATAATATGAAGAAAGATCGTTGGAGTAGATTCAGTCATTGGGCGGTTCTCCTGGGGTTTATTGCCATCTTTCTGGTCCTGGCGTCGGTGCTGGGAGTACCGAACGTGAGGTCAGAAAATCCGAACGCGGGACCCAACGTGGTCCCATCCGACATGGTCGTCTATGGGCGGACCTACAGCGAATGGTCCGCCGCCTGGGAACAGTGGGCGGATTCGATCCCCGTTGACAACCACCCGTTGTTTGACAATGGAGATTGCAGCGTCGGGCAATCGGGCCCAGTGTGGTTCCTGGGCGGGAAGTTCTGCGCCAACAACGGCACCAACTGCGGCACCAACAACGTAGTTCGGAGCTGCAAGGTACCACACGGAAAGGCTCTCTACGTTGCTGTCTTCAACTCGGAGGACTCGACGCTGGAGGATCCTGCCAGACCACAGATTGCAGATTTGCGCGCTTTTGCGGCAGGGAATATGGAAGGTACCGCCAATCTCACCATGACTGTGGATGGAGCGCCCATTCCCAATTTGAAGGACAGGTTCCGCATCCAGTCTCCGGCATTTGTCTTCACTCTCCCGGACAAGGACTTCCTCACGGCCGTTGGCGAAGGCCCCTTTACTGCAGGATCCTACTTTCCAGGGGTGGACGATGGAGTGTATGTGATGCTCGAACCCCTGCCGCTGGGCCATCACACGATCCATTTCCATGGGGAAATGCCCGCGTTCAATTTCGTGCTGGACATCACTTACCACATCTACGTCTACCGGTGAGTGCTGCAAACCCAATGGGACTGGCTCTCCCGGAAATCGCAACAGGGCATCAATGTCGAATCCACAAACAAGGCGGGCTCTAACGAGGCGCCCGCTTTTTTTGTGCAAACGCCTGATTAACGCATTATAAAAAAGCGCCCGTTTGGAGTAGGTTTTGATCGTTCGCATCATTACCCACAACAAAGAGCGCCCTCATGAACGACACCAAGTATATTGGGCTGGACTTAGGTCAGGCAACGATTTCCGTCGCCGTTCTGGATTCTGCCGGCAAGCTGGTGATGGAGGCCATTCTCGAAACGAAAGCTGAGACGATTCTGCAGCTTCTGCGCGGCCTGCGTGGCAGTTTGCCGTAACCGGAGAAGCGGAATTCACGGGTCCGGCGAGGATGGCATAAGCGTTCGCACAGGTGAGTAGCGCGCAATGAGGAGTGAGCGCGAATGCGTGTGCGCGGTGGTCAGCGGAGCACGGGATTGGCGCGGCACGTGGGGCAAATGTAGGTGGAGTTGTGGCTGACCTTGGCCCACTCGATGCGGCAGACGGCGCACAGCTCCAGGGATTGGTATTCGCACTCGGCGCAGATTTCGTCGGTGGGCAAGGGCGAGTCCTTCGCATATTCAGCGGGTGAGATT
>CAWADS010000040.1:0-15161 GCA_963780785.1 Candidatus Acidiferrales bacterium
CCGGCAATTGGAAGTGCTGCGTGCCGAAAAGACGCGCCTGGAAGAAAACCAGAAACAGCTTGAGCAGGAATGGGAGGAAGGCCGCACGCGCGTGACGCAGGCCGAAGATCATCTGCGGCTGGCGCGGCAAGCGCTGCAGGAGATGCGCGAGGAGCGCGGCCGTTTTGAAGTGGACAAGGCGCGCAACGATTCCGACCGCCAGCACTTGCGCGAAACTTGCCTCGCCGAAGTGAACGCGCAACCCGAAGACCTGATCGCCTCGGAAACCGCCTTCATGTCCGGCGAAGAGCTGGCTCTGGCCGAAGCGAACTATCGCGAAATGAAGCAGCGCATCGAGAACATGGGCGCCGTGAACATGATGGCCCTGGAAGAATTCAACGAGTGCGAACAGCGGTTCACCTTCCTGACCCGCGAGCGCGACGATCTGCTGCAGTCCATCGCCGATACCCAGCAGGCCATCAAGGAACTCGACGTCATCACAAAGGAAAAATTCGAGCAAGCCTTCGCGGCCATCAACGCCAACTTCTCAACCGCCTTTCACACCATTTTTGGCGGCGGCATGGCGGAGATGCGCTTGACCGAACCGGACAGCTCCGGCGATGCCGGCATTGACATTGTGGCCTCGCCGCCAGGCAAGCGCTTGCAGAACGTTTTGCTGCTTTCGGGCGGCGAGAAAGCCATGACCGCGCTGGCGCTGCTGATCGCCATTTTCCGTTACCAGCCGAGCCCCTTCTGCATCCTGGACGAAGTGGATGCGCCCCTCGACGAGGCGAACGTCGGGCGGTTCACGCGCTTGATCGGCGACATGAGCGCGCAGACGCAATTCATCATCGTCACCCACAACCGCAAGACCATGGAGACCGGCAGCGTCCTCTACGGCGTCACCATGCAGGAGCCCGGCGTCTCTAAGCTCGTCAGTGTCCGCTGGGAAGGGGAGGAGGCGGCGCCCACGCGAAGGCAGCGTGCCGCCGCTGCAACCGCAGCTTAATAAAATTCTCAGAATTGCCGAACCGGGGCGGAAGAGATTCCGCCCCATTTGTTTTCCGGCATCTACTCCAGGTCAGCATGGTCGCCTGCAGCAGGGGAACGTGACGGCTAACATTGACATCGGCGCGGGCTAAGTTAAAATGCTGGACACTTCTTCAGGGGAAGATTTCCGTGAGCGCGCCTTCGGCAGCCAAAGTAATTCGTGAAACCAATTTTCCCGGCCTCGCGCCAGCCGCGCGCGGCAAGGTGCGGGACATTTATGACCTCGGCGACCGCCTCTTGATCGTCGCCACCGACCGCCTGTCCGCCTTCGATGTGGTGATGCCAACCCCGATTCCGGATAAAGGCCGCGTCCTGACGCAACTCTCGCTTTTCTGGTTCAATCTTCTCGGAGACGTCATCCCGCATCACGTGCTCAGCTTGACGGAATTCCCCGCCCCGTTCGACAAATACAAGGACGAGCTGGCAGGGCGCACCATGCTTGTGCGCAAGACCAAGCCCTTGCCGATCGAGTGCGTTGCCCGGGGATATTTGTCCGGCTCCGGCTGGAAGGAGTACCGTGCCTCGGGAAAGGTTTGCGGCATTTCCCTGCCGGACGGTTTGCGGGAGTCCGACAAGCTCCCCGAACCGATATTTACACCGGCGACCAAAGCGGTCACCGGACACGATGAGAATATCCCGTTCGAACAAGCGGCGGGAATCCTCGGCGAGGAACTTGCCGGGCAGGTGCGCAGCGTCACTCTGGAGCTGTATCGCCGGGCAATGGCCTACGCCGAACCGCGGGGAATCCTGTTGGCGGACACCAAATTCGAGTTTGGGTTGCTCAACGGCCAACTCCTCTGGATTGACGAAGCGCTCACGCCGGATTCCTCGCGATTTTGGCCTGCCGCGCAGTACAAGCCCGGCGGCGCCCAGCCTTCCTTTGACAAACAGTTTGTGCGCGACTACCTCGAGAGGATCCAGTGGCCTAAAACGCCACCCGGACCCGTCCTGCCCCCCGACGTCGTCGCCGCGACCCGTGCCAAATACCGGGAAGCCTACCGGATCCTGGTAGGGCACGAATTGGAGTAGCAAGCCGGCCCTCGTCAAAATACGCAAATCAGCGGAGAGTGCGCACGTGAGAGATCAATTGGAAGGGCTTGTTACGCAGATGGTGGAGCGCGGCATCCTGTTCGACGAGGCGGTGGGCGAATTTGAGAAGCGTTTCATCAAGCGCGTGCTCGAGCGCACCAACGGCAACCAGTCCCGTGCCGCCGAGGTCTTGGGGATCCACCGCAATACCCTGAGCCGCAAGATGACGGAATACAAACTGGATCACCGCCGCGGGCGCGGCCGCTAGAGCAGTGCCGGGCCAAACGGCGAGCGCCCCGGACGAGACTCCCAAGAAAAGAAATTCCGTACGCTTCAAGAAAAAGAGGCCTCGAATCGAGTTCGAGGCCCCTTGGTCTGTTTCGCGAAAAGAGGAATTACTGTGGCTTCGCCGCAGGCTTCCGGACCGGCTTCTTCACAGGCGCTTTTTCCTTAGGCAGATCGTCCGCACTCACTTTGCCCTTTTCCCAGTGAACCATGAATGCCGGGTCGGGATCGTAAGCGGTCAAGGTCGCGGTGATGTGCACGAAGGCTTCCTTTGCGAGCTTGCCGGCTTCGGGCTGGCCTGCAATCTTGAACTCCATGTTGGCGATGGTCGCCGCTGCAAATTCCGCATCGGTGGTGACGAAAGCGGTCTTGATGACCACGGGGTCCGTTCCGCCGGCCACTTCAATCACCTTGCCGGGAACGTCCGGGAACTCCAGACCGCACGAAGCCGACCAGGTGAGCTTGGCCTTGTCGCCGCCGGCCTTCAGATCGGTGAAAACGGAGGCGATGGTCATATCCTTGCGCGCCGCGTCAAGATCGGCGCTGCTGGGGAGCTTGTAGCTGGTTGGGCGGTCCACGGAGCTCGAGGCGAGCTGCAGCAGTTCGTTCATTTCCGCGTCGGTCAGCGCATCGCAAACCGTGCCACCCTGGAAGTTCACGATGAGCTTACGCAAGTACGTCTTGACCGACTTGGACTGCGTCTCATTGGCATTCTTGGAGCTCGCCGCGCGCGCATAGGCCCATAGCGCGTTGGCTTGTTGCGGCGGGGTCGTGCAGGAATAGGCTTTGCCGAGGCTGTAGTTAGACGTCAGGTCGTCCGGGGTCAACGCCAGTACTGCCTTGTAGGATTCCACGGCGCCCGCGCAATCCTTGGCGGCGAGGGCGGCATTCGCCGCCGTTCCATAGAAGAAGATGATGGACCTCTTCTTATCTTCGGCGAACTTGGCGTCGTCCACGCCCTCGGGCTTGGGAACCGAATCGACGATCTTGACCCCGGCAAGCGCGGCATCATGAGCGGCCTTGGCGGTCTGGGCGTCGGGGTTGGGAATATTGAAGTAGGCGAAGGCCCAGACGGAGTAAGCCTCGTACCTCTCCGTGATGCTGGCCTTGTCGCCGAGAGCGATGAGCTTGCTGCAATACTCAATGGTCTTCGGGAAATTCTTTTGCGCGCCGTAATTCTTGTAATACAGCGCATATATGTAGTTCAAAAGGGCCGAATTGGGATACTTCGCGACAAAGTCGTCCAGCAGTTTGAGCTGCACCGCAGGGTTCTTTTCAGCATCAGCCGCCTGCCAGGCGTTGTACTCCGCCATGGTGTACTTCTGCTGGCCCGCAGCACCGCCTCCGGTCCCCTGCGCCATCGCCGGAGCCGCCGTGATACAGAAGAGGAAAAGCGCCCCAAGCACCGCAAGACTTGCCATCCTACGTGTAGCGTTCATTCCCTTATCTCCTCGCCGCAACCAATGAAATGAAATCACACAATCCGGCAGCAATCAACGGCGCTCACCGGAAATCCTGAATTTCCCCGCGAACCGGCACTGCTCTTTCGGAAACTGCTGAATTATAGGTGCAGCCGCCTCCCATTCGCAAGTCGCTTCCGGCAGAAAACCGGAAGAGTCCCTGGGCGAACGATAGCGTTCGCGAACCTTGCGATTCAACCCCGGTGCACCTCCGAGGCATCCGATGCAGAGCGGCATCCTTGGGAATAAGATGAGTGTCGCATAAAATGCATGGCTTGGGCAGGGAGAAATCAAATGGCGGACATAAGCACGGCAAATAGCGGCCCCGGCACGGCAATACCTCTGGCGGGGGGAGTGGCGCTCATCACGGGAGGCGGCCGCGGCATCGGCAAGGCCATCGCGCAGCGGCTGGCAAAACTGGGCGCGGCGGTGAGCATCTGCGGGCGCAGCAGGGAACCGCTGATGAGCACCGCGCAAGACTTGCGTGCACTGGGGGCCCGCGTGCACGCGCAGACCGCCGATGTGACCAAGCCCGGCGATATTGCCTCGCTGGTGGAATCCACGGAGCGGGAACTGGGGCCCATCACCATCCTGGTGAACAATGCAGGCATCGGCGGCTTCGGCCCCGTCCACGAGAAAAGCGAAGAGGAGTGGGACCGTGTTCTCAATACAAACTTGAAGAGCGCCTTCCTGGTTTCGCGGGCCGTGGTGCCTGCGATGATCCGGCGCGGTGGTGGAGACATCATCAATATCAGTTCCCTGGCTGGAAAAAATACCTTTGCGGGCGGCGGGATCTACTGCGCGTCCAAGTGGGGCTTGCAGGGTTTGAGCGGTTGCATGGCGGAGGACTTGCGCGGGTATGGGATCCGCGTGAGCGTCATATGCCCCGGAAGCGTGGCCACGGATTTCTCCGGGAGCGGGCCGAAGGACCCGAAAAAAGTCTTGACCGCGGAGGATGTGGCGCACGTTGTGGGCATGGTGGCGATGCAGGGGCCGCAGAGTTTTATCAGCGAGGTGCACCTGCGCCCGGTGAGGAAGCCCTAGTGCCGTTCCAACTCTTTGGGCAGAATGACGGTCCAGGCGTCTGAGGCGAACACGGAACGAGTGTTCTCGAAGGGATTTGCTGAAACAAGTTGGAACGGTACTAGGCGCGAAGGCGGGGGACATTTTCGTCTTGACAATAGTCGTATCAACGACTATTCTTGGGACATGAATTCCCGCAACCAGGCCTCCTCCCCGGGCGTCCCTCTCGAGGGCCACATCTTCGTCGCCCTCCTCAAAACCGCCGATGCCCTTTCCCAGGAAGCCGAGCAACTGATCAAATCCGCCGGCCTGACCATGGCCCAGTACAACGTCCTGCGCATCCTGCGCGGCGCGGAACCCGAGGGTCTCCTCTGCCGCGGCATTAGCGAGCGCATGATCTCGCATGACCCGGACATCACCCGCCTTTTGGACCGCATGGAAAATCACGGCTGGATCACGCGCCACCGCGAGAAAGAGGACCGGCGCGTGGTGAAAACCCGCATCACGGAAGAAGGCCTGGCGGCGTTAAAGAAACTGGACCAGCCCGTCCGGGACTTGCACAAAAGCCAATTTCGCCACATGAGCGCCGCCCAGCTCAGGACCCTGGCCAAGTTGCTGGCAGAAGTGGAAAAGCGTGAATTTGCCTAGCGCACTGGCGCATCCAAAGAACTATTTTCGCAGCCAAAAAATAAAGGAGAAAGAACTCATGAAGTGGAATCTTCCCCGGTTGGCAGTGACGGCAGGTCTGGCGGCAACGCTGGCGTTGCCCGCAAGCGCGGGCACGACCACATGGCAGATTGATCCGCAACACTCTTCGGCGCAATTTGGCGTGACTCACTTGATGATCTCGACCGTCCGCGGCGAGTTTCACGGTGTGAAGGGCACGGTTGTCCTGGATGATCAGGACATCACCAAATCCACGGTGAATGTCGCCATCGACGCCACTTCCGTGGACACGCGCGAGCCCGACCGCGACAAACACCTCAAAAGCCCCGATTTCCTCGATGTGGCTAAATTCCCTTCCCTTACCTTCAAGTCCACCAAGGTGGAGCAGGTCTCCCCCGGCGAGTTGCGGGTGACCGGCGACCTTACCATCCGTGGCGTTACCAAGCAGGTGGTGCTGAATGTCGAAGGCCCGAAGGCTCCGATCAAGGATCCTTGGGGACTCCAGCGCTCGGCCGTTTCCGCCACCGCCAAGATCAACCGCCAGGACTTCGGCGTGAGCTGGAACAAGACGCTGGATTCCGGCGGGGTGGTGGTGAGCGATGAAGTGCGCATCACGTTGGACGTGGAGATGGTAATTCCGCCGCCGGGCAAGTAAACCGCGCCAGCACCGGGCTGGATTGCGGAGTATTGCCGGGCGGCGCAAACGCGCCGCCCGCCGCAATCCCGGTTTTGGAAATCCTTAGGAGAAAACAGATGCACAAGCCGGCAGCCACACAATATCCCGTCCATGAATTGATCCGCGAACGCTGGAGCCCGCGCGCTTTCTCGGAAAAAGCGGTTTCACCGGAAATTCTCCGGAGTTTGTTTGAAGCCGCGCGTTGGGCGCCCTCCAGCAATAACGAGCAGCCGTGGGCATTTCGTGGTGGGAACCAAGGGAGACGGCGGACACCTTCCGGAAAATTCTTGGCACGCTCGTGGAAGTCAACCAAACCTGGGCGAAGCACGCGCCCGTGCTGGCCATCGCCGTCTCGGAACTCGCGTTTGCGAAGAATGGGCATTCCAACCGCAACGCCTTTTACGATACGGGCGCGGCGGTCTCGCAATTGACCACGGAAGCCACTTCGCGAGGGCTATTCGTCCATCAAATGGCGGGATTCGATCCCCACAAGGCCATGGAAGCCTTCGCAATTCCGAATGGCTGGGAGCCCATTGCCGCGTTCGCCATCGGCTATGCGGGTGACCCGCAAACACTTCCGGAACCGTTGCGCGAGCGCGAGTTGGCGCCCGGGACGCGCAAGCCTTTGCACGAATTTGTCATGAGCGGGCAGTGGGGCCAAGCCGCGCCCTTCGCGCAGAAATAATCAAGGCGCGAGAATTCGCGCCACCGCTCTCTACAGCTTGCGAAAAGAGCATCATCCCGTCATTCCGAACGGAGTCTGCGGAGTGAGGTACGGTTTATCGCACGGCGAGATCCCTTTTCTCTGGGTTTCCGCCAAGGAGAGATTCCTCGCTTCGCTCGGAATGACGAATCGAGCCATTGTTTTCCGCATCCTCTACAGCCGCGGCAGGACGATGCCGCCTTGCGCCTGGTACTTCCCTTTTTTGTCCTTGTAGCTGACTTCGCAATCTTCGTCGCTCTCGAAAAAGATCACCTGGCACAGGCCTTCGTTGGCATAAATTTTCGCCGGCAGCGGTGTGGTATTGCTGATTTCCAGCGTCACAAAGCCTTCCCATTCCGGCTCAAACGGCGTGACATTCACGATGATGCCGCAGCGCGCGTAGGTGGATTTGCCCAGGCAAATCGTCAGCACATTGCGCGGGATGCGGAAATACTCCACCGAGCGCGCCAACGCAAACGAGTTCGGCGGGATGATGCAGACATCGCCCTTGTAACTCCACCAGCGAACGAGGGTCAAAATGCTTCGGATCAACGGTCGTCGAGTTCACATTGGTGAAAATCCGGAACTCGTCCGCCACCCGGATGTCGTACCCATACGAGGAGACGCCGTAGCTGATGACGCCTTCCCGCATCTGCCGGTCGGTAAACGGCTCGATCATCCTGTGCTCCAGCGCCATCTTGCGAATCCAACGGTCGGGCTTAACGGACATCCATTCCTCCTAACACAGATATGAAAAATGCGCGCTCTTAAAAAGTAAGAGTGTAGTCGAGGGAACACGTCTTGACAACCTGCGCCGCACCCAATAGCATCGGGCCACGTAGCCCCCCGGAGGCCGGTGTGATCAAGCTCGATATCGTAAACGCGGTGGTAGGCAGAACCAACATCAGTCGGACCAAAGCGGAACAAGCCGTGGAGACGATTTTTGAATCGTTGAAGGGCGCCCTGGGCCGGGGTCAGCGCATCGAATTGCGCAAGTTCGGAGTCTTTAGCGTGAAGCCGCGCAAGACCGGCATTGGGCGGAATCCTCGCACGGGAGAAGAGGTCAGCATTCCTCCCGGCAAAGCGGTGCGCTTCAAGCCCGGCAAAGAACTGCAGGGCCTTGAAGGTACCGTTGCAGGTGCGGCCAAGTAAAATTTCGTGACCCCACCGGAAACAGAGCAGCGCGCTCCCGCTCTTCTGGGTGCCAATAGCTGGCGGGATTTGGCCGCGTACGGGCCTTCTTACGCAGCAACTCCTCCGCATCCCTCCAACTCGTTCGCTCATCCTTGCGGCGTTTCTGTTTTTCCTTACGCTGATCACGTGTCTCCTGGCGGGCACGCATTTCGCCGCTGCCTATGCGCACAATCAGGCTGCCTCGATTGACACCTTCTTGCAGACGTTCACTCTCGCCTATCGCCATCCCGCCACACTTTTGACCGGCCTTCCCTTCGCGGTCACGCTGCTGGCGATTCTGTTGGCGCACGAATTGGGGCATTACTTCGCCTGCCGGTATCACCACATCCGCTCCAGCTACCCGATGTTTATTCCCGCGCCGACGCTGATAGGGACATTCGGCGCGTTCATCCTGATTCGTTCGCCGATACGTTCCGCGCGCGCGCTGTTCGATGTCGGCGCTTCCGGGCCGCTGGTGGGATTTCTCCTGGCGATTCCCGCGATGGCGTATGGAGTGCTCCACGCGAAAGTGGTTCCAGCGCTCACGAGCAATGGCGACGGCGATCTGGTTTTCGGCGTGCCTGGGGTGATGCGGTTGATTGCCGCGGTGATTCAACCGAATGCCCATGCGGGGGATTTGCTCTTGCATCCCGTGGGCCGCGCCGCCTGGGTCGGGCTCTTTGCCACGGCGTTGAATTTGCTGCCCGTGGGGCAGCTCGATGGCGGGCACATTCTGCGCTCCGTCAGCCCGCGGCTGCATCGCGTGGTTTCGCTGGTCTTGCCGCTCGTTTTGCTGCCCATGGGATATTTTCCTGTGGAGGGGCTGGCTGATCTGGGCCGCGCTCCTGTTTGGCGTGCGCTACTTCCGCGCCGCCCCGATTTACGATCCCACGCCGCTCGACCCCAACCGCAGATTCGGCGCGCTCCTGGCGCTGCTCGTCTTTCTCCTCTGCTTCATGGCCAATCCGCTCTAGGTTTATCTGCCCTCCTGATCGACTTACTGATGGTATATATTGAACGTGTTGTGGCAACCTGAACTTCTCCGCCACTCAAAGCTGGAGTAATGCCTCGATTGAGAGTAGGAAAATGCGAATCTCTTTGAAAGTAGTCATCGCGCTAGCTCTTTGCACTTCCTCGGTATTGGCACAAAAGAGCAAACCGCTTTCTGACTCGGAGTTGGCGCCAATTACCGCCCGAGGACGAATGCTCGCTGACTATGACGTCGCGTCCTGGCATGCCACCGACGCCGTCAAGGCCTTGAAGCCTGCGGAGGGAGTCGTGCGCGGGTACATTGCCCGGAAGACCGACGCAGGTTGGGTCGTCGTTTTTGGCCGATTCAGTGAGACAAAGGACGCTTTCCTCATTGCGTACGAAGCAACTCAGGAAAGCGACCCCAAGAAATTCACGGCCAACACCTACGACCCGCCACAAAAGGACACTGGATACTTTTATATTGCGGCAAAGGCAATTGAAATCTCGCTACAAGCCTCTCACCTTGAGAAGCGTCCCTATAACACCTATGTTATCCCGTTGGACTCGGGCCAACTGTACGTGTACGTTTTGCCAGCGCAAACCGTGGCGGAGGTCTACCCGCTGGGCGGTGACACGCGTTTCCTGTTGTCCGCCGATGGCGGCACAATAATCGAAACGCGTCAGCTTCATAAGTCAATTCTGGAGGGTAAAAGTTCCGTCCCGGCAGGAGCAAAGCCTGCCGCTGGTGTGCACAGCCATGTGTTGACCGACACGCCGGAAGACACCGACGTTTTCCACGTTCTGCGCCAAACGCATCCTCTGCCGGAATTCGTTGGGACCAAAAGCGGCGTCTACAAGGTCGAAACGAACGGAACAATCCATCGCGTCAAGTAGATGTCGCATGTCGTTCTTCCAACCGCTGAACCTCTTGGAGAATGAGCCGCTGCCACCAAGCGGCCACTCCGCAGTCGATTGTTGGCCTGCGCGATCACAGCAACGTCAGCGGGTCCATATCCACGAGCACGGCGGTTTGCGGGATTTCGTGCGCGTCGCAAAAGGCCAGCGCGCCGGTGAGCACCTTCGTCAGCAGCGTGCGTTTCGGCGACTTCAGCAGAAACTGAAAGCGATGCTCTTTTTTCAGGCGCGCCAGCGGAGCCGAAGCCGGTCCGAGGATGCGCAAGCCCTTTCCCATCCTGCGGCGAAAAATATTCCGAAAGCTGGCGCGACCACCGGATCACATTCTCGAGTTTTGTATCCCGCACAATCACATTCGCCAGCGACGTGAACGGCGGATAGGCCATCATGCGGCGGAAATGCAATTCGCGCTCGAAGAACGACGGATAATCCTGGCGCACCGCATCCTGAATCGCGTAATGCTCCGGGTAATACGTCTGAATGAGCACGCGGCCGGGCAGATCGCCGCGCCCCGCGCGCCCCGCCACCTGCGTGAGCAATTGAAAGGTGCGCTCCGCGGCGCGAAAGTCCGGCAGGCTCAGCCCGGAATCCGCGGAGATTACGCCGACCAGCGTGACGCGCTGGAAGTCGTGCCCCTTGGCGAGCATTTGCGTGCCCACCAGAATATCCAGCGCGCCGCCGGCGAACGCGCCCAGCGTTTCCTGGTATTGCCGCTTGGTGCGCGCGGTGTCGCGGTCCAGCCGCGCAATCCGCGCCCCGGGAAATTCCTTGCGCAGGCGTTCTTCCAGGTGCTCGGAGCCTTCGCCGAAAAAATAGACATACTTCGAGTCGCACTTCGGGCACACCTTCGGCACGGGCTGCGTCGAGCCGCAATAGTGGCATTCCAGGCGGTTGCGGCTCTTGTGGTAGGTCATCGAGATGCTGCAATTGGCGCACTGCACGGAAGCGCCGCAACTCCGGCAGAGCACCGACCAGGAATAGCCGCGGCGATTGATCAGAATGAGAACCTGCGTCTGAAACGACAGGCACTCCGCAATCCCCGCGTGCAGCACCTGCGAAATGGGGCTGGCCTGGTGGGTCTGCTGAAATTCCTGGCGCAGATCCACAATCTCCACGGCGGCCAGCGAGCGATTCTCCACGCGCTCGGCCAGGGTGAGCAGTTCGTATTTTCCGTTGACGGCGTGGTGATAGGTCTCAAGCGAAGGCGTGGCGGAACCCAGCAGCGCCGCGGCATTTTCGAGCTTGGCGCGCACGATGGCGACGTCGCGCCCGTGATAGCGTCGGCGTTTCTTCCTGCTTGTAGCTGTTCTCCTGCTCCTCATCCACGATCAGCAAGCCAAGATTTTCGAGCGGCGCAAACACCGCCGACCGCGTGCCCACGACGACGCGCGCCTGGCCATTGCGCACGCGCCACCACTCGCGCGCGCGCTCCACGTCGCTGAGCGCCGAATGCAGCACCGCGACGCCCTCGAAGCTCGCCCCAAACCACGCGCGGCACTGCCGCCCGATCCACAGCGTCAGCGCAATTTCCGGCACGAGAATCAGCGCGGTTTTCCCGCGCGCCAGCGTATCCTGCACGGCGCGCAAGTACACTTCCGTCTTGCCGCTGCCCGTGACGCCGTGCAGGAGCTGCACGCCAAATTCGCCCAGTTCAAAACGCGCGCGGATGGCGCCGAACGCGCGCTCCTGGGCTTCATTCAACGAATGCGCCGGCGGCAGGTAGCCGGCATCGAACGGATCTTCGGCGGGATCGATGGGCTCTTCCCAGCTTTCGAGCAGCCCTTCGCGCAGCAGCCGCTCAATCACCGCGCGGGAAAGATGCGCAAGCTTGAGGAGTTGCGGCAGCGGCAGCGGGCCGCGTTCGGTTTGCAGCAGCGCGCGCAGCCGCTCTTCCTTCTCGCCCAGCGGCTTTGCTTCGGCTTGCTCGCCCGCGCCTTTCCACGCGACAACGCGTTGCGTCTTCCGCTTGCGTCCCTGCAGCGTCTCCTGAATTTGCAGATAGCCGCGCCGCTGCAGCCGTTGCAATCCCTCGGGCGAAATTCCCAGCTTGGCCGCAGGACCAACCTGCCAAGTTCCTTTTTTTTCGAGGAGTTTTTGCAGGAACGCGGCCTCGTCATCGCCGAGATCGGTTAGAGCTGCGCCCTGCTGGAGTTTCTCCGCCAGCGCGCGGCCCGCTTCCGTAAGTACGAGTTCGCGCCGCGCCGTCAGCTCCGTGACCGGCGGCATCATCGCCCGGAAAACTTCGCCAATCGGCGCAAGGTAGTAGCCCGCGATCCACCGGCCCAGCTCCAGGAGCTTTGGCGTCAGCGCCGGCACAAGATCGATCAGCTTGCTCACCTCGCGGATGGTTGCGCCTTCGGGCGGCGTGTCCGTCAGTTCAAGGACCACGCCAACCATGCGATTTCTTGCGGAACGGCACCAGCACGCGCGAGCCGGGCTGCAACTGCGCGCGAAGCGCCTCCGGCACGCCATAGGTGAATGTCGTGCGCAGGGGAACGGGCAAGGCTACGTTGCAGTAGGAAGCAGACATCCCGCGTGTAGTTTAGCAGGTTGCTGAAAAACGGTAATTCGTTGTCATCCCTGGCGGTAATTCCTTGTCATCTCGGGTACTTCGTTGTCATCCCGAGCGAAGCGAGGGATCTGCTTTTCGCAAACGACCAAGGAAAAAACAGATGGATTCTCAGCGGCTGATCAGGATGATCCCCACAAAAATAGAAAAAATGCCGAGCCACTGCAGACGCGACACCGGCTCGCGTAGAATGAGCGCGGCGAGCCCCACCGTCACCGCTCCGTAGAGCGAAGCGAGCACACTCACCACGGAAACCTGTTCGAGCTGCATGCCCAGATTGTTGAACACGTACGCGCTCGTATCGAGGATCCCCACGCCCAGAATCCAAGGCGCGTCTTTCCGCGTCGGCGGCGCCAGAGAACTTCCCGCAATCAGAATCACAACCGCCGCGAAAGAAAAACTCGTCAATCGAATGATCCAGACCGTCGGCGCTCCCCCCAGCAGCGGCACCACGCGAATCCCCAGCAACCAGAACATCACGCCAAAGGCCACAGCCGCCAGCAGCGCCCAGCCCACGCCCAGCCGCTTCTTCGCCGGCTGCGTGGCGGCATCAATTACGTTCGCGTCGTCCGGCAGAGTTTCGCCGTGCGCCACCAGAATGACGCCAAGGATCGCCAGCGCCATGCCCACGAGTCGCGCCAGGGTCAGCCGCTCCCCGGTCAACACGGAAAGCAGCAATGTCAGCACGGGATAGCTGGCCGAAAGCGGCGCCACGATGGACATCTTGCCAATCTCAAAGGAACGGTAAAGCGCCATCGTGCCCGAAGCATTGAGCAGGCCCGCCAGAATTCCCCAGGCCCACGGCCGCCAGCCGGAACCGTCCGCGAGATGCCCCCACCCGCCGAGCCAGCGCATCGCCAGCGTCAACAGGATGAATCCCGTCAACTGCATGTACAGCATCGTGCGCAGCGTGCCGATCTTCCGCGTAGCGAAACGCGCAAACAGGTCGGCGCTTCCCCAGGTGAGCGCGGTCAAGAGGCCGTAGAGAATTCCCATGATGGATTAAGCGGTACATGTCCAGGAGGAGTTTGCCTGCGTCCGGCGGAAAATGCAGGGAATTTTCTTGCATCATGCTATGACGATTTTGATTTCTTCGGCGGCTGCAGGCCCAATTCCGCCATCACCTTCTGCAGGTCTTTCCAGACTTCGCCCTTCGCGTTGGGATTCCGCAGAAGATACGCGGGATGATAGGTGGCCATGAGCTTGTGGCCGCGCCATTCCAGCCATTGGCCGCGAAATTGCGAAATGCCGCGCGTCGTTTCGAGAAGCGTTTTCGCGGCGACGGCGCCCAGGCACACGATCACCTTTGGCCGGATCACATCGATCTGCCGCAGCAGGTACGGCGAGCACGTGGTCACTTCATCCGGTTCCGGCGCGCGATTTTCCGGCGGCCGGCATTTCACCACGTTGCAGATGTAAACGTCCTTGCGCTGAAGGCCCATCGCTTCGATCATCTGCGTCAGCAATTTGCCGGCGCGGCCGACAAACGGGATTCCCTGCTGATCTTCGTCGGCGCCCGGCCCCTCGCCGATAAACACGAGCTCGGCCTTGGGACTGCCATCCCCAAACACAATTTTGTTGCGGCCCTTGTGCAGCTTGCAGCGCGTGCAATCGCCGATGTCTTCGCGAATCTTCAGCAGCGTGTCGTCCTTAATCTTATCGACGCTCTCGAAAAGCGTGGGACCCGAAGGCGCGACGACGGGCACGATGCGCGGCGCTGCAGCGACCGCAGCCGCTTTCGGCGGCAACGGCTTGACGATGGGCTTGGGCAAAAAATTCTCCTCAAGGGCGGAAGTGGGCGCTGGTGTCGAAACGGTTGGGACGAAACTCGTGGCTGCCGCGGGAGTGCGATCCCGATAGAACAAGCGGATGCCCAGGTCCTCGTAATACCGCAGGCGTTCTTCAATTTTCTGTTGCAGGGATTCCGGAGCGCGTTCGGCCATGATCGCTCAGTCGCCGGCCCGATGCGTGGCGGGCTTGCTGCGCAAAACGCCGCGGAGCCGCATCGCCTCGTCCAGAATGCGCTCGGCCACTTCGGCTTTGCTCATCCGAGGCAGCGGGAGATCGCGGCCATCGCGGGAAAACAGCGTAACGATATTGGTGTCGTGGTCAAAGCCCGCGCCCTCCGCCGTCACGTCATTCGCAACGATCAGGTCCGCATTTTTCTGCGCAAGCTTCTTTCGCGCGTTTTCCGCGACGTGGTCGGTCTCCGCCGCGAATCCCACAACAATCCGTTCGCCCTTTTCCTTCGCCAGGGTGGCCAGAATGTCGGTATTGGGTTCCAGGCGAATCGTCAGCGCTTCCTTGCTGCGTTTGATTTTCGAGCTTGCCGGTTCGGCCGGCCGGTAATCCGCCACCGCCGCCGCGAAAACCGCCAGCGAGCAGGCTGGAAAATGTTTCCGCGCGGCAGCCAGCATTTCCTCCGCCGTGCGCACATCCACGCGCTCCACGCCCTCGGGAGTCGCCAACGCCGTCGGGCCCGTGATCAATATGACCTTGGCCCCGCGCCGTGCCCCGGCCTCCGCCACCGCATAGCCCATCTTTCCCGAAGAGCGATTGGTGATGTAGCGGACGGGATCGATGTCCTCGCAGGTGGGTCCGGCGGTAACCAGCAGAGTCTCGCCCGCCAAATCGCGCTTCGTCTGCGCGATTCCCTGCACC
>CAWADS010000041.1:0-5301 GCA_963780785.1 Candidatus Acidiferrales bacterium
GGTGGAGCGGGTGCGCGGCCTGGTGGAGAGTCTGAGGCCGGCTTTCGCGCGCCGCTTGGACTCCCGGCTCAAAGAGCTGCTCAGCGGCAACAGCATCGATCCCGCGCGCCTGGCGCAGGAGGCCGCCTTACTTGCGGAACGAAGCGATATCAGTGAAGAATTAGACCGGCTGCGCAGCCACCTGCAGCAGTTCGCGCAACTTCTGGACGGCGCCGGCGAACTCGGCAAGAAACTCGATTTTCTGCTTCAGGAAATGCAGCGCGAGGCGAACACCATGCTTTCCAAGACGCCCGGCGTGGAAAGCGAAGCCCTGGCAATCACGGGAATCGCGCTGGAGATCAAAGCGGAAATCGAGAAATTGCGGGAACAGGTGCAGAACATCGAATGAGCGAGGGAAACGGATTTGCACCGCTGGTAGTGATCGTGTCCGGGCCGTCGGGCTCGGGGAAATCGACGCTGGTGCAGAAGGTATTGGAGCTGCCGGGGACGATGCCTTCGATATCCTGCACCACCAGGCCCCGGCGGGCGACCGAGGCCTCTGGAAAATGTTATGATTTCGTCACCGAGGCGGAGTTCGACGCCATGGTCGCCCGGGGTGATTTTCTGGAATATGCGCGTGTCTTTGGGAAGCATTCCTACGGCACGCCCAAGAAATGGCTGAACGAATCGCGGGCGCGGGGCCTGGATCTGGTGCTCGAGATTGACGTGCAGGGCGCGGCGCAGGTAAAGAAGAAATTGCCGGAAGCCGTGGCAATTTTTATTTTGCCGCCCTCGCGGCAGGAACTGGAACGGCGCTTGCGCAGCCGCGGCCAGGACTCCGACGAGGAAATTGCCCGGCGGCTGGCCATGGCCCGCGATGAAATTGCCGCGAGCGAAGAGTTTTACGATTTTTGCGTGGTGAACGACGACGTGGAAAGTGCCGGCCGCGAAGCCCAGGCGATTCTCCTGGCATTGCGTTGCGGCAGTGCTCGCCGCCGAGACCGCGTGAATCAAGTCCTGGCATCGTTTGGAGGGTAAGACACTCATGACCGTGCAAACCAAAGCTCCGGAGAGCCAGTTTGCCTATGTCGTGCTGGCCGCTCGACGCGCCCGGCAGATTATGGCGGGCGCACCGCCCCTGGTGGAGAACCTGCGAACGCTGAAGGCGACGCGTATTGCCTGCGAAGAGGTTACCAGTGGCTTGATTGAATACGATTTCACCGAGCCCGGGAGCGACGAGGAGAAGGAAAGCGTCAAGCGGCGCAGGTAGCGCGCCCGCGAGGATTCCATGCGCATCACCCTTGGGGTCACCGGTGGAGTCGCGGCTTACAAGTCCGCGGAACTCGTTCGTCGTCTACAACAGGAGGGCCACAGCGTCCAGGTGGTGATGACGCGCGCAGCTTGTGAGTTCGTCACGCCCCTGACGTTTGCAGCCCTCAGCGGCCAGAAAGTCATCACCGATCTTTTTGCCAAGTCTTCCACCGGCGAAGCCAACGTCGAATCCGCCATTGAGCACATTGCCGTCGCGCAGCGCACCGATCTGCTGCTTGTGGCGCCGGCCACCGCGGACACGCTTGCAAAATTTGCGCGCGGCCTGGCCGACGATTTTCTCTCCACGTTGTATCTCGCCTCCACAGCACCGGTGATTGTGGCCCCAGCGATGAACGTCAACATGTGGCAGCACGCAGCAACCCAGGAAAATGTGGCGGCGCTGAAGGCGCGGGGCGTACACGTTGTTGAACCCAATGCCGGGTACCTCGCCTGTGGCATGACCGGGCCAGGGCGTTTGGCGGAACTCGACGAAATTCTGAAAGCGGTGCAGGGAATTGCGCAGACGAAACGCGATTTGGCGGGAGAGACTTTGCTGGTTACCGCTGGTCCCACCTGTGAGGACATCGATCCCGTCCGCTACATCACCAATCGCTCTTCGGGAAAGATGGGCTATGCGGTGGCAGCGGCGGGCGCACAGCGCGGGGCCAAGGTAATTTTGATCACGGGCCCGACTGCGTTGGCAACTCCTGAGGGCGTCGAGCGCATGGATGTGCGTACGGCGGTGGAGATGCTGGCTGCCGCGCGGAAGCATTTTCCAGCCTGCTCGCTGGCCGTTTTCGCGGCGGCGGTGGCGGATTACCGGCCAGCCGAACCGGCAAGCTCGAAAATCAAGCGCAGCAAGGAAGCGCTGACGATTCACCTGGAACCCAACGCCGACATTCTCGCCACCCTGGCGAAGGAAAAGGGCGAGCGGATTGTTGTGGGATTCGCGGCGGAGACCGAGCACGTCGCGGAGAACGCGCGGAAGAAACTTGCGCAGAAAAATGCGGACCTGATGGTTGCGAATGATGTGACCGCGGAGGGCGCGGGCTTCGATCACGACACCAATATCGTTACCCTGTTTTCCCGCGATGGCCGCGATCTCCCGCTGCCCCGGCTGAGCAAGGGCGAAGTGGCCGAGCGCATTCTGGACGAGGCGGTGCGGCTCCGCGGCGTTCTGCGCAGCAAGCCTGCGACGCACAGGGCAGGCGGCTGAGCGATCATGGCCGAACGCGCCCCGGAATCCCTGCAACAGAAAATCGAAGAACGCCTGCGGTATTACGAGGACTTGGGCATACGCTTCTTCTATCGGGATCGTACTCCCGCAGCAGCTACGAGTTTTGTGCCACCCGTTTCGACACCAGTGCCCAGTTCCGCCCTTCAGGAGAATTCCTTGCCCAAGCCCCTCGTCAAGCCGCTGCCGCTGAAGCCGGCTGCCATGGCTCCAGCGTCGCGCATCGCTCCAATCGTTGCGCCTTCGGGCCCCACGCTTTTCGAGAGCGTCGATAAGATCAAGGACGACACGCTGCCGAAGATTCGCGAAGACATCGGCGATTGCACGCGGTGCAAGCTGCACAAGGGCCGTAACAAAATAGTTTTTGGCGATGGCAGTCCCAAGGCCGAGCTCGTGTTTATCGGCGAGGGGCCGGGCGCCGACGAAGATCAGCAGGGACATCCCGTTTGTCGGCCGCGCCGGCAAATTGCTGACGCAGATGATCGAAGCGATGGGCCTGCAGCGCAAAGACGTTTACATCTGCAATGTCGTGAAATGCCGGCCGCCGGAAAATCGCGCGCCAGAGCCGGATGAAGTGGCCACGTGTTCGCCGTATCTGCTGCGGCAGATTGATGTGATCCGGCCAAAGGTGATCGTGTGCCTGGGCGCCGTCGCCGCGAAAACGCTTCTGGAAACTACGCGCGGGATTTCGCAATTCCGCGGGCAATGGCTGGAATGGCGCGGCCACAAGCTCATGGCCACCTACCATCCCGCGTATCTCCTTCGGAATCCCAACGCGAAGGGCGAGGTTTGGAAAGACCTGCAAAACGTGATGGCGGAATTGGGCCTGCAGCCGCCGAAGAAATCAAAATCGTCATAGCATGATGCCAGAAATTTCGCTGGATTTTCCGCTGGGTGCAGGCAAACTTCTCCTGGACATGCGCCTTTAATCCATCATGGGAATACTTTATGGCCTCTTGACCGCGCTCACCTGGGGAAGCGCCGACCTGTTTGCGCGCTTCGCCACGCGGAAAATCGGCACGCTGCGCACGATGCTGTACATGCAGTTGACGGGATTCATCCTGTTGACGGTGGCGATGCGCTGGCTCGGCGGGTGGGGGCATCTGGCGGACGGTTCCGGCTGGCGGCCGTGGGCCTGGGGGATTCTCGCGGGCCTGCTCAATGCTTTGGGCACGATGGCGCTCTACCGTTCTTTTGAGATTGGCAAGATGTCCATCGTGGCGCCGCTCTCGGCCAGTTATCCCGTGCTGACTCTGTTGCTCTCCATGCTGACAGGAGAGCGGCTGACCCTGGCGCGGCTCGTGGGGATTGCCCTGACGATCCTCGGAGTGATTCTGGTGGCACGCGGGGAAACTCAGCCGGACGATGCAAACACAAGTGATCCTGCCACGCAGTCGGCGAAGAGACGACTGGGCGTGGGCTGGGCGCTGCTCGCGGCGGTGACCTATGGCGTGATGTTTTGGTTGCTGGGAATTCGCGTGGTCCCGCTACTGGGAGGGACGCCTGCGGTCTGGATCATTCGCTTGACGAGTTTTTCGCTCGCGGCGCTCGTGATTCTGTTTGCCGGAAGTTCTTTGGCGCCGCCGTCAAAGAAAGACTCGCCCTGGATTCTGGGCGTGGGGGTCCTCGATACGAGCGCCTACGTGTTCAACAATCTGGGCATGCAGCTCGAACAGATTTCCGTGGTGAGCGTGCTTGCCTCTCTCTATGGAGCCGTTACCGTAGGGCTGGCTGCGCTGATTCTGCACGAGCGGGTTTCGCGCCTGCAGTGGTTTGGGATACTCTGCATTTTTGTGGGGATCGTGCTGATCAGCCGCTGAAAGCCCGCCGCTTTGTTCCCTGGCCTCTGGCGAAAAGCAGATCCCTCTCCCGCTTTGCGGGATCGGGATGACAACGAATTACCGCCAGGGATGACAACGAACTGCCGTTTCTCAGCAACCTGCTAAACTACACGCGGGATGTCTGCTTCCTACTGCAACGTGGCCTTGCCCGTTCCCCTGCGCACGACATTCACTTACAGCGTGCCGGAGGCGCTGCGCGCGCAATTGCAGCCCGGCTCGCGCGTGCTGGTGCCGTTCCGCAAAAAATCGCTGGTTGGCGTGGTGCTTGAATTGACGGACGCGCCGCCTAAAGGCACAACCATCCGCGAGGTGAGCAAGCTGATCGACCTTGTGCCGGCACTGACGCCAAAGCTCATCGAGCTGGGCCGGTGGATCGCGGGCTATTACCTTGCTCCCATTGGAGAAGTCTTCCGCGCGATGATGCCGCCGGTCACGGAGCTGACGGCGCGGCGCGAACTCGTACTTACGGAAACGGGCCGCGCGCTGGCGGAGAAACTCCAACAGGGCACGACTCTAACCGATCTCGGCGATGACGAGGCCGCGTTCCTGCAAAAACTCCTCGAAAAAAAAGGAACTTGGCAGGTTGGTCCTGTGGCCAAGCTGGGAATTTCGCCCGAGGGGTTGCAACGCTTGCAGCGGCGCGGCTACCTGCAAATTCAGGAGACCCTGCAGGGGCGTAAGCGGAAAATGCAACGCGTCGTCGCCTGGAAAGGTGCGGGTGAGCAAGCCGAAACAAAGCCACTGGGCGAAAAAGAAGAGCGGCTGCGCGCGCTGCTGCAAGCCGAACGCGGCCCGCTGCCGCTGCCGCAACTCCTGAAACTTGCGCAGATGTCCCGCGCGGTGATTGAGCGACTGTTGCGCGAGGGGCTGCTCGAAAGCTGGGAAGAGCCCATTGATCCAGCCGAAGATCCGTTTGATGCCGGCTACCTGCCTCCA
>CAWADS010000042.1:0-75464 GCA_963780785.1 Candidatus Acidiferrales bacterium
GGACGGCCGATGCGATCGAGTTCGGGCAGGGCGTCGAAGGTGAGGATGTAGGTGAGGACGCCGGTCATGACCTCGGCGATGGGCGGGCAGCCAGGCACGTTGATGATGGGCTTGTCGGTGATGAGCTTGTGGACAGGCATGGCGCCCGGTGGGATTGGGATGAGCGGCCTGGACGCAGCCATTGGAGGCGCAGGAGCCCCAGGCGACGATAGCCTTGGCGTGTTCGGCGGTCTCCTTGAGGATGTTCAGGAAGGTGTCGCCGCCGACGGTGCAATAGACGCCGCCATCCTTGGTGGGGGCATTGCCTTCCACAGCAAGGAGATAGCCGCCGGGGTGATCCTTGATGAGTTTCTTGCGAATCTGCTCGACTTGGAAGCCGGCGGCCGCCTGGAGAGTGTCGTCGTAGTCGAGGGAGATCATGTTGAGGACGATGTCCTGGGCGATGGGGTGGGAGGAGCGGATAAAGGACTCGCTGCAACAGGTGCACTCGAGGCCATGGAGCCAGATGACGGGGATGCGGGGCTTGGTCTCCATCGCGGCGACGACCGTGGGAACCATGGAGGCTTCCAGGCCCATGGCCGCGGCCGTGGTGACACAGAAGCGGAGAAAGTCCCTGCGATCGACGCCATGCTGACGCAGGACATCGTAAGTGGACAGCGAAGATAGGTTGTTCACAGGAGAACCCCCTGGTGCGGACCGTCAAAAAGTGATGAACGGACGGGGCACTATGGTTCCTGGATGAACATGGCGTCAGTGACGCAGCGCACAAAAGCATGTGAGGTCCAACCAAAAGGCTGTGGAAAGGCGATCTTGGCGGCGAAAGGCTGGGTGGAAAGTCAACGAGAGAGGAAGGCTGCGCTGCCGCAGGTCAGGGGTTGCGGGAGAGGAGAGAGGCGGCTTCGATGATGGGGTTGGGGAGAAGGCGCATGGCGCGGACAAAGGCTTCGATGAGGCGCGGATCGAATTGCGTGCCGGCGCAGCGTTCGAGTTCGGCGAGAGCTTCTTCGGCGGTGCGGCCTTTTTTGTAGCTGCGATCACTGGTGATGGTGTCGTAAGAGTCGGCGATGGTGATGATGCGGCGCGCCAATGGGGATGTCTTCGCCAGAGAGAGCGTTGGGATAGCCGGAACCATCGAAGAATTCGTGGTGGTGCAGAACCATAAGGCGGATGCGCGCGAGTTGCGGGAGAGGCTCGAGGAGCCTTGCGGCGAACGTCACGTGGGTCTTCATGGTGTCCCATTCTTCGGGATTGAGCGGGCCGTTCTTGTTGAGGATGTGTTCGGGGATGCCGACTTTGCCGACATCGTGGAGGATGGCGGCCAGACGAATTTCCTCGACTTCGGCTTCGGACAAACTGAGAGATTCAGCGAGCAAAGCAGCGTAGGCGGAAACCTTTTGGGAGTGGCCCTGGGTGTACTGATCCTTGGCATCGATGGCGTAGGCGAGGGAAGTGACGGTGTCGAGAATCGATTGGGGAAGAGAGGCAGGGCCGTCCACGGAGGGGGCAGTCGAAGCTTCGGTAAGCCGGGAGAGACTCGGTGAACTGGCGGAGGCGCTGGTGAATCTCGTTGAAGGATTCGGGGCCGGTGGAGAAAAGACGCTTTAGGGTGACCCCGAGATAGGCTTCGAGGACGTCGCGCTTCCAGCGACGGGCTTCCTGGGGGTCAACGTGATCGGCGGTGGAGACGGTGTTGCCGCCTTGATGCTTGGAGAGATACATGGAAGCGTCGGCGACCTGGATGAGCTCCTGAGGCGTGGAGCCGTGAAGAGGGTAGCAGGCGATGCCGAAGCTGGCGGTGATGTTCTTTTCGCGGAGAAGAGGATCGGCGGAAACCCAGCCGCGCAGCTTGGAGGCAAGCTGGCGGGCCTGTTCCATGGAGGTCTCCGGCATGAGAATGACGAATTCGTCGCCACCATAGCGGGCGACGACATCCGAGCGGCGGCAGTTGCCTTCGAGGATTTGCCCGACGCGCTGGAGAACCAAATCGCCTTCGAGGTGGCCGTAGAAATCGTTGACAAATTTAAAGCGGTCCAAGTCCATGAGGACGAGAGCGAAGGAACGCCCGGCGCGGGAGGAGCGCTTCCATTCGGAAGAGAGAGCTTCCATGAAAAAGCGATGAGTCTTGACGCCGGTGAGGCCGTCAGTGATGGCTTGCTCCTGGGCTTTTTGGAAGGTGAGGGCGTTGTGCAGCGCGCCGGAGATCAAGTCGGCAAGGGTGCTGAGGAGGAGCGATTCTTCTTCGGAGAATTCGATGCGCTCGAGGGATTCGACGTAAAGGACGCCGTGCAGGTAATCGGCGTAAAAGATCGGCAGAGCCATGGCGGTGAGGGAATCAGCGAGAACGGGCTTGGGGCCATTCAGTGAGCTGGGGAGGGAACGGAACGTGGCGGCTTTGCCGGTGCGCGCGACCTGGCCGATGAGACCGGTGTCGAGGGGAAGGCGAAGTCCCGCGGCGCCGCGGCGCTTGCCGCCCTCGGCCTGGATATGAAGCTCGCGCGTGGTGTAGTCGAGAATGGCGATGCCGATATGGTCGTAGGTTAACCCGTTTTCGAGCTGTTCGGCGATCTTGGCCAACACTTCGTCGGGGTTGAGCGTGGCAATGGCGTCACGGGAGATGAGATTCAAGAGATTAAGATGGCGCGCCTTGGTGCGCTCTTCCTGGAAGAGGCGGGCGTTTTCAATGGCGATGCTGGCTTCACTGGCGAGCACGCGAAGCAGCTCAAGATGGCCTTCGTCGAAGGCGCGTTCTTCATCGGAGAAGATGCATAGCGCGCCGATGGCGTGATCGTAAGCGACCAGCGGGACGCCGCAGAACGAGCCCGTGGTGCGCAGCGGATCGACGCCGAGCTTGCGAACTTCGGTGACGAGGTTTTCGCGAATGAGAACGGGCTGGCGGGTGCGCAGGATGTACTCGGTGAGGTGATTGCCGGCGGGGCGTGAGCGTTTCGGCATGCGCACGCCCGCAATCATTTCCAACTCAAATTGGATGGCGTCGCGCAGGGAATCGGGCGTGGCGAGATAGAGGTTGTCCACATCGAAGAGGCGGCGCAGCTCTTCCCAGATTTTGCGGAGGAGATCTTCCTGGACGAGGGTGGAGCTGAGAGCGCGGCCGATTTCATTGAGAACGTGGAGTTCCTCGGAGCGGCGTGAAGTTTGCTGGATGAGATAACTGTTTTCGACGGCCATGCCGATTTGGTGGCCAAGGGCGAGAAGCAGGCGCAACTCGGCAGGGGTAAAGCGGCGATTGTCGGGGGTGCCGAGAAGGAGGAGGCCGAAGGCTTGTTCCTTGGCTTGCAGGCTGATGACCACGATGCTGCGCAAGCCGTGCTTGAGAGCGAGTTCGCGGAAATGGCGGATGGGCTCGTCTTTTTCGAGGGCCGTGAGATTGTCATCGCGGAGATCGCGGAAACCCAGCAAACCGCCGAGGCGGGAGACGAGGCCGACAAGATAATCGTCGAGCCCCTGCTCCTGTGCGACGCGGCAGAATTCATCGGGAATGCCGGCGGAGACGACGGAGGTGGGCCCGGCGGGGTCGCCGTGATGAAGGAAAAGCGCGCCGGCGGGAAGACGAACGACGCCAAGAACGCGGTCCAGGGCCTGAGCAAGCATGCGCTGAATTTCGCCGCCGACGAAGCTGGAAGTGGCGAGATTGAGGTTGGAGAGGGCGAGCATGTTGCGCTCGACGCGGCGCTTCTCTTCCTCGTAAACAGACATGATCAAGAGCATGGAGACAAACGCGGTGGGAACCGCGGTGATCGGACGGGCCATCTGGCCTAGCACTCCGGGAGTGAAATGCAGGAGGTGAAAGGCAAGAAAGACAAAACCCCAGGCGGCGAAGGAGACACTCAAGAGGCGGTCGGCGAGAGTTTCGTGATGCTGGCTTTCGCGCCAGAAGAGGAAGCCGACATAAACGTAGATGAGTGAAGCGGGCACGTAGGAGGAATAGGGCAGGAGTTGCACTGCGTTCGCGGCGGACCAGATTGTGAGCACCACGGCGGCCACGATGGCGGGAATGATCCACAGCTTCTTGCGCGTATAAAGCTGCGTGCCGAGGAAGAAGCAGATACCTGCGAACCCAAAGAGAGCGTGATTCAGCGAGGTCAGCAGCGGATTTTCACCGATCCACATCGAGAGGCCCGGGCAGAGATAGTGCAGGCCGTAGAAGACCCAGGCGGCGGTCCAATAGAGAAGATAGGGCTGGCGCTTGAGGGAGTAGACGTAGGCGAAAAACACTCCGACGAGGAGAGTTCCGATGAGGAAACTGAGCGCAATAATGCTTTGCACCATCGACGAGCCCAAAGGCGCCACCTGTTGTGTGAGGGCGGCAAAGGCGAACGGAATCAGCGAAGGATCAACGGATTCACCGGGAGACACCAGGAACGAACTACATCCCGAGAAGACACCCCTGCTGGCCGTCACCGAGGAGCCCAACCACACACAAAACGAATCACTTGCGATTATGAAGCAGAGGGAAAAGGAGCAGGGAGGGTACGGGGGTACTGGTGGCGAAAGAGGTAGTAGGGGGTGGGGCACGGCCCAAGAGGAGGGTGGGCCCATAAAGGGAACATCGATATTGCGTTCGGCAAGTTTTGCTTTCGTATTCAGCGATGCCTATCGATGCGGTGATCGGTTGCGAATCAGCTTCAGGATTCCTGTACCGTGCGGAGAAGCTCCTCGGCAGAGCGTACGCACCTGGCGGGTCCGAGCGCGGCTGTCACGTCTGCCGGTAAATTTGCGGCGGTGGCGTCGCCGGAAATGACGGGCGGTCCACCGGGCCAGAATATGACGATGGAGCCCATGCGAAGGATGGAGAGGAGCGCTTCCCAAAGTCTTAGATCGCCACAGGGGCGGTCAACGTAGAGCGACCTCAACCTACGTGGATCAGAGGCGAGCGGCGTTACGCAGACGAGGCAGGAATCCTTCGCATCGTAGCGGACTCGCCAGTGGTCAGGTTCTGATTCCGTTTCGACGACGGGAAAGAGGGAACGCACGGCGTCTCTGGAGATTCCCGAGTGCTGTGTTTCGCCGAAACACTCCATGAAGACTTCAAAACCCATTGCGTCTCCGGGCCGCTCCGAAGCATCGATTGTAAATGTCTTCTGAAATTCCAGGCAACGCTGTTTTCACCACCACGCCCGTTTTGCTGGCCGCGGGCCAGGAAAAGAGCCGGATGATGAGAAGCGACGCGTTGGACGACTCCCGGAGGTTCCGGTAGACTGAACTTTTCAGAGAAGAGAGCGAGAAGCAACCTGCCATGACAGACGCGAGCGGAACACAAAAGGGAAACGTGCGGGTGCGGTTTGCGCCTTCGCCGACGGGGTATCTTCACGTGGGCGGAGCGCGAACGGCGCTGTTTAACTGGCTATTTGCGCGCAAAGAGCTCGGAGTGATGATTCTGCGGATTGAGGATACGGACGCGGAGCGGAACAAGCCGGAGTTGGTGACGGGAATTATCGAAGGGTTGAAATGGCTGGGCGTGAATTGGGACGAAGGGCCGTACTACCAGTCGCACCGGACGGAGCTGTACCGCGAAATGGCGAAGAAGTGCCTGGCGAATGGGAGCGCGTTCCGGTGCTATTGCCCGCCGGAAAAATATGTGGGCGGGGACCACGCGGAGGAAGGCGCGGAAGGCGCGAAAGTGCGGAGGGTGGTGAGATGCTCGTGCCGGGACGGGAAGCCGTCGTCACCGGACACGAAGCCGGCGCTACGCTTCAAGGTGCCGACGGGAGGAACGACGAAGTTTTTTGACGCGGTGTTTGGCGAGCGGGAATTTTCCAACGACGAGATCGAGGATTTTGTGCTGTTGCGCTCCGGGAAAGAGGAGGAAGAGTTCGGGCAGGCGATGTACCAGATGAGCGTGGTGGCGGACGACATCGACATGCGCATCACGCACGTGATTCGCGGCGCGGACCACATCTCGAACACGCCGAAGCAAGTGTTGCTGTACCGGGCGCTGGGAGCGGAGCCGCCGGTGTTTGCGCACGTGCCGCTGATCCTGGGGCCGGACAAATCGCGGCTGTCGAAGAGGCACGGGGCGACGGACGTGAACATGTACCGGCGGGAGGGGTTTTTGCCGGAAGCGTTCCGCAATTTCCTGGCGCTGCTGGGCTGGGCAGCGGGCGGGGATGAGGAGTTTTTCAGGACGAAGGAACTGGTGGAGAAGTTCTCGCTGGAAGGGGTAAGCAGGACGAACGGAGTGTTTGACCGGGCGAAGCTGGAATGGTTCAACACGCAGTATTTGCAGAAGCTGCCGATTGAGGACCTGTTGCCGCAGGTGGAGGAGCAGTTGAAGCAAGACGGGCTATGGAAGGAAGAATGGGCAACGGGTGCGGGGCACGAGTGGTTTTCGCGGACGGTGGATTTGTTGCGGCCGCGAGTACGGCTGCTGCCGGATTTCGGCAGTTGGTCGCGCGCGTTTTTCAGCGACGAGTTCACGATTGAGCCGGCGGCGAAAGCGAAATTCTGGAAAGACGAGAAGGTGCCGAGCCTGCTGGCAAAGTTGGCGGAGGCGCTGGCGGTACTGACGGAGTGGAATCATGACGCATGCGATCACGCTTCCCGGAAGGTGGCGGAAGAGGCCGGGGTGAAAGCGGGATTGCTGATCAATGCGACGCGCGTGGCCATCGTGGGGCAAGCGGTGGCGCCGCCGCTGTTCGACACGATGGTGGCGCTGGGACAAGACCGAGTGGTGAGACGGTTACGGGCAGCCTTGGGGGAGATTGGGAAGTAGAGCGGAAGTTTGAGTGGGTGCGAGAAGATAGGCCAAAGGGCGCGCGATAAAAAACAGAAGAGAGATTCCTCACTCCGCAGACTCCGTTCGGAATGACCATGGTTCGCCGTGCCTTGATGAGAAGGAGTCGAATGCCGGTCGGCCATTACAAAGACAACATGAACCTAAGAAAAAGCGTTCGGCCTGAAGGCCTGAGCTGCAGGTGTTACTTTTTGGGGAAGAGGTCGGGGTTGGCGGGCTTGGCGGCGGCTGATGCGGCGACAACAGTAAGCCTGGCTTCGACATCTTTGGTTACCGGTGGCAGGCAGATTTCGGTGCTGCAGGCCTGGTAGCGAAGTTTCATGGCGAGATGGTGAGGGCCAAGCGGCGCGTCCTTCAAGACGGTGAGCGGCAGGCGCAAAATCACTGTGTCCGTGTACACATTCAATTTTTTGTCTTTTGAGAAGACGAAAGTCTGCAGAGTTCCCTTGGGATAAATCACATTGTCCAGTTTGAAGCCGGCGGGGACATCCGCGCGCAAATCCGTGGGGATCAGATAATCGAAGGTGACTTCGCGGGCGTTGACGTGAAAGCCGGGGCGAATTTTCATGACGACGGCGACCTGCAGGGCCATGCCGCGCGCGACGGGCTCGTAAGAAGCGAAGGCGGTGGGAGCGACCACGTCCCGGGCGGCGGGCGTTTGCGCCATCGCGGCGAGCGGGAAAAGAAAAAGAGCCACGAAGAGAGCCGTGCCTATCCCATAAGTGGTTTGAGCGACCCAACTGCGCACTTCAGGGGTTGAAACCCTTGAGTTTTCGCAGCCTTTCGGCACGGCTGAAGCCGTGCCCTCCCGCCAGTCATTTATCCGAGCAAGGAAATGTCTCACACGGTCACCTGAGTTCCCAGTTGTTGCGAGATCACGCGGCTCATGACGCCGTAAAGATCTTCGCCGGTTTTTTCGTGGATGAAGGCGTTGCGCGGCTCGAACCAGGCGAGTTTGAAGCTCGTGGAGAGCGCGGAGACCCAGATCTCCCGGATCGGGCGTGTTCGGAGAGATCACGAATCGGGCGGGCTTGGGCTCCTCAAAGATGACTTCGAGCTTGCCGCTTTCCCCTTCAACGTCGAAATCGTGCTCGTCGCCAAGGTTCAGCAGGCGTTTCTTCAAATCGTCGAAGAGGGCGTCGGCCTTTTTTTGGAAGTCGTGTTCAGCAAGCATAGTGGATTCGCTAGAGCTGCGCTTCAATGGCCTTGAGCAGTTCGTCGCTGCTCTTGAGGCCCTGGAACTTGGTGACGACCGTGCCATCGCGGGAAATCAGGAAGCTGGTGGGATAGCCGAGGATGCCGCCAAACTTGTCCTCGGCCTCGTCGGTCCCGAGGAGGATGGGATAGCCCATGGGAAGCTGTTGGCCGTTAACGTCGAAGCGCTCCTTGGCGATGAACGGAGCGACGACGCTCTTGCCTTCCTCGTCCATGGCCACGCCGACGACGGTGAAACCGCGCGAAGCGTATTTGGCCTGCATGTCAATCAGCCAGGGAATTTCAACGCGGCAGGGATCGCACCAGGTGGCCCAGAAATTGAGGAAGACCACCTTGCCCTTGTAATCGGCGAGGGAGACGTCTTTGCCGTCAAGGTCTTTGAGTTTGAGGTCCGGCTCGGGCTTCCCGGCAAGGTTGGATACGGGGACTGAGGCAGATTGTCCCTTAAGGCGTGTGGCCTTATCGGCGTACCAGGTGAGCAAGATGAGGACCGCGACGGTGCCGACGATGATCAGGATTTTCTTCATAACAATTCCATCCACCTATACGAATCTTACATCGAGAAGCGATTCAAGAACGTGAGTTTCCCCGAGAGCCAGGTCAGCTTGTTGAAGAAGATCAGGAACCCGATGAACAGCAGCAGGGCCCCGCTGAATAGCTCGACAGCGTGCAGATACCTCCGGAAATTCTTGTAGAAACGCATGAATGTGCCGAGGCCGAGCGCGGTGAGCAAAAAGGGCACGGCGAGTCCCGCGGAATAGACGGCCAGGAGGAGCACACCGCGGGCGACGGTGTTGCTGGCCGCGGCCAGCACGAGCACCGCGGAAAGGATCGGCCCGATGCAAGGCGTCCAGCCGAAGGCAAAGGCGAAGCCAAGAAGGAAGCCGCTGAGGATGCCGGGCTTGGTGTCTGTGTTGCGAAGGCGCACGTCTTGATTCAACCAGCGAGCCAGAAGAGGCCCCAAAAAGCCAATGACGGAAAGCGAGAAGAAATGGACGGCGCTGAGGCCGAGGAAAAGCGGCCCGCCGTGAAGAAGTGCCGCGACGCCCAAGGCCACCAGGATCGCTCCAAGTACGATTCCGGCCCGCACGTTCATTTTGATTAAGCCGCCCAGAAGGTGCAGGCCGAAGAGCAAGATCAACGCTCCGGCGATGGGCGTAAGCAAATTCTTGTTCTGCTGCAGGAAGCCGCCCACGGCGCTGGCGGAAGCGCCGAAGCTGATAAAGACAACCGAGAAGCCTACGACGAAAGAGAGCGCGGAAGTGAAAAGCCCGCCTTTGGGCTGTTCGCCCTGGCGCAGTTGTTCCACGCCGATTCCCGAAAGCATGGAGATGTAGCCGGGAACGAGCGGGAGGACGCAGGGGGAGAGGAAAGAGATCAGTCCCGCCAGAAAAGCGCCGGCTAAAGAAACATCGTTCATTTCGTGAAAGTCCTCACAACCTGCCGCGTTGAACCTGCTGAAATATGGAGCGGCGTGCGCTTGCGCATGATCGGGAAATATCCGCAACCCAACAAACTATTCTCGCACAAAACCACGCAGTGGGTGGTGCTCCGGAGAAACGTCAGCGGGACAGAGATTCATGTTTCCCTGGCCCGCGTAGACAGGAACTTTCCCCGCGCCGGTGGATTGGACGCGGGGAATTGCGGGAGCGGCACAAGGCAGGAAAAGAAAGACAAGTGGCGGGAAAGGCTGGCAGGGAAGCTGTTGAGAGCATTTTATCGGGCCTGCAAGGCATTGGAGAGGAAAGAGTTATTCGCACAGGAGATGGCATGGACCTTGCGTTGAGCACGGTTGTGCAGCGCAGCGGGCAGGTGCGTATGGTTTGGACGCCCAACAAGGTTACGTTTTTACGAGTGCTGGTGGGATTGGCGGCGGTCACTCTATTTGGCCACGGCGCGTGGATGAACCTGCTGGCGGTGGCGCTGACGGTGGCGTCGATCGCGCTGGATGCGTTGGACGGACATCTGGCGCGAACGCGGCAGATGGCCACGCCGGTGGGCGCGCAGATTGACATTCTGGGAGACCGCGTCATCGAGAACATGTACTTCACATATTTTGCGGTCGTGGGGATGGTGTCGTTGTGGCTGCCAATGCTGTTTTTTGCGCGCGGGGCGGTGACGGATTTTCTGCGCGGCTTGGCGATGAAAGCGGGACATTCGGGATGGGGCGCGAACGCGATGCTGCAAACGTGGTGGGGGCGCGCGCTGGTGGGGTCGCGATGGAGCCGCGGTGCGTATGCGGCGCTGAAGTGCGCGTGTTTCTGCTACCTGGGATTGGAATTGGCGTTGACGCGGGGCCCGGTGCTGCTGGTCGGGCCGATGACGGTGGACGCGCACGCGGCGATTCGCGCGGGTGCGCATCTGCTGGCGTGGCTGACGGCAGGATTTTGCATTGTGCGCGGGCTGCCGGTGCTGCTGGAGGGCTGGAAGTTTTTTGCGGGGAGCCTGGGCGGCGGGAACTCGGGAAGGGTGACGCGAGGAGACGCGGCATGAAGGAAGAATGCGCAGGGACGCAAGGGATCGCGGCGTTTTTCGACGTAGATGGAACGCTGATTCCGGAACCGTCGCTGGAGCGGCGATTCTTCCGCGCGGTGCGGCAGAGCGGGGCGATTCCAGCCGGAAATTACTTTCTCTGGGCTCAAGAGGCGTTGCGATTGCTGCCCAAAGGGATTGCGGCGATGGTGAACGGCAACAAGCGGCACTTGAGCGGAGTGCGGTGCGATCAGGTCTTGCAGCAGATGGGAACGATCGTTCTCTTCGAGGAAGGGATGGAGCGGGCGGCGTGGCATGTGCGGCAAGGGCATAGGATCGTGCTGGTCAGCGGGATGCCGGAGCCGCTGGCGCGCATGGTGGCGCGCGCGGTGGAGTGCGAATTGGAATCACGGGGGGTTGGCAGCCAGGTGCTGGTGTGCGCCACGAGGATGGAAGAACGAGACGGAAGGTGGACGGGGCGTTTGCTGGGCGAAGCGATGTATGGAAAAGAAAAGTTTCGCGCGGTGCAGCGCATCGCCGAAGAGCACCGGATTGAGCTGCAAGGTTCGCACGCGTATGGGAACACACTGCTCGATCGGGCGATGCTTGCAGCGGTGGGGCACGCGCATGTAGTGAATCCGGGCAGGGACCTGGCGGCAGTGGCGAATCAGTGCGACTGCGAGATTTGGCACTGGCACGTGGAGAGAGGCACGGAGAAGGGGCTGCCGCTGGCCGAAACAGTGATACCAGGCGGGGAGAGCCGGGCATGAGCGTGAAAAAGGCTCAGAACATCGGAACTGCGGCGATGGCTGCAACGTGGCAGGTGCCGGGTCGCGCGAGCGAGAGCGACGCATTCCCGAGAGATGCGGAGTCCGTCGTTGGCAGAGCGCTGCAGCGGATTCACGCGGAAGCTGCTGTGGCGTGGGCAGGGAGCGGCGCGTATGAGCGTGTGGCGCTGAGTTACCTGGGCGTTTCGAGTGCGCTGATCGCCTACTTCGCGAAGAACCTCCAGCATCCGTTGAGGCTGCTGAGTGTACAAACCGGAGCGGCGCTGGTGGTGATGGCGCTGTGCTGGGTGGGGGCACGAGCGGCGGCGAAGGAGGCGCGGTTCGGCGTCTCATTCAGCACGCAATGGTGGCATTTCTGGCGGCATTGGTATCCGCACCTGTTCTTCCTGTTTTGTTTCGAGGAACTGGCGCACCTGATGACGTTGTTTACGCCCGATTGGCAAGATGTCAAATTGCTCGCCTTCGACCACTGGTTGACGGGCGTCCAACCCACGATCTGGCTGGAACAGTTCGCCACGCCGCTGCGGAACGACGGCATGCAGTTTTTTTATCTGACGTACTTCACCTACCTGTTGATTCTTGGCGGCGTTTTGTATTACCGGCGGGAGTGGCAAGCGTACTGGTCGGTGATGACCTACTCGATGGTCGGGTATATGTGCGGATATTTGATCGCGATGTTTTTCCCCATCGAGAGCCCGTGGTTTGCCCTGGCGGGCTCGTGGAAGGCGCCCCTGGCGGGCGGGCCGTTCACGGCGACGATCAATTTCATCGAGCACTTTGGAAGGGTGCGGGGAGCGGCGTTTCCTTCGGAGCACGTGGCGGGAGCGACGGCGGCGTTATGGGGCGCTTGGAAATTCCGCCGGTGGCTGTTTTGGGTGATGCTGCCGTTTTTCTTCTTCATGTGCGTTTCGACAATCTGGGGGCGGTACCACTATGTTGCAGACATTTTTGGCGGAATGATGACGGGGACGCTGGGGTATGTCATTGGCGATCGGATCATGAAGTGGAAGAACGCGGTGGCGACGCTGCCGCGGAATGCCTGAGGGCGGAGGTGGCGCAGTCAATCGAGAACGGGGCGAGCTTCCAAGGGCGAAGACTGCTCAAAGTTGAGGGCAAGTTCGAGGAGCAGCGGCTCATCTGTGACTGCGGCAATGAATTGCAGACCGACGGGCAGGCCATCTTCGGTGAGGCCACAGGGAACGGAGATGGCTGGGACACCGGCGAGATTTGCCGGGCGGTTCAGTCGCAACAGAAGAGCGCGCGTGGGGTGAAGGGTTCCGCTGATGGAGGTGGATTCTTCGCCGATGGGCGGGGCAGGGATGGGCGTGGTGGGAACGACGAAGGCATCAACATCCGCATCTTCCAGAGCCAGATGAAGCGCAGCGATGAATTTCTCGCGCGTTTGTAAGGCTTTCAGGTAAGAAACGGCAGAAACCTTCGTGCCCATCTCGAGACGCGAGCGCACGTCTTCGCCGTAGTCCGCGGAGCGATCCGGGAACCAGCCGGCCTGTTGATGATAGAGGGTGGCTTCGGCCCAGGCGATTTGATTGCCGGCATCCTCGGTTTCCGGCAAGAGCGGCAGAGAGATTTCCTTTATCGAAGCCCCGCCCTTTTTGAGAATGCCAACGGCGCGATCGAACGCGCGCTGGACTTCCGGACCCACGGCATCGAAAAAGAACTCCTTGGGAATGCCCAATTTCGCGCGGCGCGCACGGGGCGACGGGAATTTCCGGGGGAAGAGACCGCGTTCATTCGCGCCGCGGGTGAAAATCGGCTCAAGAAGAAGCGCGGCATCTTCGACGGAGCGGGCGAGCGGGCCGACAAAATCGAGAGTAGGAGAAAGAGGGATGACGTCTTCTGTGCTGACGCGACCCAGGCCCGGCTTTAGCCCGACAACGCCACAAAGAGAAGAAGGAATGCGGATGGAGCCGCCGGTATCGGTGCCAATGCTGCCAAAGCAGAGGCCGGCGGCAAGCGCGGCCGCGGAGCCCCCACTGGAGCCGCCGGCGATGCGGCTTTCGTCCCAAGGATTTCGCACCGGGCCGTAGTGCGGATTGTTGCTGGTGGCGCCGTAGGCGAATTCATGCATGTTGGTTTTGCCGAGGATGATGGCGCCGGCTTTTCTGAGAGCGGTGACTACTGGAGCGTCATGCAGGGGAACGAAGTCATGGAGAATTTTGGAGCCGGCGGTGGTGCGTATGCCGGCCGTGTAGATGTTGTCTTTCAGAGAGATGGGGATGCCGTGGAGAGGGCCGAGGCGCCGCGCACTCTTGCCCCGGCGTTTGGCAACGAGCGCGGATTCGGCGCGAGAGGCCTGCTGCAGGGCCAGCTCCTCACAAACGGTCAGATAGGCATTGAAGCGTGGATTCAGCCGGCCGATGCGGTCGAGCAGGAAGCGCGTGAGTTCGACAGGAGAGAGCTTGCGACGGCGGTAGAGTTGGCCGATTTCGGCGATCGAAGCGAAGGCGAGCTGAGCATCCGCGGGCATCAGTAGATTTTTTCCTGGCGGCGCAGGTTGCCAAAGGTGCCGATGTTGGCGATCACAAAGGCGACACGGAACTGGTTTTCCGTGCGGACGGTGCCGAGTTCGAGGCGGCGGTATTCCAGCGCCAAACCGCAGCAGCCGCCGTTGTAGTTCACTTGCACGAACTGGTTCTGCAAGGTGCCGTTCACGAAGTCATAACTGAGGCCGGAGGAAACGTTGAAGCCCTTGCGGGTGAGATTGCCATAGCCGACGATGGCGCGAACCTGATTGGAAGACGGCTGGACCATCGGGATCGCCTTGCAAACGGAAGTGGGCGACGGTGAAGAAGAATTCGCTGTAGGGCTTCACTTTGAGGAGCGTGCCGATAGTCGTGACTTTACTCTGCTGCGGGTCGTACTCCAGGATCTGCTCGGCGTCATAACGGCCCCCGGGCGTGAGCCGGAAATCGCTGACGATAGGCGACCAGTTGCGAGGCGGTGGAAGCGAAAGCAAAGGGAGTGATGGAATCGAGCGCCTGAAAGACGTTGCGCTGGCCGGTGACGAGGGCGCCGCCAAACGTGGAATCGAAATAATGCTTCTGGACGACGTTCCAGGAGAGGAAATCGACGGGCTGGGCGTCGCCGTTTTTCACATAGAAGTGCTGGGTGAAGCCGTATTCGAGTTCGTTGGTGTCGGTGAGGGTGGAGTTACTGTCGAAGCGGATGAAATCGGCGAAGTTGTTCACGCCGGTGACGTAGCGATAGGTGACGGCCGGCTCGATGGTGTGCTTGTAGCGGCGGCGCGTGCGCGGGCGGTCGAAAAAACGCTCCAGCGTAGGTGGGCGCAGTTCGACGGCAAATTCGCCGGTATTGCGGGTGATGGATTCGCCGCTAAGGGTAGAGACCGAGCTTAGAGAATCGCCGTAGAAGGTTGTGCGGAAGGTGGCCGAGGTGGTGACACCAAGCCAATCGCCGAAATGGAGAGGCATAGTGACCTTGGGAGCGAATTCGGTGCGGGCGACGAAGTTCGGGGTGACCAGAAACTCATCTTCGCGATGGAGGGCGCCGGCGAAGGAATCCAACGAAAAATAGATGGGGAGATTCCGCAAAGGGGCTTGTTCAACGGAGCTGAAATGAACCTCGGGAGCGCTGCGCAGAAAAACGCTTTGCGGCGGGCTGAGCTGGAGGAAACTGCGATCGTCCAGGCTGGCGATATTGAAACTGAAGCCGCGGAAATTGTTGGAGAGGAAGAGAGAGCTGCGGATCTCAGAGTTGATGGCATCGCCGTAGTTATCCGCAAAGGCCAGCCGGAAGGTCAGCGAAGTGAGTTCATTCACATCGGCCACAAAGCGCCAGCCATGCTTCCATAAGGATTGCACTTCAAGCTGCTGCTCGTGGCCCCCTTGCTTGACCAACGTGCCGTCGGGCCCCGGGATGCCGCGATCGATCACACCGAAGTAGGTGTATTTGATCGAGGTGTCCTCAAAAGGACGGGCACGAAAGTTGCCGCGCTGCGACCAACCGCGGCGGCTGAAGTAATCAAAGCCAAGCGTAGCATCCATCCAGGGTTTGGGGGCCCAGTAAAAGGCGTCGCCGACGACGAAGCCTTTGCTGTTGCTGTTGCCGATGACGGGCATGAGAAAACCGGTTTGCCGAACATGCTCACCAGCCGGAGCCGTGGCGTACGGCAACCAGAGAAGCGGGACACGATAGAGGCGGAAGTTGGAGTTAACCAGGGCGACGTTTTTTTCGAGGGTCAACTTCGCTTCCGGAGCATAAAACTGCCAGGTAGGTCGCGCGGGATCGCAGATGGTGAACCAGGCGTGGCGGACGGTGTAAACCTGAGGGGAAACGCGCTCCACTTCGCGAGCCTCGAAGTAGAGAGGGTTTTGCGTGATCAGGAGCGTGGAATTGGGGCTGCGTTCGAGCTTTATCGTGCCGTGAACGTTGCGAAAGGTGCCGCGTCCCGAGGCGACATTGAGAACGGCATCATCGCCCTCGAGATGCTGATTTTCAAAGTCGAACAGAACGTGCCCGTGGACCGCGGCCTCGGAGGTGGCGTTGTTGTACTGAGCGTGGTCGGCTCGCAAGCGCATACCGGAATAGGTGATGTCCACATCGCCGTCGGCGATAAAGAGGTCGCCTTGCCGCTGTTGCGGGCCGCTGGAGGAGATCTCCGCGATGCCGCCGGAAGGAGCTGTCAGGCGGACCTGTTGGGCGCAAGTGGGGATTAGGGCCGTGAAGAATGCCAGGAGGAGGAAAGAAAGGCAGCGCCTGGCAGGCGGGGCGGAGATGGAAGGATGGATGATCACGCGGCTAATGAGCTCAGAGAATCGAAGAGTTAGCCTAGCACGCGCTTGGGCGGAATTGTAGCGGAGCGTGGAGCCGGGATAGAGGGGCATGCGCGAGAGAATGATGAAATAGGCGTCCGGCGGGTTGTTCGGAAAGATGCAGCGATTCGCCCGCCGCGGCGGGCGCGCTCAGGACGGGCGTCCTTCACCGGATGTCCGGTTTGCGCGGGGCTTCCTTGATGTGATGGGCGCGATACCAGTCGTAGGTCCGCCGGAGGCCCTCCTCGAAGAAAACGGTCGGCTCGTAACCGAGGATGTCCCGCGCGCTGCGGATTTCCGCCTGGGAGTCGCGGATGTCGCCATCGCGTGGGGGCTCGTATTTGGCCTGCAGATTTTTCCCGGAGATTTTTCGGAGCAGTTCGAGGGTATGATTCAACGAAACACGGGAGCCGGTACCAACGTTGAAGACTTTTCCAAATGCGCTGGGGGCTTCGCAGGCGAGGAGATTGGCCTGCACGGCGTTGTCGACGAAGGTGAAGTCGCGGGTCTGCTCGCCGTCGCCGTAGACGAGCGGCTGACCGTCATCGAGGAAAGCGGTAGCGAAGCGGGAAAGTACGCCGGAATAGGGGGAATCAGGGTCTTGCCGGGGGCCGAAGATGTTGAAGTAGCGGAGAGAGACGCACTCGAGACCGTAGCAGCGGTGGAAAGCCTGCGCGTAAAGCTCGCCCACGTATTTCGAGACGCCATAGGGAGAGATAGGGAAGGGTTGCATGTCTTCCGTCTTGGGAAGCGCGGGGGTTTCGCCGTAAGCAGAAGAGGAGGCGGCGAAGACAACGCGCTTGACCTTATTGTCGCGGGCGGCCAGGAGGACGTTCAAGGTGCCGTCGACGTTGATGCGATTGGTATCGACGGGATCCTTGACGGAGCGCGGAACCGAGGTGCGGGCGGCCAGGTGAATCACAAATTCGGCTTGCAGCATGGCCTTCTGGACGGTCTCCATATCGGTGATGGAGCCCTTCATGAAAGTGATCTTGTTGCGGATATCGGCGAGATTTTCCTCCTTGCCGGAAGAGAGATCGTCAAGCACGACGACGCCATGACCTCGCCGGACTAGCTCGTCCACCGTGCTTGAGCCGATAAATCCGGCGCCCCCCGTGACCAGGTAGCGCATGTCTCGCTGCCTCCCGCTGGCAAAGCTAACTTATTGTACGATGAGTGGCAGGAAATCAAGGGAGAGGATTGACGAGGGCGTCACAAAAAGCGCATGGGCAAAAAAGCAACACTGGTTCTGGTGATCATGGCTCTGCTGCTGGTGGCGGCGGGATTGCTACATTGGAAGACGGGGCATCCGGGGCCGGGAATCACCGCGGGACCCAGGACTCCGGCGACACCAGCCCCCGCAGGCCTGGAGCGCGGAGTCGGAAACGCGGAACCTGGGACACCCACGGCTGCGTCCTCGGTGGGGACCAGCGAAAAGAAAGGCAGTACGCCTGCGGAACCCGGGTTCACGCTACGCGCGGGCGAAACGCTGCAGTTTGCGGCGAACGTGACCAAGCTGAACAGCACGATCGCGAACCTGACGATCCTTACCGCCGAAAGAAGGAATTTCTACGGCAAGAACAGCTGGCACCTGCAGGCATTCGCGCACACGGAGAACCCGTACCGCATGGTGTTTGAGCTGGACGACCAGTTCGACTCGTACAGCGAAGCCGGGAACTTTGCCAGCCGACAATATGAGATGCACCTGAGCGAGCGGGGACAAAAAGTGGATTCGGTGCAGCGGATGGTGTCTTCAGCGGAAGATCCGGCGCCTGCGGATGCGACCGCGGCGCGCGTTCCTGCCGGAACACGGGATCCCTTGGGATTTTTGCAGTACCTACGCGGCATCGATTGGGGCAAAACCCCGATGATCAAGAGTCCCGTTTATGACGGACGAAAGTTCTATGAAGCGCGCGCCGTGCTCCTGGGCAGGGCCGAAGCGGTGCAGGTGCCGGCGGGAAATTACACGGCCAGCAGGATCGCCATCCGCGTGTACGAGGGCGGAACAGAGATGAAGGACGCGCACTTCCTGCTGTATCTTTCCAACGATGCCGCGCGCCTTCCCGTGCTGCTGGAAGCCGTGCTGCCAGTGGCCACGGCGCGCGTGGAACTGACCAAAGCAAAATAGAGAAGCACGGCTGGCGCTTTAACAGTGAACAATGCGCTCGCGGTGGCGAACGACGCGGCGGGTAGCGTTGCGCGTATCCACCACGAGCTTCGCGCTTTCCACAATAGCGGCGTAGTCGTAGCTGGAGTGATCGGTGGCGATGACTACGGCATCGTAATTGCCGAGTGTCTGCGGGTTCAGCGGCACGGACTTCATGTGCGAGTAGTCGTAGTGACGCATCTTGGGCAGGTGCGGGAAGTAGGGGTCGTTGTAATTGAGGTCGGCGCCGCGCTTCTGGAGAATCTCCATGATCTTAAGGGTCGGGGACTCGCGCAGATCGTCGACGTCTTTTTTGTATGCGACGCCAAGAATCAAAACCTTTGAGCCCTTGAGACTTTTCTTGTGGTCGTTCAAGGCCGCGGCAATGGAATCTACGACGTGATACGGCATGGCGGTGTTGACTTCGCCGGCTAGTTCGATGAAGCGCGTCGAAAAGTCGTATTCGCGGGCTTTCCAGGACAGGTAGAAGGGGTCCACGGGAATGCAGTGGCCGCCCAAGCCGGGCCCGGGATAGAAGGGCATGAAGCCAAAGGGTTTGGAGGAAGCGGCCTCGATCACTTCCCAAACGTCCACGCCCATGCGCAAGCAGAGCATCTTGAGTTCGTTGACGAGGGCGATGTTGACGCAGCGGAATATGTTTTCGAGGAGCTTGGTCATTTCCGCCGCGCGGGTCGAGCTCACGGGGACAACTCTGGCGACGACTTGCGCGTAGAGGGCCTGGGCGGCGCGGCCGCTGGGCGGGTTCACGCCGCCAACGACTTTGGGGATTTGCGCGAGGCCAAACTGTTTGTTCCCGGGATCTTCGCGTTCCGGAGAAAACGCCAGGAAGAAATCTCCCGGCACATTTTCATTTTCCGGGCCGGCAGCAATGGGGCAGCGTAAGCCGCTCTTTTCCAGGATCGGCAGGAGCAATTCTTCGGTCGTGCCGGGATACGTGGTGGATTCGAGAACGACCAACTGGCCCTTTTGCAAGTGCGGGTGAATGGATTTAGCGGTGGATTCGACGTAGCTCAGATCGGGTTCGCGGTACTCGTCCAGCGGTGTGGGCACGCAGATAATGATGGCGTCGGCTTCCTTGAGTTTGGTGAAATCCGTGGTGGCGTGGAAATGACGACTGTTCACATATTGCTGAATCTTGGTTTGCTGAATGTGTTCGATGTACGACTTGCCGGCATTCAGGAGTTTTACTTTTTCCGGATCGGTATCAAAGCCGACAACCTTGTGGCCGGCCTCGGCAAAGCGCAAGGCCAGGGGAAGACCGACGTAACCGCAGCCAATAATGGCCACTTTGAGCGTGGCCCCTTTGAAGAATTCAGGTTTTCTGTCCATTGCCATGAGATGGAAAGTGCTCCTCTTCGGATGTTGCATGCGACACAGGCTCTAAGGCCAAGGAGATAAACGACATAGAAACTATAACAGTTTCGGGTGCCTGGGTTGAAGGGGGGCCTGTGCATGTTTCCAAGAGTTCACGTTCGGAGACGGCGAAGTAAACCGGAACTGCATTGCCTTTCCGCAGATGCGGGGTGAAGATAAACGCGATGCAAACGGCTGACTTACTTCGATTTGGCGGTTCTCCCGCCGACGCCACATGACACTCGTGATTCTAGTGCTGGGGCTCGTGGTTGGAGTACTGGTGGGACTGCTGGGCATTGGCGGGGGCGTGGTGCTGGTGCCCGCGATGGTTTACCTGCTGCACTACGACCAGCACCTTGCCCAGGGAACGTCCCTCTTCATTCTCCTACCGCCGATTGGACTGGGCGCGCTGCTGCAGTATTGGAAAAACAAACAGGTGGACTTGCGCGCTGGAATTTACTGCGCGGTGGGCTTTCTCCTGGGAGGTTATGGAGGAGGGCGTGTTGCCGTGCCCATGGCTTCGCGGGACCTACAGGGGATATTCGGGTTTTTTCTGGTGCTGTCCGCGGTGCTGTTGTGGAGAAAGACGCGCGGCACGTCAACGCCGCCGGGCGAAGCACGCAACGTAATCGCGCAGAGTCACTTGAGGAGCTTTGGGATTTTTCTGGTCGCGGCATTTTGCGGGGCGGCGGCCGGGATGGTCGGAATTGGCGGCGGGGTGCTGCTGGTGCCGCTGCTGGGATTGCTGTTCGGCTTCAGCCAGCACCGGGCGCAAGGCACGAGCCTGGTGGCGCTGATCCCACCCACAGGGTTGCTGGCCTTTCTGGCGTATGCGCAGGCGGGTGATGTTTCCTGGAAGACGGGACTGCTGCTGATCCCGGGCGTTTTTGTGGGCGGGATCTTCGGCGGCAAACTGGCGCGCCAGTTGAATGCCGCGCGGATGCGCCAGGTGTTTGCGGCGCTGATGTTTCTGCTGGGGGTGTGGCAGGTCTTCACTGCGTGGCGAAGGTGACGCATACTGGAGGGCCATGGTCGACCTTCATTCGCATATTCTTCCCGGGCTCGATGACGGAGCAAAATCCGTTGAAGAAGCGCTGGCCATGGCGGAAGATGCCATCGCCGACGGCATCACGCATGTTGTGGGAACGCCGCATGCCAGCTCCACCTATGCATTCGATTTTGCGAAAGTGCTCGAAGCCCGGGATGCGCTGCGCGAGAAACTTGCCGGCCGGATCACACTGGCGACAGGTTGCGATTTCCATCTCAATCCGGAAAATCTGGCAGCCATCCGGGTGGATGCAGCGCCGTATTGCATCAATCAAAAAGACTATCTACTGGTGGAATTCAACGAGTTCTCCATTCCACCGTCGATGGACCAGACGCTGCACGAACTGCAGCTGGCCGGCTTGCGCCCGGTGATCACGCACCCGGAACGCAACGGGATTCTGCGCGCGCAACCGGAACGATTGTTGCGGTGGGTCAGCTTGGGCTGCTACGCGCAAATCACGGCGGGATCGCTGACTGGTGTATTTGGCGCGGGCGCGCAGGAAGATGCGTGGACGTGGATGGGCCGAGGACTGGTGCACTTCGTCGCCAGCGACGCGCACAATACGGCGCGACGCCCGCTGAAGCTGAAATTTGCCTACGACGCGGTCGCGAAACGCTTCGGAGAGGAAAAAGCACGCGCGCTGCTGATAGAGAATCCCTTGGCTGCGTTTGAAGGGCGGCCCCTTCCCTATGTGCCGGAGGTTTCCACTGATCCACCCCGCGCGAAACGCAAGCGGTTCATTTTTTTTTAAAGGTACGCAGCAGATTTACTGGGCGGGCCGCAAGGGGAATCCGGCCCAGGCGTTGCACAGGCCGAGCACTTCTCTTACGACATCCAGGGCATCGCTGGTATTTCGCCACCAGTGACCGGCGTCGAAGGGATCGTCCGAAACACCGTGGACGAGGGCGTCGCCGTTGCCGCCGGAGAGGTGTTTCCAGAGAATCTGTGTGCGGCGGGTGTGGACTTTAGAGGTCACGAGGATCACGCGACGCGGGTTTGCGCCAGAAAGAGCTTGGCCGATGGAGGCCATCTCATCGGCCGTATTGACGATGGGCGGCTCCAGGACACGAATTGCGGATTCGGGGACCCCTTCGTGGATGAGGATGAGCTTGTCGTAGGCGTCTTCGCCCTGGTAGGGCACGGAGAGTTTCGCGAGCGTTGCCCCCGGCTCCGTGGAATGGGTCAACCAGACCTGCGGCGCGTATCCCTGTTTGTATACTCTGGCGGCTTCCAGTGCCCGGCTGGGCATGCGGCCGCTCAAGACCGCGATGGCCGCGGCGTTTTGTAGCGGATCTTCGACGATGAGCCAGCTTCCCACATGGAAGAAAACGAAGAGACCAACGCTGATCAGGCCGAGGGCCAGAAAAGGCCAAAGGCGCCGCTTGCGAGCAGGCTCCGTTGGGAGCAGCGTTGCGATCAGAAAATTCCCCATGGCAGCGCATCGTAACGTGCGAGGTGTTGCAGGTCAAACGGCTATCGCAGCGGCCAACGGGCGGATTCGTTGGCCAATTTCCCAGGCCACGCGCTAAACTTAACGATTGCGATGCCGGGAGGACGCATGAGAGCAGTGGTAACGGGCGGTGCGGGGTTCCTGGGATCGCATTTTTGCGACCGCTTGCTGGCTGAAGGCTGGGAAGTGCTGGCGCTCGACAACCTAGTGACGGGGGACGCAGAAAATCTCGCGCATTTGAAAGGGAACCGCAAGTTTCAGTTTGATCGGCGCAATGTGACCGAACCATTCCTGGTGGACGGGGAAGTCGGCTACGTATTCCACCTCGCGTCTCCCGCGAGTCCCCCGGATTATCTGAAACACCCGATTGACACGCTGAAGGTGGGGTCGATCGCGACAATGCGCACGCTGGATCTGGCGATGACCAAGAAGGCGAAGTATCTGCTGGCGTCAACCAGCGAATGCTACGGCGATCCAGAGATTTCGCCGCAAAGCGAGAGCTACTGGGGCCACGTGAATCCGGTGGGGCCGCGCAGCGTTTACGATGAGGCGAAGCGTTTTGCGGAAGCCACCACCATGGCCTACCACCGCTATCACGGCGTGGATACGCACATCGTGCGCATCTTCAACACGTATGGGCCAAGGATGCGTTTGAACGATGGTCGGGCGCTGCCGAATTTTGTGTTTCAGGCGCTCAGCGGACAGACGCTGACGGTGTATGGAGATGGCAAGCAGACGCGGAGTTTCTGCTACGTTTCCGATTTGATCGAGGGCATCTACAGGCTCAGCCAGTCCGATGAGCACTACCCCACGAACATCGGGAACCCGAAGGAAATGACCATTTACGAATTCGCAGAGCGCATTCGCGCGCACTTCCCGAACGCGCCGGCCATCGTTCACAGACCCCTGCCGGAAGACGACCCCAGGCAGCGTTGCCCGGACATCACGAAAGCGAAGAAGTTGCTGGGCTGGGAGCCCAAGGTGAGTCTTGAGGATGGACTGAGGCTGACGCTGGAGTACTTCAAAGTGCAATTCAGCAAGATGACGGCGAGCCGCTGATCTTGGGGCGAAGGCGCCCCTCTCGGGATCACCCTCGACCAAACGAGTAATAATCGAAACCCAGTTCCTTCATTTTCTTTGGAGAATAGAGATTCCTGCCGTCAATCACCAGACGGCGGGCCATGAGCTGACCGGCACGATCCCAATCGAGCTTCCGGAATACTTGCCACTCCGTGCAAACCAGCGCGGCATCGGCCTGCTTGAGAGCGTCGTAGGGATCTTCGTGATAGGCCACCTGCGGGAAGATGAGCTTCGTGCGGGGAATGGCTTCCGGATCGCTGGCGTGAACGATGGCGCCTTCCTCCAGGAGTCTGCGAATCACTTCCAGGGCGGGGGCAAAACGGATGTCGTCGGTGTTGGCCTTAAAGGCTAGTCCAAGCACGGCGACGCGTTTGCCCTTGATGACCCACAAGCCGTTGTGAATCTTCTCGAAGAAGCGTTCGAGGCGCTGCTTGTTGACGCGCTCGGCGGCCTTGAGCATTTCAAAGTCGACGCCGACGGAAGCAGAGAGGTGAATGAAGGCCTGAATGTCTTTCGGGAAGCAGAAACCGCCGAAGCCGAGACCTGCCTTTAGGAATTGGGCTCCGATGCGGGGATCCAGCCCCATCGCGTGAGTCACTTCCTCGACATCGGCGCCAATGCGCTCGCAGAGATCGGAGACGACGTTGGCATAGCTGATCTTCAGGGCCAGGAAAGAATTCGAAGCATGCTTGATCAGTTCGGCGCTGTTGATGGTGGTGACGAGCAGCTCCCCAGCTGGTTCCTTGGGACAATTAGCGGTGTGAATGGGGCAGTGGAATTTCCGGTCGAGAATCGGCTGATAGATTTCGCGGAGCTTGGCGGCAGAGTCGGCGTCTTCCACGCCAACGACGATGCGGTCCGGATGAAAGAAATCGCCCACGGCCGTGCCTTCGCGAAGAAACTCGGGATTTGAAGCTACCTGGAATTTCGGCCCGTTTCCGGGGGAATAGGCAGCCAGAGCTTTTTGGAGCTGCACACCGGTGAGCGCGGGAACGGTGCTCTTCTCGACCACAAGTTTCGGAGAGCGTGCCTCAGTCGCAACTTGGCGAGCGACGTGGTCGATGGCGGAAAGGTCGGCCGCGCCGGATTCTTTCGGCGGCGTGCCGACACAAATGAAAATGACGTCACCGGCGCGGATGGCCTCACCCGCGTTCGAGGTGTAGGAGATTTTTTTCTCAGCCACGGCGCGCCGGAGCACTTCGTCGAGGTGCTCCTCGTAAATGGGGACCTTGCCCGCTTTGAGCTGGTCGATGCGCTTATCATCGATGTCCGTGCAGATAACTTCATGACCGGCCGCCGCGAGGCAGGCTCCGGTGACAAGGCCAACGTAGCCACAACCAATTACCGTGAGACGCACTGTCATTGCTCCGTTTCCGGGAACAGCACCTTGAATTGAGGAGGGAAGGAACGTTCCCGCCCGATTGTTACCGCACCGCAAAGATTATCCAACAGATTATCCAATACGCAGGCCGGAGCCTACCTCTTTCCGAGCAGGAGGCCGCGTAGCCCTAACAGTGCGAGGCGGGGCTGGCGGCGAACCAGATTCCAGAGCAGGCGAGTGGACTCATCCCGGTTGATCTCGCCGAGCGATTCCCGCGTGGAGACGTTGAGCAAGTCCACCAAGCGCGAATAATCTTCCTGCTGGAAGTAATGCAGGGTCCGCCGAATGAGCCAATGGGTGCTCAGTTCGCGGCGCAAGGCCCGCAATTCGTGGCTGCCTCTCTGCAGGATGGCATCGGCCACGCCACGCGCGCCGCGAAATCCCGTAACAACGCCGCCAATCGTCGAGACTTTGACTTGCGCGGCCGCGTCGCCAACCAGGTACACGTCGCCGCTGCCAACACGCCGCTGCACGGGAATCCAGCGTTTGTAAACGGGGATGCGCGCTCCCTGCCATTCGAGCGGCTCGAAGCCCTTCTTTTGCAGGAAGCGGTCAAAGCAGCGTTTGGTGGATTGACCGTGCTCTCCGATAACCCCCACGGCGGCGCGTTCCGGCGATTCCGGGATGAGCCAATAGAAATAAGGCGTGTCGTCCGGAATGAACCAGACGCGCGTGGTATCAGCAGGACAGTCCTTGGGGAGCTTCACGACCGCTTGCATCAGCGGGACGGTATCGACCGGGGGCCACCCGGCGGCCTTGGCCACCCGGCTGACGGCTCCGTCGGCGCCGACCAGACTCGCGGCGTGCAATTCCTTGCGCTGGCCCCCGCGATCAATTTCGACACGCAAACCGTGGCCGTTCGGGGAGAGCCCCAGAAAGCGAGTGTCATAGTCGATTAAGGCGCCGGCCGCCTGGGCTTCCCGGGCGAGCGCGGGGATCAGGCGGGAACGCTCAATGATCAGGTCGGGCCGATGCAGGGAGACGACGGCGGAGCGCCCGTCGGTGAAGAGCTCGAAGCGGCGAATTTCGTTTGTGATGCTGGCACACGCCGACTGGCCGATCTGGTTCTTAAAATGGTCAGTGACAATCAGGGTGCGGGGCGTGGGGTCCAAGCTCGGCCTGGATTCCAGCACGCGCACAGAGCGGCCGCCCCGCGCGACGTGGGTTGCGGTATAGAAGCCCGCCGCGGAGCCGCCAACGACGACAACCTCGCGGGCGTCCCGGTCCTGCCGGAACTCGTTTTCTAGGTTTTCCACCGTCTCCGCTTCACCCTGCCGAAGGAATGCGCCGTTGCGCCCCCTGCCACTGCCGCGGATCCGCATCACCACATGGGGTGACTCCCTATTTTGGCGAGCGGACTGCGCCAGAAAGTATAACGAATCCTATGCCTCGGTCAAAACAGAGGGGCGCAAGATACTTTGCTTCGTGATAACTCCAGAGGTTCTCAGGCGGCGGTTTTGTTTAACTGGCGCTCGTAGGGAGCCCGCTCCAACCAAGCGACGGCGGGCAGCATGGAAATCATAACCAAGGCGCCTATCAGGATCGCACCTGAAGAGGACAAGTAGGTTACCAGGACAGCGGCGCCTCCACAGACGGCGCCCGCCAAATACATGGCGAGAACGGCGCCGCGCTGGCCTAAACCAAGGTTGGCCAGGCGGTGGGCGGAGTGATCTTTGCCCGGAGTGGCAAAAGGGAGCAAACCGCGGCGCGAGCGGGAGATGGTGACCAGCGTGGTGTCAAAAATTGTGGCGCAGAGGATGAGGACCGGAGCAAGCCAACTGGCAGCCGTGGTGGCATGTTCCAGCCGGAGTTTCAGCGCGAGCGTAGCCATTAGAAATCCCAGAAACATCGCGCCACCATCGCCCATGAAAATCTTGGCAGGCTTGAAATTCCAGCGCAGGAATCCCGCGGCCGCCCCCAGAACCGCCGCCGCAAGCGTGGTGACCAGCGTTTGGCCGTTCAGATATGCGATGAGTGCGAAAAAGACTGCGGCCATGGCCGCGACGCCGGCGCATAGGCCATCCATGTGGTCCAGGATGCTGAACGACGCGGTGATGCCGACGACCCAGAGAATGGTGAGGGCAGCATCGAGCCATTGGCCGGGACGCCCACCCAGTAAAACGCCGAAGACCTGCGCGTGGATGCCGGTTGCAAGAAGAATCACCGCGGCCAAAGGCATGGCGGCGAAGAGTTTGATCTGGTGATGCAACCAGCCGCGATCGTCCAGGAAACCAACGATGGCGACAAGTGTGGCACCGGTGACGATGCCGAAACTTTGCGCGCGCGCGGCGCCGTCGAAGGCAATCAGTATGGCCAGCATCACGCCGCCATACATCGCCAGTCCACCCAGCAAGGGAATGGGTTTGAGATGAACCTTACGTGGGCCCGGTAGATCCACCATGCCCACACGAATAGCCAGCGCGCGCACTGGCACCGTTAGTACCAGCGATGCTGACAAGGCGATTAGAAACGCCAGCAGGCCCGCACTCATACACCCTCGTCACTCGTTCTGGCGAAACTAGCCCGGGCGAGATGGCCAGACATTCACAGAGACGATGCCGGTTTGGGTTCCGGCTCCCAAGTCACCACTAGAGCGGCGGCCGAGAGAAAGCCTCCGTTGCTGCCCCACGCAGCCAAGACACCATAACGCGAAAAGGGAACGAATGCCAGAAAAATTGCACCCCTGTGTGAGTTAATTCATCTTTTAACAAATGTAAAATTATCACAGGGTAATATGACTCACATGACCCGCAGCCGCGTTCGCTGGCCAGCAGGGCCCTGGACTCCGCTGGCGCAGCGTAACTTTCCGGGGTCAGCCTTGACCGGCTGCGGAGACGATTTCCACTAATCTGGCGAGTTCCTTGTTTCTCTCGTACTCGGGCGCAGCCGCGGCTGCCGATGCACCCATGCTTCGGAGAAGATCCGGGTTGCGGGAGATGCGCCTGACCGCTTGAACGAGTTGCGCGGGATCATCGGGGTCTGCCGCGACGGAGAAACCTTTCCGGGCGCCGATGGAGACGACATCACATTCCTCGGGCGCAACCGCCACGACCGGCTTCCCGGCGGCGAGGATGCTGTACATCTTGCTGGGGACGACCACACCTTCGAGGCCGCGCTTTACGGTAATGACGTGGGCATCGGCGGCGGCAAGGACGGAAGGAATTTTGCTCGCTGGGGAAGAACGGGAGGAAGCGGACATTGGAAAGTCCGGCGGCAGCGGACTGCAGGCGCTCGCGCTGCGCGCCATCACCGACGAAAACCATGGCGATGCCGTCCTGCGCGAGTTCCCGTGCAGCGGCGAGCAGCGTGTCCCAGGCGCCATAGAAGCCGAGATTGCCGGCATGCAGGAGAACAAATTGGGAGTTGCCGCGAATGGCCTGGATGACTTGCGGATCGAACGACGGGGTGGACCCTTGAGGCTGGATCTCCGCGCCATCGCGAACCACGACAACATGCGCGGGATCGATGCCTTTGGCGAGGATGCGATTGCGCATGTCGTCGCCGAGCACGACTACGCGCGTGGCGCGGCGCAGTGCCCAGCAATGCAGCTTTTCCCAGAGCCGGGCCAGCAAGCCGGGGGACACAATGGAACCTCCCAGGGCCATATCGGGATACAAGTCTCGGATGTTGTAGATGTAGGGCTTGCGTTTTAGAAGGGCGACGAAGGCGCCGATGATGCCCTCGAAGGGCGGGTCGGTCATGGCCAGAATGAGGTCGCACGGAAGAAAGAGGGCGCGTGGAACAGCCAGGAAAACGTAAGTCAGGTAATTGAGCACGCGTTTCTTCATTTGCAGGCGGGGGAAATCCGTGGAGCCGGCGCGGATGATCCGCACGCGCCCGGAATTCTCGGACCGATAGAGGCGCCAGGGACGGCGTTCGACGGGATCGTACGAAGGGCGTCCGCAAAGAACCGTGACGTCATGCGTTTCGGCTAGAGCATTGACGACGGTCTGCGCCATTTTCGCCGTCGCAGAACTATCCGGCGGATAGTAGAGGTTTAAGAGCAGGACGCGCACGGAGAGATTGTACAAGGAGAAATGGGGCGGTTGAAGGAGCAACGGCCCCGAGGTGAATGGTGAGGTGGCGAGGTGTAATCACGAGGATAAGCACAAATGGCTTGCGAGATCTGGAAACTACGGACGGCATTGTAAAAAAAGGGGACAGTTGGACCATTACCGTTCCTTGGGACAGTTCCGCGGCTTTCCACGAGCCTCTACCGTAGCAAAATCCGGGAAAGGGTTTGCGGGAAAGCGTGTGGAAGAAACAGGCTCCGCGAAGCAAACGTTCCGGAAAGAACAGCCGATACCGGGAGGGCAGAATGCAGGGGGAAAATCGCTCCGGGAAAGTGCATCTTCTGTTTGTGATTCTCTTCTGTGCGTGCGCACTACGAATCGCGGCTCAGCCAGCAAACCTGCCGGAGGCCGTGACCAATGCGCATACCGTCTTCCTTGTGAATCAGACGGGATTCGCGGAGTTGCAGTACACGGCCGTGCTGGAGCTGAACAAATGGGGGCATTTTGAAATTGTCGAGAGCCGCGAAAAGGCCGACCTGGTACTTTCGCTGACCAGCGGGACACATGTCCGAGCGTTGCCCGACGGACAATACCCGCGGCCCACCGGACTGAACGCGTTCACAGAAGACGCGGTGCCGAAGGGACACACGCGCGTGGCGCTGTTGGATCCGAAGACGGGAGCGACGCTGTGGTCCGACGTGCGCAAGACGGAAGGCGGCAAAGTGAAAAACGGTCACTTGCTGGATGGATTGCGCGAAGCCTTCGATACCTATGAGAAGAGCAAGAACCGGAAATAGGAGCTGGGGGCCGGACTTTTTTTGAGTGTTGCGGAATGACGGATGTTATGAGGTTTGGGTCGCTAGCAGGTTACTGAAAAAGAGCAGAAAAGACGTTCTTCAGTGGCTAAAGAATCTGTGTGACAACTTCAACCCGTGAACACCCCGGGCGTTTCCAGCGAGGGCCCTCGCCGCTTAGCTGCCCTTCTTCAATTCCGCGAGGACCATCTTCGCCAGGTCCTTCAGGGTCTCGAACACGCCCTGTCCGTTGATTGCCACGGATTCAATCACCGGCTCGCCCTTCTTCTGCAAATGTTTCGTGAGATCTTCCACGCTCAGCACATTGGGTAAGTCGCGCTTGTTCAATTGCAGCACGTACGGAATCGTGGCGAAGTTCAGGTTGTGTTCTTTCAAGTGTTCTTGGAGGTTGTCCAGCGTCTCGAAGTTGGCGTCCAGCCGCTCTTCCTGGGAATCCGCGACAAACACCACGCCGTCCGCACCCTTCAGGATCAGCTTCCGGCTCGCTTCGTAAAACACCTGTCCAGGCACCGTATATAAGTGAAAGCGCGTCTTGAACCCGCGCACCGTCCCCAAATCCAGTGGCAGAAAATCAAAGAATAGTGTCCGGTCCGTCTCCGTGGCCAACGACACCATCTTCCCCTTCAGGTTTTGCCCCGTATGGTCGTAGATCCACTGCAGGTTAGCGGTCTTCCCGCCGAGGCCCGGACCGTAGTAGACCAGCTTGCAATTAATTTCGCGCGCAGGAAAATTGATGAAAGGCACGAGTCGTCAACCTGAATACCGTCTGAAACTTATAGCACACGCACGCAGGGTAGGCCAGCGTTGCTCTTGCGCGCCCGCCTCTATAAGCGCTATTCCTAGTGTCGCGGAGAAGCACCTCCTGCGGGAAAGTTATTTTCGCACATGCTGTCGGTCGGTAAAGACTATCCAATCTGGTACTTCCCTCCCCATCTGACTTACGTTGACGACAGCGCAACCCTCTGCTACATTCGCGCCATGGCGAAACCCCAGAAATCTTCCGCGGGCTCTTCCGGGCGGGCCAAATCCTCGTCCAGTGCCCAGTCTAAGCTTAAGAAAAAGAATAACTTACCGCCCCCTCCCCCGCAACGTGGTGGCGTCGAAATGGTTGACCCGCGCGTGCAGGCCCAGATGAAAGTCTACGAAGAGGCCATGGCTCTGTTCCACCAGCAGAAATTCCAACGCGCCAAACAGGAATTGGAGAAGGTCCTCGAGGGACCCAGCAAAGAACTGGCCGACCGCGCTCGCACCCATCTCCGCATCACCGAACAGCGCATGAAGCCTCTCTCCGAGCAAAATCCCAAGTCGCCCGAAGAGCACTATCAGCGCGGCGTCGCCATGATGAATCTCGGCCGCTGGGATGAAGCCCGCGAAAGTCTCGACAAAGCGCGCAAACTAGCCCCCAAGGCCGATCACATTCACTACGCTCTCGCCGCCCTCGACTGCCTTACCGGCGAAGCCGATTCCGCCATGGCCAACCTCAAGGTGGCTATCGAGCTGCGCCCCTCTAACCGCTACCACGCCCGTAACGATGAGGACTTCGCGTTCCTCCAGGAAGACCCCCGCTTCACGGAATTGCTGTATCCTGAAAAGGACGGCTACACGGGATAGACTCTCCGCAAGTAGATCGCCGCTTCGCTCGCGTCAATCGGAAACTGAGCCTCACGTGAACAGGTCCCGACGCAAGAAATCCCTGCAATCCCGCGGTCTGCGCGTCGTCGCGCTCGGTGGCGGCACCGGCCTTTCCGCACTGCTTCGTGGTTTGAAAGAGCACGTTGTCCGCCGCACGGACCGCCACGCTTCCCGCGAGCGTCCCATCGCCGACCTCGCCGCGATTGTCACCGTCACCGACGATGGCGGCAGCTCCGGCCGGCTTCGCCGCGAGAATCGCATGCTGCCTCCCGGTGACATCCGCAACTGCATGGTCGCCCTATCGAAAGATGAAGCGCTGCTCGGCCAGCTCTTCCAGTACCGTTTTCATGCCGGCCGCGGCCTCATCGGGCATAATTTCGGCAACCTGTTCCTGGCCGCCCTCACTCACGTCACCGGCGATTTCGCCGAAGCCGTCCGCGTCTCCAGTAAAGTTCTCGCAATCCGCGGCCGCATCTTTCCCTCCACCATCTCCAATGTTCATCTGACCGCGACTCTCGCCAATGGCCAGCGCGTCAGCGGCGAAACGAAAATCTCCCGCAGCCGCGTGCCCATCCAGCAGATCCACCTCGTGCCTCGTCGCGTGCGCGCCCTTCCCAAAGCCATCGACGCCATTCAAGAAGCCGACCTGATCCTTATGGGACCCGGCTCTCTCTACACCAGCGTCATTCCCAATCTCCTCATCCCGGAAATTGCCCAGGCCATTGCGCGTTCCAAAGCCCCGCGCATCTATATCGCCAACTTGATGACTCAGCCCGGCGAAACCACAGATTACACTCTCAGTCAACATTTGCGCGCCATCCAGAATCACGTCGGCAAACGTGTCATCGACTGGGTTGTCGCCAATCGCCAGCCCGTCTCCCCTGATGTTGCCCGCCGTTATCGCGCCCAAGGCGCCGAGGCCGTCGTCGTTGATGCCGAAAAGGTTCTGAAGGTCAAGGTCAAGCTTGTGCTCGACAATCTCCTCGAAGAACACGGCTTCATCCGCCACAATTCTCCCCGCCTCGCCCGCCTCCTCGTCGACGAATTTCTCCTCCGTCCCTCCCGCCGCTAAGCTCCACGTTTCTTCGTCCCATTTGAGTAGGGCCCGCCTAACCCCCCACCATGTCATTCCGAGCGGAGCGACCCGACTTTTCTTCCGCGCCGCATTTTGGCGCGTTGGGTCGCGTAGTCGAGGAATCTCTCCGCCGCCTTTTTTCACTGCAGTTCATAACAATCTGCGCTTCCCAAAGTTTTCCTGGGATTTCCTTGCCTGGCCGCGCGTTCTCCTGCCTCACCGCCAGCGAAACCGCACTCCCCCACGCACAAAAATCGGCGGCCCCACAATAATCACAGGCGTTGCCGCCACGCTGAACCGGTCATTCGTCAGATTCTGCACCGCCAGGAATACCGATGTCCGCCGCAAGACTTCCCGCGATACTTGCGCATCCAGCGAAAACGCCCGCCCCAGCGGGAACTGATTCAGATCGTCATCAAACTGGTTCCCGGAAAAGCGCCCCTGAATGCTCGCGTTCCACCTCCGCCCCAGATAGCTGGCCTGACAACTGAACTGGTTCTGCGGCACCTGCGGCAAGCGCAATCCATCCAGCGGCATCGCGGGTGGCTGGACGGGATAGCTCACCACCGTAGCGTCAACAAACAAATAACTCGCCGAAATCTGCAGACGAGGCCGCACCTGCCACTGCCCCGACAATTCAAATCCTCGCGCCCGCGTCACCCCCAGGTTTTCCTTCTGGCGTGTGATCAGCGCCGATGTGCTGGTGATCGTCACATTCGCTACGGGATCGGCGATATCGCTCCAGAAAAAATTGCCGCGGAGCGTCAGCCGGTTCTCCCACGTCTGATAGCTCAGCCCCCCCTCGCCACCCGTCAGGCGCTCGCCCGTCAAAGCCGGATTCGCCAGTGTCAGCACGTTGCCCACCCGGAAATTCCGGTACAACTCGTTCAAGGTCGGCGCGCGAAATGCCCGGTACACCGAAGCGCTCAACGCCAGGCCGTGCGAAAAACTCCGCAACAGCGATACCCGCGGGCTAAAGGCTGTCTCTGACCCATTCACAAATGTGCTCGTCACCGGTGTCCCTGTCGTCAGTGGCAGGCTGTTCTGGAAGCCGGTGTTGTTGTTCCACTTGTCCACGCGTCCGCCAAACGTCAGCAGCCACTTGGGCGCAAAGAAAAACGCGTCCTGCGCGAAGAATCCCCAGGCGTGTTGCCGCCCGCCCGCATCTACCAGCGTGAACGGCGCTCCCGACCGGTAGTTCGTATCCTGGCTTTGGCCGCGCACGTCGTGCGCCTCGATACCCCCGGCTACTTTGTGCTTCTCCGCGAATAGCTTCGTCCATGTACCCACGAATCCGATCTGCTGCGACGGGTTGCGTTGCAGGTCGGTCAACGTCTCTGAGTTGCGATCCGCCGCGACGGCAGAAAACGACTGGTGATAAAGCTCCGTCGAACCGTAAAGCCGCGCCGAAAAACTTCCCGCGCGCGCGGCCGTCCAGTCCAATCCCACATCCACTTCCGGGATGGTCGTGTCATTCAGTTGCAGCGGCGTTCCGTTCCGCCGGCTTTCTCCGAACCCGCTCCCGCGAACGAAAAAGTGTCCTTGCTCCCCCAGATTCCGCGAAACCTCCAGCGTTCCCGACAGGTCCGCCGTGCCCGCATCCGTATCCACGCTTCCTCTTTGGTCCGGCGGCACCAGCACATACCCTACTGTGCGCAGCGCCTGCCCCGCTGCCGCCAGCGACCAGTTGCCCACCGGCGCTCCCACGGCAAACGAACCATCCGGCGTGCTCATGCTCCCGTACGATACTTCCCCCGACGCAAACGCCTCATCCAACGAACGCGTGTGCAGGTTCACTACGCCTCCCAGCGCTCCGTTCCCGAACACGTCAGAGGCGCCGCCATTCGTCACTTCCATCGTTTCCAGTTCCGCTCGCGGTACGCGCGCAAAATAGACCCACCCGCCAAACGGATCGTTCAGCGGAATGCCATCCAGCAGCACGCTCGATCGGCTCGTCGCGCTCGCGCCCACGCCCCGCAGCGACACGCCCTGCGACGACGGGTTCGCGAACAAGCTGCTCGACCTGCGGAACGTGCTGAACCCCGGCACCTCTCTCAGCACGTCGTCCACCACCAGGCTTCCCGCCACTTCCACTTGCTCCGCGGGAATCGCGTACTGGCTCATCGGCACCGCCGGAATGGGGTCTTCGGCGTTCGCCTTCACCTGCAGCCGCTGGATGTTGGGCGACGGCGTCAGCACTATGTGCACCCGCTGCACCGTTGTGTGTGGCCTTACTTCCAGCGCCACTGTCGCGAACCCGGGAAAGCTGATGCGCAAGCTTCCCCCCTTCCCGGTTTCCGCGATGCTGAAGTTTCCGCCTGTATCGGTCTTCGCCAGGTTCACGCCATCGGCCGAGCGAAACTCGATCTGCGCTCCCTCGATCGCGGCTCCTGTCGAGTCCGCCACCGTCCCGCGCAAGCCGGCGCCTTCCTGCGCCAACGCCCGGAAAGCCAGCGCTGCGAAGCACACTACAAATGTGGCCACACATCTCGTGCTCAAGCTAATCTGTCGCAAGGCGTTCCCCTCTAGATCGCCGTCAGCGTCACCAACAGCTGCCACTACTGCATCGCCTCCCACACCGCCTCCGCCTTCGCCAAAGGCATGACTCGGGAAATGTTCAAGGAGCTTCAAGCGGTCATCGGCATGGCCAATGAAACCAACAAGCTCGTCACCGGCTACCAGGTGGCCGTGGACCAGCGCTTTCTTCCGCCCCTCCCGGTCACCCAATAGCCGCTCTTCCATCACGCATCACAGCTCACCCAAAATACCGGAAATCCTTCCAGAACTCCGGCCAGCTCCGCTTGATCCCCCGGCACACGAAAATGTCCGGATGGTCCTTCGTCTCCTCGTTCTCCACGCCGTAGCGATTCCACGTGTGCCCAGCCAATTCGCACGAAGCAAAATTTTTGTCCACGAGTCTCCGTGATAGCCCTATGACAATGAGTGTTTCCGGAGGAGGATTCCCATATCCACGTTGCCAGAAGGAATTGATGCCGCTGATCGCCCTCGGCAATCCGTACTGTGGACCATATAAATTGATGGCCCCGGCCTCGCCGTAATTGCCCGCCAGAATGCCAAGCCGCGCGCGATCATCCGCCGGTAATGTGTCGCGAATCTTTCCCGCTGTCTCCACTAACTCCGGCCAGCCAATCTCTTCCACAAAATCGCCCTGCATTTTACTGGAAACCCTCCACCACGCCGAATTGATGGGTGCAACGGGCAGAGTGATCGCGAAGGCGACCGCAATATCCGCCACCAGCGCCGTCCACGCTATCCCCCACGCCAAGTAGGCCCGGCCGCGGCGCAACGTCAGCAGCCACTGCTCGCCCTGCACGCTTCCCGCCGCATACAGCATCGGGTACGCCCCGGCCAGGTAATATGCGCGCCCTTTCGCGATCACGAACAGCAGCAGCGGCACCAGATACATCCATCCGATCATGCGAAAGCGCTTCAGCCTCTGCGAAAAGAGGCACGCGTACAAACCCGCCACCCAAATCGCCAGCCCCAGCAGCGTCAAGCTCACCTGGCCGGGCAGAAAGTCCGCCGTTCTTCCGATGCGCACGTCCCGTTCGTGAATGTTCTTCAGGAAATCCAGTGAGATAAATCCGTTCTGCGTCTGCCAGATAAGGTTCGGCAGAAAAAGCAGTATCGACAACACAATGCCGTACCACAGCCACTTGCTCTTCAAAAACCGCCGCACGTCCGTCAACACCGCAGCCGCCGCGATTCCCAGCGCAAAGAATCCCATCGTGTATTTCGTGAGCATTCCCAGGCCGATGATTCCTCCAATCGCGAGCCACCACCGTGCGTCCTCCGACTTCAGCAGGCGCATGACAAAATAGGCCGCCAGCACCCAGCACAGGTAATCGAACGACACGTATTGCATCACTGCGCCGCCACCCAGGCAAAACGGTACCGCCGCTACGGCCGCCACCAGTTGCGCCCTCCTCGTTCCTCCCATTTCCCGCGCCATCAGGCCGGTCAACACCACGGCGATCGCCTGCACAACAAATGCAAAAAGGCGGAAGCCCACCAGCGAAGTCCCGAAAAACAGCAGCGAAATCCTCCCGAAAAACGGCGTTACCGGCGGATACGCCACGTAGCCCCACGCCAGGTGCCGCGCATCGTCCAGCGTCGCCAGTTCATCGCGATGAAATCCGTACCGCCCGCCCGTCAAAAGGTGCAGAAGCACCGTCGCCGCTGCCAGGTACACCAACACTGCCGTATCGCTCTTCCACCGCCGCCCCGCCGTTGCACTCTGCACCTGACTCACCGCTCCGCCCTCCCCGCGAGCGCTGCCTCTTCTCTCTACGCAGCCTCTCTGCGATCCGTGCTTCCCCAGGACAGCGCATCATAAGCACTCCCTTCGCTCTGTACAACACATTCCGCCACTCCTGGCCGTCGCATCAAGCGCCCGCTTTGCGCCCCTTCGGCCGCCCGCACGATTCCTCTCATTGACACCGCCAATCCACGTCCCCGATACTGGCTTCCTATGAACACTCTTTCATTAGCATTGTTCCTGATTCTCTTGCATCCATTCGCCCTGCCCCCCGCCACATCCTCTGGCGCGGCGGCCCTGCCTCAGGCACCTCCGAAAAAAGATCTCTATCCTGCCGGTGTCGATGCCAAAAAGGAAATCGACGAAGCGCTCCATTCCGCCTCGCCCGCGCACAAGCGTGTTCTCGTGGTCTTTGGCGCCAATTGGTGCGGCGACTGCCACGCTCTCGACGATGCCTTTCACAGCGCCGAAATCGCCCCCACCCTCCAGAAATATTTCATCGTCGTCCACGTGGACATCGGCCATGGCGAAAAAAATGCTCGATCTCGCCCAAAAGTACGATATGCCCCTCAATCGCGGCATTCCCGCCATCGCCGTGCTTGATTCCGCCGGGAAACTCCTGTTCAGCCAGAAACACGGCGAGTTTGAGGCTGCCCGCTCGCTGGCCAACGCCGACATCCTTGCCTTCCTCAACAAGTGGAAGCCCGTTTCGCCCTGATAGCCGGCGCGTTTCCGCATCATTGTGCTATGAATAACTAAACATACTGGTATGCTCTAATCGAGCGCAAACTCCCCAGAGTGGAATCACGGCAGTGTGCAATTGGCCGGCGGGCCAGATTGCAGGAGTGTGATTTATGAGTTACACTGGAGGCGAGTTTGAAATTCGCCATTACGTCAGCCGCGCGGGCAAGGATATCTTCGATGAGTGGCTGACGGAACTCGCGGATGTCCGTGCTCAAGCGAAGGTGGCGACCCGAATCAACCGGCTTGCCGCAGGGAACTTTGGAGATTGCAAGGCCTTGCAAGGGGGTCTGTGCGAACTGCGCATTGATTGGGGACCGGGCTACCGAGTGTATTTCGCGATGAGCGGCAAGGCCTGCATCCTGCTTCTTTGTGGTGGCGACACGCGCAAGCAATCGTCGGACATTGAGAGGGCCTTGGAATATTTGCGGGATTACAAGGAAAGGACCGGAAGCCGATGAAACGCAAAGCGAGCATTTCGCACGATGAGGCCATCATTCGACGCCTCCGGAAGGACGCGAACTTTGCGGCTGCGTATCTTAAGGCAGCATTGGAAGACGACGGGGAGCCGCGCGCGCTGCTCATCGCCCTGCGGCACTTGGCGCAGGCTCAGGGGGTTGCGAAAGTCGCGCGGGCCGCGGGGATCGAACGCGAGAGTCTCTACCGGGCGCTATCGGCGCGCGGCAACCCGCGTTTGTCCACCTTGGTTGCGGTCACGAAGGCCATCGGGCTGAGGATCACCGTCGAAGCCGTCCCCTGAGCGGGATTTGAGCAGTCATACCTGTGGAAATTCATGCCGGTGACAGGTTGCGCTGAAGGTGAAATGTCATTCGGATACGCCCTGCGAAGCGGCGCAGCGCGGCCGCTTGAGCGCCGGAGAATTGACAGCGGAAGCTCCGGCGGCAATACTCGTGAGCGATGATTGGACTCTTGCGCGGCCGCCTCCTGGAAAAGCGGCCCAATCAGGTCATCCTGGATGTCGGCGGCGTCGGCTATCTTGTCGCCGTGCCCCTTTCCACGTTCGCCGCCCTCGGCGAACTCCACGCTGAAGTCACGCTGCTCATCCACACGCACGTCCGCGAAGACGCTCTTTCTCTCTACGGCTTTCTCTCCGCCCGCGAAAAGCATCTCTTCGAGTTGCTCCTCGGCGCTTCCGGTGTCGGCCCCAGCCTCGCCCTCAAAATTCTCTCCGGCATGAACGTCGAGGAACTCGTGCCCGCCATTCGCGGCGGCGATCTCGCACGCCTTACCAAAATTCCCGGCGTCGGCCGCAAGACCGCCGAACGCATGGTCGTCGAGCTGAAGGACAAGCTTGAAGCCGTGGCCGTCGAAGCCGAAAAGCCCGCCGCGGCTTCTCCCGCCGGCGTCGAAGCCGACGTCAAATCCGCCCTCGTCAATCTGGGCTATGACGAGCGCACCGCCGAAGCCGCCGTTGCCGAAGCCCGCCGCCGCTCCGGCTCTTCCGGCTTCGAACAACTTCTCCGTGTTACTCTGTCAGCTCTGAGCGGCCCGCAAACAAGATAACCGCGAAGGAAAAAGGCTAAGAATGCACCGGGGATACAAAATGCAGTTCTCTGGGGGACAATCGCAGCAGGAGGACCAGCAACCAATGAGGCGCACAGTATTGATGTTTCCTGGTCGCTGGTCTCCGGTCGCTGGTCGCACTTAAGCCCATGCCCGACTTCGCACCCAACAAATCTCCCGTTCCTCGCGCCGACGATCCCGCTCGCCCCTCGCGCATCGTCTCTGGCGCTGCCATTGACGATGACGCCCGCCTCGACGCCAGCGTCCGCCCCAAGCGCCTCGAGGAATACATCGGCCAGAAGCGCGTCAAGGAAAACATCTCCATCGCCATCGAAGCCGCACGCTCCCGCGGCGAAGCCCTCGACCATGTTCTCCTCTATGGCCCCCCGGGTCTCGGCAAAACCACTCTCGCCCAGATCATCGCCAATGAACTCAATGTTCCCATCAAGACCAGCGCCGGCCCGCTGCTCGAACGCAAGGGCGACCTCACGGCCATTCTCACTGCCCTCGAAAAAAAAGAAGTCTTCTTTCTCGACGAAATTCACCGCCTGCAGGCCGCCGTCGAAGAAGTCCTCTATCCCGCCATGGAAGATTTTCGCGTGGACCTCGTCATCGGCCAGGGCCCCGGCGCACGCATTCATCCCTTCCACCTCAACCATTTCACTCTTATCGGCGCCACCACCCGCGCCGGACTTATCACCGCGCCGCTGCGTTCCCGCTTCGGAATCGTCCATCGCCTCGAGTTCTACGAGCCCGAAGACCTGCTCATCATCCTTCACCGCTCCGCCAAAATCCTGAATATCCAGATGGACGAGGATGGCGCCGTGGAAATTGCCGGCCGTTGCCGTGGCACGCCGCGTGTCGCCAACCGTTTGCTCCGCCGCGCGCGCGATTTTGCCGAAGTCCGCGCCGCCGGCCGCATCACTCGTGAAGTCGCTCAGGACTCTCTGCGCATGCTCGGCGTGGACGAACGCGGCCTCGACGAAGTCGATCGCAACCTGATGATCGCATTGCTGGATAAGTATGCCGGTGGGCCTGTTGGCCTCGGAACTCTCGCCGCCGCCCTCAGCGAAGAAGAAGACGCCATCGAAGAGATGTACGAGCCCTACCTCATGCAGATCGGCATGCTGGATCGCACACCCCGTGGCCGCGTTGCCACCCCGCGCGCGTACGAATACTTCGGCCGCGATCTCCCCAAGCGCCAGCCCCGCCTGTTCTGATCTTTTTCCGCCCCTGCGGACTCTGAGCTCCCGGTATGCTGGACTCTTTTTCACCCGCACTCAGAATTCATTGGACACCGGCCCTCCGGATCAGTACTATCCCCGGCATTCTGCGGTCCCATTCCATCCAAGGAGGCAGAGCATGGCGCGCCGACAATTCCTCGCCCAACTAATGGGCCTTCCTTTCCTCTCCTTCGGCGTCAAAGCCGAGGAGCCCAAAAAAGTCCTCAAGATCATGATGAAAAGTGCCTGGGGGTCCGACGATCCCACCAAAGCGGCTTTCCCTTTCCACCACGGCCTGGCTTTGGCCGAAGCCGGCCACGAGGTCCAGATCTTCCTGCTTGGCGAAGCCACCTACTTGATGCGCAAGGCCACGGCCAGCGCTGTCGTTCCCGTTGGCTGGCCACCCCTCAGCGAGGCGCTTGAGAAGATCGCCGCCAAACACATCCCGATATTTTCTTGAGGAGCCTGCAGCCGGGCCCGTGGGGTCACGGAAAACGATCTGGGGCAGTGGGGCGCGAAATTCGGCAGCCCGGCCATCTTTGTGGGTCTCGTCGAGTGGGCCGACCGTATCATCACCGAATAACCACGCTGGTCATCCGGAGGCCGGTGGGAACTTCCTTTAGCTGGGAATAGCCCTTAAAGCGTTCTCAATTGTGCTTCATGAATTGCCCTTTGCTTCCCGTTAGCGAGTTATAAAGAGTTTCGATAAACTTATCGCTATCAATAAACTCGCCCGACCACTTCTTCCACGGCTCCAGGATCTTCTCCTGCTTCATCTGTTCCAGTGTCTTGTGTGCGTCAATCGCCTTTTGCACGGCCGCGGAGGTCTCTTTCAGCATCTTCACGAATTCGCGCACGTCGTCCAGGTTGGAAAGCGCCCCGTGGCCGGGAATGACCTTCACGTCCGACGGCAATAGCGCCGAGGCCTTTTCCATCGCGTCAATCATCCCCTGTACGCTGCCGCCGCTCGCCACATCGATAAACGGGAATCCGTAGCGCACAAAATCGTCGCCCATGTGCACCACATTGTTCTTCGGGAAAGAAAATCACCGCATCGCCGTCCGTATGCCCGGCAGGGAAGTGCAGCGCCCGGATGTCCTCGCCGTTCAAGTGCACCGTCACGTCATGCTCGAACGTAATGATGGGCAGCGCCGCCTTCGGAGCCGGCTTATTGTCAAACTTCACGGAACTCCCGTTGCCCTCGGTACCTCCGGTCTCCAGCCGCTTCCGCACATTGTCCTGCGCAATCACTGTCGATCCCGCATTCGCAAACGGCGCGTTTCCGCCCGTGTGATCCCCGTGATAATGCGTGTTGATCACGAAGCGCACCGGCTTGTCCGTAATTTTTAGATCCTTCAGCGCCGCCTGAATCTTTTCCGCCAGCGGCGCATACTGATCGTCCACTATCACGATCCCGTCTTCGCCCACGGAAGCCGCAATGTTGCCGCCTTCGCCCTCCAGCATGTAAATGTTCCCGGAAACCTTCGTCACCTTGATTTGCACCTTGGAAAAATCGGTGCCTTGTCCCCGCGACGTGCCGCTCACCAGCAAGCCCAAAAGCATCGCCGTGGCCATCATCACCAGCCCGTGCCGCCTGCAAATTTCTCCGCTCATCATCGCTCCTCCCAATTCCCGCTCGCGCCGCATTCTACCACCTTACCCGCCAAAGTAACTTCACGGCACACCTCGCCAATTCGCTTCAGAGCAACCGGCGCTAGTACGATATCTTCAATCTACAGAGCCGCGCCGAGCTTCTTGTTCGCGCTCGCCTGGGAAATTCCGTGACCGACTCTTCCGCCACCAAACCGCAACCTTCCGGTTCGCGCCGTTTCGCCTTTCTCGTGGCCGCGGGCATTTTCCTCAGCCGCGTCGCCGGGCTTATCCGCGATCGCGTCTTTGCCCACTACTTCGGCAATTCCGATGCCGCCGACGTTTTCAAGGCCGCCTTCCGCATTCCCAACTTCCTGCAAAACCTTTTTGGTGAAGGCGTGCTTTCCGCTTCCTTCATTCCTGTTTATGCGCGCCTGCTGGCCAGCAACGACAAGGAAGAAGCGCGCAAGACCGCCGGTGCCGTCGCCGCGCTCCTCGCTCTCAGCACTTCACTGCTTGTGCTTCTCGGCGTCCTCACGGCCCCGTGGCTGATTGACGCCATCGCCCCCGGCTTCCACGGTGAAAAGCGCCAGCTCACTATCCTCCTTGTGCGCATCCTCTTTCCCGGCGCGGGCCTCCTCGTCGGCTCCGCCTGGTGCCTCGGCGTCCTGAACAGCCACCGCAAATTCTTCATTTCCTATACGGCCCCGGTTGTCTGGAACATTGCCATGATCGCCGGCATGATCGCCTTCGGTGCCGGCCGCGCGCAAAACTCGCTCGTAGTCATCACCGCGTGGGCTTCGGTTGTTGGCAGCGCACTACAGGTCGCCGTGCAGCTTCCCATCGTCCTCAAGCTGCTTGGGGGCTTAAGACTTTCCCTCGCTCACCAAGCCGAGAATGTGCGCACGGTCATCCGTAATTTCTTCCCCGTCTTCATCGGCCGCGGTGTCGTGCAAATCAGCGCGTACATTGATGCCTTCCTCGCCAGCTTCCTTCCCACCGGCGCGGTCGCGGCGCTCGCTTACGCGCAAACTCTTTACACGCTTCCCGTCAGCCTGTTCGGCATGTCCGTCTCTGCGGCGGAATTGCCGGTGATGAGCGGCGCGGTCGGCGAAGCCGATGAAGTCGCCCGTCTCCTCCGCAGCCGTTTGAACGCCGGCCTTCGCCAGATCACTTTTCTCGTGGTTCCTTCGGTGGTCGGATTCCTGGTGCTTGGCGACGTCATCGTCGCGGCTATCTACCAGTCCGGTCGCTTCACCCACGCCGATGCGCTCTACGTCTGGGGGATTCTCGCGGGCTCTACGGTTGGCCTGCTCGCGTCCACTCTTGGGCGCCTCTATTCTTCGGGCTTCTACGCCTTGCGCGACACGCGCACCCCGCTGCGCTTTGCCATCGTCCGCGTCCTGCTCACCACGATTCTTGGATACCTGAGCGCCCTTCCGCTGCCGCGCCTCCTGGGCATTGAGCCGCGCTGGGGCGTTGCGGGCTTGACCATTTCTGCCGGCATCGCCTCCTGGGTCGAATTCACTTTGCTGCAGCGCGGCATCCGCCGCCGCATCGGGCAAGTCGGCGTGCCCCTCGCGTTTCTTGCGCAAGTCTGGTTCGCCGCGCTGCTCGCCGCTGCGGTCTCTCGCAGCTTGCTTTACGCCCTCGGCCCGCGCGGACCGATTCTTCTCGCCGTTCTTGTCCTTGGCGTCTACGGCCTAATTTTCTTTGCTGTGAGCCTCGCGTTGAAATTGCCCGAAGCGCAATCCATGGTCGGGATGATCGCCCGCCGCTTTGGCGTGAAGTAGATTCTGGTTTTGCAGCCGGGAACTCCAGGAAAGTTTGGCATGACCACGGTTTACATTGCGCTGGGAACCAACGTCGGCGACCGCGAACACAATCTGCGCGAAGCGCTTCGCCTTCTCGCCGAGGCCGGCATCCGCATCCTGAAAATCTCCAGCATCTACGAAACCGAGCCCGTGGACTATCTCGAACAAGCCTGGTTCCTCAACGCCGCCCTCGAAGCGCAAACCGATTTGTCCGCCCTCGATTTATTGCACAAGTCTCCGCGCCATCGAATCGGCCATGGGCAGCAAAAAACCTTTCGCCAAAGGCCCGCGCCTGATCGATCTGGACATCCTTCTCTACGGCAACGACACCATCGCCACTCCCGAACTCCAGGTGCCGCATCCCCGCATGCTGGAGCGCCGCTTCGTCCTCGCTCCCTTAGCCGAAATCGCCCCGAATCTCCGCCATCCCTCCTGGCCCGCCACTGCAAGCCAACTCTTAGCCGCCCTGAAAGATCCCAAGCGTAGTCCGCCCCACGTCTTCGTTTTAATTTGTCTTTGTGGGGGCGCAGCGCTGCTCCGCGTTTTGCCTCGGCCCAAATGGAGTGCGGCGGCTTGCCGCCGCTTTTTCGACCGCAAGCCCCGCCACCAACCGCAATTCCCATCCTCGTGCTGTCTCTGCACAAACCCCTCAACTCGTCCGCCGCACCACCAGCCGGTGCAACGTCATCAGCTTCGGCTGCAGCGCATCCAGCTCGATCTGCGAGAGGCCGCCCTCGCTAGTCTGGCGCCAGCGGTACACGCCGGGCTCGGATTCCGTCTCCTCGTGCCCGTCCAATCGCCGCAAGAATTCGCGCGCATCGCCAGCCGACGGCTTCTCCCGCAAACTCGGCCGTGCCACCGCCTCCACCGCATAGCTGCGCAGCAGTTTGTTCCAGTACGCATCGAAGAGCTCGCTCGACGCGAAGATGTCGCTCCAAGCCACCTCTCCGCCGTAGGCCACCACCACGCCGACCACCCGCTCGCCCTTCAATCCGGACGTCTCCCTGCGGAAGCGCCGCTGCATCTCTTCAACCACAGTCTCGACGGAACTCCCCACACGGCGCGATTCATAGATCTTCGTGTACGACTGCGTCTGTGCCTCCACGGTCACCGTTTCACTGATGTCCGCCGAACTCACGCGCGGTGGAACTGCCGAAGGGCTGGCCATTCTGCCGGCGACATTCGATCCGCCAGTGACCGCGGCCCAAACGTCCGCCTGTTTCTGATGGATGGCCGCATTTTCCCGCACGCTCGGATGCACAATCGTCTTGGCTTCATTGAACGAAGATCCCGCGGACCAGCGCCCGTGTTCCACGCAGAACACGTCGAGCGGCAGAGGGTCGCCAAACGGCGCCACAATGCGGTCTTTCGCAATGATGCGATCCTGTTTTCCGCCGCTTACCAGTTCGCCCGCAAGCAACAGCAGCGGCCGCTTGCTGTGATTGATCAGCACCAGTTGATTCACGGATGGGCCGCTGTAACCCGGCGGGATGGGCCGCCCGTTACCGCGATTGCGGATCAGTGTCTCGGCGCCCTGTTCCCGGACGGTGACTTCGCCCCGCGACAACCCCTCTTCCAATGTCAGGAACGCGCTGGTGTCATACCCCGACGAGCTGACCACCGGAAACACGGTGAGATTTTCGTAAGTAATCGGTTCCAGCAGCCGCCAATCGCTTTCCGTTTTCCCCGGCTGTGCCGGCGAACCGGGCGATGACCAGGCAAAACCCAGTGCAGAGATGCCAAGGAGTCCACTTCCCAATAACGTGAAGAATGAACGGTCCATACGATCCTCCTGTGCGTGCGGCGTGAGCACGTTCTGGAGTTAGAACGGACCAGCGGGATTTTCTTGCGGCCCAACTTGCCAAGGAAACAAACGGCCTGAGGCCCTCCATGTTTCAATCGATTGCTACGAGGAGGTCTAACTTCAACGATGTTCAATTCTCCCTCGGTCTTTTCCCATCCCAAATTTGTCATTCCGACCGGAGGGACGGTGTTCTTGGCCGTCCCGGGGCGGAGGCATCCCTCTGAAACTTCGGATTTCAGCCTCCGGTCTTTTTTTGCGGACTTTTGCGGTATGCGGATTACGAGCGCGGGTCGCCCAGGTTGGTGCGCGGCTTGCTTCGACGGCTCCGGGAAGCTTCCGATTCCGCTCGTTCATACTCGGCGATTTCCTCTTCCGTATAAGAATAGGAATCCCGCGAAGCAAACATGGACGTCGTGCGGCTGGCCGCCTTCTTCTTTTTGCGCGCTTCCCCGAATTCGTAGCGCGTCATGCGTAGCGGCCCTTCAATGGCCTTTATTTCCACGAGCAGGTCGCTCACCTTTTCCAGGAAATCGTGCAGGTGGAACGGCCGCACCACATACGGAAGGTGCGAGATTTCCAAGTCGCCCACAAACTGACTGCTTGATATTTCCGGCACGATAAACAGGATGCGGAGCCGCCCGCCCTCTTCCGCCGCCACCCCCGCAAGTTCCAGCAACACCTGAAATGTCGGGGATTCCACGCCAATCAACGCGATGTTGGCAATCAGCAGCGAGTACTCCCCGGTCTTCAGCTCGGCGTGCAGCATCGGCACATCCGGCACAATGCGCACACGCCAGCCCTCGGAGTCCAGGATCTGCTTCAGCGCTCCGGAGTTTTGGGGATCGTCTTCCAGGACAAGGATTCCGACCTGCGGCACTGCCGCGTTGGGAAGGGTCGCCATTGGAAAAGTATATTGCGGTGCAACGGTAGTGGCAGTGCCGGCCAGGACGCGGATTCGTAAAGGGCACCTGTCCCGAGGGACGGGTGGAAGCTTAGGGTTGCCTTGGGGTGGTTCCGGGAACCCGTGCCAGGATTATCTCCGACGTGCGAAGGATTGCCCGGTGTCAGCGCGCGGTAGGACTGGTCATTGATGAAACGCGCCGCACGAAGCCGCCTAACCGTCACCTCGCGCCAAACCGGTGCGCTGCGAGTCTATTTGCCGATGACCAGATTGCTGCCCGCGGCGTATTTCTGCAGGCCACTTCCATCCCAAAACATGCGATAGATCGCCGAGTTGCGCGAAGCGTCCGTTCCAGTAAAGAAGATCTGGAGGCCGTCACGAGACCACACAGCGTCCTGGGCAAACATGTCCAAGGGACTCAGGACGACGCGCCGCTTCGATGATATTTCGTAGAGGAAAAACCCCTGGCCGCTCCCCGTCCCTTTGTCCATCGGCGTGCCTGGCGGAACTTTGAGCCACTCCGCGGACACCAGGAGCAGATCCGGATTTAGTGGATGGATGCGCACGGTATTGGCGCTGGAAACCCCGAAGGCGTCACCGAATATCTCCTTCTCAGAAAGTGCGCGTTGCACCGTTCCGTCCTCGCTCACCCAGGAGAGCTTTTGCAGATCATCCACTAGAATGGTATGGAAGTCGACCCAACCATCGATGGACATAATCTCTCCGGGAAAGAAGGCCGTCGCTGCGTCTGGAGAAGAGAGCGGCGCGGACCAGAGGCGCCACTGCCCCTCCACGAATTTCAGGAAAGCGAAGCGCGTATCGTCAGGTGACCAAACCGCTTGCTGCACAATTCCGCCAAGGAGTTCCGTGGACTTTCCAGTGGTGAAGTCATACAAGACAATTACGCGGCCGTTGTTTTTTTCGTCGCGCGTGTACAAAAGCCGGCTGCCGTCATGCGAAACCGCAAGCTGGTATCCCTCTGCGGCCACCTGGCGAACCACGGTGCCGCGTTTGAACATGACCTTCCCGGCGGGACTAACGTACGCAACGGCCACGGGCAGCTTGAAGTTGGTGATGGGATCCAGGACCGTCTTCTTGTCCTTGTCTTTATCCTTGTCTTTGTCGTTCGTGTCGGGGTTGTCGTCTGGACTGAGCTGATTCTTCTTGCGAAATTCCGGAAATAGCTCGGGCATGCTCTGGCCGCAGCCGTTCAGCGTACCGATCTGCGCGTGGTCCACGACGACACGAAAGGTGTACTTAATCTCCGCCCCCGCGTCCGAACACGCCTCCCGAAAGAGTTTCACGCTCACATCCGCGCCCGTGGCCTCGTCCTTCGCATGGTACGTCCAGGCTTTGCCGGGATCATCAGCCGAAGTTTCGCCCGGGTCCAGCACGATGGGCGGATAGTTCGCGCGATCCAGGCGTTCCGGACCCTTCATGCCCAGGCGAAGACTCCAGACAGGTTCGTTGCCATGAGCGATCACCAGAATTGGATAGTGTTTGGAAACCGGCGCGGCCGGCAACGTGTCTGGAGCTTTCGGGGGAGTTTTTGCCGGAGGCTGTTGCGCCGGCGCCTGGGCCAGGAGCGCTGCATTTGGGGCGGTCAAATGGAAAAGCGCAAGAACGAAAGCAAGAAGAAACAGGCGCACGTGAACCGTCCTCGGAACCATAGTCACACGCAAAAAACCGCTGGCGCGGCAGACATCCACAAAATTAGAACAGAGCCACGATGCGCGGCGCAAGCGAAAGAAGTCGCCCGCTCCACGGAACAAACAAGCCTGAAATAGCCCCACAAAGCCAGTGGCTCAGTTTCCGATACGCCAGGATCTTGCAGCGAGATGGCCCCCGTTGTTAGCGCGGTCTCTCTCAATTTCAGAAGAGCGCCGGTTGAGCACTTAGATGGTCCCGCTCAACTCCGGTGGTACCGTTTGCTTTCTCCTGAATTAGGAGCATTACGTCCCGAAGAGATCTGAGGGGGTGAGCGTGCAAGGTTGAAATCAAGTATGCGTTGCCTGCTGCAGAAGGTGCAGGGTTTTTGAAGTCTACGATGTACAGGCGTCTCCCGAGTGCCTGTGCGGTGCGCGCTGCCTCAATTGTGCCGCCTGACTCGCCAGCTTCAATGACTATTACGAAGTCCGCCAACCCGCAGACTACCTCGTTACGTTTCATCGCGGCACTGGCGAACCAGGGCTGTCCGAAAGGAAACTGGGATATTACGAGCACATGCTCCGTGTTCACCAGTGGCTTAAGCTCCCGTTTTACGTGGAAGTGCTTGAAGCCGAACGGCAGTACAAACACCGTGTCGCCGCCTACCTCCAATGCTGCGCGATGCGCGGCGGTATCTACTCCTTTTGCGTATCCACTAATCACAACAATGCCTGCTTCGGCGACAATCCTGGCAATTCTCGCAGCAGTTTCCAGGCCATGCTCCGAAGAATGTCGTGAACCCACGATGGCCGCGCTTGGCCGGTTCGAGAGTGCGAGGTTGCCCGCAGCATGAAGCTCCCGTGGAGGCTGCTTCAGAGTAAGCAGCTTGGAGGGAAATCGAGGCTCACTGGAGAAAAGGCGTATAGGTTCCCCCAATGTCGGTCTACTCGACATCTTCTGCCTTTCCGTGTTCACCGATTCACCCGCGTTCTAGTCGCAGTAACCAAGTATACCTTTGAAACCCCAGATTTCTTGAGAGTCCGGGCGACCTCCCCCGCGGTGGCTCCAGACCTATAAAGATCGTCGACCAGGAGAACGCTCCTGACACCCTCTTCCCTATCAAAGCTGAAAGCTCCCGTCAGTTCGGAGGCGCGCTCAACGGGATCCAGAACGTTCTTAAGGGATTTGGTCGCTTTCGTCTTTCTGAGCTTCTTCGACAAATCTGGCAGCGACAAAATCTCGGACATCTTTTTAACGATTGCCGCAACGGGCTGAAACTTTCTCGCTGTTGAAGGCGGAACTCCCAGAACGCCATCAATGTTGTCCAGATCAAATTTGCGGTGACTCCACTCGGCAAGGACACGCGCCAGTTTCTTAGTGTTAGTCTTCTTCTGGCCGTATTTCAGGTCGTACACCAACTGGCCAAGTTCAGTGCGTTCAGTGATGAATCCGCCTGCTCCGTCCGGCACGCTGGACACCGTGTGTTCGTCAAGAGCATAGCCGCGTGACCAAGGTCCTTTGACCTTCTCGGGACAGCATCTAACATTTTTTAGTCTGACAATTTGCCCGCGCATAAAACTCCCTTCCAAAGCAGTCCTCGGGAGGCCGTTTGTCTCAAATCTATGCCGTGAATCTACTCCTGAGCGCTGACCATCTGCAACGCCTTTTGGATTCTCCCCGGGTGACGTTCCAATACACTAACCGGAAACTAACCTATTACCCCTGCACAAAGGATCTTGAGATCGCGAAGACAAAGCGAACTACTGGCCCCCACTTTGAAGTGAGCTATGTCCCCAGTTCTCCCCCGTGCGGCGCCCCAGTTCAGGGTTCTGCGCCGCCCCTTCATCGTCCCGCTGTTTCCTTCCAGCGCTGTTGAGCCGAGCCCCGCAACTACTCGTCTCGAGAATTGGACGCTTCCCGGCAAGTGGATTCTGGTAAGTACACCGGCAGAAATCTCATGCGCGGAATTTGGTTCAAAGGGGCCCTTTTGTCCTACCCTAGCAGCATAAGCGCCCGGAGATTTCGAGTGCTCGTCCGGAGGTAAGGACCGTGAGAAAGTTCGTGGTGGCTGTAAGTGTATTGCTGCTGGGTGCCGCCCTGGCAGTGGCGTGGCAACAAAGCATAAGCGACGACGGCGGGTGGGTACTTGGGCTGGAAAAGGCGTGGAATCGGGCCCTCGAGGAAAAAAATGTCAAGGCTTTGGACATGGTTCTCGCAAACACATTCGTATCCATCGATATCGACGGGAGCGTCTCCTCCAGGAGTGAATTTCTGGCAAGTATTGCGTCGCCTGACTACCAGCCATCCCAGGCCGTAACCGAAGAAAGCAAGGTGCAAGTGTACGGGGATGCGGCAGTGGTGGTCGGCGTATTTCGAGTGAAGGGGACGGAGAAAGGGAAGCCGTACGTGCATCGCGAAAGGTTCGTGGATACCTGGATCAAGAGCAATGGCAAGTGGCAGTGCGTGGCAACGACCAGCACGCTGATAGCGGCGAAACGCCCGGCGGATTAAACCCACCAAATCGACAGGCTGCGCCGTAAGCAGCCACGTTTATTAAACTGAAAAGCCTCACAGGCCCACAGCAGCCAGGTTTCGAGCTCATTGGGAGCTTGACCCCATGCCTCTATAGATAAGGTCTTGACAAGGCGAAGAAAAAGCGAAATACTGGCTCCGCTCCGAGGTGAGCTATGTCCCCAGTTCTTCCCCATTCGACGCCGATCTTTACTGCCCGGCGCCGCCCCGTTCGTCGCCCCGCTGTTTCCTTCCTGCCTTTTAGCCCTGTTGAGCCAAACCCTAGACCAGAGGCCGGCGCCCTTGTTCAGGGCAAACCCGGCTGGTGCAAGGGAAATCTGGACAACCCTACGGCGGATTGCCCCCCGCCTCAACTCCAGATTCCCCGTGCGCCACTGGTGGGCATTGCTCGCCTCGCTGCGCAATCGCTGGCGGCGGAAACGAAGCGCCAGTCTGCGGAGAAGCCGGAGTATTTCTTGCTGCCGGTGAAATCCATCCTCAACCGCTGCGATTCCGTCCGCGTGCCCTTTGAATGGACCATCAATCCTTACCGGGGATGCGAGTTTGCCTGCAAGTATTGCTACGCGCGGTACACCCACGAATACATGGAAATTGATGGTGGAGAATTCGAGAAAAAGATCTTTGTGAAACAGGATGCTGCCGCGCTGCTTGCGCGCGACGTCGCGCAAAAGTATTCCTACGAATCGAAAGCTTCGGGCTACACGCAAGCCGAACACATCGCCATCGGCACGGCCACCGACCCCTACCAGCCCGCGGAACGCGAGTACGGCGTCACGCGCGCCTGTCTGGAAGAATTGGCGAAACGCGAGGGTTTGAGCATCTCCATCATCACCAAATCCAACCAGATTGTGCGCGACATCGACATCCTGAAGGTCATCGCCTCCAAATCCGCTTTGACGATCAACATCACCGTTACGACGTTGAAGCCGCGCCTGGCACGCCTGCTGGAGCCTCGCGCCCCGCGGCCCGATTTGCGGCTGAGCGCGGTGAAGGAATTGCGCCAGGCGGGATTGCACGTGGGGGTTTCTGCCTCACCTGTGCTTCCGGGGATGACTGACGGCGATGGGGAATTGGAGAGGGTCGCGGAAGCGGCGAAAGCGGCGGGCGCGGAGTGGTTCTTTTCCGGCGTGCTGTTCCTGATGCCCGCGTCGGCGAAGCAGTTCCTGCCGTTCGTGCGCCAGAAATTCCCGCAGCTGGCCAAACAATACGACGATTGGTACCGCCGCAACGGTTATGCCCCTGAGGAGTACCGGCGCAAGGTTTCCGAGCGCGTCCTGCGCATCCGTCAGAAATTCGGCTTCGCGGCGCGGCCCTGGGAAGGCCACCGTCCCATGGCGACGCGCGCGCAGTTGTCGCTTGGTTGGGATGCCGCGGCGATCAGCGGGGAGCTGCAGCGCACGCGATCGTGCGCCGCGAGATAGGCCGCGGGCCAACTGCGGCGCTCAACTGGCCGGCCCGTCCAGGCCAAACTCGCGGTGGGCTGTCAGCAGAGCCGTCTTCACATCTCTTTCTTCAATCACAAAGGAAATGTTGGATTCTGACGAGCCCTGCGCGATGGCGATGATGTTCACATGCTGGCTGCCGAGCACGCTAAAGGTTTTTCCCGCGATGCCGGGGATGCCGCGCATGTTTTCGCCGACAACGGCCACGATGGCGATGGTGGGATCCACGTTGATGTGTTCCACCTTTTGGTGAGCCAGGTCCTGTGAGAACTCCTTGCGCAGCGCTTCCACGGTGCGTTGCGCGTCCGCGGAGGAAACGATGAAGCAGATATCGTTTTGCGAAGACGATTGCGAAATCAGCAGCACGTTGGCGCGCACATCCGCCGTCGTCGAAAACGTGCGCCCCACCACGTCCGGCAGGCCGACAATTCCGGGGCCGCCAAGACTGATCAATGTCACATCGCGGATCGCGGTCAGCGCCTTCACGCCGCCTCCCGTGCTCTGCCCTTCCGGAGTTATTTTCGTGCCGAGCCGCTCGGGGGCGAAACTGTTGCGGATCCACACGGGGATCGCCGCTTGCACCACGGGCTTCAATGTTTTCGGATGCAAGACCTTCGCGCCGAAGTAAGCAAGTTCCGCGGCTTCACGATAGGAAATAACCGGAATGGTGCAAGCCTGCGGCACCAGACGCGGATCCGCCGTCAGCACGCCGTCCACGTCCGTCCAGATGATCACTTCTTCCGCGTCCAGCGCCGCGCCGAGAATCGTCGCGGAATAGTCTGAGCCGCCGCGCCCCAGCGTGGTGAGCAGTCCGGCGCGCGTGGCGCCGATGAAGCCGGTGACGATGGGAACCACGCCGGCGTCGAGCAAAGGACGCAAGCGGGCTTGTGAAGCTTCACGCGTCAACTCCATGTCCGGCTCGGCGCCGCCGTGAAACGCATCAGTGATAATCAATTGCGTGGCTTCCACGGCCTCGCTTGGCAAGCCCAGTTCGCGGACGGCGCCCGCCACCATGGGAGCCGAAAGGCGTTCGCCGAGACTCGAGATGGCGTCCAGCGCGCGCGGCGTGAGTTCGCGGAGCAGGGCCGTGCCTTCGCAGAGGCGGCATCCCTCGGCAAAAACCTCTTCCATGCGCTGGCGAATGGGTAGGCGCAGTTCCGCGTTAGGAATAAGCACAGTGAGCGCAGCGTCGTGCTGTGCCCGAAGCTGGTCGAACACGGCGAAGGCGGCGCCATGGTCGCCAGACTGTGCGGCTTTGGCGGCTTCGATGAGGCGGTTGGTTACGCCGCTCATGGCCGAAACGACGGCGACGCACGGAGCATTCCGCGCGGCCGCCACGACGATTTGCGCCGCTCTGGCAATGCAGGATGCATCGCCGACCGAAGTACCGCCAAATTTCATCACCTGTAAACGCGATTTCATGACCCTCCGTCCGGCCGCCGATGGATTGCGCAATTTTCAGCAGAGCGCCCGGCCTTTCATTGTAAGGCTTTGCCATCGCAGTCGTGCAGAAAGGCGCACCTGCCGCAGCGTATCCGCAAAGAGAGGAAACGCTCAAGGAACGATGATGCGGGACTCTTCGCGCTTCAATTCCTGCGCGCCGGGGAATTGGCCTCGGAGAAACTCAATGAAGCGGCGCGAACGGGAACGCCCGTTGGTGCGGAGAATTCCCATGCGGTACAGGAACACAAGCAACTGAAAAATGTCGCCATCCTTGATGGAACCAGGAGAGGTTTGCTCGGGCTGCTGCTTCGCTTCGGTGAAAAACGCGGCAAGCGAATCATAAAGTTCGTGCTGGAGGGCCGGAACGGGGGGTTGCTCGTAAACGATGCCGGCGATAAGCGTTTTGTACGATTCGGCCAGAGCCTGAAGCGCGGCGAGAACGTCCGGATCGGTCGTGGCGGGCTGCGCCGCACAAAATTTGGCGATGGTGAAGGCCATGGCGGAAAGCAGCTGCGGCTGTCGGTGAACGATGTCCGAGGAAAGCCGGACCTCCAGGAGCGGGGCGTTCGCGGGCAACGAGCGGGGGTGATGTTCTTCGTAGCGGTGCGCGGAAAGCAAGTAGGCGCAGTCCGCGGGGCAGTCGATAGTTACTTCGCGCTCCGTGCCGCAACACACCGCGCAGATTTTTTCCGCCTTGGCCGGACAAAATCGCCCCGCCTTGCGTTTCTGACAAATTGGACAAGACACGAATGATCCCCTGGAGCGAGGAAGTCAGGATATCACGCCATGATGATTTTGTTGTGGAAGCGGCGGGCCGCGATGATCAGCAGCGCCGCGCCCATCAGCGAAAGAATCAGGGCGTCCGACCAGAGGTGCACCCAGCCGGCGCCGCGCAGGATGATGCCGCGGGTGATGTTGATGTAATAAGCGGCGGGCACAAAATAACTGAGGTAGTAGAAGAACTTGGGCATCGTTTCGCGGGGAAAGATGTAACCGGAGAAAAAGATGCTCGGGAGGATGGTAAGAAACGCAAGTTGCATGGCCTGCGCCTGGGACGTCGCTTTGCTGGAAATCAGGATGCCCAGGGACAACGAAACGAAGAGGTACGGCAGCGAGAGAAACGCGAGCAGCAACACACTGCCATGAATGGGCACGCCAAAAAGGAATCGCATCGCCACCAGCAGCATGCTCAGCTCGAAGAAACCTATCGCCAGATACGGGAGCAACTTGCCGAGCAACAGGCCCATGGGCCGAACGGGAGTCACGAAGAGCTGCTCCAGCGTGCCGCGTTCCTTTTCGCGCACGATGGAAAACGCGGTGAGAAAAGTCGTCACGTTCAGGAGCAAAACCGCCACCAAGCCGGGCAAAAAGAAATTGGGCGAACGCGAATCCGGATTGAAGAGAATTTTCGGGCGCATCTCTATCGGGAAAGCGGCACCACTGTTGGCCAGGACGCGGCGCAACGACTCATCGAGGCCGATGGCGGTGGTGACGTTGATCGCCTGGCCGGCGACTGACGAATCGGAGCCGTCAATCAGCACCAGGACCTGTGCGCCCGTCTGGTGCAGCAGCCGGTCGGAGTAATCTACGGGAATCTTGACGCCCACGCGGCACTTGCCGGAAATGATCGCGTCATTGAGGTCCCGGTCGTTGTTGACATAACGGATGAGGTGAAAAGTATCGGAATTCTTCAGGCGATCGAGGAGTTCGCGGCTTTCGCGGCGGCCATCGGCATTGTAAATGACCGTGTTGATCTGGCGGACGTTCGTGTCGATGGCATAGCCAAGGAGAAACATCTGCAGGATCGGAATAATCAGGGAAAAGAACAGCGTGGAGAAATCGCGGCGGATGTGCAGGGATTCTTTGTAAAAGACGGCGCTGAAACCACGGAAGGTGTTATTCACGGGTGGCCTCCTGCTGCGCCTGATGCTTGCTGGTGAGCTCGACAAAAACATCTTCCAGGCTCGGAGCAAGCGGGCGAATCTCCGCGACGACGATGTTTCTTTTCAGGAGTTCTTCGCGGAGCCCGTTCAAGTCGTAGTGATCGTCAACTAGCGCGTGGATGGATTGCCCGAAGATGGTAGCGTTGCGCACGCCGGGAATCTCCCGCGCAAAACGCAGCGCGCGCGTCACCTGTGGCGTGGTGATCTCGATGCGCAGGGTGCCGGGGAGTTGCACATCGGGAAGCTCACGAAGCGAGTCGGGCGTCCCGTCGGCGATAAGCTCGCCGAAATAAATGTAGGCAACGTGGCTGCAGCGCTCCGCTTCGTCCATGTAATGCGTGGTGACGAAAAAAGTGATGCCGTGGCCGGAAAGCTCGAAGAGCAGGTCCCAAAGCTGGCGGCGCGCCACCGGGTCAATGCCCGCCGTGGGCTCATCAAGAAAAACCAGCTTGGGCTCGTGCAGCATGGCGCAGCCGAGGGCGAGCCGCTGCTTCCAGCCGCCGGAAAGCTGGGACGCCAACCGATGGACATACGGGCCGAGGCTGTTGAGCTGAATGACTTCGTCCATGCGCCTGTGCAGGCGGTCATTGGAAAGGCCGTAGATGCGGCCGTAGAAAATGAGGTTTTCGGAAACGGTAAGATCGGTGTAGAGGCTGAAATTTTGGGACATGTAGCCGATGTTTTCACGGACGGCTTCGGCCTCTTTGCTGACATCGAATCCCTCGACTTCGGCGTGGCCTCCGCTTAGGGGCAACAGCCCGATGAGCATCTTGATGACCGTGGTCTTGCCGCTGCCATTGGGGCCGAGAAACCCGAAGATTTCTCCCTTTTCCACGCGGAAGCTGACGTCGTTCACGGCGGTGAAATTGCCGAAACGCCGGACCAGGTGCTGCGCGGAGATGGAGGGCTGCGTTGAGGAGGTCACGATTCAACTCGCAGCCGAAAGCCTCACGTCAGCGGCCATGCCGGCGCGGACGCGGTGAGAGGCATCGTCGATGCGCACCTTTACGCCGAAAACCTGGTGAACGCGCTCCTCGACCGTCTGCACATTGCGCGGCAGGAACTCGGCCTGCTGGTTGATCTGCTCGACCACGCCGACAAAGGCCTGATTGGGAAAGGAATCCACGTGAATCTCGGCTTTCTGGCCGAGTTGCACGCGGCCGATCTGGGTTTCCGGGATGTAGATGCGCACGTAAATCTGATCGCGCTCCAGGAGCGTGGCGATGGGCGTGTTGGGGGCAATCAAATCGCCCGGCCGAACGTCCAGTACTTCGACTGAGGCGGCAGAGGGGGCGAGAACCTGGCGTTCGCGAAAACGCGCTTCGTCGTAAGCGAAAACTGCACGCGCGGCGGCAACGTCCTCGCGCCGGTTGCCGCGCTCGAATTTTTCGAGTGTGGCCTGCGTCTGATGATAACGTGCTTCCGTGGCTGCAATTTCTTCCGGGCGGTATCCGCGCTTCAATTCATCTAGCTTCTGTTGGGCGCCTTCCTTCTGGGCCAGCGCCATCTTCCAGTTGGCTTCGGAAGTATCGCGCTGCTGCTTGGAGACGAGATCTTTCGCGGCGAGTGCGTCGTAGCGCTGAAAATCCAGATGCGTGCGGATCTCGTCTGCGGTGGCACGGTCGAGGTCGGCTTGCGCGGCGTCAATGTCCTCCTGGCGGTAGCCGTTTCTGCGCTGGTCGTATTCCGCTTTCGCCTGAGCCGCAGCGGCGCGGGCCTCGGCAATTTCCTCGGGACGGAAACCGCGCTCCGCCTTTTCGGCGTTGGCGCGCGATTGCGCCAGGGAAGCCTGCAGCTCGCGATCGTCAAACGTAATCAGGACCTGTCCCGGTTCCACGGAATCACCTTCCCGGACAAGGACTTTGTCGATGCGCCCGCCTACCTTCGAGCCGACGCGAATGTTGCGCGCCTCGACCGTGCCGGAGCCCTGCAATTGCGTCTGGTGATGGAACCACCCCGCGGAATAAGCGGCCGCGGCCCCGAGCGCGGCCATCACCCCCACGATGATCAAAATACGCTTGCGATTCATAAGATCAATCCTTTTACCCGGATACTGAAGGTACGCTGCCGGAACTCGAAAGGTTACTTGGCGTTCGCGGTGACAGCCCCGACCAAATGATTTCAAACGCGGAATCCATGCGCGCTTGCAGGGACGAGTCACCGTAGAGCGACCAGATGAGCAAGGTGCCGAAGATCGTTTGGCGAAAAACCAAGGCAATTTCCGCCGCAGGAAGGTCTGCGCGGATCTCGCCGCGTTCCTGGCCCAGTTGAATCATCTCTGTGTGGAAGGCCAGGACGCGAGCCTGGAGATCGAGCATGGCCTCGCGAACCTGAGAATTGGAAAGAAACGCCAGGAGAAGAACGCGAATGATGTCAGGATTGCGCACTGGTTCCTGCGTCATGAGCGCCGCAAGCGAGCGCATGAATTGGGGCATGGGCTGGAATGTGCGACGAGCTTCCTCGACGGCGAGGCGCAGCTTTGCGAGCTGCATTTCGGCAAAGGCCAGGAGGATGTGGTCCTTGCTGGGAAAATAGTTGAAGAAGGTGCCTTTGCCCACGTCGGCGGCGTTGGTGATATCTTCCACGGTGGTTTCGGCGAAGCCCTGCTTGGCGAAGAGATCGAGGGCGGCGCGGAAGATGCGTTCGCGAAGTTCGATACTGCGGCGTTCGCGGCGGTTGGAGGGGTGGGGGAGGGGAAGAGTGGGCATAATGACCTCAATTCATATGTGACTATAAGTCACATAAAGAGTGTTGTCAACACCAAAAGGCCCTGTGGATAGCCAAAGCCTCGTAGCACATCTTCAATGATATGAAGGGCTTAGATTTCCTTGCCGGAAGAACGGTTCTTGGGAGACTTCTGGTTCAGATAGGAAATCATCTTTTGCGCTGAGGGAGGCACGGGCTCGACACCCTTGAAGATGATGTCGCCGGGCTCAATTCTCTTGTGATAGAGGCTGTCGTTGGCGCTATTGTCAGGGCGGACTGTTGAGCCGGCAAGGGAAATGCCGGCAAAGAGGCCACGGGCGCGGGAGTAAGAGAGAATCTCCGCCCGCAGGGTAACGTCGGTGGAGGCCTCGGCGTTGCGTCCCTTGGGACCTGCCGCAGCGGAGGCGTCGGCACCAAGTTTCACCTTGCTGCTGAGGAGGGACTTGGCGCCTCGCTCGTTCATGACCAGGAGCACGAAATCCGTGGCTTGCGCCCCGATCTGCAGGCCGAAACTCCCGCCTTCCAGGGCCATCATCGTCGGCGCACTCCAGGGCCCGGTGAAATTCTCGCCGGTGCGGCAAGTCATGGCGCCGCGGCCATAGCTGCCGCCAAAAACGAACGCCGCCTTGACGACAGACGGGTAAACGATGATGCAGTCGGCTTTGTCAATCAGGTCCTGGGGGATGTTGTCCGGGATATCCATGATTTCCTGGACCACCGTGCCGCAGTTTTCCAGCCGCCCTTTTTCTTTCTTGTCATCGGCCTGCAGCGGGAGGGCGATGAGCGAATAAGCCAAGAGAATGGGAAAGATCTTTTTCATGTGTCGCCACCTTCTTTGCTGTTAAGTTCCCATAGTTTATGACGAAATGGCCTGGGTAGCGAAATCGGGGAGTCGAAGCCGGCTCGAAGGAACCGTGCCGTGCTCCGCCTTCGTGAAACTTCGCCGTAGGGAGCTCCCGCAGGCTTTCGAATATACTTTCATGCGGTGGCTTTTGCCAATAGAGGAATTATGAAACGAACAGCCGGCGCGGGAATGCGATTGACGTTTTGTTCCCTGGTGCTGCTCGCAGCGTCGAGCGTTGCAGGCGAAGCGCGTCCACAGAGTTTGCATGCGACGCAGCAAGCCACAGGGAAAGGCGGAGTTGCGCAGGAGAACAAAACGGGAGAGCGATTCGCGGCTAGGGCCGAGAGCCTGGTGAGCGCGGCACCTGTGAACAAGGGGGAGTGGGGTTTGCTGGTGGTTGACGCGGCAACGGGGGAAACGCTCTACGAGAAAAACGCAGACCGGTACTTTACGCCGGCTTCCAACATGAAGCTGCTCACGACCGCGCTGGCCCTCGACAAGCTGGGTCCTGATTACCGGTTCCGCACTACGGTGGAGACGCACGGGGCGATTGCGCAGGGAGTCCTTTCGGACGACTTGATACTTGTTGGGCGGGGCGACCCCAATCTCTCCAATCGCAAATTTCCCTTTGATCTGAAGGAGGAGTTTGACGGGCCGCCGGAAAAAATCCTGATCGAGCTGGCGGGCCAGGTCGTGGCTCGCGGGGTGAAGGAAATATCCGGAGACATCGTCGGGGATGACAGCTACTTTCCTCGCGATCGCTATCCCGATGGCTGGGAAATTGACGACATGGTGTGGGAGTACGGCGCGGCCATTTCTGCGATTGTGTTGGACGACAATACAGTCACATTGACGCTGACTCCGGGAGAGAAGGCCGGGGATCGCGTCGTGGGAGTGGTGGAACCGGCGACGCCCGATTTCGCCCTCAGGAATGAGGTCACGACCTCGGACAAGGCGGAGAAGGCGGACCTGACGCTGGTCCGGGAGCCGGGCTCAAACATGGTCGTTCTGAGCGGCACACTGCCGGCAAAGAGTGCGCCGCACAAGTTGGTGCTGGCGGTTCAGGAACCCGCGCAACATGCAGCGAGTACGCTGGCACGGCTGCTGGCGGACCGCGGGGTGAAATTCTGGGGAACGGTCCGGGTGAACCACGAGCCCGACCCGGCGGAAGCGGGGCGCGCGGTGCTGGCGGAGCATGTGTCGCTGCCGCTGGGGGACACGCTGAAGCTGGTGAACAAAATCAGCCAGAACCTCCACACCGAGATATTGTTGCGCACAGCGGCGCGGCAGCAGGGACGCTGGGCCAAGTCGGACGATCTGCTGAAATTCCCAGAGGAGTTTTATGCAAAAGCCGGGATTGCGCCGGGGGATGTGGTGCAGGAGGATGGATCAGGAATGTCGCGGCACGACTTGGTGACCCCGCGGGCCCTGGTGGCGTTGCTGCAGTATGCGCAGAAGCAATCCTGGTTTCCGGCCTATTTAGGCTCGTTGCCCGTCGCGGGAATCGATGGGACACTCAGCGACCGGATGAAGAAGGCCGGGATGATGGGAAGAATTCACGCGAAGACCGGGTCGATTGCGCATGTTCAAACGCTCTCCGGCTATGCCGATACGCCAGGCGGGAGGCGTCTGATTTTTTCGTTCTTGAGCAACAACGAGAGCGTCCAAGATCATCAGGTGCACGACGCTCTGGATGGATTGTGCTTGGCCATGGTGGAAGAATTTGACGCGAAGAGGTAAAGACGTAAAGAAGTAAGGAAGCAAAGAACTAAAGAAGTTGGTCAACGAGGCAGACAGCGAAAGCATGAACGACGAACGGATCGTGACGGTATTTGGCAGCTCGCGCCCAGGGGAAGGCGACGCGGACTACGCGGAGGCACGCGAGTTGGGGCGCCGGTTGGCGGAGCGGGGCTTCGCGGTGTGCAGCGGCGGTTATGGCGGAGTGATGGAGGCGGCGTCGCGCGGCGCGAAAGAAGGCGGCGGGAAGACATACGGCGTGACCGCGGAATTCTTCGCGCGCAAGGTGAACGAGTGGGTGGACGTGGAAGTAAAAAAGAAGACCTGGGATGAGCGGCTGTTTGAATTGGTACGGCTGGCGGATGGATTCGTGGCTTGCAAGGGCGGCACGGGCACGCTGGTGGAACTCGCCGTAGTTTGGGAAATGCTGAACAAATCAGTGATGGCGAAGAAGCCCTTTGCCGTGCTGGGGGATTTCTGGAAGCCGATTCTGGAGCGGGTCCGGGAAGTGGAACAAGGGCCGCGGGCTTCAAGTGCATCGCGGGTTTGGGGAGAGGCCAACGGGAATCTGGTGCACACAGTGGCGACACCGGAAGAGGCAGCCAATTATCTGGCTGAGGAAATGAAGAGAGGCAAGTAGAGAGAATGTCGCGATCGGCGCAAGTAGTGCTCGAATTCGACAAACTGCGGGAATTGTTGCGGCTGAGGACGACGTGCGCGCCTGGGAGGCGTCACGTCGGCGAGCTCGAGCCGGGAACGGATCGCGCGGCGCTGGAAAGCGCCTTCGCCTTGATCCGCGAGGGGCGGGAGTGGCTGCGAGCGGAACGCGAACTGGGATTCGGCGCCCTGGCCGATCCGGCTCCCTGGCTAGAGAAACTTGGCGCGCCGGGAGTGGTGCTGGAGCCGGCTGAGTTTTTGGACGCCGGTTCGCTCCTGGAAACATCAGCGTGGCTGCGGCAGCAGTTCCTCGAAGACGCGGCAAAATTCCCGCTGTTGGCGGCGCGTTCCGCGACGCTGGCGGATTTTCGGGATTTGCAGGCCGCGATCAAACGGTGCGTCCTGCCGAATGGAGAAATCAGCGATGACGCGTCGAGCGCTTTGCGCAGGATTCGCGCCAGTATTGTGCAGACGCGCGAGTCCATCCAACGCACACTAAAGCAGATTCTGCGGGCCAGGCAGGCCGAGGCGGGAGAAGACTACGTCACACTGCGGAACGACCGCTTCGTGATCCCCGTGCGCGCGGAACATCGGCGCAGCGTACAGGGCGTGGTGCACGGCGCCAGCGGCACGGGACAAACCGTGTTTGTCGAACCCTTTGAAACCGTGGAGACGAACAACCAGCTGGTGCAACTCGCGGAAGACGAAGCGGCGGAGATTTTCCGGATACTGAAGGAACTCACGGATCGCTTGCGTAGCATGCACGGCCTGTTGCAAGCCGCGACGGAAAGGATTGCAGAGCTCGACAGCGTGTTCGCGCGGGCGCGCTTTGCAAGGGATTTCGATGCGTGCGTGCCGGAGTTTTCCGAAGCTGCGGAATTGCGCCTTGACGCCGCACGGCACCCGGTGCTGGAAGACAAGCTGCGAAAAGAAAAGCGCGCGATTGTGCCGATTTCGCTGGCCTTGAACGGGGAAGAGCGCTTGCTGGTGATCAGCGGGCCGAACACCGGCGGGAAAACCGTGGCGTTGAAAACCACGGGGACGGCGGCGCTGTCCGCACAAGCGGGGATCCCCGTGGCGGCGCAGCGGGTAGTGTTGCCGCTCTTCGACCGCGTGCTTGTAGACATTGGCGACGAGCAATCCATCGCCGCGGACCTTTCTACCTTTTCGGCGCACATGCTGAATTTGAAGTCCATGCTGGAGGAAGCCACGCCGAAATCGCTGGTGCTGGCGGATGAAATGGGAACGGGCACGGCGCCGGAAGAGGGAGCGGCGCTGGCCGTGGCGCTGCTGGACGAATTTCACAAGAAAAATTGCTTTGTGCTGGCGACCACGCACCACGACCGCCTGAAAACCTACGCCTCGACGACGCCGGGCGTGGTGAATGCCGCGGTGGAATTTGATGATGTGAATTTGCGGCCGACCTTTCGATTGATGGTCGGCGTACCCGGCGGTTCCAGCGGCATTGCGATCGCACAGCGGCTGGGGCTGGCGGATTCCATTATTGAACAGGCGCGCTCGCTGTTAACGCCGGAATCGCGCGAAGCCGCGGACCTGATCGCCTACCTGCATCGCAGCCGCGACGAACTGGACGTCATGCAAAGGCAGATGGCCGACGAACGCCGCGCGCTGGAACAAGAGCGCCAAAAGCTGCGCGCGGAGTGGGTAGACCGGCAGAAGCAGCGCATCGCGGAGCTGGAACAGAAATTCGCGGAGATGCAAAAACGCTTTGAGGAAAATGTGGCGAGCGTCGTGGATGCTGTGAAAGAGCGGGAACTGCGCGCGCAACTCGAAAAAACCGCGCGGCGCAAAATGCAGGATGTGCGCGGGGAGGCCAAGGAGGAGCTGAACGCCGCCGTTGTGCAGACGATTTCGGAGTCGCAGCAGGATCTCGGTATGAAACCCGAATCACTCGAGGCGGTCAGCTTCGATAAACTGCAGCCAGGAGTAAAGGTGCGCGTGCGAGGATTCAGCAAGGCGGTGATTCTGCGCCGCGTCGAAGGCTCGACGGCGGAAATCGAAGCCGGCCCGCTGCGCATGAAAGTGGCCGTGGAAGAAATCACCGGAATCGAAAGCGCGCCGGCGGGGAAAACGGCGGTGCGGCCGGCGAAACGGGAGAACATCACGGTGAGCGCGCAGTCCAGCGAAGGCGGTGCAACCGGCGAAATCAATGTGATCGGCATGACGGTTGAACAAGCCACCGAGCGGGTAGATAAATTCCTCGACGAAGCGACTCTGGCGAACCGCCTACAGGTGCGCATCATCCATGGCCACGGCACAGGCGCTTTGCGGCGCGGCCTCGGGGAGTTTCTGAAAACCCACCCACTAGTCGAGCGTACCCAATTCGAGAGCGAAGAACATGGAGGGAAAGCGATCACTGTCGTGGATTTGAGAACATAGGGCGAGGAAATGGCCGAGGCCGGATCATTTGCGGATAAGGTGAAGCAGCAGGCGGACATCGTCCGCGTGGTGGGCGAATATGTGCGCCTGAAGAAGAGCGGGCAAAATTTCACGGGGCTGTGCCCGTTCCACGGCGAGAAGACGCCGTCGTTTGCCGTGCATCCCGTCAAGCAGATTTTCCATTGCTTCGGGTGCGGCAAGGGCGGAGACGTTTTCAGTTTTGTGATGGAGATGGAGAAGTGCCAGTTCCCGGAGGCAGTGCGAATCGTCGCGGAAAAGTGCGGCATTGCGATTCCGCGCCCAAAGGAGCGCTCGCCGGAAGAACGCAAAGAGAATCAGCAGCGGGCCGCGCTGGTGGAGATGCACCGCGAAGCGCAAGCGTTTTTCGTGAAACAACTGGAAACCACGGCAGAGGGAAAAGCCGCGCGCGCGTATCTGGAGGATCGTGGCTTGGATGCCGAGGCCATTGCGCGATTTGGCATCGGCTATGCACCCAGCGGCGGGGATACGCTGCTGCGCTACCTGAAACAAAAATATGCGGAGAAGTTGCTGGTGGAATCAGGACTTGTTTCGCGCGACCAGAGCGGGCGGCTCTTCGACAGGTTCCGCCGCCGCATCACGTTCGCCATTGCGAACGAGTCGGGGAAAATAGTGGCGTTCGGCTGCCGCGCGCTGGGCGACGACCTCCCAAAATATTTAAACTCGCCGGAAACACCCATCTACTCAAAGAGCAACGTGCTCTATTATATGGACCGCGCCAAGGACGCCATCCGCCGGCAGGACTTCGCGGTGCTCGTGGAAGGTTACATGGACGCGATCGCGGTGGCGCGCGCGGGAATCAACAACGTGGTGGCCAGTTGCGGCACCAGTCTGGCCGAGCCGCAAATCAAATTGCTGGGGCGGTTCACGAAGCGCGTGATCGTCAACTATGACCCCGATGCGGCGGGGCAAGCGGCCACGGAGCGCTCCATCTCGCTGCTCCTGGAGCAGGATTTCGAGGTGCGCGTGCTGGCACTTCCGGCGATTGGCGACAAAAAAGCGGATCCGGACTTGTTCATTCGAGAGAAGGGCGCGGAAGCGTACGTCAAGGCATTGAAAGAATCGCCGCCGTATGTGGATTACTTGATTGCGCGGGCGCGGCAAATGGATTTGACCACGGGCGAAGGCAAGCTGCGCGCACTGAATTTCCTGATGCCCTATTTGCAGAAGATTCCCAACCGACTGCTGCGCTCGGAATGGGCCACGCGGATTTCGCAGCAGTTGCGCATCGATGAGCCGGTGCTGCGCGCGGCGCTGAGCAAGGCCGCGGCCGAACGGCGCAGCGAGGTGAAGACGCAGCCGGAACTGGTGGGAAAGAGTGCCAAGCCGATCGAACGGCGGTTGATTCGCATGCTCATGGAAGCGGAGGGATTCCGCCGGGAGCTGGCGCAGCGGCTGCAACAGGGCGGGCTGTACCGGGGCCTGGAAACGGAAAGGGTCTTTGCCGCGCTCATCGTGGCCGCACTCTCCGATCAGCCCATGCAGGCCACGGAAATCGGTGCGCTTCTGGAGGATCGCGACCGCCGGATGCTGTTCGAGATACTCTTCGAACCCGCCCAGGAAGGTACCTGGGAAGAAGCAGAAAGCTGCCTGGAGGCCCTGCGCCGCCGCCTGATCGAGCAGGAACTTGCCGAGGTGCAACGCAGCATCGAGGCCAACGCGGCGGGCCCGGACTTGCGCGAACTGCTGACGCGAAAGCAGGAACTGATGAAGCGGCTGGCGGCGGAACACTAAGCCGTTTACGGCCGGAAAGATATCCGGGTGGCCGCGGTTTCTTGCAAGGAAATGGTTGACTTGTCAGGACTTAAACGTGTAGCGTAAAAGGGTTGTCCGGATAACGGTTTCGCTCCCCCCGGCATCCATACATTAGCGTGGGGTGCCGTGGAACCGTTAGGGATCGGTTCGGCAGGCGGACTAAGCGTGCGGCAGCAGCGGGCAAAGGGCGCGGCGTACAGGGCTTCACTGAAAAAACTAAGAGCTTTGCGGAGGATTGCACCCCTCCCCTTCGATATCTTGAGCCGTCGGTTCGTGCTCGGTACGAGGAGTGTGCAGGCGTGCCCGCCTGTTGCCGGCAATGAAGAAGTATACGGATAGATGTGCGGGAGGAGTGTTGTGGCGGCTACGGGCTTGGAAGAAAAATATGATGCGGTAAAGCAGCTCATTGCCGTCGGCAAGGAGCGCGGCTATCTGTTGTACGACGAGGTCAACGACTCGCTCCCCGCGGAAGTGCATTCCTCGGAAGAAATCGACGACCTGCTGACAACTTTCGAGCGCAATGGAATCGAGATTTATGAAGACGCCGCATCGGCTAAAGCGGCGCGCGCCGTGGAAGTGTCCGCCGAGCAGGGCGACCACGACGCCGTGGTCAAGGACGATGCCCACGCGGAAGAGAGCGGCGACCTGGACCTGACCCCCGGCTCGCTGGAAAAAACGAACGACCCGGTGCGCATGTACCTGCGGGAAATGGGCACGGTGCCTTTGCTCACGCGCGAAGGCGAAGTGACCATTGCCAAACGCATCGAGCGCGGGCAACTGGTTGTGATGAAGGCCATCACGCGCTCGCCCATCGTCATCAAGGAACTGATCGCGGTGGGAGATGACCTGCGGAAGGGCGCGCGGTCCATCAAGGAAATCGTCCAGTTTGACGATGAAGAGCTGACCGAAGAAAAGATCGCCAACAAAACCAAGCAGACGCTGAAGTACATAGACAAGATCGCCAAGCTCTACGAGTTGGCGCTGAAGCAGGCGCTCAAGCTCGACAAGACGGCCAAATCCAAGAAGCGGCCGTACGTGCGCGCGAAATGGGTTGTGGCCCGGACGCGCGTGGAGATTTCCCTGGAAATTCGCGGCATCGACTTCAATCCGTTCGAGAAGAAGCGCCTGGTGGACAAAATGCGCGGCACGGTCGAGCGGCTGCAATCGCTGGAGCGCGAAGCTGGCCGCCTGGAGCGCCGCGCGGATGTATCCAAAGGCGAGAACGCCGCGGAAGCGCGCCGCGAGTTGCGCACACGGCGCTCGGAGTTGAAGGATATCGAGGACGCGAGCGAGGTTGGGCTGACCGAACTGAAGCGCACGTTGACGATTATCCAGCGCGGCGAGGCGGAAGCCGAACAAGCCAAGAAGGAATTGATCGAAGCGAACCTGCGGCTCGTGGTTTCCATCGCCAAAAAATATACCAACCGCGGGCTGCAGTTCCTGGATCTCATTCAGGAAGGCAACATCGGCCTGATGAAGGCCGTGGACAAGTTCGAGTGGCGCCGCGGCTACAAGTTTTCAACTTATGCGACCTGGTGGATCCGCCAGGCCATCACGCGCGCCATTGCCGATCAGGCGCGCACCATCCGCATTCCCGTGCACATGATCGAGACGATCAACAAACTGGTGCGCACCAGCCGGCAATTGGTGCAGGAACTTGGCCGCGAGCCCACCAGCGAGGAAATCGCCAAGCGCATGGACATTCCTGTTTCCAAGGTGCGCAAGATCCTGAAAATCGCGCAGGAACCCATTTCGCTGGAAACTCCGATCGGCGAAGAAGAGGATTCGCACCTCGGAGATTTCATCGAGGACAAAGCGGTAGTTTCGCCCTCGGATGCGGTCATCAATCTGAATTTGAAGGAGCAGACGTCTTCGGTGTTGAAGACACTCACGCCTCGCGAAGAGAAAGTCATCAAGATGCGCTTTGGCCTGGACGACGGCAGCGAGCACACCCTTGAGGAAGTGGGCCAGTCGTTCGCGGTCACGCGCGAACGCATCCGTCAAATCGAAGCGAAGGCGCTGCGGAAGCTGCGCCATCCCTCGCGCTCGCGAAAGTTGCGGGCGTTCCTGGAAGGGCCGTCGCGCGATTATCTATAGCAGGAAAGCGAAGCGCGAAAAGCGAAATTCGAAATAGGTGGAGTACGTGCGGGTTCAGGGGCAGGTTCGCCATCCTCGGCAGCCCATCCAGGTGGAAAGAGATCCTCGCGCATGTTCTTTTCAACTTCCGCTCTCGTTACCTAGAACGCCCGGGTGCGGAAAAGCCGGGCGTTTCTATGCTTTCGGTCAGGGAAGTAGCTCCATGTAAGCGGAATACGTGTGCGGCTCGGGCACGGATTGACCTTCCTGACGCAAATCATTCAGGTGCAGCGCGAGCGCGGCGCGCAGGTTGCGTTCCACTTCGTTGCGCGTGCGGCCCGACGAAACACAGCCGGGCAAATCCGGGGAATAGGCGGCATAACCCGCTCCCGTTTCTTCGATCACGATCAAATATTTTTTCATGGCCTCCGTCCTGGGAACTGAAAAAAGCAAAGAAGCGCGCTACGTGCCAACTCGTATGCCGCTTTGCCGGGGAAAATTTAGGGCCGGACGTTGACGGGCGCTGATTCTGGCGGCGCCGGTCCTGCATTGAGCGGGAACCTGCGTCGCTTGGCAACGCGCGAATGACACCGCCGACTTCTTGTTCGATACGCTAGTCCCTTGCAGTGTGGGAGTCAATGAAGATTCGCGCGATGTGCCAGTGAAGAAACACCCGGAGAAACAAAAACGCCCCGGGATGGCCGGGGCGTTTTGCAGAGAACGCGCGAATGATTCCGCGCGCGTCGAGTGGGAAGGAACTAATCGCGGCCGGCGAAGAGTTCGGACATCACATCGGTGTTGGCATCGCAGGCGTGGTTCAAGCACGGCAAGTGGAAACCTGCCTCGATGGATTTCAGCAAAGAGAAGTGCGTGTAGAAACGCTTGCTGTTCACGCCGTGCTCACCGAAGTTGGTGTCCACCGTGAGTAGCACCTGGTTGGGAATTCCCGTGGAATAATCATTTTCGTCCCAAACGACGACGATGGCGCTGCGGCTGTCGCGATCCTGCCACGCCGGCGAATTGTGAATGGCATTAATGAGAGTCCGCAAAGTCAGGTCGCCTTGGTAAATCAGCGCCGGGTTCAAGCCGGTCTGCGTGCCGTTATCGTTGGGATCGCTGATGCAGCCGGGACCCGCCTCGCCAGCACCGAAACTCCGGCCCGTAACGGAATCCTGAGAGCCTCGGCCATGCTGGTCGTTGCACTGATTCGGCGCGATGAATGAAAAGTTGGGAATATGGCCCGACTGCAAGTCATCGTACAGGCCATGCGGGCCGCCGAATCCGACGACGCGGTCCAAGCCAATGCCGCTGCCCGGCTTGCCTTCCTGCACACTTTGAAAGTAGACAAACGGATTGTGTTTAACGGCGTAGAGTTGGACGACGTCACCCGTCGTGGTGCCGGGAAGAATGGAGCTGAAATCCGTGGTGTTGGAGTAGAAGCCATCGCTGTAGTTAATGCCGTCGGCGCCGTTGGGAGGCAGGCTCTCCTGGTAGCTCTTCCAACTCTTTCCCACCGCGACCAATTGATCGGCAATGGTCTTGCCGGCAATGTTGGTAGATAGCGGGATCGCCAGCGTGCCGTCAATGTTGTAATCCCCCGGAGGTCCCGACGTTTCGTTTGTGAGATCGATGGCGGGCGTCGCGGCATCCGTGCCGGTGCCCCAGATCGGGCAGATAGCCAGGTTGTTCGGCGGCGTGCTGTTGTCGAAGGAAGTGACCCCCGTCGCCAGATTGCTGGCGCAACCGTTGTGCCAGGCGGTAGGGTTGTCATTCAACACGCCGAAATTGGAACCGCCCACGGTTTCCAGGTAATTCGTCAGGCTGGGATGGGCAACGGCGAAGTAATTCCTGCCAACGTTGACGTGCTTGATGTACTCGTTGACGAAAGGCGCGTCCGGATTCCCCACGATCTGGCTATACCCGTGATTCTCCATCATGATGACGAACACATGGTCGAGATGCGGCACGCCTTTTGGGACAGGTCCCTCGTCCGCGAACGCCGGGCTCACCAAACATGCCGCGGCGCAGAGCGCAGCGAGCGACTTCAGGCTTAAATTAATCTTCATGCGATTTCCTCTCTTTTTGGGTCTTCAGGCTTCTTGCGGACCTTCAAGGGCCGCCCCGCGGGAGAATTGTGGGTCCAGGTCATCTGCCGCAGGGCTCCATCAAGCGTTTCGAGCACAAGACAACCTATGAAGCTCCATGAAGCTAGGCGAGGTTGATTACAGAAAAACGACGGGAATGTTACGCCGAGGTCAAAACTGCCGAACAAAGGGCGGCGATTGCACTTTTTTCATTCTTTCTCAACGGCGGGAAACAGCGTCCGCCGGCAGGCGATAGAAATGGCGGAGGAAATGTGCGGTCCAAAGCACCATCAAGAGGAGGAATGCCGCCATCACTTTGATCATGGTGTCGTTGTCGAAGCGCCCGTCCAGCGAAAGGTTGGCCTTGATGGCGAGAGAGGTGCCGAAGAGGAGAACGAGCAGAATTGCGCAACCGAACCAGGCCATCTGCGCGGCGACAAATTGAAATGTTTCCGCGCGGCGAGCGGACGCCAGCCAATACGCCTTGTGCGGAAGATTAATCTGGTTATCGGGTAAGAGCGCAATAAAGCGCGGCACGAGGAACGCGACGATGATCGTCAGGCCCAGGACGAGCGACATCACCAGGAAAAACGCGTCCCTCGGCATCCAGCCGTTCGGCATGCCGTCGAATCGGAAATGTGAAGCCATTCTCTCCGGCAGGAGCGGATACGAACGTACCCAGCTAAGAACTCCCCCGGTGAGCATCAAGCAATAAATGATTTTGGGAACGCGCGCATCGTCCATGGATTGGCCCCGGCTCCAGATTAGGACCAGCCAACGCCACTCGCAAAGGATTTGCCGGTCGCTGTGTCCAGGAAGTCCTTGCGTTTCCCAAAGCAATCTTGGAAAGTGGAGAACATCCCGGCGCAGAGCAAATCAGTTGGCGGAGCAACGCTCTCCGATGAAAAGAACACAGCAGATTGCCGCGATCGTCATAGTGGTACTTGTCGGGCTGACGTTTTACGGATTGTGGCGAACCGGACAGCCCTCCACGACAGAAACCCCAAACAGCAATAAGCAGGGAAAGGCCGCAGCCCCGCCCACCGCATCACTCGTGGATCAGGGGCCGTTGAAAACCGCGCAACAGCTCGCGCAGCTTGCGAACTTGCCAGAAGAGAAGGCCTACGCCCAGGAAGCCTTGCGGTTGGGTGACTACGAAGTGGACCTGGCCTTCGATGCGGTTCTTTCCGATGCGCGGAATCATCCGCCGCCGCTCTCGCCGGAGGCAAAAGAAGCACAACAGCGGCAGCAGAAGGCAGAAAAGCAGCTGGATGTGGACGAGGAGCACGTCAAGAAGCTCGCCGAACAATTGGGAAAGGCCACTGGGAGCAGGGCGGATACTCTGGAACTCGACTTGGCCCAGGCCCAGGCCGCCATGGATCTCGACCGCGATGAACTGGAAGATGCCAAGGAGGACCTATTTCGCGCCGGCGGTGATCTGGCGGGCCGCATCCAAGCCGCCAAGGCGGAGCATGACGAAACCTCAAAACGCAGTGGTTCGGCGGTTCCCACGGCGGCGCCGTCCCCGGAGCAATTCGGCGTAGTCCGCCGCGTGGAGCAGTGGCTTGCGCTGCACCAGCAACAATTGCAGTTGTGGCAGGCTAGAGCTCAGGCAGAAGCTTCAGCCGGCTTGCTCGCCGCTCAGCGCAATGCCATGGACGCCAAGCTCGAAGCGCAAAAAGAAAGCGTCCCCGAACTGGCGCACCACTCGAAGAAGAACAAATCGGCGGTGGCGGTCAGTCAGGTTCAAGCGGGGGACAAAAACCCCGAAGACATAGCGGACCTTCTCAACAAAACGCAGCAGATTGCCGATGATCAGAAGACTCTCTCCTCGCTGGACAAGCGCGTGGAAACGCAGAAGGAACTCGCCGGGGTCTACGCGCAGTGGATTGCCTTCGTGGCCGGCCAGCAAAGTCGCGTGATTCATCGCATCTTGCTGGGGTTGCTCGTCATCCTGGGGATTGCCCTGATGGGGCTCGTCTTCAGTTCGTGGATGGACAAACTGGTGGGCCGGCTGACCATGGACCGGAGGCAAATCCAGTCCCTGCATACGGTGGTGCGTGTGTCCCTGCAATTCCTCGCGCTCTTGCTGATCCTCCTGGTCGTTTTCGGGCCGCCAGGTCAACTGGGAACTTTCTTGGGACTGGCCGGCGCCGGTCTGACCGTGGCGCTGAAAGATTTCATCGTGGGCTTCTTCGGATGGTTTGTCCTGATGGGGAAGAATGGCATTCGGCTGGGAGACTGGGTGGAAATTAACGGCGTGACCGGAGAAGTGGTGCAGATCGGCCCATTTCACACCGTGCTTCTGGAAACAGGCAACTGGACCGATTCTGGCCATCCCACCGGCCGCCGCGTCACCTTCACCAACAGTTTTGCCATCGAAGGCCACTATTTTAATTTCTCGACCACCGGCCAGTGGCTCTGGGATGAGCTGCAGGTCGTCCTGCCGACGGGGCAGGATCCCTATCCGATGGTGGCTTCGATCCAAAAGAAAGTAATTGAGGCGACTCGGGAAAGCACGCAGGAGGCCGAGGCGGAATGGCGGCGGGCCACAACTTCCCAGGGAATGAGCGGTTTTTCCGCGGCTCCCGCCATGAGCGTGAGGCCCGTGATGGGGGGAATCGAGGTGAGCGTGCGCTACATCACGCGGGCCAACGAACGATATCTGTTGCGCGCCAAACTCAATCAGGCCGCGGTGGAATTGCTCGGCGGAAAAGCCGCGCCGGATGCGTTCTTTGCTCCCGCTGCCCAGGATACGCAGAAATAGCGCGGCGTAAGCGTTGACACTAGGCCGTCTGTTTCAGCAAAAGCAGCCGCGCGCGGGAAGCGGTCCAGGTGGCGCCGGCGTACATGGCAGCCAGCAGAAAGAAGCCGGTGGCGATGCTGAAACGCTGCGCGATCCAGCCAAGCGAAAAACTCATGGCAAGCTGCAGCACCGTGGCGAAAATCGCAAACGCGGATTGCGTGCGGCCCATGAAATGCCTGGGCACGATGCCCATCAGCGCCGATTGCGCCACGATGCCGCCGAGCGCCCGGAAAAATCCGAAGCATCCCTGCAGAATCGCTGCGCCCAGCAGGAACGCCACAAACGGCACCGCCACGTTGCCGAGCGCCATCGCCCCAATCACCGCGACGTAAAGCGGAAGACGTACGCGCTGCGGCAACTGGCTGGTGACAATTCCTCCGATGATTGCGCCAACGGCCCAACTGGCTTCAATGATGCCCAAGCCACGCGCCCCGGAATGAAGAATGTCGCTGGCCAGCGCCACAATGACAACGTTTGAACTCACGATGCTCGCCATCAGCATGGCGTGCGTCGCGCCCAGCGCAAGCACGACCGGTTGTTGCCGCAGATAACCAAAGCCCGCTTTCATGTCCGCGTAAATGGCCAGCGAAAGACCCGCTTCGGCCACTTCGGGATTCTCCCCGCTCTCCAGCGCCTGCGCCGTGGCTTCGCTGACTTCCGTGTATTCCCGCGGATACTGACGGTGCTCGCGCGGCGAGATATAGCCGCTGCGCAGCAGGTACAGGCACGAAGCGGAGACGAAATAGGTGAGCCCATCAATCAACAGGATCCCGCCGATGCCCACATGATCATAGAAGAAGCCCACGAACGTGCCGGCCAGTAGCATGCCGCTCTGCACCCCGACCAGCACGGCGGCGTTGGCGCCGGTGAATTGGCTCGGCGGGATGACCTCCTGCACCAGGGCATTCACGTTGGCCCAATACATCGCCGAGCCCGTGCCGGTGAGGAGCGTCATCAGATAGAGGTGCCAGATCTGCAGATGGCCGTGCCAGGCGACGTACGCGATGCCCAGCACCGCGAGGCCGCGCGCCAGGTCGAGCAGAACGCCGAGGTAGCGCCGATCGAAGCGATCAATCAACACGCCGCCCAGGAACGGCACAAAAAGACCCGGCAACGTCACCACAATGACCTGCCAGCTCACGGCCACCGTCGAGTGCGTCGCCGACATGATGTACCAGCTCACCCCGATGAAATTCATGCCGCTGCCGAACAGCGACACAAACATCGCGGTGAAGAAATACCGGAAGCCGCGCTGCGCCCAAAGCAGCTTCCAATCGACTCGGCTTGAGGCGCTAGCGGCCATGGAGCCTGATAGTTTACTATCGCAGGCCCATATCTTCATGACTGATGACGTGGGCATTCGTCCTTAAGGAAAGGAGAGGAAAGCGTATGGGCAAGGAACTGACCTGCACGGTCTGCTTTGACAAACAGGAATCCACGGGCAAGGCACTGCTGGAAACCAACGAACTTCTCTTTCGTGGGGACTTTCGGCTGAAGATTGCGTTGCGCGAAATCAAATCGGTCAAAGCCGTGAACGGCGAATTGCTCATCGATTTTCCGGGTGGCTAGGCGGCCTTTGTTTTGGGGGCGCAGGCGGAAAAATGGGCGCACAAAATTCTTCACCCCAAGACGGTCATCGAAAAATTGGGTGTGAAGGAAGGGCACGCGGTTTCCGTGATTGGCGCCGCGAATGGCGATTTTCTAAAACAACTGAAGGGACGCGCCGCCCAAGTGACGACCGGAGACCCGGCGAAGGATTGCGACATAATCTTTCTTGGCGCGGGAACTGCCGGCGAACTGGCAAAAATCAAAAACCTAACGGCGTTTCTGAAAAAGGATGGCGCACTCTGGATCATTTATCCAAAGGGGCAAAAAGCCATCACCGAAGGAGATGTCTTGGCCGCGGGAAGAAAGGCGGGATGGAAAGAAGTAAAGGTTGTCGGGTTTTCCGAGACGCACACCGCGCTGAAATTCGTGCTGCCGCTGGCAAAGCGATGAATCAGCCCTCGGCGTCAGGCAACTTCGAGTAGCTGGCGCAGAGCGCCGCGCACCGGGAAGGTTCGCGGGGATCATAGAAAACCGGAATCAGCATGTCCTCGAAGACCTTCCGGCTCAGATCCCGCTCGGAGTTGCGGATCGTCTGGCCATCGGAAGCGCGGAACTCATAATCAATTTGGCTGTAGCTGGCCTTGCCCTGGGCTACATTGCGCTGAGCAAGAACGCGGGCCGCAGCAACCTCCCCATCTTGGAAGAGAGGACGGTTACGCTTCGCCTTCAGCAGCGCGGGAATGATTACGATCCCCACAACCAAGCCCACAAAAACAATTGGGCCCAGAAAGATAACTAACGGCACAGGCGTGGCATCTCTCGTCCCCGCCGGTGGCCTGACGCTGGTCATGCCGTAAATCATGATGGCAAACAGGATGGCGAAGGCGAACACTACAATCGCGGCAAGCGCTCCCGGAAAACCAAAGCGGACGCGGCGTGGCCGGGGCAGAGACTGAATTCTCTGCAAAAATGTATCCGGGATTGGCTGTGCCTGTACCCCCTTCGTGGAAGGAGTAGCTTGAGCGAGAGCGATGGCGCGCTTCGTGGAAAGGTAGCTCCAAAGAGGCAATCCACCCGCGAGTGCGAAAACGGCGAGAATCGGAAGAGCAGTAACGGGGGGCTTACCGCGGCCTGCGCTGGAGGAAACCCAGAACAATCCAATCGCCATGATTGCAAAGGCCACAAGTATGAACTGCGAAGCGCGCGCCTTTTCCTTCAGTGAACTCTCCGCCCGCTCCAAATTCCATCCACATTGCACGCAAAAAGGCTTGCCCTGACCGAAAAACCCCCGCTGTTTGATGGGCGAGCCACAAAGAGGACAAGTGATGTTGCTCATGCACTCTATTCTATCCGTCGCCGTTGCTTATCGGGCTAGAGAGACAACGAGTTTGCGCTATCCAGAACTGCTTTGCGGCCGGGCAACAACCCCGGCTTTCTTGCCCCGGGGCCCCGGCGAAACCGTATGATAGGGCGATGGACGAGTTGCTGCGCATTCATTCTCTGACCGTGGAACTCCCCACAGCCGCGGGATGAGTGCGCCCGGTGAATGAAGTGACGCTGCGCATCGCCCCAGGCGAAGCGCTGGGGCTCGTCGGCGAATCCGGCAGCGGCAAAACGATGTTGTCCCTCGCGTTGATGGGATTATTGCCGCCGGGAGCGCGCGTTACCGGCGAAGCCTTCCTGAGCGCCGCGGACGGCCAGCGCAAAACTCTGGCGAACCTAAGCGAGCTGGAGTGGCGCCAAGTGCACGGGCGCGAAATCGCCATGATTTTCCAGGAGCCCATGACATCGCTGAATCCCGTGCTGCGCATCGGCGCGCAAATCGAAGAAGCCATCTGGGCGCACGAGCCAAGTCTTGCGCGCAGCGTCGTGAATCGCCGCGTGATTGCCGCCCTC
>CAWADS010000043.1:0-40617 GCA_963780785.1 Candidatus Acidiferrales bacterium
CATTATTGACGAGGACGTCGATGACGCCGGCCTTGTGCAAAACGCTTTGCACGGCCCGCTGAACGGAAGCATCGTCACACACGTCGAGTTCGAGTGTTTCGATGGCCAGCTTCTTTTCCGCTGCCAGGCGGTCGAGCTCGGCGCGTTTCTCCGCTGAGCGCCCGGCAGCGAAAACGCGATAGCCGCGCTCCGCAAGCAAAATGGCGGCAGCCCGTCCGAGGCCATCGGTGCCACCCGTAATGAGAACTGTCTTTGATGTGTCGCTCATATGCTTTTTTCCTTGGGAAGGGCTCATTGTACGCACCTCGGCGGCAGGATGCCAGCACACAGCGTAGATCAGGAGCTTCCCCGCAACCTGAGTGCGGCCCTGCTTCTCGCGGGCGCTATCAGAGGCTAGCGATCAATTGCTCGACGCTCACGCCAACATCGCGCAAAATCCTGCGAAGGGTGCCGAAGGCGATTTCATCATGCAATGGAACTGTTACGGGAAGCTTCTTGGCGTCTGTCGGATGGCGGAGGCGAACGTGACTGCCTTTCTGCCGAACTGCCTCGTATCCGAACTTGGCTAAAACGCGGACCAACTCGTCCCCAGAAATGACGGGAAGCCGGGGATTCATCGAGTTACGACAACACTGCCAACCAGCACATCGCTGGGGTCGGGAATTTCTTCGCCGCGGCTTTCCATGTCTTCGAGGACCAGTTCGATTGCTTCTCGGATGTTGGCGAGCGCTTCGGAAACGGTCTTTCCCTGCGAGTAGCATCCCGGGAGAGACGGACAGACAACAACGTAGCCGCCATACCCCGCGTCCGGCTCAAGAAAGACCTTGAAATCGTGAGTAACCATAGCTGATATCCTAGCCGAGCGGAATTGGCATCACAAGGACGGTTCGCGTAGCGCTAGTTGTCTCCGAGATTCTCGGGAAGTTTGCGAAAAGCAAGTGCAGGAACTGAGCCCCAACCCTGTAGGAACCCTGGCCATAGGCTGAGCGAAAGGAATCAATCTTCTTCGTGAATGGTCACGAGCCGCACAACTTCAAATTCCTTCTTGCCAGCCGGCGTGGCGACGTGAACTTCGTCCCCCACCTTCCGGTTGAGCAGGGCGCGGCCGATCGGGGAGGTCGTCGAGATGAGCCCCTTTTCGACATCGGCTTCCTCGCTGCTGACCAGCTTGTATTCGACCTCCACGCTGCGCTGCACATCTACAACCACGACGCGCGAGCCGTAGCCGGTACGGTCCCTGGGAATGTTCGTGAGGTTGAGCATGCCTAGATCGCCCATGCGCTTCTTGAGCTGGTGAATCTTGGCGTTCACGTACCCCTGGCGCTCCTTGGCGAATTTGTATTCGGCGTTTTCGGAGAGGTCGCCGTGCGCGCGGGCAACGGCAATCTCCTTGGGGAGTTCGACGTTGAGCTCGCGTTCGAGAGCGTCAATTTCCGTTTGGAGCTTCTTCTTAATTTTTGCCAGCGGATCGGACATAAACTTTCCGGGTTAATGAAAAACGATGCGGAGCTCGGCCGGGCCGAACTCCGCTCCCCACATTATAGATGGGAGGGAAATGCGAGAACAAGGGGGAAGGGTGGGAAGAGGATGGCGGGGGTAGCTCGCCTGCCGGGATATTCCCTCATCGTGTTGGATATAAAAGACTTATCTGGCGGATGGGCTCTCAACGAACTTGCACTTGCACCTCGTTCGTGGCCGTTTTCCCCTTGGCGTCAGTGACGGTAAGCGTGTAGGTGGTGGTCCGCTTGGGCGAGACCCCGAAACACCGCGTGTGCGAAGGCCATACTTCCGCCACAGGCGGATCGAGGCTGACGCTCTTCGCGTTGACGACGTCGTAGCAGATCTGCGCCGATTCGCCGCGCCGGATAACCGCGGGATTAGCGTAGAGCGCGCGGATGCCGAACCCCGGGCCACCGAGTTGTTCCAGGGTGAGGCGATCTTCTGCGCGATGCTGCTGGTTTTGTTGCTCAGCGTTCCTCCGCTCCATTTCGCGTTCTGCCCCATGACGGGAGAGTATAAGGAAGGTGAAATAACCAGCCACGACTACAATCCCAATAACCGCATAAACTAACAGCTGCTTTAGATGTGTTTTGTCCTGCGTGTGTGAATCAGAGTCCATTCGAAACCTGCCGTGAATCCCTGCCTGACGGAGGCATGATCGCTCCGAGAGAAACCCGCCGTGGAAGACCTTATTGTATCCAATTCAGGGAAGAGAAGGAACGCTAAGGCTGCTGGCGCGAGCAAGGCCCAGGCGCAACCTCAACAGGAAAAAAGGCCGGGCAAGAGCTCGCCCGCTTTGCCAAGAAAGCACTCGTCAAACATCGAGTGGTTGGCGGGAGCTTCGGGACCCACATAGAAAGTTGTGGCGCGTCTGGCAACATGGGCGGCGAAACTGGCGGCAGGCTCAACGCTGCCGGAGGTACCGATAGCGATGAAGATGGAACATTCATCAAGCGCATGAAAGATTTGATCGAGTTCAAAAGGAGTCTCGCCAAACCAGCAGATGTGCGGGCGTATCTTGCCTCCGCAGGAGCAGCGTGGGATCTCGCCGGGTGATTCGTGGAGAGAGGCGTCCGCGAAAGGCCGGAGTGAACAGGAGTCGCAGCGGCTCTTGAACAGTTCACCGTGCATGTGGAGAACGCGCCGCGTGCCCGCCTGCTCGTGAAGATTATCGACGTTTTGTGTGCACAGAGAAAGCCGGTCGCGCAGCGCCTGTTCGAGTGAAGCGAGGGCAAAGTGGCCGGGATTTGGCTTGGCGGCGGATGCGACTTTGCGCCGCATGGAGTAGAAATCCCACACCAGGGATGGATCGCGCCGCCACGCGAGAGGGGAAGCGACCTCTTCGATTCGATATTTGCGCCAGAGTCCCCCGGCATCGCGAAAAGTGGGAATCCCGCTTTCTGCGCTGATGCCCGCACCTGTGAGCACAAAAACGTGGTCCGCGACCGAGATGCTGAGTTTTGCCATCGGCGACAGCAGAGAGATGGTGCCACTAAAGTTTACAGCGGAATCGAAACCACGCCATTGCGGGCTGCCATTTGCGAGCCTTCGGAATCGCGCACAACCTGGCGGACCATGTACTTGCCAGGCTTCAATTCAAAGTTGGATTTGACGGTGAGGCCGGTGCGGCCAAGGCGGGTCAAGGTGGCGTCGTGAAGACGCATCTCGACGTTTTTTACGCCGCCGGTGACGAGACTGCCGTTTTCATCGAAGATAGCAGTCGCGATAGTGACGTTGTCGAGACTTCTGTCATCGGCTTTGCGAAAATGCAGGCTCTTGAGGCCGAGCCGGGAGACGACGTTGAGGCGCACACCGGAATCGCCGGTCCTGAAATACTGCGTCTGCAGCTCGAGCGGAAAATCGCTGATTTCGCCCTGAGAATAGATGGCGTCCTCGATTTCGGCTCTGGCTTGCTCGTTGGGATCCTCCACTTTAGTCGGGGCGAAGTAGCCACGGCGAGCCTGAACGTCGTATTTGAGGCTGCCCGCAAGTTTCACTTTGAGGAGATGAAACTGGCCGTTCATTTTCTGATTCTGTGGCGAGAAACCGAGGAGGTAGGAAACTTCGGGAGTCGAACCGAGACGCATTAGCCCACCGGCAAAGTCATTGGAATTCTGAAAAAAGGTGCCGCCGGTACCTGCGGCAAAATCCTGCAGGACAATGGGGCTTTCAAACTGCGCCCCGATGCGGCCCATGGCTTTCTGGCCGGTCATCTCGGGATCTTCATTAAAGTCATCCCTTATGAGATCAGGGGTGTAAAGACTGCGGGCGTCGAGGGTGTTGATAACGGTGCCGGAGCGGTTGGCGCTGGCTATGATGCCGGAAGCATCAGCCATGCTGGAAGCGAAGCCGGAAGCGTCCTGCAAGTTGGAACCGAAGCCGGGGGAGACGAGGAGCAGGATTCTTTGGCCAGGCATGGCGGCGAGGCGGCGAAGGATTTCCGCGAGGTGAGCGTAAACGATTGCATTTATGTCAGCGGCAGATCCGTTGTTCGTGTTGACGGCAATCGGGGCCCCATAAGCGGTCTGGGGCGCGTACCCCGCAGTCGATGGACCCATAAGAGGGTGAGGGAGGATTCCGAGGACGGCCTTGTTGAGCAACTCCGTGTCGCTGGTGAATTCCTGCGGAACGCACTGGCCGGATGTGCAATAAATGGCGACGCGGTCGCTGGGAAGCAAGCCTTGCAGGAATTTGGAAGCGGCAGTGCGAACCCTTAAGACGTAGAAGCTGGATTGGGGGTCATCGTAGGGGAAGTGGACATCGTCGAAGGTCAGAGCCACGAACCGCTCGGGGATGGAAACCTTGGCAGCATCGGGCGACTGTGCGGCGGACGCCTGGGTTTTCAAAGCGGCAGCGGCCCGCTCACGGCGGGACTGCGGAGTGTCAACATCGAAATTGGTGACGGCCTGGAGTTTGCCTTCATCGTAAATCTCAAAATCCTCGCGGCGCAGATTCTCGACGGGCTTGCCGGAAGAATCGCGCACGACGACGCGAACCTGCACGAGATTGACGTGAAGCTTGAAGGTCGACTCCGAATCGTGTATGGAGATTTCCGACTTGGAGTCGGAAGCGGGTGCGGCGGAAGGGGACTGCAAGGCGGAGGAGAAATCCTGGGCAGAAACGGCAAGGGAGAGCGAGAAGGACAGGGTTGCGAGAGCGAAAAAGCCCAATGCGGAAAAGAAGAATCGCAGCGGCGGCCCTGTCAAGCGCCGAGTTGTCAGATGAGAGGTCATGGTGAGGTCCCTCCTTTCCGTAGGACGGAGCAGAGCGGGAAGCGGTTACATAATACGGCACTGGCAATAAGAATTAAGTTCTAGTGCGGAGGAATTGCAGTCTCAGGCGATGTGTGCGGTTTTGACGCCGGCAAGCCCGCGGATTTCGGCAAGGATGCTGGAGACAACACCCGGAACGCTTGCGGCGACTTCCGGAGACAACGAGATGCCCGCGGAGAAATCGAGGCCCTCGATTCCGTAAACGATCAGAGAAGGCGGCAATTCGCCCATGGTGCGCGCGAGTTCGATGGCTTCGGCCACTCCGAACGCGTGCGTGGAACAATGAGAAAACCACTTGGGAAGCTTTTCGACTGTGGCGTCGAGCCTGTGGATGGTGCCCGGGGCCGCGCCGGATTGCACGGCATCTACCAGAATGACGGCGGAAGCGCCTTTCCAGGCTTCCAGCAATTCGGCGCCGTCGCCCGTTTCCTCCATGATGGTGAAGCCCGGGAGACTCTGGCCGCGCAGACGGCGAATGACGACACCACCCACACCGTCGTCGCCGCGGAAGGGGTTGCCCACCCCGATCAGCAGCGCGCCGCTGAGGGCGGCGGTCATTCGCGCTCTACCCGGAGCTTCAGGAAGTGCGTAGCGCAGGAGATGCAAGGATCGTAGTTGCGGATGGCTTGTTCGCATTGCCATTGCAGGCGATCGTTGGGGAGATGCAGCCGCGCGCTGACAAACTCGGAGAGATCTTCCTCCATGGCCTTCAGGTTCTGCGAGGTTGGAGGAACGATCTTGGCGTTCAAGATGAGGCCGCGATCATCGTAACGATAGCGGTGATAGAGGATGCCGCGAGGCGCTTCGGTGCAGCCATGTCCAATGGCGACACGGGGAGTGACCTCCACGTAAGGCTTATCAGGCACTTCGTAATGGGCGATGATGCGCAAGGCTTCTTCGCAGGCATACACGGTTTCCACCGCGCGCACGAGAATTCCCTGGAAAGGATTGCGGCATGTGGCGGCGAGACCCGCGGTACGCGCCGCTTTCTGTGCCAGGGGCGTGAGTTTCTCGAAATTCAAATTGTAGCGGGCCAGCGGGCCGACGAAGTAGGAGCCGCGCTCAAGCAGAGCGGAATGCAAGGCGTTGGAATGCTTGTGGTGCTCTTCGGCAAAGTGCTGCTCGTATTCCTGGATGGGGATGTCGAGCCCCTTGCTGGAAACGATGCGCCCTTCGTTCAAGGGATATTCATCCGGGTGACGCAAGGCGACAAATTCGTAATCGCGCTGAAAATCGGGAAAGGTGAAAGTGGATACCCAGCGGCAAGTTTCCACGGCGGCGTCCCGCGCCCATTTCAGATCTTCGGTCAGACCCTTGAGTTGCGGCTTGGAAGGCGCCTTATAGAATCCCCCCACGCGCACGTTGATGGGATGGATTTCGCGGCCGCCGACCACGGTCATGATTTGGTTGCCGATTTTCTTCAGGCGCAGCCCGCGCTGCACGGCGTCCGGATGATCCTTGGCCATTTGGATGACATCTTCGTAGCCAAGAAAATCCGGGGCGTGGAGCAGATAGATGTGCAGCGCGTGGCTTTCAATCCACTCGCCGCAGTAAAGCAGCCGGCGCAGTTCGCGAATGGGGCCCTCGATGTGCACCCCGAAAGCTTCTTCCGCAGCGTGGCAGGCGCACATTTGATAGGCCACCGGGCAGATGCCGCAGATGCGCGCGGTGATATCGGGAGCTTCGTTGAATTTGCGGCCCCGGAGAAAAGCCTCAAAGAAGCGCGGCGGTTCAAAGATGTTGAGCTTCACTTCCGTGACACGCTGGTCGCGTACCCGGACGAACAAGCCGCCCTCTCCCTCGACGCGTGCAAGGACATCGACCTTGATGGTCTTAGCGTTCATGCGCTTCGCTCTCTTTCCGGAACGCTTCGGCGTACGCATTGAAGGAACGGAAGGCGCGCATAAGTTCCGGCTCGGTGGCGCCCAGGGCGATCCAGCCCGCGCTCATCGAAGTGGTGTTGGGCGTTTCCTTTGGTCCAAAGCATCCATAGCAGCCGCGATCGTAGGCCGGGCAAAGCGCGCCGCACCCGGCCAGCGTAACGGGACCCAGACACGGCGTGCCGTTGGCGACCATGACGCAGACGGTCCCGCGCCGCTTGCACTCCATGCACACGCCATGCGCCGGCGTCACCGGCTTCCTGCGGTTCAGGAAGGCGTTAAGAACTTCAACGAGCTGCAGTTTGTTGATGGGACAGCCGCGCAATTGAAAATCGACGAAGACGTGGTCGTTGATCGGGGTGGATTTGCTGAGCGTTTGAATGTATTCCGGCTTGGCGTACACCATCGGAATGAAATCGGCGACGTTCTTGAAATTACGCAAGGCTTGGATGCCGCCGGATGTGGCGCACGCGCCGATGGTGATGAGCAGCTTGGATGAGCGGCGAATGGTGTGAATGCGCTCTTCATCGTGCGGGGTGGTGATTGAACCTTCGACGAGAGAAATATCGTAAGGGCCTTTGACGACGGCGCGGGTAGCTTCGGCGAAATTGGCGATTTCGACGGCCCCGACAACGGAAAGAAGTTCATCCTCGCAGTCGAGCAGGCTCAACTGGCAACCGTCGCACGATGCGAACTTCCAGACGGCAATCTTGGGTTTGCGCGCGGTAGCCATTTCAGACCTCCGCCTTGCCAAAAACAGAGGCAATCTGATCAAAACGATAAACGGGTCCATCCTTACAGACGAAGCCGGGGCCGTACTGGCAGTGACCGCAGTACCCCAGCGCGCACCTCATGTTCCGCTCCATTGACAGGTACATCCGTTCGTGGGGCACGCCGCGCTTCTGCAGCTCCATGACGGCAAAGCGCATCATCACTTCGGGGCCGCAGAGCAGGGCAACGGTGTTGGACGGGTCGAACGGCGCGCGAGCAACCAGCGGCGTCACCACGCCGACGTTGCCGCGCCAACCGCTGGCGGCGCGATCCACGGTGACCTGTACCTCCAGGTCGAACTTGCCGCGCCAGCGCTCCAGCTCTTTCTTGAAAAGAATATCCTCGGGCGCGCGCGCGCCGTACAGCAAAACGATCTTGCGATATTTTTCCCGCTGCGCCATCAGGAAATACAGGACGGGACGCAGAGGCGCCAGTCCGATGCCGCCGGAAATGATCACAAAATCGCGGCCATTTTCTTCGTTCAGGGGCCAGTGGCTGCCAAACGGCCCGCGTACGCCAATCTGGTCACCTGGTTTCAGCAAGCACATGGCCTTGGTGACGATGCCCACGCTGCGCGTGGTGTGCTCCAGCACGGAGGTCATCGCGGGATTGCCGCTGATGGAAATGGGCACCTCGCCGGTTCCGAAAACATAGAGCATGTTGAACTGGCCGGGGAGGAAAGAGATTTTGGCCTCACCGTTTTCGGGAACCAGGCTGAGTGTGAAGGTATCGTCCGTTTCATCCCGCACCCGGTCAATGCGGTACATCTGCGGGATCATGGGGTCCGCGTTGAGTCCCTGGGGGACTTCATTTTCAATCATTGTGGCCATAAATATCCAATAGTTGCAGACGTGTCGCATCGAGCCGCGACGTGATGATGCTGGCAAAACGTTTCAACATTTCGAACCCGAGGTCGTGGTCTTCCTCGCACTTGGCGCGGAGGCACTTGCCGTCAAAGACCAGCGCGCGCGTGCGCTTCAAGGTCTTGGCGTTGAAATGCCAGCGGTACGGCGGCGAAACCCACGACCACCCGAGAATTTCGCCTTCGCCAACGGTTTGCACCGTGGTCGGGCCAAGGTGCGGAATCACCAGTTCGACCGAAACCATGCCTCCGCGGATGAAATAGAACTCGTCGGCGGGATCGCCTTCCAGAAAAATAAAGTGCTTTTCCGGGAACTGGACGTTTTTCGCGCAACCGGTGATGAACGCCAGATGTTTTTCAGGGAAGTCCTGAAAGAATGGATGTTCCCTGATGACGGACTCGAGCGTGTGAATCATTAGCACCCCTCCTCACCCGGCAGCGCTGGCGGGCGTCTCGCCTTCGCGCATCACGCGCGCCTCTTCGGTGATATCAATCCCCACAGGGCACCAGGTGATGCAACGTCCGCATCCCACGCACCCCGAAGTGCCAAACTGGTCGATCCAGTAAGCCAGCTTATGCATCATCCACTGGCGATATTTGGATCGCGGCGTCGAGCGCACGCTACTGCCATGGATATAGGAGAAATCGGTCGTAAAACAGGAATCCCATTTGCGCCAGCGCTCCGCCTGCTGCCCGGACAAATCAGTGAGATCTTCCACCGTGGAACAGAAACACGTCGGGCACACCATGGTGCAATTGGAGCAACTCAAGCATCGGTCCGCCACTTGATCCCAGCGCACATGCTCGATGTTGCGGTAGAGCATTTCCTTGATGCCGTTGACGTCAAGGCTGCGCCCCATGTGTTTGGCGGCCTCGGCAACAAGATTTTCGGCGAATTCCACGTCGGCCGGCGTCGCTTCCTCATGGGAAACCTGCGACATTACATCTGCCCCGGCCTTTGTGCCGACGCGGGCAATGAAATGGTGCCGCCCCTCGTGGAGAACTTCGGTGAGCGCCAGGTCGAAACCCGCGGTGGCTTTCGGGCCGGTGTTCATGGACGCGCAGAAACACGTGCCACCGGCCTGCACACAATCGACCGCGACGATGAATATATTCTCGCGATGCAACTTGTAGACCGAATCGACGTAGGGACCCTTCAGAAATACCTTGTCCTGGATGCTCAGAGCGTGAAGTTCACACGCGCGTACGCCGATAAAGGCGAACTTGGTGGCCTTGCGCGTCTCCGGCGTGATTTGGAAAAGCCCGTTCGTGCGGTGCGCCTGCCACAGACGCATGGCCGGCGGGAAAACAAATTTCTTCCAGGAATGCGCTCCGACGGTGAATCCGAATAGCGCCTCGTCCTCGCGGCGCTTTAGCCGGTATTTTCCGCCTGCTTGCTCGTCGGTCCAGCCGGTGGGGAGATCCTTCGTCGAGCCCACATGGTCGTACACCACTGCGCCTTCGCGGATGGTGGGACCTAAGACTTCGTAATCCCGTTTGGTCAGGACCTGGAGCAATTGGTCCAACTGCTGGGGACTCAGCACAAAGCTGCTGTTAAATCGCGGAGCCTTGGGAGTCATTCTCGCTCCCTGCTGCTCCGGGCTGGAGCGTTGCCCGTCGCTCGTGTAACTTCACACCAATATCGCCTGAAGTTTCTATACTCCTTCCCGCTTTTCATTGCAACGGCACGTGTCACTGTTTTTGTTCAGAATTCGGACATTGTGCGCAAATGGTGCCCAACTGGTGTGGGGCGTAAGGCGAATTCTCGATGAGAACGCCAAGAGAATGAGCAAGGGGTAGGAAGGTGGCAGCAGCATTGTGACGTAACTCACGCTACGCTGTGATGATGCTCACAAATCCTTGATTCTAATCGTTTTGCATTATTGTTCCACCTCCAACGCTGACGTTAACTGGTGGGCAACGAATGTCGCACCGCACCTGCTTTGGGTAGGAAACTGGCGGTCGGTGCCGCCGCTTTTCGTGGAGTCACTTTTGAAAGCGGTTGGGAAGAATCCAGACTCGGGGTGTTTCGGTGGTCCGTGGGGTGTGCCAAGGGAAGCTCTTCGCCTGCCTTTCTAAAACGATTGCAATCGTGCTTTGCCTGCTTCCCGCGAGCTTGCTCTTCGGCTCCACAAGTGAAAAAGCGCGCCCGCAGAGGACCACTACGGTGTCACCCAGACCCGATTTTCTGTTTGTCCAGGCAGCGACAATTCTTGACGGGAATGTGCCGCACCGTTTTCCGCGCGGAAGCCGCATCGTGCGCCTGGCTTCTGAATCCAAACGGCCCCTCGAACTTACTCCAGAGTTCTTCGCGGCGGCTGACCCGCAGGTTGACTTCAGCGGCGCGAAGATACTCTTTTCAGCCCAGAAAAATGCCGGCGCGAAATGGCAGATCTGGGAGATGAACGCGGACGGCTCGGAGAAACGCCAAATCACGAACTGCACTGAGGATTGCCTGCGCGCGGCGTATCTCCCGGACGGAGAAATCGTCTTCACTGTGGAGTGCCTGAAGAACGGGCGGCCCGCGTCCTATTTGGCGGTTTCCAAAACGGATGGATCGCAGATGCATCGCATCACCTTCGGCCCCGGTCATTTCTGGCTGGAAACTGTGCTGCGCGATGGACGCGTGCTCGCCTCCGCTTCTTCTCCACTGCTGGACACCGAGACGGCGCGGAAGACGCGCTTGCTCTATACCTTGCGGCCGGACGGCGCCGCGTTGGAAGCGTTTCGGTACGAACACCAATCTTCCGTCACGAGAGACGACGCCGCGGAGCTCCAAGACGGTTCGGTCATCTTTGTGAGGAGAAGCGATCCCCGCGAGACAGCGGGCGGAACCTTGGCCGAGGTGCGCAAGGGTGATCCCGGCGAGTCTGCCGTGGGCAGCCGCGCGGCGAAATATCGTTCGCCCTGGCCTTTGTCCGCAAGCAGCCTGATTGTCTCCCGAAGTAGCGCGCCGCAAGGAGCATCGCAAGCAAAATTCGATTTGTACGCCTTCGATCTGAAAAAACAAGTGGATGGAGATTTGATCTACAGCGATCCAAAGCTTTCGAGCTTCCAGGCTGTGCCACTCGTCGCCAATCCGGTGCCCAAGCGATTCTGGAGCACCCTGAATAGCGAGTCCAAGTCCGGCTACTTCATTTCGTTGAACAGCTACATCTCCTCGGAAGGCGAAAAGGGGCGGCTGGCGGCAGCGATTGCGCGGGTGCGCGTGCTCTCGTTGGAAAACACGGGCACGCAGGAGCGCAGCCTGGGCGAAGCGCCCGTTGAGAAGGACGGGTCGTTCTACGTGGAAGTGCCGGCGAACCAACCGATGCGTTTCGAGCTCCTGGATGCCAACGGGAAAACGATCGTGGCCGAACGCAGTTGGATCTGGACGCGCCCCGGTGAGCAACACGGGTGCCCCGGATGCCACGGTGACAAGGCGCTGGCGCCGGAGAACCGCTGGCCACTCACATTGAAGCGTTTTGATACACCGACTGCGCTTTTGGAGAAGAATGATGCGGCAGAAGCAGCACACGCGCACTAAAACTTCGCGCCGCCTTTGTCTGCTAGGCGTGGCGGCGATGGCAGGGCTGGCATTCGCATCGCTCGCTCTCGCGCAAAAAGTCGCAGCGCCGCCAAGCGCGTCTGCCCGCACTGGTGCAAAGTACCCCACGTACGAGGATGTGACCGATAAAGCGAACCTGAAGTTTGTGAATTCGTTCGGCGAGCAGAAACTTAGCTCGGTCCTGGAATCGGCGGGACAAGGTTGCGCCTGGTTCGACTACAACAATGATGGCCTGCTGGACCTCTACGTTCTCAGCGGCCGCTACCTCGAAGGTGTCACCGACCATTCCAAACCGGATGGCAGGGACGCCACGAATCACCTCTACCGCAACAATGGCGACGGCACGTTCACCGATGTCACGCAAGAAGCGGGCGTGGCCGGCAAGGGTTTTGCCATGGGCGTGACCGTCGGGGATTACGACAACGACGGCTACGAAGATATCTATGTGACCAACTGGAACTCCTCGATTCTCTACCACAACAACGGCGACGGCACATTTACCGATGTAACCGAAAAAGCCGGCGTGCAGAACAACCATTGGGGTATCGGCGCGGCGTTTGTGGACTACGACCGCGACGGCAAATTGGACCTCTTCGTTGGCAATTACCTGAAATTCGATCCCAAAGTCAAAAAGGTCTTCTATTCGGCTGAAGCGTTTGCAGGCCCGCTGGATTACGAAGGGGACGCCAACCGCTTGTTCCACAACAACGGCAACGGCACGTTTACGGATGTTTCCGAGCACGCGGGCATCGCGAATCCTCTCGGGAGAGCGATGGGCGTGACCGTGGGCGATTTTGATGGAGACGGCTGGCCGGACCTCTATGCGGCAAACGACCAGATGGAAAGCTACCTCTACCACAACAATCATGACGGGACTTTCACGAACGTGGCCATCGAACAAAACGTCGCCTATGGCACCAATGGCGACACTCCCTCGGCCATGGGGCCGATCTTCGCGGACTATGACAACGACGGCGCGCTGGACCTCTTCGTCTCTGACATGCGCTATCACCGGCTGTTCCGGAATTCTCCCAAGGAAGGATTCTTCATCGACACCACGGCAGATGCAGGCATCGCGCGGGTCGCTGGCCAATATGTGGGCTGGGGCGACGGAATCCTGGATTTCGACAATGACGGTTGGAAAGACCTGTTCATCGTCAACGGCGGCCTGCACTGGCTTATCCCGATGGAAGATTCCCTGCTGCGCAACAACGGCAATGGGACCTTTACGGACGTTTCCGATGAGGCCGGGAGCTACTTTAGGACGAAGAAAGTCGGACGCGGCGCGTGCTTCGCGGACTATGACAACGACGGCTACATCGATGCGTTCATCGTCGTTTTGGGCGGCAAGGGCATTTTGCTGCACGCGCAGCCTCCGGCGGGCAGCGCGCGAAACCACTGGCTGACGTTGAAGCTGACTGGCACGAAGAGCAATCGCGATGGATTTGGAGCGCGCATCGAAGCGGTGGCGGGCGATCTTCGCCAAATGGTGGAGAATGTGCCGCAATCGGGATACCTCTCGCAAAACGATCCCCGGCCGCATTTTGGTTTGGGTTCGCATACGCAGGTGGATCGCCTGACGATCCACTGGCCGAGTGGAACCGTGCAAACTCTGGAAAACGTCAAAGCCGACCAAATTCTGCAGGTCACCGAGCCGGGCGAACGTCAAACGCCGAATCCTGGAGGTTCCAGCCGGTGAGCGGGAAACTCACAATGCGACTGCGGAAGCTCGGCGCTCTGACAGGTTCCCTGGTTCTCGCTGGCATCGTTGTCGCGGTGTTCGGAGTTTCGCGGCTGGATGCCGCACAGGCAGGGACAGCATCGGCAGCAAGTGTTTCTCAAGAGAATTACCTCACCCCGATGGAACTGAAATTCTCCCCTGACGGCACGAGGCTTTACGTGGTTTGCGAAGACGATGATTCGTTGTTGGCCGTGGACGTGCGCACGCGGCGCGTCGTCGCAAAAGTGAAGGTCGGTCATAAGCCGAAAGATGTGGCCCTGTCACCGGATGGCCGCACGCTTTACGTTTCGAATGAGTGGGACGACACCGTCAGCGAAATCGATTCCACGCGTTTTGCGGTGCGGCGAACCTTAGCGACAGGTTGGGGTCCGGTGGGAGTGACGACCGATCGCAGCGGAAAAGTGCTGTACGTCGCCAACAGCATGGGCAATGACGTGTCGCTTTTGGATCTGACCAGTGGCGCGGAAATCAAGCGGCTGGCGTCTTGGCGTTCACCCCACAATGTGTCGTTGTCCCTGGACGGGCGTCGCGTGTACGTGGCGAATCTGCTGGGCCACCTGGGCTCGCCGAATGAGCCGCCGATTTCTGAATTGGTGGTGATTGACACCGCAAAGCAGCGGGTGGCCGAGCGCATCGAGATTCCGGGGGTGCTGGAGTTGCGGCACATCGCCGAGGCGCCCGGACTCAAGGGTGGGTATCTCCTGGTGCCGTTCATCCGGCCGAAAAATTTGAACCCGCTGATTCAGGTGGCGGGAGGCTGGATCTTGACGCATGGGATGGCGGTTGTGCGGGTCGCTGGAGCGAATGGCGCCACGCGGCCAAAATCTACTGTGACCCAAATTTTACTGGACGATGTGGATTCCTACTATGCGGGAACGAACGGCGTGGCGTTCACTCCGGATGGGCGACACGCGCTGGTGACCTCCTCTGAAGCCGACATCGTCTCGGCAATCGATACGGCGAAGCTGGAGCGCCGGTTGCGCCAGGTGCCCGCCGAGGAACTTGCGAATCGGCTGGATTCGGCGAAGGAGATTGTAGAGCGCCGGCTGGAAACGGGAGCGAACCCGATGGGCATTGCGATCTCCCCCGACGGACATTCCGCGTATGTCGTCAATCGCTTGAGCGATAGCTTGACGGTGGTGGACATTCCGCGCTTGCAAGTGCGCGGGACGATTGATCTCGGCGGCCCGAAGCAACTGACCCAATTGCGCCGCGGCGAGCAGATGTTTCATGCCGCGCGCTTCTGTTTCCAGGGTCAGTTTGCCTGCGCGACCTGCCACCCCGACAACCACATCGATGGCGTCGCGTGGAATCTCGAAACTCCGCAGTTGGGGCGCGACCGCGTGGCCAATCGCACATTGCGAGGAGTTGCGGAAACAGCACCGTACAAGTGGAACGGTCACAATCCTGACTTGGAAACCCAGTGCGGCCCGCGCATTGCCAAGTTCCTTTTTCATTCCGAGGGGTTCAACCCCACGCAATTGGCGGACCTGGTCGCGTTCATTAAATCCATCCCCCTGCCGCCAAGTCGCCATCTTGCCGCAAATGGCGAGCTGACGCCGGCGCAGGAGCGCGGCCGCGCGACGTTCTTCCGGAAGAATTGCGACACCTGCCATACACCGGCAACGCATTACACCGCAAAAACGAGTTTTGATGTAGGCACTGCCACCAAGTACGACACGTCGGGTCTGTTTGACGTGCCGCAACTTGACCGCATCGAGCAGCGGCCCCCTTATTTGCACAGCGGAGAGGCCAAGTCGCTCGAGGAACTCTGGACCATCTACAACCCCCAGGACAAACACGGGGTGACTTCGGACATGTCCAAGGAAGAGCTGAACGATCTGATCGAGTTTTTGAAGTCGCTGTAGCAAGACAGTTTTAGCGGGCACGGGAAGCGCATGAGTTTGGAGTTGGCCATGGAGAAGGAACAGATGAAGCGCTGGTTCCTTGGAGCGATGGGATCACTGGTGCTGCTGGCGCCCGCCTGCGCTCAGAAGCCCCCGCTCTATACGCATTGGGAAAACTATACGACGGCCAATGGCATGCCCGATGAAAAGGTGTTGAGCGTTGCGGTGGATGGCGACCGCGTTTGGGCGGGAACGGAGAACGGCCTGGTCCTGATCGAAAAGGGCAAAATCCAGAGAATCTATAAGCCGGAAGACGGCCTCGCGAACCGCGTCGTGACCGGCATCGCCGTCGACCCGGTCTCGGGCGATGTTTGGCTTTCGACGTTTGGCGGACTGAGCCGCCTTTCGGGAGGGCAGTTTCACAATTACACGAACCTGACCAGCGGATTGGCGAACGACATTGTTTACGGTGTCGCGATTCAGGGTGAGTACGTATGGGTGGCCACAACGGCCGGCACCAACCGCTTCAATACACGGACCGGGGAATGGTCCATCTTCAGCGAGAAAAATGCGCCCATTCATGAGCCCTGGTCCTATGGCATCGCTGTCGCCGAGAAAAAAGTGTACGTGGCCATCTGGGGCGGCGGTGTCCTGGAGTACGACATTGCCGCTGGATATTGGAAACCCTACACGGACCCCGACGGAGAAATGGAAATTGTGCTGTTCAAGAACCAGGGATTGATTCACATCATCGTGAGCAATATTGCCTGGAACAAAGACACCCAGATGTTCTGGGCGTCCACCTACTTTGGACTCAGCGGATATGACGGACGGAACTGGCACAATTACCTGTCCACGGACAGCGGCCTGGCCTCCGACTTCATCAATGCACCCAAGTCTCGCGGCGATGAGGTCTGGGCCTGCACGGACAAAGGCCTGAGCTATCTGAACTTCAAGACCAACACCTGGGTCACCTACCGGCCCAACGCAAAAACCGGCCGCGGAGAGATCGTCATTACCGCGCCGGACAAAAAAGTGACCACGATGGAAACGCCCACTTCCCTCGCTCACAACTACATCCTGAATATGGATTTCCAGGGCGACGACATTTGGGTGGCCACAGCGACGGGTCTGAGCCACGGCATAAAGGAATCCACTCGTGAATCCAACAAGGAAGGGAAAGTCCATGAGCACACCACAGCTAGCCGTTGATCCAATCGAGAACGAAACGGAAGTCGTCACCAAGAAGGCCATCACCAACCACTCCGTGTTGAACGAGGCCTTCGATTACGCTAAGCCGTCTTCGTTCTCCCGCGGGCTGCGGCTGGACATCAAGGGAGTCACCATCCTCCTGATCTCCGGCACGGCCAGCATTGATGAGAACGGCAAGACCGTGCATGAAGGCGATTTCCGCGCCCAGACCCTGCGGACCTATCAGAACATTACCGGCCTGCTGGCTGCCGAGGGCGCAACCTGGAAGGACGTCGTCCGCACCACCTGCTACCTGCGGGACATCGAGCGCGACTACGCCGTCTTTAACGAAACCCGCACGCAGTTTTTCAAGGAACAAGGGTTGGACCCTTTGCCGGCTTCCACCGGCATTCAGGCCATTCTTTGCCGGCCGGATCTGCTCGTCGAGATGGAAGCGATGGCCATCTTCGACGCCAGCAAACGGTAACACCGGCCGTTCGCTTAAGGATTGCCCGTGGCAACCCCGGGTCACGGGCCAGACAGGCGAGCCGAATCCGCAACGGCGCGCCTGTTTCGGGAGAACGAGAAGTCGCGGAAAGGTAGATTCCGATGAAGATCGCTGGGATAGTTCGCTTAGAAGATATTTCCAAACTCTGCCCGCTCATCAGCCGTAGGTCCGATAACTTTCAGGGCGAAGCTTCGGGGACCCGCACGGTACATGTCGGGCGAGTCTGTTTCGGCGGGCCGCGGCCGGTGGTGATTGCGGGTCCGTGCTCGGTCGAGAGCTACGAGCAGACGCTCGAAGTGGCGCGCGCGGTGAAGGCCGCCGGCGCGGACATGTTGCGCGGCGGCGCTTTCAAGCCGCGAACTTCGCCGCACGATTTTCAGGGACTTGGCCTCGAGGGATTGCGGATTCTGCGGGAAGTGTCCCGGGAGACGGGGCTGCCGGTCGTTACCGAAGTGATGGACGCCCGGCAGATCGAGCAAGTCGCCGAGCACGCCGACATGCTGCAGATCGGTTCGCGCAACATGCAGAACTACACCTTGCTCGTGGAAGCGGGCCGCAGCGGCAAGCCCGTGCTGCTGAAACGCGGAATGGCGGCAAACCTCTGCGAATGGCTCGGCGCGGCCGAATATATCGCCAAGGAAGGAAATTTCAATATCGTGCTGTGCGAACGCGGGATCAAAGCATATCCCTCGGGCGAATATTCACGCTACGTCCTGGACTTGAACGTCATTTTCGCGGTGAAGGAACACACATTCTTGCCGGTCATCGTGGATCCGAGCCACGCCACCGGCGTATCCGCTATGGTCGAGCCCGCCAGCCGCGCAGCGGTGGAATTTGGAAGCCACGGATTGATCATCGAGGTGGCCAGCGACCGGCCCGGCGCGCCCAAACCGAAGTGCGATGCGGCGCAAGCCATCGGCCCGGCGACGTTGGCAAGGATTGTGGAATTTGCGGCGGCACACGTCGAGGAGCCGCTGAAGGAGAAAGCCCATGCGGTCTGAGTTCGCTGGGAAACTCGCGCGCAGAATCGTGTTCGCGGGAGTTCCCTTCTTCTTTGTGCTGGCCTCCCCGGCGCTGCCGCAATCGTCGGAGCCGCAGAAACCTGCCACGGAAGCTCCGCCCACGCATCGCTATGCCAACATGCCTGACGAAGCCGTTCCTTACGGGAAGTTCACCAAGCCGTACAAGGAATGGTTCGTCGACAAAGACACGCTCGATTACTACGGGGCGGCGCGCGAACGGGTGGTGCAAGAGATCGACACATCGAAGACGGTGAACATCGGATTCCTCGGTCCGCTGGAAAACAACTATGAAGCGCGGTACGGGCAGGCCATGCTGCACGGCGCGCAGATGGCTTTGGAGGAAGCAAACGCGCGCGGGGGCTTTGGCGCAAGCGGAACGTCGCAGGGGAGGCTCTACGCGTTAAAAATCCACAATGACTCGGCGCAATGGGGCGCTTCGTCCACCGAAGCCGTGAAGATGCTTTACGACGAGCACGTGGTCGCGGTGCTGGGTAGCGTGGACGGCGCCTCCACCCACATCATGCTGCGCGTCTCTTTGAAACTGGAATTCCCCATCATGGACACCGGCACCACCGACCCGACGGTCACGGAAACTCGCATCCCCTGGCTGATGCACACGTTCCCCGACGACCGGCAGCAGGGGTACACGCTCGCGGACTACGTCTTCAAGAAGATGAAACTCAAGAAAATCGGCGTGTTTCGCACGCAATCGCGGTATGCGCGCATCGGCGTCGAAAAATTCTCCGACGAGGCGAAACGCATGGGCCGCGTGCCTCCGCTGGAAGTGAAATTCGAGCGCGGCGACCAGGATTTTTCCACGCAACTACGCATGTTGCAGAATTCCCACATCGATGGGCTGGTGATCTGGGGCGAGGCGCCCGATGCCGCGCGCATTTTGAAGCAGATGCGCGAAATGGGGATGCAGCAGCCGGTTTTTGGCTCCAGCCGCATGGCTTATCCCGCGCTGCTTGAGATCGCTGGAAGCGCCGCGGAAGGCGTCGTTACAACCGCTCCGCTGGATCCCACCCGCACTGATCCGCAGTGGCAGGATTTCCGGAAAAAGTATTTCGCTAAATTCAACGAAGAGCCCGATGCTTACGCCGCGTATGCCTACGATGGAATGAGCATCCTTATCGGCGCAATCGAGAAGAAGGGGCTCAACCGCGGAAAGATCATGGACGGCCTCCGTGAGTACTACGGCAAGTCCTATGACGGCGTCGGTGAGCGGGAGGAGTTCGACTACACCTTAAACAACATCGCTCCCCTTGCGCTGGCCAAAGTGGAAGGCGGAAAATTCGTCTATTTGCCGGCGCAACGCCGCGAGTCCAGCGCCGCGCGCTCGGGGGCTGGAGCACCCTAATGTCAGCGGTCGTACCGTCGGCCCGCTGTTTCCAAACATGGGGTCGTTCAGCGCGGCCTCTGGTTGCATCCCTCGTGAGATGGGCGGCGGCGCTTATGAGCATGGCCGTTTTCCCCTATTCCTCTGTTGCTCAGGACGAAATCACTCCGCGCACCCCTTACGCAACTCTCGATCGCAACGGCGTCGCCTATCGCGGACCCGGGCGCGACAACGCTGCCAATCTTCAGGGTGCAACGGTGAAGATCGGACTGCTCCTTTCTCTTCAGGGCGCAGGTGCGGCGGAAGGCCAGTCGCTGCTGGAAGCCGCAAACATGGCGCTGGCGGAGGAAGAGGCCGCGGGCCCGCTGGCGGATGGGCGTCATTTGGCGCTCGCGGTACGCAATCAGGCGGAACGGTGGGGGCAGGCCAGCAGCGAAATGGTCCAGTTGATCGACGAGGAGCGGGTTGCGGCGCTGATTACGTCTTCTGACGGCAATATCGCGCATCAGGCGGAACAGATCGCGAATAAGATTGGCATTCCGATCGTCACGCTGGCCAGCGACGCGACGACTACGCAAATCAACATTCCGTGGATTTTTCGCCTGGGCCCCAGCGATGAGGACCAAGCGCGCGCTATTGCTGCGGTGATTTATCAAGCCGGACTCGCGAAGAAAGTTCTTCTGCTTGTGGAAACGGATCACGATGGCAGGGTTGGCGGTGAGGAATTCGAGAAAGCCGTGAAGCTACTGTACGGAACTCCGCCCGAGCGTTGGGAGATTACTTCCTCCAACCCCGGCCTGGAAGCGGTTGCCGCGCGGACCCAAGCGAGTGCGCCGGATGCGATTGTTCTTTGGACGAGTTCGGCTTTGGCCGCACGGCTTCTCCCGCTCCTCAGCGCAAACCACTTCGCGAAGCCGATCTATCTCTGCCGAAAGGCGGCGTCCGTCGCAGGCAATGCGTTTGATCTGGCCGAGGGCGGCACGCCTGCCCCTGGCGCACTTCCGCAAGGCGCATGGGTAACGGCTTCGGCCGCGGGCGCAGCGCGCAGCGACACGCGGGCCTTCCAGGAACGCTACCGCGCAACGACCGGCGCTTGGCCAAGTTTCGCAGCGACGCAAACGTATGACGCCGTGCATCTGGTGGCACAGGCGGTACGCGTGTCAGGGGCGAACCGTTCCCGCTTGCGAGACTATTTGGCCGCGGGCCATCGCTTCGCTGGCGTCAGCGGATCCATTGCGTTCGATCCCGCCGGCAACACCCGCGGCGACACCCATTTGATTTGCATTGCGTCCGCCGACAGAACGTCCGCTCCGTGAACACGCTTTTGTTGAGCCTGCGCGTTCCACACTGTCGTCTCTCTTGTAATATCTGTTTGTGAAGCGCGCGTGTGCACTGAAAGAAAAGTGGCCGGCGCTTCAGACGGCTTCGGGAGGAATACCATGGGTTCCAGGTTGAGCGGTAAGAGTGCCATCATCACCGGCGCGGGCCAGGGCATTGGCCGCGCCGCGTCGCTGCAATTCGCCGCGGAGGGCGCGCGGGTTCTGGCCACCGACATTAGCGAAACCGCATTGTCCGGGTTGGTGGCCGAGTCGCCCGCCATTCAGACCGCGCGATTGGATGTGACCGACGCGGAAGCCATCCGCCAATTCGCGGCGCAACATCCTGCGCCAGATATTTTGTTTAATTGCGCCGGATGGGTGCATCAAGGCACGATCCTCGATTGCGACGAAGCAGTGTGGGAAAAGAGCTTCGACCTCAACGTGCGCTCGATGTACCGCCTCATTCGCGCGTTTCTGCCCGCCATGATCAAACGCCGCAGCGGCAGCATCATCAACATGGCCTCGGTCGCTTCCAGCATCAAGGGAGCGCCCAACCGCTTCGTGTACGGCACCACCAAGGGCGCGGTGATCGGCTTGACGCGCAGCCTCGCAGCCGATGTCACCCAGCACGGGATCAGAGTCAACGCCATCTGTCCCGGAACCGTGGAAACACCCTCTCTCGAAGAGCGCATCAGTGTAAATGCCGATCCCGTGGCGGCCCGGGCAGCCTTCATTGCACGTCAGCCGATGGGCCGCATTGGCACGGCGGAGGAAGTCGCCCACCTGGCGGTTTACCTTGCCTCCGACGAATCGGCCTATACCACCGGCACAATTCACATCATCGACGGCGGCTGGAGCAATTAGCACCGCTCCGCGTTTTTCCCTCCCGTAAGGGCGCGATAAATCGTGCCCGCGGCCCCCGGGCCGCTCTCGGGTTCCTCCTGTCTTTTTCTCCTTTGGGGGTCGGACAGGCGCCTGTCCCGACCTAGTCGGGATGTCCGACAAAAAACTGTCATCCCGACTGGAGCGGCCCGATTTCTTCTTCCGCGCAGAGTTATGGCGCGTCGGGCCGCGGAGTGGAGGGATCTGCTTTTCTCTTGCCTCCTGTTCTCCGGTCGCTGATCGCTGGTCACCGGTAACTCTCACCGGTGTCCTTGCTGCGGCGCGTGCCCTGTGGTTGAATCTGCCTGAGGAGATTCCAATGCGCCAACTGCCCGCGCTCATCGCGGACTTTCTGAGCGGAAAGCGTATCGCCGTCGCTGGCGTATCTCGCGGATCAGCAAGCGCCGCGAACGCCGTGTTCGGCAAATTACGTAAATCCGGTTACGAAGTGTTTCCTGTCAACCCGAACGCTTCCGAAGTCGAAGGCGTAAAATGCTATCCGGACCTTGCCAGCATATCGGGTGATCTGGATGGCCTCGTCATCGCCACGCACCCCAACGTCGCGGAGCAAGTCGTGCGGCAGGCCGTCAGCCGGAACGTCAGGCGGATCTGGTTCCACCGGTCTTTTGGCCAAGGGAGTGTGTCGGCGGCGGCAACGCAGGAGTGCGCGCGCGCCGGCATATCGTGCATCGTGGGCGGATGCCCGCTGATGTATTGTGAGCCCGTTGATTTCGCGCATCGCTGCATGTGCGCCTGGCTGCGCTGGCGCGGACAAGTTCCCCGCTGAGCAGCTGTTCGGGCGACTTCTGCCTGCCCGCCGCAGGAGGGCGCGGCGCCAGAGAGCTTTCTCGCTAGAGCGAGCGCAGGAAATCGATGACTTCCTGCTGCTGCTGAGTGCTCAGCCTATCGAAATGTCCGATGACCTTGTTTGCTTCGCTGCCTGGGCTCTTGTGATCCCGGATCGCTTCTACCAGGTTGCTCGTCCGTCCATCGTGGAGGAAGAAGACGCGCTGACCCACGCCCCAGAGAGGAGCTGTGCGGAACTCGTCGGGGCCGGCGCCGCCTTGCGTGATGCCGTCAGCGAGGCCTTTGCCCATGTGGTGGACGAGAAGATCCGAGAAAAGGTTTGCCGTCTGATTGGAAAGCGCGGCGCTCGGGCTGGTCGAAGAGCCGCTCGCAATCTTTGCGCCCGTGGTAAACGAGGGATTATGGCAGTGGACACAGCCAATGGTTGCAAAAGTGGCGCGTCCTTTCTCGCTGGCCGTTGTGGCGGGCGCCGGAGTTGGCGGAGCCAGCATGCGCATGAAGTTGGCAAAGGCTTCGATGTCGGAAACGACGGCCGCGTTGGGATTGCCGCTGCTCCCGGAAGCAGGTGTGAAGTTGAGGGTGTCCTCAGGTGTGGCGTTGAAAAGACAGCCGGGCGTTTCGTCCCTCTCCTGCGGGAAAAGCTCGTTCGTGACCCCCATCTCGACGTTGTAGGCCTCGCTCGCGAACAGCAGCAGCGATTTGTTCTGCGCCTTCCATCCGAATCGCGAAATGGTCCCATCGTTTGCGCTCAGGTTCACGTTTCCGCTCAGGTGAGAGTTCGTGTGCCCGGAAATGCCCAATGCCGTCTTTTCCGATGCGCTGGAATGCAAGTTCGCCAGGATGGCCGAGTCTGGAATCGCTTCGATCAGGCCCGCGCCAAACACGGGAGTCGGGATTCGGAAAATAATGTTTGGATTCCCGCCTTGGCCCGTCAGCGGATTTCCCGCGGGCAGGAAGTCGGGTTGAGCGATGTTGCAACCGGGAGCATCTGTTCGCCCGGTGATGACGAAGAGGTCGTGCACTGAGCCGTCAGCGACTCCCTTGCTCTTCTTGAACCGCGCTTCGCGGGCCGGACCATTTTGCGTGATGAACCAGGGCATCATGTTCTTGGCCCCATTCAAGGTGGCCACGGCGATCTGGGGGTTTTGCGCCGGGCTCGATCCCCCTGGTCCCGGCTGCGAATGGCAAGACAAACACTGGTTGGAGTTGAAGCGCGGACCCAGGCCATTGTTCGTCCCTTTGGTCACGGCCTCGGTTTCCGCAAACCTCGCCAGCCCATCCTGAAAGAACGCCGTCTCGTCCGCAGTCAGACCCTTCAGCGGAGTGCCGGCACCCGCCGGGTCGCCGCGCACGCCCGGATCTACGGGACCCGGTTTGGATTGACCGAAAGTCTGGACGACCATGGTCAAGGCGACCGCCACAATTCCACCGAAGCCTTTGCACACAACTCCCCGCAGTGTAATCACAATTGCCCTCCTTGAGCTGGGAGGGTTGGCATTGTACACCCTGTCGAACTGTCTTCCACCCGGGAACGCAAAAGATCGCAGACGGCGCCTGGCGCGGCCGCCTTCCAAGGCGAAGCACGCCTATCCGGATTTCGCGTCGGGGTGGCGTGGGGTCCAGTCTTTCGGCGGGAAGGCCACGCGCCAAAATGTCGGATTGGGCAGCATGAACTCCACTCCCACCTGAATTTGCTCACCCGGAAACCTGTCAACGTGGACCACAATACACTCCAGCGCCGCTTTGGTCTGGACGTTCGACAGAGTGAACCGCTGTCCTCGGTACACCGGCGCCGCGACGACAATCAACGCTCCATGGGCACTGATCGCCAGAGTGTATGTCTCTTCTTCAAACGTCGATCCGACGCCGAGCTGACCTGAGACTCGCACCGGAATTTTTATCAGGACCCGCTGGCTCCTGCGGCGATTAGCCGCGAGCCACGAGGTCTCGCGGGACTCGGCAATCCATGTATCGAGGGTCCCAAACTGTTCTGGCTCCACGGCAGTAAACATCAGACCCATACCCTTACTTGGTTGGTTGTAGACGACTCTTGCGCGGGCTTCAAACGATTTTGCTCCCTTGGTGATGCGTACATTCGTGGCTGTTCCTAAATCGAGTGGACTGCCCGTGTCCACGTAGCAGCCTTGCAGGCTCAAATCGCGCACGCGTGTTTTGATCCGTGCGTCGGGCTCCGCCGCTACGACCTCAACGGAAGCGATGAAGGTATACCTAGGATGAGTGCGCCGGTCGGCCCCGGTTGGCGCCGCGGAATCCGGCGCAGGCTTTTCCGTATCGGCAGACATCACGACAGGACTCGCAGAGTTTTCGACTTCAACCGGCATCGCGACGAGACTCGCAGGCTGCTCGGTCTCACCCCGGACCACGGCCTGCTCCCTTGGCTTCGAGTCCTGTTTGGGCTTCCGCCTTCGCTTGCGACGTTTCATCTTCATAGGATCCTGATGCAAACAGGGCGGGTGGGTCGTTTTGGGACGAACATGTCGCGCTAGACTTCCCGTCTGCGCCCAATTGTGCCACTCGAAGTTTGCGTGTTCCAGTACTGAGATGTCCGGCGGGTGGCGCAGCCTTAGCATCGGAATCTACCTTGGGTGCCAATCGGGAGATTGGCGGTCCCGGGGAGGCAGGCAGAGAGGCTAACCGGAGGCGGCGGGTGTGGCGGGGACGGGCTGAGGGATGGGAGGCGGAACGGCTTCGCGGATGAGGAGGGGGAAGCGGGGGAAGGAAAAGCTGCCGGCAACATCATCAATCACGTTGACCTGGCAGAGATAGAGGCCGGGCTTCAAGGATTGCAGCGGCAAGTCCATCTGGAAGATGACGGCTTTGCGATCGGGCGCGGTGACTTCGTTGGCCTCGACCGGCTTGGATTCATAGACCTTTGTGGCGCCCTGGATGAATTCGATGCTGGTGAGGACGCGGACGGAGTCGCGCGCGGGCTTTGCGGCCGCGGGCGATTTGGCCGCATCCTGTTGATTCGCAGCGGCGGGAGCCGGTGCGGTTGGCGCGGCTGGCGCGGAGTTCTTGCCCTTGGCGGCATCGTAAACCTCGTACTGCAGGTACAGATGCTGGTCCGGCGTGAAGACGTGCGTGATATTGGGAACGAGCTCCATTTGGTCGCGCACCAGCGGATTGACGCCCGTTTTTTTCGGCGGTGGCCGGGACGCGCAGGCTGCTCAACACCACGGAGCTCATTTTCATGGGCGACTTGCGCAGGTCCGGGATGCGCACATCGGTCTCAAACGAGCCCATGCGCCCGGTCCGGTTTTCGCGGATCACAAACTTCAGGTGGTAGCTGCCGGGAGCCAGGAGGAAACCGGTGTTGTACTGCACGTTTTTGCGGCGGACCTCGCGCGTGCTTTCGACGGCGAGCTTTACGGTGTCGCGCAAACGGCCGACGGGGAATTTTCCGCTCTCGAGCGCTTCCCCGATGACGTCAATGGTGGCGTTGTCCTTGTCCTTTTCGGTGACGAAGGGAATTTGCGAGCCGGGGACGACGAGGGAAACGGCGAGATAGTAGTGGGAATCGTCCTTGCGGAAATAGGAAGCGCCGGCGTAGAGCGGCACATCCACGCGCGGGAGCTGCGCGGCCAGCTCGTCTTCGAGCTGCTCTTCGCGGTCGGCGCGGTTCAGGTGCTCGAAGTCGCGGCCGGCGTAGTAGCCGGAACGGAAATCGAGCTTCAAGTCAGGACGCTTCACGGTGACCTTCAGATGGCGGAACCTGCCGTCCTTGGCCGGATTGTTGCTGGTGAAGCCGAGAACGTAATAGACGGAACTGTCTTTCTGAACCTGGGAAAAGATGCCGCTGAAATCGTTGGAATCGAAGAAGGCTTTGCCGCCAGTGTCCGTGGAAAGCGTGGCCAGAGTGTCTTGTGAAGCGGCGTTGCCGTTCAGGTCGCTGAGAATGGAGGCGCCCGTGTAGGCGGATTGCCCATGCAGGCTGGCGTTTTGCGCTTGGCCGCCGGGAGGAAGGGCTTGCAGGCCGCGGACGTCGAGGGAATAAATGGAGGCGTTGGACTTCACGGCGGCGGCCGTGGCGGCGCGCAAAGCAGACTGATTATCCACGCCGGATTGCGTGATGCCGTTACTGAAATAGATAACGCTCTTTTTTTGCGGGAGCTTGCCGAGCGCCTGCATCAGGGACTGAATGGCGAGGAGCTTGCGATCCGCGTTGAAGGTGTTGAGATCGGTATCGTCTTCGGTGAAGGAGCCGCCGGTCTCCGCGGCGCCTTCGGAGCTTCCCGCGGCGCCATTGTCGAAGCCTTGCCCTTCGCCGGAATTGTAACTGGAGAGCACGGCGGCGAGCTTCTGCTGGTCATCGGTGAAATCGCAGTCCACATGCATGTTGGTGGCGAGCGAAACGATGGCGATGAGATCGGCGGGCTGCATCTTTTCGTGGATGAATTTCTTCGCCGCGTCCACCGAGCGGTCAATCTCCTCGGGCTGCATGGCGGAAAAATCGAAGAAGAGGAGAATCAAGCGGCGATCGCGAGCATCGAGCGTGGGCGGCGCTTTCTTGCTGGAGTGCAGGAGAGTTCCCGGCGCCGCGCCGGAAACCGTTGGGCCGGCGGTGGCCGCCAATTGATCAACATTTTCAAAATCGAAGCTGGAGATATCCTGCTTTTTGCCGTCTTCGTAGAGGGTGAAATCTTCTTTCTTCAGATCTTTGATTAAGTTGCCCTTTTTATCATGGGCCACGACATTCACGAGGACGAGTTCAGTAGTGACGCGAATAGGGGCCTGCGTGGTGGCGCGCTGGGCGGGTTCCTGGGCGACAAGCGGAGCGCCCGGCAAGAGCAGCGCCGCGGCGGTGAGCATCGAAGGGATGATTCGTGTGCGTAGCATCGGTGTCATGTCTCAGAAACGAAAACGGGCTTGCATCGTGACACGGCGCATGCTCCCCGCGGCAACGACTTCACCAAATGTCAGCGAATTCACGGCCGTGCTGATGGAGGTGAAATTTACATGATTGAAGACGTTGCTGGCGGTAAGGCGCAAATCGAGAGAACGCGACTCCTTGAGCGGAATGGTGCGATTGATGGACATGTCCAGGGATATGGTGCCCGGCCCTTCGATGGAGTTGCGTGTGGCATCGCCGAAGGATGAGCCGCTGGGGTTCGTGCAGTTGATTCCCGGCGTGCAAAATGCGGCGGTATTGAACCATTCCCGCGCCGATGGATTGGGAAGTGAAATGGATTGCCCAGAGACGAGGTTGGCACGCTGCGATCCGCTGACGCCACGCGCGATGTCCACGGAGCCGCCAAGCACACTGGGAGTGAAGTAGAGACCCGAGGCGACGGTGAAGCTGCCGCTCCACTGCCAGTCAGAAAGGACGTGAGACCAGGCGCCCTTCTGGGCGAAGCGGCGGTTCTCGCCGAAAGGAAGATCGTACATCCAGTTACCTGTGAATTTGTGCGTCTGATTGAAACTGGAAGGTCCGCGGTCAGCCGAGATATCGAAGGGATTCTGAGCGACAACAACGCCACCGCCGCCGATTGAAGAAGCATCATCGATGGACTTGGAGTAGACGTACTGTGCGCTGAGGCCGAGGCCTTTGGCCATGCGCCTGCGAACGCGCACGGAGGCAGCATGGAGAATCGAGTTTCCTTCGGAAGATTCGTAAATGAAGGGCTGATCGCCCGCGACAACCAGGGCGCGCTCCGTGTCCAGGCGCGTGCCCTTGGCGCCGTTGTAGCCGATGTTGAGCATCACATTGCCGGGCAACTCGTGCTGAATGTCGAGATTCCAGATCTGCACGTAGCCCAGTGTGTAGTTGGGAGCAACGGCGAAGTTATTGGATACGGTGCCTTGGGTAAGGGCCGGGAATCCGTTCACAAGCCTGAGTGGCGCCGGACCGGTGAGGCCGGCAACATTCGTGGCATTCGTGGCGGCGTTGGCAAAGGGAGGTTGAAAGGCGAAGTTCTGAATCATGGCGCCGTATTGAGCGAGGTTGTAATTGATGCCGTAACCGGTGCGGACCACAGTTTTCGGAAGAGGCTTCCAGGCGATGCCGATGCGAGGAGCGAAATTATTGCGGTCGGGTTGCAGAAGGGATGGATTGGAAGAGAGGGTGAATGTCCCCGAACCCGGCGGCAAGACGGCGCCCGCCGGAACGACGGGTACCGCGGTGGCAAACCCCGGGCCGACCTGCAGATTGGCGACACGATCTTGAGCCTCGGTGTAGGGGCCGTTGTACTCATAGCGCAGGCCGAGATTCAGGGAGAGTTTTGAGAGAATGCGCCAGTCGTCCTGGGCAAAAAAGTCGAAGGAGTTGGCGCGGAAACTGTAGGAAGTGGCGCCGAACTGCAACGATGTTTGCTGCGGAAAACCAAGGAGGAAGTCCGCAAAATCGTAGCCCGTATCCGGCAGAGGTTGCACGCTGCCCGGTGCGTATTGAGAAGTGGCAAAACCGGTAAAGACGAAACTGCCCTCGGCGTTTCTGGCGGAGTGGAAACTCTGGAGAATGCGGCGGTAGTCTTCGCCAAAGCGCCAATTGTGCTTACCGTGATTCCAGGAAATGGTGTCGGAGACGGTGTAAGTCTGATCAAGTTCACGGCGCGGCGTAGGATCGTTGAGCCCGCCAAACGAAGTGAAACTGAGCCCGGGCAAACCCCAGTCAAACGGCGCGTTGGAAATTCCGCCGATGCCGGCACCGCCAGGACCTGCAACATCGGCGACGTTGGAATAGAGGTTCGTGGTGGAAACGTGATTGTGGTTGTAGTTCACCCGGAAAATATTGGTCATGCGATTCTTGCTGTAAGTCCAGCCAGCACTGGCGCTCAAGCCTTGCGTTCCCGTGCCTCCGGCAAGGGAAGGAAAGGGATTCACGATGTTGGTCGAGGTGCGCGCCCAATTGAGCCCGAAATTAATGTTGTTTTGGCGGCGCCGCCCGCCACCTCTCCCGCCGCCCAGAGGGCCGAAAGCTGGGCTGCTACTCGAACCGAAATTGTGGACCAGGCGCAAGATCACGGCGTCGGAGCTGCTTGCGGCCGAAGTAAGGTACTGAAAATTCTGACCGGAAGCGGTGGGGGGCATGTTTGGCAGGGGGATGTACTGGAGGAGAGCCTTGGAAGCGGGACTGATCAAGGATGGATCCAATTGGTTGGGGACGCCGTTGAACTGATACTGCTGTCCGGTGGCAGGATTGAAAAGCTGGATCGGAGCGCCGTCATTGTAGGTAGCCCCTGTAAAATTACCGTTGCGTTCGTCGCCAGTTGGCACTCTTGAGTAAGAAACGTACGGGGAATCTCCTCGCGAGCCGTTCCAGCCGGCGAAGAAGAACCATTTGTTGCCAGCATCGAAAATCTTGGGAATTTTCAAGGGGCCGCCGACATTTGCACCGAAGCGCGACTGGTTGTATTGCGGCTTAATGGCGGGGGCTCCGTTTAACGAATAAGGTGTGGCGTCGAGCGAGGCGTTGTCGTCCGAGAAATAAAGAAGGCCGTGGGGCTGGTTGATGTTGAACCCGCGGCCACCGAGCCTGCCAATGGCGATGGGTCCGCCGCCGCCTGGGCCTGCACCGGGACCGCCGAAGCCAGGCCCGCCACCGAAGGGGCCTCCGCCGCTCTGCAGACGCTCGCGAAATTCCTGGATGCGTTGTTGCAGTTCATCTTCGCTGCCGCCGCCGAAGTCCTGTGTGCGCCCCTGGGCACCGCTGATGCTGACAGATTCGGTAGGGCCTTCCGCGCCCGCGCCATTCATCGGGAGACTGGAAAGATCATTGGTGTTTTGCGCAGCGCCGGGTGCGCTCGCTGCACCGAAGCCGGAATCACCGCCGGCGAGAGAAGAGAGTGCGGAGTCCACGGCCAGGCTCTGAAACCCCCGGCCTGCGGCGATGCTGGCGTTGGCATTGTTCGACTGCTGTTGCTGTCGAGAGGCGAGGAGCAATTCGGCGTCTACTTTTGCCGATGGATTCTGCGGATTGAGCAGGAGTTCCTGAGTGAAGAGAGAGAAGCCCATGAACTCGACGCGCACAACGTAGCGGCCGCGAGCGATGCCCGAAAAGGAGAACTTACCTTCGGCGTTTGATACCGCGGCATATTTCCTGCCGGTCAACGTGTTGGCGGCGGTGACCGCCGCGCCCGGCAAAGGAGTTTTGCCGCTGCGCGTGGATCCGGTGATTTCATAAGACGGTGCAGAAGTGATCTGTGGAGAGGAGGTTGCGGCGCTCGCTGGCGGTGCAGATGGCGCGGCCTCCTGCGCGTGCAAAGGCAGGGCGAAGAGAATCGCAACGAAAACAGATATCGGTATCCCGCGAAGATGTGACTTCAAACGGCACTTCCTCGTCGATCCACTATTGTGGCGGATTGTTCGCAGGAGCTTTAGCAGGCGCACTTCCGGCAGGCCCTCCTCTACCGTTGACCATCTGCTGCATGCGCTCCCACTGTTCGGGGGAAAGGACCATTACGTTTTTGGGAACGAAGACATTATTTTGCGAGGCACCGCGGGCTACCAAGTGATCCCCGGGATGAATGTCGGCCATGGTGATGCTGTCGCGGCCTTTGCGAAGAGAAGTATCTTCGTTGAGTTCGACGGTCTGCGTGACATTGTCGGTCCGCAAGATGGTCAGTTTGGGTGCGTCGAGGGACTTCACCTCGCCGGCGACAAAGTCCTTGCCCATTTCACCGAAGGCTGCGCCACCTCCGAAGCCCCCTCCGCCGCCTCCCGGGCCATAGCCTGTGCGCGCCCCGATCATCTGAGCGATCACGGTGTGATCGGCATTTTCATCGCCGCGCACGAAAACAAGGTCGCCGACCTTGAAGTCGGCAATTTTCGCGGGCTGGCGGTCCTTCCGGAATTCGGTTTTGTCGGTGAGCTTGACGGTTACGGCTGTTCCGTCAGGCTTAGTCATCTCGATCGAACCGCTGCTCATCGCGGTGATCTTTCCCGTAATACCGCGACCCTCCATGGGCCCGCCACGTCCCTGCCCGCGACTGCCGCGCGGGGGAGCGCCCTGGTCTTGGCCCTGGGGCGGCGCATCAGTTGTCTGTGCCGGGCTGGGAGCCGCAATGACCAAAAACAGGAAACTCAACAGGTAGATGCGCTTACGGTTCATAGGTGTACTTTCCTTCGCCAGCTGCTCATTCTATAAAGACGCAGGCCCGGGTCCTAAGGTTACGCCGCCAAAGCGCTTGGGCCGGGAACGGACTCGAACTTTACCTCTAGTATTTCCGAGAAGGCAGGGAGAAAGTTCCCAGCCCACCCTGCGTGACAACGGGGAGCAGGATGCTATGAGGCGAACTGGTGAGGAGCCTCTGGGAGGTATCCTGGCGCGGGCATCAGCGCAGGGAGCAACAAGAGGGCAGGTGGGGCGTGCAGCTGCAAATGCGGCGGTCCTTCGAAGCTCAGGGTAAACGAGCCGCCGTACTCCAGATTGGTCTGAAAGCCGCTGTGAGCACGGCTTGGGACGCAAAGGAAAAGAGGCAGGAAGATGAGCTCCCTGCCTCTTGGCACTTCAAAATCGATAAGCCTTATTTTGCCTGGAGGGATTCGATATAAGTCACCAGGTTGCTGATTCTTTGCTGCACGACGGATTCGTGGTACTTGTCCAATGACTTGAACAATGGACCCCAAACCGGCATATCGGGCGAGCCGTGGGAAGCGGGACCGTTTCCGAACTTCAGGACGGAAGCCACGGAATTGGCTGGGTATTTGCCATCGTGTAGCTTGGCAAGTTTGGTCAGGTCGGTGGGCATCGCTTTCATCGATGACGCCGCGGGGCCTGCACCTTTACCGTCGCTTCCATGACACGGAGCGCAGTACTGGCTGTACATCTCTTTACCAGATGCGGCGCTGGTCTGCTTAATCGGGGTCTTCTTGACCACGGGTTGCTGGTTGGTTTTCTCTTGTGCCAGACAGAGGCTCGTTGCCACGAGCAAACTTCCCAGCAGGATTATGCTCTTGTTCGACATGAGATCCTCCTTTCGAATGGGGATAGAGAATAGGTGAGTGGACTGCCTGGTCTATCCAATTGTCTCTAAAATGAACTATATCATGGGTGCCGACCGATGGGCTGTGATGTGTGCACAGTACGCAACACTCTGCCGGAGGCGGTCCAGATCGGCCATTTTCCGGCGATTTATCCTAGAAAACCGCACCGGGTCCCGCTCAGAAGTGGAAGACGACGCCGGCGACGCCCTGGAAGTTGTTCTGGTGTTCGCTGAAGAAGTTGTTGAACACGTAATCGCCTTCGGCGCGTAGCGAGAGCCGCGCATTTACCCGGAAGTCCACGCCCCCGCCAGCCTGCACCATGAACGCGGTCCGGCTGCTGTCCGCCGTCTGCGGCTGCAGGTGCCCGCCACCCACCAGCACGTGGCCCCAAGGCTCCCAACGCTCCCGCCGCGAGCCGATGCGTACGCCCCCGCCACCGCCAAAATACTTTACATGCTCCCGGTCGTAGATCTCCGGCGCAAAGCCCGTCACCAGGTTCCCCTCCAGCGCAAACCAGTCGTTCGTGAAGTACGTCAGCGTCGTGTTCAGCCCCACCAGGCTCGCATCGATGCGCGACGACTGGAACCGGAAAAACTCCACACCCACGCCCAGTTGCCACCGGTAATCGTCCCGGGCACCAAACACAAACTTCGGCCGGGGCGTCGCCGCCGCGGGTTCCGCGGGCGCCGCGCTCGCTGCTGGAATCGCCGGCGTGGCCAGCGCAAAGCTCCGCGCCTCTTCGCCCGACGCATACAAGTTCACTTGCGCCGCCGAATTCGCAGCAAAGCCGGCCGCCACATTCGTCGTGTCCTTGGCCGAGGCTACCCCCAAACTCGCTTCCTGCGCCCCAGCGGCCCACGCCACCATCAGCAGCACCAACACTCCCAGCAATCCCTTTCTCATACTCATTCCCCTCTGCCTCTTTGGCTAGTCTGTCGCAAGGTATTGAAATCCTAACCCGTCCAAAGGAATTTTGTTCCAAAAAGAAACACCGAGGCGAATTTCGGCCCAGCTGGGTCCTCCAACTATATCCCAATAACCACGCGCCGGGGGAGGCTGACGTGGGGTATATTGGCCCCGTGACAAAGGCAGCTCGTCAGACTGGGTTGCGAGGGGGAATTCAGATGAGGAAGATGAATCAAATTGGACTGGGAGGGGCGCTCCTCGCTGTTGTGAGTTTTGGTGGAGTGTGGGCGGGGCTGGGACGTGCTGCCGGTCCTTCCGGCTATCAAGTCATCAAAAGCGTTCCCGTCGCAGGTGACGGGTTCTGGGACTATGTCGCCGTGGATAGTGCTGCACGCCGTATTTACATTTCGCACGGCACGAAAGTGGTCGTGCTCGACGCGGATTCGTTCGCTGCCGTCGGAGAAATCCCGGACACCCAGGGGGTCCACGGCATAGCGATCGCGGCCGACCTGGGCAAAGGGTTCACCAGCAACGGCCGCGCGAACACAGTCACCATTTTTGACCTGAAATCGCTGAAAACACTGGGCACAGTAAACGCGGGACAAAACCCCGATGCCATCGTTTACGACAGCGTGACCAAGCGCGTCTTTACCCTGAACGGCCGGAGCAGGGACGCCACCGCCATCAACGCCGCCGATGGCTCCATTGCCGGCACTTTGGAACTGGCGGGCCGCCCTGAGTTCGCCGCTGCGGATGGCACTGGAAAACTCTTTGTGAATATGGAAGACACTTCGGAACTCGTCGAGATTGACGCGCAGGCCATCAAGCTCCTGCATCGCTGGCCGCTCAAGCCTTGTGAAAGCCCGTCGGGCCTGGCCATGGATCAAAAGAATCGCCGGTTGTTCGTGGGTTGCCACAACAAGATGATGGCGGTTGTGAACGCGGACACGGGAAAAGTGATTGCCACCCCTGCCATCGGGGAAGGCGTGGACGCGAACGGCTACGATCCGGGAACGGGCTTGGCCTTCTCTTCCAACGGGGAGGGCACGCTAACGGTTGTGAAGCAAGATGGACCGGACAACTATTCTGTGCTGGAGAACGTTCCGACTAAAAAGAGCGCCCGCACGATGGGACTCGATCTTAAGACCCACAACGTGGTCTTGCCTGCGGCGGATATGGAACCGCCGAAAGAGGGACAGGGGCGCCCGACGATGAAGCCGGGCACTTTCGTCCTGATTGTGGTTGGTAAATAGGGCTGGTGAAATCTCAGGGCACGACGCGATAGTTGTGAATGCCGGCTCCAAACGAGAAGCTGGCTCCAGCCACCTGCGGCAACCACCAGAAACGCCGCATCAAGCGGTGGTTGCTGACCATCATGCGATGTCCGAGATAGTCCATGACAGCGGGGCTCACTTGCGTGGCAGCGTACATCGCGCCGGAGTGCGCAAACGGACGCATCAAAGGATCACTTTCCGTGCCGTAGCCGCCGGAAACGGCACGTCGGGTGGACCAAGCATCGAAGGCGGCGGCGCTGTGTCCCGTGGCCATCAAGGCGTACCAGATCTTGCGCTGACGGGGAGACTCGACCGGTCGAATCACAGCGGGCTTGATGGGTGCGTTTAAGAGTGAAGCGCTGCCTGGAGTTATGCCCACCGTGGCGGAAGATGAGGAAGCATCTGCATCAGTGCCCGCTGAAGCCGACAAATTGGGCGCGGGCGCATCCGGGAGCTTCGACTTAGTCGTGGAATCCGGTTGGGGAGCGCTGGAATTGCTGGCGAGCAAGGTGGGTGAATCCGCGAAAGCACGAGGGGCATTAGCCGGCAGCGCGGTACAACAAAACATGACGAGCGCGGATAGTACCAAGATGCACCTCAGAAGTCGCAGGCCGGGGGTGGGTTCCTGGTACGCTGCAACCACTGTCCACTGTACTGTACCGAAGGACAGGTGTCACTGGCCCATTGGTCACAATTTTTTCTAGTACTTTTCCGGGGCCGGGTTCTGGAGCGATGGTACCGGCCAGTTTGACACTCCTCCGCGATTCGGAGAAAAGAACTGCTATAATCGCGCTCAAGAAGCCGTGGTCCTTAGGTTTGAGGGAAAATGGCTGGTTCGGAATCATCGGCGAAACGCGCACGCATCCCGCAACGTGGCCCGCAACCACCTCGATTCATCGTCATTGAAGGTCCCCTTCGTGTTGGCAAAACCACGCTAGCCCGGCTGCTCGCCGAGCGGCTCCACGCGCGCCGCATCTACGATTGCGAAGATAACCCCTTTTTGGCTGATTTCTATGCCGGCCTTCCCGGGGCCGCTTTCCGCACGCAATTGTATTTCCTGATGGAACGGCAGAAGCGCGTTCGTGAAGGCCTTTCCGGCGATGCGCCTGGCCTTGTGGTGAGCGATTATCTGATGGAAAAAGACCGCATCTTCGCGAACCTCAGTCTGGATGACGAGGAGCTCAAGCTTTACGAGCGCTATTACGAAGCGCTCACGGTCGAACTTCCGCAGCCTGATTTGGTAATTTATCTCCAGGCCAAGCCGGAAGTGCTGCTCGGCCGGATTGCCAAGAAAAAAGCGCATGAGGAGCGGCAGATTTCGACGGAGTACGTTCAGGAAGTGGCGCGCGCCTACGAGCACTTCTTTTTCCGCTATGAGGGCGCGGATCTCCTGGTCATCGAAACCTCGGAAATCGATTTCGTCGAGAAAAACGACGATTTGCAGCAGCTCCTGCGGCGTTTGCAGGAGCCGGTCAAGGGCACGCAGTATTTCCTCCCGCTCGGCGGAACCGACTGAATACGGCTTTCACGCCCCACTGGTAGTTTCTTTTCCACTTCAATTCGCATAGAGTGCCATCCGGAACGGTTTGCATCTCGCTTAGGAGGATGGTCATGGATCGCTGGACACGACGCAAGTTCTTTCTAACATCGCTGGCGGGGAGCGCATTCGCCGGTGCCGGGAAGCTCTTTGGCAAAACATTGGAAGTGACCGAAGGTGGCCGCCCCGATTTTCACCTTCTCGACCCGTCGCCAGTTGCCGGCACGCGGCCAGTGATCGTTTCTTCCGCCAACGGGTTGAACGCTCTCGACAAAGGCATGCAAATCCTGAAGGGCGGCGGCGATACGCTCGATGCAGCAGTCACCGCGGTAACAGTCGTGGAAGACGATCCTAACGATGACAGCGTAGGCTACGGCGGCCTGCCCAACGAAGAAGGTGAAGTTGAATTGGACGCCAGCGTGATGCACGGCCCGACGCGCCGCGCCGGCAGCGTGGCTTCCGTCCGCCGGATCAAAAATGTCTCGCGGCTGGCCAAAACGGTCATGGAACGCACCAACCACGTGATGATTGTGGGTGATGGGGCGCGGCGCTTTGCGGTTGCCGAGGGCTTCGAGGAGATGAATCTCCTGACCGAGCACTCGCGTAAAATCTGGCTGGCCTGGAAAGCCAAAACGAGTTTCAACTGGCGGCCGGGCACGGACAGCCCGGAATGGAAAGAGCATGTTGCAACGCTCTTCGATCACGATGCGGAAAGAATCGCTTATGCCATGCGCGTCATCACGTACCCGCCAACCGGTACCATCAACTGCCTGGCGGTGAACGCCAAGGGTGATGTCAGCGGCACCACCACCACCTCCGGGCTGGCCTGGAAGATTCCCGGGCGCGTCGGCGATTCGCCGCTGATCGGCGCGGGGCTCTACGTGGACGGAGATGTTGGCGGCGCCGGATCCACAGGCAAAGGCGAAGAAAACATAAGAATTTCGGGGGGGCATACCGTCGTCGAGATGATGCGCAAGGGCATGAAGCCCGCCGACGCTTGCTTGGAAGCCCTGGGCCGCGTCGTGCACAACTACAACGGCGACAAGAGGAAGCTCGCCACCTTCCATCTTTATTTCTATGCCGCCAATAAAGATGGCGAGTACGGCAGCGCGTCTCTATGGAAGAATGGCTACGAGGAGGGCAAAGGGGCCATGTTTGCCGTCCACGACGGCACGCAAGCCCGCTTGGTTCCCTGCAAGACTTTCTTCGACGAAACCGGTCAAGAAGAATGATGCGCCGGTAATTTGCTCACCTTATACTGGCGTATATGGACCAGACAAATGTTTTGATTATCGGAGGCGGGGTCGTCGGCTGCGCGATTGCCGAAGCGCTTTCCCGCCGCTGGCAGGATGTTTTCCTTGTCGAGCAATATCCGAAGTTCGGGATGGCCACGAGCACGCGTAACAGCGGGGTGATCCATTCCGGAATCTACTATCCGAAAAATTCCTGGAAGGCGCGGCACTGCGTCGAGGGCAATCGCCTGACCAAGGAATTCTGCGCCAAGCACAATGTGCCTTGCCGCACCACCGGAAAGCTCGTCGTCGCGAAGGAAGCCTCCGAGGAGGAAGAGCTTCTCGCCCTGATGAAAAAGGGAGAGGGCAACGGCGTCGAGGGGCTAAAAATGATCGACGTGGCGGGCATGCACGCCATCGAGCCCCACGTCAAAGGGCATGCGGCGCTTCTTGTGCCTTCCACGGGCATTTGCTCCGCAGAAGACCTGGTGCATGCGTTCGCGCGCGTCGCCGAGGAGCACGGGGCAAACCTCGTCAACCACGCCAAGGTCATTTCCCTCGAGCCGGTGAAGGACGCCGTTCGCGTGCGCTTGCGCATTGGCGATGAGGAACAGTCCGAAACAGAAACCGTCGAGGCGCGCTGCGTCATCAATGCCGCGGGACTCTACTCCGACGAAGTTGCGCAACTGCTCGGCCCGCGTACCTGGAGGATTTATCCGGTACGCGGGGAATATTGCGAGATTCGCGGCCCTCGAGCGGGACTGGTCCGGAACCTGGTCTATCCTCTGCCGCATCACGACGGACTCTCCCTGGGCTTGCACTTCACGAAAACTCTCTGGGGAACGGTGCTCGTTGGTCCGACGGCCGCGTACGTCGAGGGCAAGGACAACTACGAACGGGACCGCATGACCATTCCTGAGTTTGTCTCCGATGCGAAGACCATGCTGCCGGAACTCGAGGAGAGCGATCTGCAGCTCGGCTACACGGGCTTGCGCCCGAAACTCGTTCCGCCAGGCGGCCAGGGGATTGCCGATTTTGTGATTGAGCCAGACAAGGAAGTGCCGCGCGTGATTCAGCTCGTCGGGCTCGAATCGCCCGGACTGACCGCCGCGCCGGCCATCGCGGCGCATGTTTTCCGGTTAGTCGCGGAAATACTTCACTGATTGAGGAGAGCAAATAGCGAAGAGAGATTCATCGCACAAAGAACGTGCGATGGAAAACCGTACCTCGCTTCGCTCGGAATGACGGATAGTGTAAGTGCAGCGGAGTTATTCGATAACTGTCCAAAGCTATTCGACGGTGATGCGGAGGAATTTCTTCTTGCCGACGCGGACGCTGTACGTTGCTGGTTGATCCACATTCAATTTGCAGGCGGGATCTTGTATCGCGGCGCCGTTGATCTCCAGCCCGCCCTGTTTGATGAGGCGTTCTGCTACGGATGTGGAGGCGATGCCCTCGAACGAAGCGAGAATCTTCGACCACTTCACGACGCCGCTCGGGAGCGCCAGCGAAACCTGCTTTGAGGTGTCCCGTATCTTCGGAAACGTAATCTCCAGGCCACCGGGCACTCGCTTCATGCGGACTTCGTCCATTTCCGCCGGCGCTTGCCGGTCGCGGAACACCCGCTGAAAATTTTCTGCCGCTTTGCGCCCCGCATCCGCGCCTTGAAAGCCGCTCACAACTTCTTCCGCAAGCCGCATCTTCACATCCATTGGATGGAGCCGCCCTGACTGCACTTGGCCTTTCAGCGATTCGATTTCCTGGGCGAGCGGTCGGTGACCAGCTCGTAGTAGGACCACATCAGCTCATCGGGAATGGACATCATTTTGCCGAACATCTCGCCGGGCGTTTCGGTAATCCCGACGTAGTTCCCGAGGCTCTTGCTCATCTTCCGCTGGCCGTCGAGCCCCACCAGAATCGGCATGGTCACGACGACTTGCGGCGACAGCCCATACTCGCGCTGAATTTCCCGGTGCACCAAGATGTTGAACTTTTGTTCCGTCGCGCCCAACTCGACGTCCGACTGCAGCGTCACGGCGTCGTAAGCCGTCAGTAAGGGATACAAAAGCTCATGAACCGCGATCGGAAGATTCTTATCCAGCCGCGAGCGAAAATCCTCACGTTCCAACATGCGCGCCAGCCGGTAATGGGCGCAGAGCCGGACCACGTCATAGCTGGACATTTTGCCCAGCCATTCGCTGTTGTAGCGAACCTCCGTCTTTTCCGGGTCCAGAATCTTGTAGACCTGCGCCAGATAGGTCTTCGCGTTGACATCCACCTGTTCGCGGCTGAGCGGCGGCCGCGTTTCGGATTGTCCCGTGGGATCCCCGATCATCGCGGAAAAATCACCAATCAGGAAAATTGCCGTGTGACCCATGTCCTGAAAGTGTTTCAGCTTGCGTAAGACGACCGTGTGCCCAAGATGAATGTCCGGCGCCGTCGGATCCACGCCCAGGTACACGCGCAGGGGCTTGCCGGTCTTGAGCGACTCTTCCAGCTTCGCGCGCAACTCCGCTTCGGGCACGATTTCCGCCACGCCCTTCTTCAGGTACGCGAGCTGTTCTTCCACCGGTTTGAACTTGGCTTGTGTCATCTCGATTTGCCGCTCTAGGCGGTGTGAATCACGCGCCGCCCCACGATTTTGAACTTCCCTTCGAGGATAATCTTCACGGCCTCGGTGTAGATCCGGTGCTCCTCTTTCAGTATGCGCTCGGAAAGTGCGTGCTCGTCATCCGTATCCTGCACGGGCACGACCGCCTGCACGATGATCGGCCCCGCGTCCAGATTTTCGTCCACAAAATGCACCGTGCAGCCGGCAACCTTCACGCCGTAGTCCAGCGCCTGCTTCTGCGATTCCAGCCCCGGAAACGACGGGAGCAGCGACGGGTGAATGTTCAGAATCCGCTGCGGGAACTCCGCGACAAAATAGGGCGACAACAAGCGCATGTAGCCCGCCAGGCAGATCAGATCCACCTTGTGTTCGTGCAGGACCGCGGCCACCTGGCGATCGTAGGCTTCCCGCTCCAATCCCTTCGACGGAATCAGCCGGGTTTCAATTCCGCGGGCTTTCGCGCGTTCCAATCCGCAGGCGTCCGGTTTGTTGCTGATCACGATGGCGATCTGGGCGTTAGGAATGCGCCCGGCGACAACACTTTCGGCCAGCGCCTCGAAGTTCGAGCCGCGGCCACTCAAGAGCACGCCGATGAGCTTCGTCATAAACAGAAAAGTTAACACACCC
>CAWADS010000044.1:0-107090 GCA_963780785.1 Candidatus Acidiferrales bacterium
TTTCCGGCTGGCTATCCTGAAGTTCATCACCGGCGAGCTGCAGAACCAGTTCGCCAACGTGATCCTGGATTGCAAGGAATACATGCGCAAGCGCGGCGAGTATTTTGAGCGCAGCCAGGCGGCGCACGTCATCAAGGCGCGGCTGACGGAGATGCAGTCGGCGCGGCGCGATGTGCTGCGGCTGATCGGCCAACTGGTGGCGCAGATCCTGATTGATATCGAGGAAAACGTCATCGGCAAGACGCGCCGGGCCCTGTTTGGCGAAGAGTTCGCGCCCTACTACGAGATTCTGAAGAACCGCCTGGTCTTCCTGGATGGCGGCAAGGACGATTTCTTTTTCATGGAGCATTACGTTCTGCTGGGCAACTATGCGCGCGATCCGGACCGCCAGGAGGACATGGACGCGCTCTTCCACGAATTCTTGAAGGAGGCCGGGGCGAACATTCCGCACGAGCAGCCCGCCGCGCCTGCCGCGGACAGCTACAAAGCCTTGTTTGCCGAAGCCGAGCACCGCCGCGCCGAAGTGGTGGCCCTGGAAGAGCAGCGCGATGGACTGCGGAAGAAGCTCGAACGCGGCGACGGCCTGCTGAACAAATTCCTCAGCTCGACGGATCCCGGTGAGATGCGCGCTTCCGTCAGCGAAATCGAAACGCGGCTCAGGGTGCATCAAGCGCGGCTGGGAGAATTGGCGCCGCAGCTGGATCGCGCCAAGCAGCAAGTGGATTTCGTGAACAAGGATTATCAGGCGAGGATCGACGATTACCTCAATGAGCCGGAGAACGCCCGGCGCCTCTTCGATGTCTCTTTCGGGGAAGAAGGGGATCACTCCGCGCGCGCGCGTCTGCTGGCGCAGCTGGTTAGCCGCCTGGAGGAGCGCGAGCTGATCGTGCACATCCTGGCCAGCTATGAGATTCGGCCCATCGCCAGCGACTACTGCCCGCCGGTGCACTTGCAGCAACTGCGCAAAGCATTGGTGTCGCGGGAAGAGGCGAAGCGCGTGGAGGAGATGCTCAAGCAGGTTCCCGCGAAACGCCTGACCATGAAACCGCTGGAGGAACTGACGCGCCGCATGCGCCGGTATTCCCGGGACGAGCTGCAGGCCGTTGTGCTGCGCTTCGCCATCGACTTTTTCCGCATGCGCCACGATTTGCGCGATGCTGAGCACCTCTCCGCTTGCATGGAGCGGGTCAACCTCGTCACCGCGGAGAAGTTCCGCGAACTCTCGCGCATGAACAACCGCTTGTACGAGTGCCTGCTGAAGGAAGAGGCCAGGCCGGAGCAGGATCACGTGGTCTCTCACGTCATCATCAAAGCGGACGTGCGCGGCTCCACGAAAATGACGCAAGACCTGCTGGCGCGCGGCCTCAGCCCCGCTTCCCACTTCAGCCTGAATCTTCATGAGCCGGTGAAGCGATTGCTTGACCGCTTCAACGCCAAGAAAGTCTTCATTGAGGGCGATGCCATCGTCCTGGCCATATTTGAGACCGAAGGCACCGTTGCCTACGCCCGCGCCGTGGCCAAAGCCTGCGTGCTTTCGCGGCAAATCCTGGCGGTTTGCAATTCCTACAACGACACGGCTGCATCCTCGCAGCTTCCGGCGCTGGAAATCGGCATCGGCGTGGCGTATCAAGGCTCCGCGCCAACGTATTGGACCGACGGGGAATCGCGCATCATGATCTCCAAGGCGCTCAATCTTTCCGACCGCCTCTCGGGGTGCGCCAAGCTCGCCAAACGCATGCTCGCCAAGCAAAAGAGCCAATTCGCGGTCTATCACTTCATCACCGCGATGGAAGGCGCCTCCGCCGAAGAGCTGGACGAATTCCTGGTGCGCTACAACATGAACGGCATCGAATTGAACGAGGAAGGCTTCCAGAAGCTCGCCGAGGAAATTTCGCTCGAGACGCTCACCACCAAGCTCGATCTGCCCTGGGGCAAGGGAGAGGTTTGCCTGTACTATGGCGAGGTGCCCATGGGGGAATCCGTCGAGTTGCTGGTGCTGCGCAAAGGCGGCGCGCGGGAGCTGCTGCCTGACGGGAAGATCGGCAAGCCTTCGGAACACAGTTACTACGAGGTGTGTACCAGCCAGGCGCTCTACGACCTCGTCGCCGCCCTCAAACGCACGCAAAACGTCGGGATGGAAACCACCCGCGCCTGAGCTCTCTCGGCTTGCCGGACATCCGCCGTATCATTACCCACTTCTTCGATTAGCGCCTTAATCAGCACTAGAGCCGATAGTCTCTCAGAAAAGGGTAGAAGACGCGTTCCCACCATGATGTCGGGGTGAGACGGATTAGGACTTCGCCTGGCTTCGGTTGAATGGAAGTTTTGCTGCGCGCACTTTCATTGCCATGCGTGGTAACCATGAATCCTTTCTGAGTGACCTGTTCGGTTGAGACTCGCAGCAGGCAAGTGCAATCCCAAAGTGGACCGCTTACTTCAGCGCGAACATAGATGTAAGCTGGGACAGGTTTCGGGAGTTTAAACTGAGCCTCGCCCTTTGCATCGGTTACAAGGTGTAAGTCAGGTGTGGTCGGTTTGGTGATGAGTTTTCGGTCCGCTTCTTCCCGTGTCTCTTCCTTTCCACTGATTCCAGAAATAGAGACCTTCTCGTTCTTTAGTGGGCTTTCATTTTTGGCATTGACGATGTGGATTATGACCGTCTGTCCGAAACAAGTTGTGTTAACACATAGCAGGAGCACTAAAACAAAAAGCCATATACTTCGACGGCCCCTCAAATCTGCGTGAAGCTTTCTACGACGTGTTTTTTCAAGAATCATGGACATTGGAGAACACCCGATTATACTGCTGTCGCAAACTCCCGGTACGTCGCCAAACCAGACAAGTACGTTCCAGTGCCCACTTCTTCGATCACGGCGCTAATCAGAAGCTCGACCGGCAGAGGCTATGAGGTAGACTCTTCTTTGCGCAGGTACAGCGAAAGCGCCACGGCGGCGGTCGATTTGGCACGCCATTTAACGGGAACGTCGAAGCGAAAGTTGGCGTGAGGTCGGAGCACGCAATGGACAACCAGCAATGGGACACGCTTGTTTCTGTAGTGCGGGGAGAAGCGATTCGTCCTCTCCCGACAGCCTTCATCATAGATAGTCCCTGGCTCCCGAATTGGGCGGGCCACACGATTCTGGATTACTTCACGGACGAACGCATTTTTCTGGACGACAATCTCAATGGCATTCGCACCTTCCCGGAAACGATTTTCTTGCCAGGTTTTTGGTCCGAATACGGAATGTGCACCGAACCCTCCGCCTTCGGCTCCGTCCCCATTTGGGGCGAGGATGAATTTCCCTTCGCCAAGAAAGTGCTGCGCTCGCCCTCCGAGGTCGAGCATCTCGAAAAGCCCAATCCGCGCAAGCACGGCCTGCTGCCCTTTGTGATTAAGCGGCTCAAGCACTTACAGCCGGAGATCGAAAAGGCCGGCCACAAAATCCGCTTCGCGGTGGCCCGTGGCCCGCTCAATATTGCGTCCTTCTTGATGGGCACGACGGAATTCCTAGAGGCGATCAAGACAGACCCGGAGCTCATGCATCGCCTGCTCGGGATTGTCACGGATTTTCTGGTGGACTGGATTGCGTATCAGCGCGAAGCATTCCCATCGATTGACGGTATTTTTTTGCTCGACGACATCGTTGGATTTGTGAGCCGCGGCGATTTCGAGACCTTCGGCTTGCCTTACCTGCGGCGCGCATTCAGCGCGGACGTGACCGTGAAGTTCTTCCACAACGATGCGCCGTGCAAGGCCAGCGCGCCTTTGCTCGAGGCGGCGGGAATCAATTTGCTCAATTTCGGCATTCAGCACAAACTGGCGGACATGAAGACCTGGACGAACAACCGGATTACGCTGATGGGAAACATTCCTCCACGCGACGTGCTGGCCGAAGGAACGTCGGCGGACGTGTCGCGCTCGGTCGCGGAAATGCTGAACGCTCTCAGTGACCGTTCACGCTTGATCGTTTCGTGCGGGGGAGGAATGCCGCCCCATGCGCCCACGGAGAATATCAAAGCGTTGATCTCGACGGTGGAAGAATTGACGCGCTAGGCCGCGGTGGATGGTGCGGGCAAGTACTCTTCGCTCGGGATGGATCGAGAGACCAGGTCGCAGGCCACGCAGCGCGGGCGGCTCTCAGGGGCCGCCCTTTTTCTTTTGGCTTGGGCTCAAGTCCCGATAAGGCGCCACACCGAACAAGTTCCTTCCATTACCCACATGTCCGGTTTCCGCGTTAATGAGGACTTGAGTTGTGGCATGGGGCTATCCGGCAGAGTAACTCTCTCAGTTATCGTTCGATGTTCTTGACGCTTGCGGAATTTGAGGGGCACAAGTTCCCTGGATGGACTGGGGAGCGAACCAGTCCTTTTGCGGCAAGTCCACTCTGGACGATATCGAGTTGCGCGCTGTTCACTTTTGCACATTTATGCAGAGACCTTCGGCGTAACATGCAGGCCAGTCCGGATATCAGGACGGAGATTCTGGCTGTTCCAATCGAAACTTCAGGCTGTAGTCACGGGAGAGAATATGGTGCCAAAACTAACTAACGGGAAGTCCGCTGTGCTCGCGGCGGCGCTAGGTGGAGTCTTGCTGTTCGCCGGCGCCGCGGCTACGCGCGCCCAAGATCACGGTCGCGACGAGAAGTGCGAACAGCGCATCCACCAAGCCGAAGCGAAGCTCCAGAAGGAGATTGCGCGCCACGGCGAACAAAGCCGCCAGGCCGAGAAACGACGTCAGGAGCTTGAACAGGTGCGGCATAGCTGCCATCGCGACCACGACCACGATAACGACCGGCACTAGTCGGCAGTCGCAACACCGATTTGCCCCGGAAACTCTCTGCGCTTCACCCGCTCACGGCGCGGCCAATCTGCACGAAAGCGGCGAGGTCGGTGCCTGGCTGCGGGAGTTTGAAAAGAAAGAGTACCCAGCGTCCGCATAATTGTGAGTAAGTCGCCTTATCACAAATCCTCTGGCTCAGCAGCGCCGGTCCAGCTCCCGGTTAGTGACCAAAACCGTAACTTGGGTACCGGGACCAATATCTCCGGTGACCGCGTTAATCAGGACTTGGGAGCACTACTTGCCTTGAGCAATGAAAGGCCGCCCAAACCTCGGGCGGCCCTCCCGAAAGATAAGTTCACGGTTCTTGACGAGAGTAGGTGTCCGATCTTCAGCTGGGAAGATTCAAGCGGAGAAGAAGATCCTGAAATCTCGGGTCGGCACGCAGGTCATCCCAATCCCGAGCCACTGCGAGATGGACCAAAGGAGATTCTCTTCCTCTGTAAGCCTTCTCTAGCCAATCCAGCGCTTGACCATTCTCTCCCGCGTGCGCGTACAGCCGGGCAATTCGGACGCTTGAAACATGGGTACTAGAGGAGCGTGCTGCCAAGACGTCTGCAGCGCACTTCACGGCCATGCGATATCCACCTGCAGAGTAGCCTTTCTCGAGGACGTCTACAGCCTCACTGTCGTGGAGCGCCGAGAAAAAACGTTTGGCTTCTTGCAGAGCCTCTCCGTCCATTTCTTTTTTGTGGTAGGCGCACCAAAGCCCCATGTGGACGGAGGAGAAGTCCTGGGAAGCCGCAGCTTTTTGCATTGTTTGAATGGCCTCGTCATAGCGGCCCACGTACATCAAGTGCCAGCCGTAGAAACAAACGGTAAAGAAGTTCATGGGGTCCAGCTCAAGAGCGCGGTCAATCTCTCTTTGCCATTCCTGGACACGCTTCTGTGAAATCAGAAAGTCGGCGTACATAAAATGCGCATTGGCGTTGTTGGGGTTCAATTGAATGGCGCGTTGAAACTCCGTTTCGGCAGCAACCCATTCCCAGTCAAAAGCTGCCTTCATATTGCCGAGCGCGATATGTGCATCAGCAACGTTGTCATCCAACTCCAGCGCTTTTCGCGCTGCCGCATTTGCTTTGTCTACAGTTTCCCGGCGGGACATGAACCCTGTGTCACCTCGGCTCATCCAGACATCGGCTAGACCGGAATATGCCAAGGCGTAATTAGGATCCTTCTCCAGAGCGAACTGGAAGTAACGCTCAGCGTTATCAAGGTGCTCACGCGAAAGCTTGTACCAGTGAAACCGGCCCTTGAGATAGGCCTCGTATGCGTCAGGGTTGACTGCACGGGCGCTAGCTAGGCGTCGTGTCTCCTCCGGTGTTATAGCTACTTGGATCTCCCGGGCAATCGTCCGTGCGACTTCACTCTGTAACAGCAGAACATCCTGCAAATCGCGCTCGTAGCTCTCCGCCCAAAGATGTGTGTCCGTCGCAGCCTGAATAAGCTGCGCGGTGATACGGACCTTTTGGCCCACACGCAGGACCGAACCTTCCACAACTGCGTCCACTCTCAATTCCCCGGCAATCTCCGGCAGAGACTTGTCGGTCGCCTTGTAACGCATCGCCGACGTGCGCGAGATCACTCTCAGTGCTTGCAACTTGGCCAAGGCAGAGATCAGAGCCTCAGTCATCCCGTCTGCAAAATACTCTTGCTCAGGATCCCGGGAGAGGTTCGTAAGCGGCAACACCGCCAGAGCCCGGATTCGTTTCCGACTAACGGTATGGGGCCGGCGTGCGCCGGCTCGCTGGGGTAAAAGTTGAGCCGTGGTTCCCGCGGAATGAACGGCTTCGAGTGCGGCGCGGACTTCGTCCGCACGCTGGTAGCGCCTACCTGGCTCCTTTTCCATACAGTGCTCAATTGCTGCGCGCAACGCGGCTGGCACTTCGCCTGGCAGCGGCGCGGAGCGCCGGTTCAGAATCGCCGAGCTCAGCTCGTACCCAGTCTGTCCCCGGAAGGGCCGTCCCCCCGCCACCATCTCATAGAGCACGATACCCAACGCCCAAATATCAGTGCGGCCATCCGCGGGCTGGCCGCGTAGTTGCTCCGGGGCCATGTAGGCCAGCGTGCCTACCACTGCCCCTGGTTGGGTCAGGGAAGCCTGGGAAAGTGTTGCATCCAGATCCCCTTCGATTAGCCGCTTGGCTAACCCGAAATCGAGCACTTTAACCTGGCCTTCGGACGTGACAATCACGTTGGCGCTTTTCAGGTCCCGGTGCACCACGCCGTGCGCATGGGCGTGCGCTAGGGCCTCGGCCAGCTGCACGCCGTAACGCAACACCTGCTCGTGCGGCAAACGCTCTTGGGCAATCAACGCGCTTAGCGATCGGCCCTCGACGTACTCCATGGCGATGTAGGCCTGCCCCTCGACCTCGCCCACGTCGTGAATGATGCAGATGTGCGGGTGATTTAGTCCGGCTGCTGCCCGCGCTTCTCGCAATAGCCGTGCGCGGGCAGTTTCATCGCCAAGGTCTCTGGGGAGCAGAACCTTCAGTGCGACGTCCCGGTCCAATTGCTCATCGCGGGCCCGATAAACCTCGCCCATCCCGCCAGCGCCAATTTTTTCGAGGATAAGATAATGCCCGAACTTCTTCCCTATCACGGAAGGCAATCACCTTGCCGTGGATGTTAGACCGCACTCCGCTGCGCGTCAATGCAACGCAGTCAACAGCCTAATCGAGCCGCATGAGACTAACGAGACTACCCAGACCTGGATCATCGGCACTCGCAGTGTAGATCGCGGGCACCTTGCTGCCCATGGGGCGCAGGTAGACGCTGAGCTGTCCACGATGATGAATTGCGTCGAAGAGACCGGTCCAGAACATGTGACCCATAACCGTCTGAAAGACCACGCGCCCGTCCAGTAGAAACTGCGTCATCTGCTCGTTCCAACTCTTGTCGTCCAGCTTTTTAAGGCGCAGGGCAAGCTCAGCGTGGGCCTCCTGGTAGGCGGTGATCATCTCCACGAGGCCCATTGGGGGCGGAGGTACTTTCCACGTGATGTTTCCGGTGTCAAGTAACTCGAACCAACAGCGCTTCTCCAGCACCTGCACCCACACCAGCTCAGCCGCTGAGCGTGAGCGGGGGTGCGGTCGATAATCAAGCTTGTCGGCAGGCACAGCTTTGAAGACTTTCACAAAAGTAGGGTGTTCCTGTTCCCAGCATTCGATATAAAATTCCCGGTTGGTCATGACGGCCCTCCTTCTTTGGGCATCTACCCAGATGAATCGGACAGTTATGCCCATGAGTTATTTACAAGCCTGAATACCACGATTCTGCCACTAGCGATACTGGCTTGATTCTGCATGTGATAATCACTGTCGTTCTTCTGCTTTTTTTTCTAGGGTTATTCAAACGTAGCAGCGGCCCGCTAACTCCTGGTTAGTCGGTAAACCGGACAGGTTCGTTCCAGTACCCACATGGACGCTTTCGGCGTTAACCAGTTGCAGGGGCCGACAATTCGCCACGCGGGACGTTACACCCAGGGTCGAGAATCGTTACGCAAACTTGCGATGTCCTTGGTCGGCGCACTCCCGAAGAAGCGGCTGTATTCTCTGCTGAACTGCGAAGCGCTTAAATAGCCCACGCGCTGACCTGCAGTACCCGCATCCATCATCGCGGACAACATGAGACGCCTCGCCTCTTGAAGACGCAGCACCTTTTGATAGTGCAGCGGGCTCATCGAAGTGACGGACTTAAAGTGCTCGTGGAACGAGGAGACACTCATGTGCACCAATTCGGCCAGCTCTTCGACTTTCATGGGTTGAGAGAAGTTGGCGCGCAGCCAGGAAATCGCCTTCGCAACTCGGTGCAGGCTGGACTCGGCAAAGCCCATTTGCGCCACGCGAAGACCGATGGGACTGCGGAGCAACCGGATCAGAATCTCATCCACTATAAGTGGGGCGAGTAGTTCAACATCACCGGGCTGCGCTAGACAGTCCATTAATCTCGTCGCGGCGTTGAGGATGCTCAAGTCGAGCGGTGCGACGTAAACGGCGCTCCTTTCTTGAACGGGAGGCACCCCGCGGGGAAACACCTTCAAAACGAGTTCGGCAATCTTGCGCGGGTCGAGGTCCAGCCTTAGAGCAAGGTAAGGCTCGGAATAGCTGGCTTGCGTGACTTGGGCAGCAACGGGCAGAGCAACGGAGAACACGAGCATACGCGACGGGTCGTACTCGTAGACCTCTTCTCCAACAATGACGGTCTTCGCTCCTTGGGCGATGAAGCACAAGGAGGGCAACCGGAGGGCATGCGCACATTCGGTGTTGGTTCGTGAAGCGCGGCTGGCGGTCAAGCCGGGGATGCGCAGATCAAAACTACCGTCATGAGGGGCATACGCAGCAATGCATCGGGCCAACTTGGCCATGTCTGGCTCGTTTGGTCCCGCAACCTTGTCTACCTGCCGCGGAGACGCCGTTTTGCCGTTGCTACTCATGTCTTTGAGAATACCTCTTTTGCAATCATGATGGCGCTCATTGCGTTGGGCCAACCAGAATAGAACGCCAGATGCGTGATCACCTCGATCAATTCTTCCTTCCTAACTCCATTCTCCACGCTTTGCTCAGGTGAAATCGCAACTGATCTGGGCGATTCAAAGCAATCAGCGCCGCCACGGTTGCGAGACTACGGTCGCGCTTTGAAAGCTCCGGGCGCTCCCATACATCGCCAAAGAGCACGCGGTCCGTTAAATCGACCAGCTTGGGAGCGAAGTCACCAATTAACTTGTGCACCGCTGAAGGCTCTTTACTCATGCTCATAACTCCTTTCACGTGCGACGACGCAGACAGCCTACTCCACGAATCGCTCGCACCAAGACGCCCTTTCCCATCCGGCCTCCCATTTCGTCAAGGTTCATGCTTTCGTCCCGCGCGGCATCACCTTGGCGGTCGCCGAGCGGGCGCGTGCGCCGATCATCGGCCTGAGATACGGGCTGCCCTTGTATTTTGCCCGGTAGGATTCGTCGATGCGGTCGTTGATCGCTCCGTCGACCTGCTCGAAGGTGACTTCCTTGGTCATGCCGGCGGCAGTGATACGCCCCGCCTTTTGCCGCACCGCAGCTTGATACCAACTAGACTTCTGCCCGTTGTAGCCACGCACGTAGAGCGCGTCATCCACCACGACGGACCAAATCCACGTCAGCGTGCCATACGTCTTCCCGTCCTCACGGAACGGCGAGATGTGCAGGTCATCGGCCTCACCAATCTTGCGCAGTTCGTCTTTCGGCCACGTACTCATCGTTTAGCGACCCACAAGCTTCGCGTGGAAGGCGGGGTATCTTGCCCCTTCCAGTTTTATCTTTGAGGAGGCGTCTTCGAGGGCGCGTACATCGTTGGGGGTTAGTTCAATCGCCGCCGCTCCGAGATTCTCTTCCAGTCGAGCCAGCTTCGTGGTGCCGGGAATCGGAACGATCCACGGCTTTTTCGCAAGCAACCAGGCGAGTGCGATCTGTGCAGGAGTTACTTTCCGTTGTTCCGCGAAGGAGCTGATCACATCGACCAAAGCCTGGTTCGCTTTGCGATTCTCCGCGCTGAACCGAGGCACGCTGCTGCGAAAATCCGTGCTGTCGAACTTGGTGCCTGCGTCGATCTTGCCTGTCAGGAAGCCTTTGCCAAGAGGGCTAAACGGGACGAATCCAATACCCAGCTCTTCCAATGCAGGCATCACCGTTTCTTCGGACTCTCGCCAGAAAAGCGAGTACTCGCTCTGTAGTGCTGCGACGGGCTGAACTGCGTGGGCGCGGCGGATTGTCTGCGCGCTCGCTTCCGAGAGACCGAAGTGCTTCACCTTGCCTTCCTGAATCAAATCCTTTACAGCGCCCGCAACATCTTCGATCGGAACGTTCAGGTCGACTCGATGTTGGTAGAACAGATCGATGGCATCGACCCTCAACCGCTTGAGCGACCCCTCAGCGACCTGTTTGATGTGCTCTGGTCGACTATTGAGAGAGCTCCACTTGCCTCCATCGCTGGGGTTGGTTTCCCATCCGAACTTCGTCGCGATCACGACTTTCCCGCGAAATGGAGCGAGCGCTTCGCCTACCAGTTCTTCGTTGAAGAGCGGGCCGTACACCTCGGCGGTGTCGAAGAACGTAACGCCTCTCTCCACGGCGGCGTGCAGCAAAGAAATCATCTCTTGCTTGTCTTTAGGAGGCCCGTAGGACCAGCTCATGCCCATGCAGCCGAGCCCGAGGGCTGAGACTTCAAGATTGTTTTTTCCGAGTTTGCGCTTTTGCATTGTTTGTCGTCCTTTATACAAAGCTATGCATGCAATGATTTGTAGAGCAGCCTAGTAATGCTCCCAGGCAACTCGCCAGTGTTCCTCCGGGTGAGTCGACTTCACGATGAGCTGTTTGCCCGACAACTCGAAGGCGCGCGGCAGGTCTTTGCCGATAAGGCTCCACACCAGTGCGCCCTCAACGTGGAAGCTGAAGGTGTGAGTGCTTTCGTCGATCTCATACGTGCCAAAGGAGGCCTCGTACCCGCCCTGCGCGTATTGCACCGGCGCAGCGTGGCTCCCTGCCTGCGGGTTCCGATACATCACCTGGACTGACATGTGGCCGTCGCGCGTGCAGACTAGCAGCCCGGTACAGTCCGCCCGGTGAATTTTCCCGTCTGCGCCTTCTTCTTCGAGCCAGACCAGCCGCCACGCTCCGGCAAACCGGTCCCGTATGCCCTCATTCCCGCCGCGATTCTGGCCGCGGGATAACGTCGTGGTCGTCATACCCATAAGCAAAAACACGACGCCGAGCGAAAGCAGTTTTTTTTCATGTTTGCCCCCATCACTCGTGTCTCCCTTCGTGATCAGCTTCCTCGGAGGCCGGGAGATAAGGGCTGATCAGCTTCTGACACGTTTACTCCGATTTGAGAGAAGCCATATCGATGGAGAAGCGGTACTTCACATCAGACTTGAGCAGTCTCTCGTAGGCTTCGTTGACCTTCTGGATGGGGATGACTTCGACATCGGCGGTGATGTTGTGCTGCCCGCAGAAATCGAGCATCTCCTGGGTTTCGGGAATGCCACCGATGAGCGAGCCGGAGAGGCTGCGGCGTCCGAACAACAGGCCAAAACCGGCAACGGACATAGGCTTCGCCGGCGCGCCGACAAGAGTGATGTTGCCGTCGCGGCGGAGGAGTTGGATGTACGCGTTAATGTCGTGATCGGCGGAAACGGCATCGAGGATGAAGTCGAAGCTGCCTGCGTGCTTCTGCATCTCGTCGGCATTGCGGGAAACAACGACTTCGTCGGCGCCGAGGCGGAGCGCATCGTCCTTCTTGTTGGGTGAAGTCGTGAAGACAACCACGTGGGCTCCGAGCGCATGTGCGAACTTCACTCCCATGTGGCCCAGTCCGCCGAGGCCAACCACTCCGACTTTCTTTCCCTTGGTGACGCCCCAATGGCGCATCGGCGAGTACGTGGTGATTCCGGCGCAGAGGAGCGGCGCAGTTCCCGCGAGATCGAGGTTGGAAGGGACCCGTAGGACAAAGCGTTCGTCGACGACGATGCCATCGGAGTAGCCACCGTAGGTGACACCTCCGAGGTGCTTGTCCGGGGAGTTAAAGGTGAGGATCATGTTCGGGCAGAACTGCTCTAAGCCAGCCCAGCACTCGGGACACGTGCCGTCCGAGTCGACCATGCAGCCGACCGCGGCGATGTCGCCGGGCTTGAACTTGGTGACCGCGGAGCCGACCTTAGTGACACGGCCGACGATCTCATGGCCGGGGACGCACGGGTAGACCGTGGGCACGTGCTCGCTCCACTCGTTACGGACAGTGTGCAGATCGGAGTGGCAAATCCCGCAGAACAGGATCTCGAGCTGTACGTCGTGCTCCTTTGGCTCGCGCCGCGTGATCGTAGTCGAGGCAAGTGGGGATGTCGCGCTGGTGGCGGAATACGCTTTCGCTTTGTACATGGATTTACCTTTCAGAGTCCCGTCATTTTCTCAATGTGTTCCGGGTAGCGGGCCCCTTCCACCTTGATCTTTGACGCGGCGCTATTGATGTCCCGTAGATCGTCGGGCGTAAGTTCGACGGCGACCGCTCCAATGTTCTCGTCCAGGCGATGAAGCTTTGTCGTGCCGGGAATAGGAACAATCCACGGTTTCTGGGCCAGCAGCCAGGCAAGCGCGATCTGAGCAGGGGTCGCCTTCTTTCGTTTCCCGATCTCGCCAAGCAGATCAACCAGGGCCTGATTTGCTTTCCGCGCCTCTGGCGTGAAGCGCGGCAGCGTGCTGCGAAAGTCCGTCTTATCGAGCGTAGTGGTTTCGTCCATCTTTCCCGTGAGGAAGCCCTTCCCGAGTGGGCTATAGGGAACGAAGCCGATTCCAAGTTCCTCGAGTGTCGGCAACACTTCCGCTTCCGGGCCTCTCGTCCACAACGAGTATTCGCTCTGAACCGCGGTGACGGGCTGGACGGCGTGTGCACGGCGGATCGTCTTCGCGGCCGCTTCCGAAAGGCCGAAGTGCTTCACCTTGCCTTCCCGGATCAGGTCCTTCACCGCTCCCGCAACGTCTTCGATCGGCACGTTTGGGTCAACACGGTGTTGATAGAAGAGATCGACGGCATCAATTCTCAAGCGCTTGAGCGACGCTTCTGCAACCTGCTTAATGCGTTCCGGCCGGCTGTTGAGACCCTGCCAACCCGGACTTCCGTCGGGATTGAGGTTGAAACCAAACTTGGTCGCAATCACCACCTGCTTGCGCAGGGGAGATAGCGCCTCACCGAGCAATTCTTCGTTTGTGAACGGGCCGTAGACCTCAGCCGTATCGAAAAAGGTGATGCCGCGCTCGACGCCCGTCCGGAGAAGAGTGATCATCTCTTGTTTGTCTTTAGGCGGACCGTAGCTGAAGCTCATTCCCATGCAGCCCAGCCCGAGAGCGGAGACTTCCAAGTTGCTTTTTCCAAGTTTGCGTTTCTGCATTGTTTCTCCTCGAGAGGTGTTCAACGGTAAAGACCGATTCGCTTCGTGCCGGTTCTCAGCGATAGTTACAAAATGCCAGGGTCAACGATAAGGAGTGTAATCTGCTTACGCTTCGGGCGCTTGCCTATTCCGCCAGAGTATTTGCCCGATCCTCCGAGTCCCCCTGCGCGATTGGATGCAAACCAATGACCGAGCAACTGCCTTCTGGCAAGCCGCCAAACCGGACAGCTTACCCCTGTTACCCACTTCTCAGATTCCCGCGTTTATCAGGACTTGTCCCGCCATGCTCAAATTGTAAGGCGCCCCGCGTCCGCATAGAATCCTACCGGAACAAACGGAGGGTATATGGGGATTCACATTCGTCTTGCGGCGTTGCTACTTCTGACAACTGTCCCGGTATCTGCTCAGACCACGTCCGCTCCCGCCCAGACTCTTCTCGGGCAAGGGTGGGGCGTCGATCACGTCGGTGTTGGAGTGCGTGACCTCGCTCAAGCCCAACACGACTATGAACAGCTTGGTTTCAAAGTTGGGAAGGGTGGGCATTTTCCCGGAGGGGATTCCAACGTCATCGTCAGCCTTCAAAACAACAGCTATCTCGAACTCCTTACGGTCAGCGGAAGTCCGTCGACCGTGCAAGGCTTTGACTCCGAGACTGCTGATTTCGTGAAGAAGCACGAAGGTGCGGTGTTCCTTGGCATTGACGTTTCGTCTGCGAAAGCAGCGGCGGACTACCTGAAAGCCCGCAACTTCGATGTGGAAGGCCCCGACCCCGGCAGCGTCATGAAGGAGGGTGAGACCACACTGCCTCCCGCGATGTGGTACAGCGTGAGCACCGCTGACAAGCCAGCAGCCGACAAAAAGGGAATCACCATACCGATTTTCTGGATCGAATACGTTTCCACCGAACGGCAGGAAAAGCGTCGTGCTGCGGGGCTGGTGGATCATCCCAACACGGCCATGCGCATTCACGCGGTGTGGTTTGCCGTGCATGACGCGGAAGCACAGCTACGCACGCTTCGCGATGCTGGTCTTGAAGACGGTGAATCCCGCGGGGTGAAGTTCCTCAGTGCCCATGGACGGGAAGTGAAGGCTGGTCAGGGTGTGCTATTGCTTCTGGAGTCGAGCGACAAGAACGGCCTGCTTACAAAATTTCTATCCGATCATGACGAAGATATCATCGGCCTCAGCATCGAAGTGGCCGATCTAGGCAAGGCCCGCCAATTGGCTGAGACCGGCACGGCAAGAAAACTGAAAACCTACAAAGGCACCTATGGTACGAGTTTTCTGCTACCCCCAGAAGTTACGCACGGGTTGTGGATAGAGTTGTTCCAAGTCGAGCCCTAGCTCTGAAATATGTACTGATCGCGTATCCTGAAATCCAATTACAAGAAGAACCGCGCCTGAATCTATGCAAGTTCCACGTGTGCGGAGCTGATTTGGTGTTTACCGGACAAGTTGCTGCTGGTACCTACTTCGGTAGCTACGGTGTTTATCAGCCAAGTGAAGTAGCGCCTGACCTATGCGAGAAATGGAATCGGAAGGGAATTGTATCCAAACAGGAACGCGCCGGAGAAACTGGCTCCCCGGCGCGCCCGTGTTTCGCGATTGATTACTGGTCCGCTTCGACCTTTTTCAGCGTTGGTTTCGGCACCTGCCAGATAATCTGGGAGTCGTCGGCATTGTGCGGATAGAACTGCGCCGACTTCTTCCCCGAGGGCAGAAGCACGATATCCGCGCGTCGGTTGTAGGCCAGCCAATCGCCCTCGACGTTCTTGAGACGCGCCTTGGGCGGCTGGTTCGGGTTCGTGGCCTCGAGTTCCTTTACGGCCTTCTTATCGATTGGACGTTCTTTCCCGAAAGCTGCGGTCTGAAGTCTGTTCGCCGCGATGCCTTGCTCGACGAAATACTGCTTGATGCGCTCGATGCGCCGTTCGCTCAGTTCCTGGTTAAAGGGCACCGAGCCGCGCGCATCCGCGTGAGCTTCCACCGACAGCTTTGCGTCCGGATCGTACTCGAGATACTTCTTGAACCCCGCGGAAAGCGTTGCGAGGTCCGCCTGCTGGCTCTTCACCAACCCGGTCTGCGGGTGCTTTTCGTCGGGATAGTCTGTGGGATAAAAGACGCTCTGCAGCACGACTTCCGGAATCGGTTCGATCGAACCGGTAATGTGAATCGCCGCTGTTTGCGTAGCCGAGCCGCCGCAGACGTTCGTGGCGTTCAGCGTGTACGTTGTTGATTCGTCCACCGGGCCCAGGTCCGTCTTCTTTGGCTCGCCCTTGACCGCCTGGCTGCCACTCGGATCGACTTTGCCCACCGGGTCGAGGCTAACCGAATCCGCATTCGTTGTGGTCCAGCTCAGCGTCGAGGATTCCTGCTTAATGACCCTGTCGCCAATCTTGCGGTAATGGAGTTCGGCCGGATTGGCGGAGAGGCTCGCGTCCACCTTCGTATTGACGTTGACCGTCCCGCTTCCCTTGACGATTCCTCCCGGACCCGCCGCATTGAAGTCGTACGTCGTGGTTGCGTGCGGGGTCACGGACTGGCTGCCGCTTGTTGGCACGGTGCCAATTCCGCTGATGGTCGCTTCCACCGTTTCGGTCGTTTGCCAAGTGAGAGTCGAGGATTGGCTGCAGTTGATACTGGAGGGCGCAAGACTGAACGTGCCGGTGACACCCGCGACAGCGATTCTGTCGCTGATCCACCCGCCCTTGTAGCGCGGCTCGCTCGTCAACTTCGCGAGGTCCTTTTTGTCCTTGGTGGTCTGCGCGCCGCTCTTGGTCAGGTCGATGGTGACCTTCTGGTTCGCGGCGACCGTAACATCGCCCGTCCAAACGTCGCTCCCGTTCTTAGTCACATCCACGTTATAAGTTCCTGGCGGAACGAGCAGGTTTCTGTGCCACCACCAATCGTGGTTCGTCGCACCTACGTGCCCGACAAAATAGGAGGGAGTCTTGCCGTTCAACAAGACCGCGGCGTGGCTGTCTCCTCCCTTGAACTCGATCTGGCCGTAGGGAGCATTCACAGGAGCTCCAGCGGCCTCGAGCGTGACACTCAGGTCGGTCGTTTTGCCCGATTCGATGTTGACGTCTTGCGTCGAGGTTTTGTAACCGTAATTCATGACAGCGACCGCGTGCTTCCCCGGGCTAACAGAGAATGTCTCGCTGCCCTCGCGGATGGCTTTACCGTCCACAAACACATACGCATGCTTCGGAATCACCTTGATCTTCAATTTCCCGTCTTGCGCGAACCCGGCGGTGGCACAGAACATCAGGGCCACCACAAGAGTTAATAGGTATCCAAGTCGTCGCATCTCCGTCTCTCCTTAAGCCAGAATTGTTCTTTCGGACTTCCAAACGATATTCTGGATTGGTGGTTCTTCCGTCCTCTTACTGTAGTCCAACCCTAGTCTTTGCCAAAGCCTTTATCTGTTCACTTTTATACAGCTTTGCGGAGACTTTCTCGGCAGCCCGGTGTAACTTCTCGTGAGCCGGGCTACCTGACAGTATTCCAGCTCTCCGGCAAGCGTTTATCAAGAGCCGGCTTTTTCGAGCAGAGCTAAGGGGGCGGACCGCGGTGGCAGGTGCGTTGTGCGGAGGGTGGAAGAAGAGTATCATCCGCGCATTAGAGGTTTGGATCGTAAAATCTGGTTACTACCTCGACCGAACGGCTCAACCGGAGTGTCCGGCCACCCATAGCAGTTACGAAAATCAAACAGGAGTGAGAGAAATGAAGAACACAGCAATCTCGCGTTTTGCCCTGGCGCTGTTCGCCGGACTGCTGATTGTCGCCGGCGCGCAGCAGACCCTGGCTCAGGAGGCGAAAAAGAAGACCGCCGATCTTGCCCAGAATAAGCCGGAGTCGCTGGGTTTCTCGTCGGAGCGGCTCGAACGGCTCCACGCGGCGATGCAACAGGAAGTGGACCAGAAGCGGCTTGCCGGGCTGGTAACGATCCTGGCGCGCCACGGCAAAGTGGTCGAAGAGCGGACTTACGGCAAGAAAGACATCGCCAGCGGCGCGCCGATGACGAAAGACACCATCTTTCGCATCTATTCCATGAGCAAGCCTGTGACCGGCATTGCCATGATGATCCTCTACGAAGAAGGCAAATGGCATCCCTCCGATCCGATCTCGAAGTACATTCCCGAGTTTGCCCACTTGAAAGTTTTCAAGGGTGTGGATCAGAGCGGCAACCCGATCCTGGAAGACCCTGTGCATCCTCCGACGATGCGCGAGCTGATGACCCACACTGCGGGCTTCACATACGGGTTTTTCGGCAATAGCCTGGTTGACAAGATGTACAAGGACCAGCAGGTGCTGGGCTCCAAATCCCTGCAGGAGATGATCGAAAAGCTGGCGAAGATCCCCTTGCTGTACCAGCCGGGAAGCCGCTGGGTCTACAGCGTGTCCATGGATATCCAAGGCTCTATCGTTGAAAAACTGTCGGGCCAGTCGCTGCCCGATTTCGAGCAGCAGCACATTTTCGGGCCGCTCGGCTTGAAGGACACGGGCTTCTTTGTTCCCAAGGAAAAGCGCAACCGGTTTGCCACGCTCTATCGAGGAGACGAAAAGGGCGAACTGGCTACCTCGGCCACGGACGGGGGAGTGCCCACGGACTACGCAACGCAACCAACAATGCCTTCCGGCGGCGGCGGAATGGTGTCTACGGCGGAGGACTATTTGCGCCTCGCTCAGATGCTCCTGAATGGCGGAGAGCTGGACGGCGTGCGCATCCTGGCGCCGGCTACGGTACAGCTCATGACTTCAAACCATATCGCCGCCAGTCTGATGACGGGCGAGGATCCGTTAAATCCCCGGCCTGGCTTGGGGTGGGGCTACGATTGCGCGGTCTTCACGGACCCGCCGCAAGCCGACGTCGTCGTTGGCAACGGCACTTTCTTCTGGCTGGGAGCGGCGGACACGTGGTTCTGGACCGATCCCGCGAACGATGTGATTTTTGTCGGCATGACCCAGCGCATGCTCGGCCCGGGGTGGCCGGATGTGGAGGCGTTGAGCCAACCCACCGTTTATCAGGCGCTCCTGCAACCGAAGATGTAAGAAAAAAACTTCACGAACGCGAAGCGAGACCCAGCCCGCTGAAGAATCCTTGCAGAGACTGAGAAGGGGAATACGGCCGTATAATCCGGGTCCGCTGCATCCCCTCACCGAAAGGAAGGACAGGACGATGAAGCTACACACCTATCTCAACTATGGGGGTAACTGCGAGCAGGCTTTCCGTTTCTACGAAAAGCATCTCGGCGGAAAGATCACGATGATGATGACCCACGGCGAAATGCCGGCTCCCAACGACGCCCCGCCGAATTGGCAGAAGGCCATCCTTTATGCCTGCATGACCATTGGAGGGACGGAGCTCATGGCGAGCGATGTTCCGCCGGAACGGTTTCAGCCGATGCGCAGCGCTTATCTTTCGCTCGGCCTCGAGAGCACAGCGGAAGCCGAGCGGATTTATGCTCTGCTTGCCGATGGTGGCGAAATCTTCATGCCCATGCAGGAGACGTTCTTTGCTTTTCGGTTTGGCATGCTCCGGGACAAATTCGGCACTTCCTGGATGATCGTTCACGAACGTCCGATGCAGCCCAACGCCTGAGGCGCAGCCGATACGGGTCAATCGTCGCCGTGCGGTATCCGCGCAGTAGGGATGAGTGTCCTCTCCTCGGGTCCGCAGGTGAGTCCTGTCCTTTCTAGCTTGCCAAATGCTTGTGAAAAAAGCTGATGATCCTTCTCCGCGCATCTTCTGCCGACGGTTCGTGATACCCGACGTGAATCACGCGCAGCGCTCCGAACCACCACTTATCGGGATTATTCATAAACGAGTGGCCCGCTTCGGGATACTCTTTCACGTCGTGCGGGATACCTGCCACGGCGAGCGTATGCTCTAACTGCTGCGCCACGCCCTGGGTCCAGCGGTCCTTGGCCCCATAGCTCGCCACCATTGGGCACGATTGCGCAAGGAGTTTTTCCGCATTCGGAGGCAGCTGCCCGCCATAATTCACGCTCGCGGCGCCGAATCCATGATCCGGCGCGAGCAATAGCGCGAAACCGCCTCCCATGCAAAACCCGATGACGCCAGTCTTGCCCGAGCATCTCTCTTGCGCGATCAGCCATGAGCGCACGGCCTCGACGTCGTCAAACGTCGGACCGCGCCGTGCCTTCAAGTCTCGCGCGATGGCGAATAGACATTTCATTCCGCCGCGAAAGTACAGGTTTGGCGCCACTGCCAGGAATCCTGCGCGTGCCAGCCACCGTGTTTGGTTGCGCAGATCTTCTGACATTCCGCCGACGTCGTGGAGCACCACCACGCCGGGCCACGGCGCGCCCTGTTCGGGTGTGGAGACGTATACCGGCAGCTCGCCAGAATTTACGGGGATCCTGACCTCGCCCATTTTGCCCCTCCCTGTCCGCAGGTGGTCTTTTGAGCCCACGGGTTAGCGTGAAACAACCGGAAGTTCACCGCCTCCGCTTGTTCGTCCAAGAATGCTGGCGGCCGGGGAAATAGAGCCTAGCATGGACATGCGTGTTGGAGTATTAAGCCTGTCTGCTCGGCTACGTCTGTATCTATTGGCGTGGCAGCGGTGTCAACCCTCAGTTTGATCTCGCACGACGCGAGTGGTTGCCAAGGGTGCGAGCTTGGAGTTTTTCTTCGCGCACAAGGACAATTTCGACTTTACTTCGTCTAACCGGTAAGGAGATCCCATGCGCCCTACCAGGTTTGCGCTTTGCGTCCTGGGCGCTCTTCTCTGTTTTGCCCCCGCAGTTTCCGCCCAAACGGCCACAAACGACCGCATTCAGCTCACACTCGACACCAGCGAAGCCGACCAGGTTCTAACCATCCTCGCGCTCCGCAGTCAGGGCAAGCCCATCCCCGACGCCGAGTGGAAGAAACTGTTCGCCACCGCTCCCTACCAGCGTCTTAAGCAGCGCGAAAAAGCGATCGGGAAGCAGTTCCACGACCCCACGCGCGAGTTCACCGACGACGACTTCAAACGCTTTGTCCTATCCGATGAACTTCCCCCGCGTGCCGCTGCGCTGTCCAGCACCCTGGACCGCTGGAAGAAGGCCGATCTCCGGCAGGGCGCCAGCCGGGTCCTCGCCTATCTGCCCGCCGACGCCACCCTGCGCGCAAAGGTGTATCCCGTCATCAAGCCGGGGACCAACAGTTTTGTCTGGGACCTTTCCACCGACCCGACGATCTTCCTCTATCTTGACCCGGAGGTGAGCCGCGAGAAGTTCGAGAACACTGTGGCCCACGAGCTGCACCACATTGGTCTCGGCAGTGTCGGCCCCATTTACGACCGGAAGATTGCCGCTCTACCCGAGCCGGCCCACACGGCAGCCGACTGGATGGGCGCTTTCGGCGAGGGCATGGCCATGCTTGCTGCCGCGGGAGGGCCCGATGTCGAACCGCACGCAGCCAGTTCCGCCAAGGAGCGTGCCCGCTGGGAACATGACATGGGCGAGTTCAACGACAATCTCCGCAGCGTGAATCAATTCTTCCTCGACATCCTGAACGCGAAGTTCGCGAGCCCCGACGTCATGGAAGAGAAGGGCGGATCGTTCTTTGGCATCCAGGGCCCGTGGTACACCGTGGGCTACAAGATGTCGGTGATGGTTGAGAAGCGCTTTGGCCGCCAGGCCCTGATCCGCACCATGCTCGATCCGCGCTGCCTGCTGGTGCTCTACAACCGTGCCGCCGCGGAGCAAGACGCCGCTGGCAAGCCGCCGCTCCCGCTTTGGTCCGAGGAGATTCTCTCCGCCGTCCATGCCGACACCTGCGGATCACCCTAATATTCGATACTTTTCGTCGAATCCCTGACAGGTATAGCCACTCGCCCCCCCGCCGCTTGAACGAGTGAAGGGCGCTGCCCAGTCGAGCAGTTTAATTGGCCTGGTTCTTGGAGGTTGTGACGTTGCGGCTCTGTTAGTTGTGTAGCCGAATTTCTGAAATTCCGGTTTGCGGTACCCGACTTGTCCGGCAAGGGCGTCAATCGGGACTTCAGCGGTGGAATGCTTAACCATCAACTGCGCACGGTAGCGCAGAATCATACGCTTTCTTTTGCTGCGTTGTGGCAAACCTCCAGAATCGTCAGAATGAGGTAATAAAGGAAGGGGTTCCTACAGTGCCTGTTGCTGGGATTGCATGCTTCTCCAACAGTTATCGTGCTGAAACCTTATTTCTTGGTTTTGGATTTCTCTGGCTTCGGTGCGAAGTAGCCGCGACGCGCCACCACTCTCAAGCCGTCCTCGTCTACAGTGACTTTCAAGAGGTGATATTCTCCATTCTGCTTCACGTTCTGGAGCGACAGTTCAATCAGGTATACATACTCCGGCACCACCGTCAGCGCTTGGAGTCCCCCCTCCAGGTCATTGCTGTTGTGAAAGAAAGTTCCACCGGTGCCGTCCGCGAATTCTGCCATGACGTCCTCACTGAGCGTCATGGAGTAGCCGCGGTTTTGCGATTCGGTTCGCTCAGCCAGCGGAGAGCCCCTGTTTCGATCACTGGCTTCCATCGTTGCGGTGTACAATCCGCGAGCATCGACGGCGTTGATAGTCACGTTGGAATGGGCCGCCAGGTCCAGAATCCGGGATTTTTCCGCCAGAGCTTCCTCCGTCATGGAGAGGAAGCCGGGTGAAACGAGGATCAACGTGCGCTGGCCCGGCATGGCGCCCATCTTGCGAACGATGTCGCTGATGAAGCCGAGCGTGATGCGCACATCCTGATCCCCAATCTGCAGAGATTCCCTGGCGGCGTTCTGCGTTAATACCAGGGCCACATCGCGGGTACAGTCGCAGCAACTGAGCGTATTTTCGATTGCCGTATCGAGCGCCATGGGATCGTGCTTGTTCATGATGCGATCGGCCTCGTAATAGCCGATATCGGGGCAGCTGCGCCCGGCATGGCGGTAGAGATTTTGCACCTGCAGCTTCATGATGGCGTCCTGCAATTTGGCGCGATCGCGCGTCATGCCGCTGCTGGTTCCGGACATGGAGACCACCGCGGCCAGGTCGGACTCAGCCAGCGACCCAGCGACCATCTTGGTGGCGGCTTTTTGGAGTTGCGTCAAATCGCCAGTGGTCAAGTGCAGGTCGTCAAACAAGAAAACAATGAAGCGTCCAGCAGTTACCGGCGGATGATCGGGAGTCGGCGCAGGAGGCTGGCTGATACCGGGATTGGCAGATGCCGGCTCATGGGCCGGGCCGAAACTCTGAACTTCTACGCGCCTTTGAATGCTGAATCCGGAGATGGCTTGCGGCTTCTTCTTATCAAAAACTTGGAAGTCTTCCTCTTTTAAGTTGCCCACCGAATGGCCCTGCGAATCGCGAACCACCACCGGCACCAGCACGGCATTCACCGCGACTACGATCTTGGCAATGCCGGACTGTGGTGAGGTTTCATAGGATTGTTGAGCCGACAAGTGCAGGGAGAAAAAAAAGATCCAGCAGAATCCACCTATGGCCCGAGCACGTTTTGAGTTTAGGCTCATTTTGGTCCGGCTATAGTAACGCACAGATTCCTGGTTCTCCAGGGGAAGCATTGTCGGATCAACTGATTAGATGGTGTTGCATCGAGCAGCTGAGCTCGCACCCGCTACCGGGCAAACGGCCGGCGCGAAATCCGGAAGTCATGCCAACGGCGAAGAGCCGCCAGCAACCGACACTGGTGGATGCTGCTCAGGCCCAGCTATAGCCATGTTTCGCCAGGGGCAGGGAACGAATCCGCTTGCCCGTGGCCGCGAAGATGGCGTTGCACACCGCCGGAAGAACGGGCGGCAGCGCCGGCTCGCCCAATCCCGTCGGAGGATTATCCGTGCGCAGGGAATGCACGTCAATCCCTCGTATCGCGCCATCTAAAATGTAACCGGAGGGGGTAACGTCGCGCCATTTAAGATGTAACCCGACCAAAACTTGTTTTCGAGGAGGTCCGGTTGGGGAACAAAGGGCGATGGGAGTATCTGCGGGCGATTTATGAGCGTTACCGTGCGGCGGGGCGTGAGGTCAAGCAGGTGATCTTGAACGAGTTTTGCGTCAACACGGGCTATCACCGGAAGTATGCGATTCGCTTGTTGAATGGAGCGCCACCCAGAAGGGGAAAGGTGCGCGAGCGGCGGCGCGGCCTGACCTACAGCCAGGAAACCCAGGCCGTGCTGACGGCCGTTTGGGAAGCGGCGGGGTATCCCTGGTCGGTGCGGCTGAAAGCGCTGTTGCCGCAGTGGTTGCCGTGGATCCGCAAACACTTTCGTTTGCGGCCGGAGATCGCGCAGCAGCTTTTGCGGATCAGCGCGCGGCAGATGGACCGCCGGCTGAAGGCGCAGAAGACGCAACGGCGGCGGAGCATTTATGGCCGGACCAAGCCGGGCTATCTGCTCAAGCACCACATTCCGGTGAAGACGGACCGCTGGGATGTGCACCAGCCGGGCTTCACAGAAATCGATCTGGTTTCGCATTCCGGGAATTCCGCCAGCGGAGAGTTCGCGCACACTCTGAACGTCACCGACATTCACACCACTTGGACGGAATCGCGGGCGGTGCTGGGGCGCGGCGAAGAGGCCGTACAACGGGCCTTAAACGAGATCGCCGGGGTGCTGCCCTTTGCGCTGCTGGGCGTGGATTCCGACAACGGCAGCGAGTTCATCAACTGGCATCTGAAAAGTTGGTGCGAACAACGACAGATTCAGATGACCCGCGGGCGGCCGTACAAGAAGGACGACAACGCGCACGTCGAGCAGAAGAACTGGACGCATGTGCGCAAGCTGCTGGGCTGGGATCGCTATGACACGCACGAGGCGGTGGCCGCCTGCAACGAACTGTACAGCCGCGAACTGCGCTTATGGCTGAACCTGTTTCTGCCTTCGGTGAAGTTGCTGAAGAAGGTGCGCGTGGGCAGCAAGGTGCGCCGCGTGTACGACGCGGCACGCACGCCGTTCGAGCGCGTGCGCGAGTGCGCCGGAGCGGATGCGCTGAAGGTGGCGCAGCTCGAGCAGTTGCGAAAACAGCTGGACCCGTTTCAACTGAGCCGCAGCGTCGAGCGCAAGCTGGAGCGCATCGCTCGCCTGGCGAATCGCCGCCTGAGTCCGAAGGCGGTGCAGGAAATGACGCCCGAACAAACGAGCGGCCAGCGGGCCAACGGCCGCGGCAAAACCGCTGCGCTCGGGAATCCCGCACCCCCCGCGGGATCCCCGCTTTCCCACCGTCGCAACAACAAGCTTCCGGTTACATTTCCAATGTCTCGACAACCCCAGCTACGGTTACATTCTTAAATGGCTCGACAGGTCCCTGCGGGCAATTGGTTCATGCGCATGAGTGTATATTCGTTATTCGGGCAAGGGCCTGCGATTCAGCGGTGAAATGGGGAGATTTCAACAGCCGTAATATTCGTCCAGCAATACTTTTTGCTCAGGCAGAAAAAGCAGTTCCGCGCGTCAAGGCTTTAAGCTCGCCAATTTTCCGGGCGACTTGCACGGAGTTTCGGCACGCCACGCTGCACACCTCGCAGGTTCTGCAAGCTTCCAATCCCTTGCCCGCGGGAATTCCGGCGAGCACGGTCCGCGCCATGTCGGTATTGCCGTATTGCAGGGCGTACATGTGCGAACGCATCAAAGCCGGGACTTCGACCTGCTTGGGGCAATTTTCGCGGCACTCGCCGCACTGCTGGCAGAATTCCGCTTGTGCCGCGAAGCTCTTGTCCGCCAAAAATGCTTTCTCCTCTTCGGTGTACGCCAGATTGCCGACAACGGAGAAATCCTGTTCGAGATGCTCGTAGGTGCTGTAGCCGGGAATGGCCGTGGTCACAAAGTCATGATTGAGCACCCACTTCAGCAGCGCGGTCTGGCTCACTGGCGGGAGCGGTTTCGGCAAGTGAGCGTCCGGGCGAACGCTGCCGCCGGCCTGCGTTTTCATGGCGACGACGCCAATGCCGCTCTTGGCCGCGCGCTCGATTGTGCTCAAAATGGCGTTGTCGTGCGCCATTGTGTAATTGAACGTGACCAGCACCACATCGAACATATTCGTGCGAATCGCCTCGCTGATCACGTCCACGGTCTTGTGCGTGGAAATCCCGATGAAGCGCGTCTTGCCCTCTTTTTTCAGCGTGCGCAGAGCTTCCAGCGGGCCTTCCGAGTGCGCGTCTTCCGCGGAGTCCACCGCGTGGTAGTACAGAATATCCACATGATCCATCTGCAGCCGCTTTAGACTCTTCTCCGCGTTTTCGATGAAGCGCGCCTTGCCGTCCGCGGCGTTGAGTTCGCGATCGTGGTCCCGCACAGCTTCCTTGGTGGAAATGATCACCTTTTCGCGAGCGCCCAATTCCTTGATGACCTGCCCGACCATTTCCTCATTGCGTCCCCGTTGATACCCGGCGGCGGTGTCAAAGTGGCGAATGCCCAATTCGTAGGCGCGCCGCAGAAGTCCGGGGATGTCTGCGTTCATCACGCCCATGCTGACAACCGGGAGCGTCAAGCCCGTCTTGCCGAGCGTGCGCTGCAAGATCGGACCGGATGGGGCAGTCCTCGCCGGCGGATTGGCGAAGAGCAGATCCGTCCGCCCCAGGATTCCCGCCGCGCCAGCCAAAGCCAGCGGCTTGACGATGAACTCCCTGCGATTCCACTCGTTCTGGTTTTTCATGATTGGCTCCTCGAAACATCACCCTCAGTTTTGGCCGCTGCCGTAGCCGGAATAGGCGTCAGGCAAAAAAATCTGATTCTTGGGATTGCGCGTTTCGCCCACGCTCGTGATGCGCACGCCGCGTTCGTCGCTGATGGGGCATTTGTTTTCGCAAATCCCGCAGCCAATGCATAGATCCGGATTCAAGCGCGGCTGCTTCACCGTGGTATAAGTTCCGTCCGGCGTCATCACCTGCACTTCCTGGAACCAAATCGCTTTCTTGGGCGTTGGGCAGTGTTCTTCGCACACGATGCAGGAACGCGCGGAAGCATAGGGCAAGCAGCGGTTGCGATCGAAGAACGCCGTCCCGATGCGCACCTTCTGTTTTTCCTCGACGATCAGCTTTTGAATCGCATGAGTCGGGCAAGCCTGCGAACACAATGTGCACTCGTAATCGCAATAGCCGATTCTCATTTTCAGCACGGGAGTCCACAGGCCGGCCATCCCGCCTTCGTTCATGGCCGGATGAATCGCATTCGTCGGGCAAACTTTCATGCACTCGCCGCAGCGGATGCACTTGGAGAGGAATTCGTCCTCGCCCAGCGCACCGGGAGGACGAATCAACGCCGGATTGAATTCATGTCCTTCGCCCATCGCGCTGGTGCGCACCAGCAGCACGGCCCCTATACCGGCGGCCCCGGAGACCAGAAGCGATCTGCGTTTCAGGTCCAACTGCATAGGCCGCGGCGTCCCGAAGAAATTCCGCAGCCACTGGAACGGTGCGGTGAGGAATCCCCTGGCGCCGGGGACGTTCACGCGAAATGTTACGGCATGGTGCGGGCAGGACTCGTGGCAATTCCAGCAGTAGAAACATTCCGAGGGTTTCCAGCCTTCGGCTATATCCGGATTCGCACCGCCCTGGCAGTCCGTAACGCAAAGGCGGCAGTCGTTGCAGATCTCGTCGTTGCGTTGCAGCCGGACGATCGGATTCTTGGCCGCAACGCCGAGCAGCGCGCCCAGCGGACAGATGTAGCGGCACCAGAATCGCGCGCGATAGAGGCTGAGCAGAAGAATCGCGAAAAAAATCAGCGCGATGAGAAATGTTCCGTAGAAGTGCGGCTGAGAGGCAGCAAGAACGTGGCGCCGCAGCACTTCATAAATGGGCTCGGTGACCACGGTGAGCCGCGCCTTGCCGACGCCCGGATCGGCCTGATAGATCCACGTGAAAAGCGATTTTATTCCATCATTCGCCGTGGGATAGAGCACGATGGCCGTGCTCCGATATAAGAACGAAAACGGATCGAACCACCCCACCAGATTCAGCCCAAGGAGCGCCGCCACCAGCAAGCCGCCCAGCAGATAGTATTTTGATTTTTGCCACTTCGTGTAGCCGCCGACGGTCAGGCGCGCCTTGGCAGACGATTTGCGCCAGGCGGTCATCAGGTTATGCAGCGTTCCGACGGGGCACACCCAGCCGCAGAACCAACGGCCAAAGATGATTGTCGCCCCCAGCGTGATCAGCGCGAGCAGCATGGAGGAAGCAATCTGATGCGAAGCGATCCAGGCGGAGAGAAACGCCAGCGGGTCGAGATCAAAAAACAAAGTGACGCGGCCGCCCAGCCGGTTGATGGGATGGTAGGCGGCCTGAATAAACAAATAGAGGAACAACAGCATGAAGCCGGTCTGGCTCGCCCTGCGGAGCCACACTGGCCACGAAATATGTTTTTTCGCCATTCGTCTGGGCCCGGTTTCCGAGTCTGTGGTTACACTTCCGCGCGCCGCGGTTTCAGAGATTCATAATCCATCGTGCCGAGCTTGCGATTGCTGGCCTCTACGATGTACCCAATGTCCTGAGGCTTCAGGCCCAGCAGGGTTGCTCCGAACGAATCCACCGCCACTTGATCCACTCCCGCAACCACGGTGTCCCGTCGCTGCACGTCCGCCAGATTGCCGCCGGTTGGGCCGTTCGCCGTCAGCACGCGCACGCCATCCAGCACCACCAGGTTCGGGCGGAAAAACGCCGCCAGATCCACCAGCGTATTGCCCAAGTCCTGATGGAAGCGGTTGCGTTCGCCGCCGACCACGCCCATCAGGTTCTTGATCCCCAGCGTCGCTTTGCAAAGCCCGTGGTGCTTGGCGATAGGAACGTTGATGAGTTTATTCACGCCCAACGCGTCGGCATACACATCCCAAGCCGGCAACACCTTGCCGTTCAGCTTGGTGCTCTTGAATTTGCGATCGTCCATCACGAAGCAGTCCGCGCCGGCCTTCTGCGCCGCTGCCTGAATTCCGCTGCGCGCAAAAGAAGTCACGGCGGGGTTACACGAGTTGTCGCTCACGATGACGCGTTTCGCGCCGGCCTGGTAACACAGCGCGATTACGGTCGCGACCACCTCCGGATTCGTGGTGGCCGCTTGTTCCGGCTTGCGGTTCCAACCGATGTTGGGTTTCACCCACACGATGTCCCCGCGGTTCACGAAGCGCTGCATGCCGCCGAGCCCGGCGATGGCTTCGCGGGTCAAGCGCTGCGACTCCTCGGCAATGCCGTCAAGCTCCTTCGGAGACGTGCGATAGTGCGCGACGCTCAGCGCCGGGCCGGACGCTGCCGCGAGCGCATCCCACGCAAACGGGCCGAGTTTCAGCGCCGCGCCTCCCAGAGCCAGCGTCTTCAGGAATGTTCTGCGGGGGCAATCTTTCATGGGGTCTCCTTGGTCCGTGATTCGACGAAAAGCAATCCGCTTCCTCTCACTTCAAATCCTGCGCTGTCTTTTTCAGTAACGCCGCTGCGTTGCTCGCCGGGTTGAGAACCACGATCAGGTAACGTCCCTGGGCAGCGGCAATCACGCGTCCCTCGAATGTGTTGCTGGCCTGAATGGCGCCCTCGGCCAAGTCGGGGGCCGCTTCACACTTGCCGCTCTCGCGAAAATATTTGGCCAGCGATTCCAGCCTGGCCTTGGCCTCGGCCGGATCCTTGGCCACGGAAATCAGCAGCTTGCTCTCCACTTCGCCCTGTTTATAGCTCACGATGTACGCCGGGCTCAGAAACCGGTGGCCCAGCGGGTCCTTCCGCGTGAACTGCTCCGAGTGGTTCACGCGATGCTCTTGCGGAAGCATCTCGAGCAGGGCAGGGAAGGCCCGCGTCCCGGCAATCCTCTCCGAGAGGGTGCGCGCAAATTTCTCCAGCAGATCGTCCGAGCCGGGGCCAAAGCCCGCTAGTTTGATGTAGTAGCGATCCTGCAGAAAATTCAAAATCCCTTCGTTGCGGTAAGCCTCGACGCCGATGTCCAGAAAGCTGTAGCCGGGCGCGCGCTCCGCCGCATACATCCCGAACGCGTCTTCGGAATTACCCATATCAAAAATGTCCACGGTCAGTTCGGCTTGTCCGCTCTTGAAGTCCTGGTGCAACAGAAGCCGGAAGTCGTAGAGCAGATAAACATCGGCCCCACCGTCCATGTATTGATAAAGGTTATCCGGGCCGTAAAACGAGGGAGCGGCTTGGGCGGTGGGATTCCCGGGAAGAGGTTCGCCGAGAAAAGTCAGCAAATGCTTTTGGGCAGTATCGGAGGCTTGCGTGCGGGGAGCGCCGTCGCCGGATGCCAGACTCTGTGGCGGGAAGAATCCTGCTGCCAGCATGCCACAGATCAGCCAGCTCGTCCTTCGGGCCCAACACCTCATGGCAACATTCCCTCACCCGGCATCGGCGGGAGCGAAGCACCGAGGATGGGAACAGCGGACCAAAACGAGTTACTTTGTCCAATCACATTATACAAGCTGCCGCGCGTCATGGGGCTGTGCGGCTCATCACAAAGGAACTGTGCCCACGGAATCCAGACCAGAATAGTCCTGATAGACAAGCTTCTGACCAGAAGCCATCCCTTAAGCGGCTGTTGGGAGGGCACGGCTTCAGATGCCGCGGAAGAAGTCACTTGGTTCGTCATTCCGAGCGAAGCGAGGAATCTCTCTTAGGCGAAAACCCAAGAAAAGAGGGATTCCTCACCTCGCAGACTCCGTTCGGAATCGTACTTTTTCCGCAAGCTGTTCAGCCGTGCCGAAAAGGTCCGCGAATTCAGGGGTTTTAACCCCTGAGGTGCACAGGGTGGCAGCGCCAAGGATTTACGAGATACACCAGGGGTTGCAAAAAAGTTGTCAGGCGGTCGGCAGGGAGTCGTTCGCGCGCTAAGCCGCCAGTTGCGGATGAGGCGCAAGTTGGGTACGTTGAGTAAAGTCTGTAGTCTGATAACCTTGCTATAACGGGGGCGAAAGGGGTCCGGTGACCTTCCCGGCCTTCAAAGCCGGCGATTCGGCCCTTCGCGGGCCGAATGGTGGATTCGACTTCCACACGCCTCCGCCATATTGTCTTGTGTGGAAGTTATTTAACCTAGATTCGCGGGAACATAGGTGGGCAGTAGGCCCTGCACGATGGTCGGTCATTGGTGCGTGACAAAATCATGCGGCGCGGATGGCGGGCCGACATCGTGAAAAGCAAACTAAATTTTCTTGGAGGGTTCGATTCCCACCGCCCCTACCATCCTTTTTATTCTTTACAAAGGACTTATTAATTCCGCGAGGCAGCAAAAGGCAGCAATAAGAGCGAGGAGCGTCGGCCGGCAGAGCATGAAACTCGCGGCACGGATGGCAAGCCGACGAATTCCACTTACTGTCTCTCTAGGCGAAGCTTTACCTTTGCGGCCAAATCATAGTCACTCCATCTCGCCGGACCTAACAGTGGGCAAGACAAATTACGTCATGATGGTGCTGTTTCTTCACGCCGATAACTATGACCGGATTCCCGAAGGATTTACCGCCAATCTTAAGAGCAAGATTGCTATCGAGTCCTCATCCGACTATGAAGCGGTAATCTTCGTACGCGGACTAAATCATGCCTGCGTTCTGTTTGTTCCGATCGCTTAGTGTAGGGGACCACAACGCATAAGAGGATGCAGACCTTAATTGATAGCTTGTCCTTAGGTCGCCCACCGCCTTTACGAATTCTAGACGTAAATGGCTGCGCGATTGTTAGACGAGAAGCTGCAAACTCCTTTCCTGACCTCTTCAGAAACCGACAGAGACCCAGTGAAAAGTTATTTTGAGCTGCGCAGAGTGTGCAAAGCGTTCAGCGATCGTGTGGTCCTGAAAAACGCCAACTTCCACGTAAAGGGCGGAGAAACTTACATGATCACCATTCCTGACAAGTGGGAGTGGGGATTGCCACGTGACTCCGCTGGGCGAAACTACTTTTTGCGGACCGAAACGACGGAAGCGGCGTAGCGATCTCCGCGAAGAATGGATACGCTGAACTCGATGGCAGACTGCTGGACATCGAATGTCGTTTCCTTGATGAGCAGAACCGCACTCCCCGGAGCGGCTTGCAAGAGCTTGGCGTCCTCCAGTTTTGTTGTTGCAGCCCCAATCACTTCCTCGGCCCAATGCAATTTGCGGTGGTAGATGTGTTCGAAAACGTGGTACAGGGACTGTCCTTCCAGATCCTGCTTGTCAATGTCAGGGAAGATTGCCGCGGGGAGGTAACTCGTAACCACCGCCACTGGGGCTTGATCCACATAACGGAGGCGACGCAGGCGAAAGACCTGCTCATCAGGCCCCAACTTCAGTGCTTGTGCGACTTCCTGGTCCGGCTTACACAATTCAAGCGAGAGAACTTTGGCGGAGGGAGTCAATCCCCTGCGCCGCATTTCCTCGCTGAATCCACGAAGCTGCTGAAAATTCCATGGTAATGTTCCGGAACCAATCACGGGTTTCTTGCCGCGCGCGATGAGCAGAAGCCCCTCTGCCCGCAGCTTCTGAAAAGCTTGCCGCACGGGCATCTTGCTGATTCCCAGCATGCGCGCCAATTCGCCCTCGGAGTGGAAAACCTGCCCCTCCTGAAGATGGTGGTCCTTAATCAGAATGCGGATTTGACTGACGATCTGCTCGTAGTAGGGAACGAAACTGCTACTGTCCAGCGTTAAATGAAGCGGTCCAGGGGAGCGATCGGAATCACGAACTGTTTGTGGGAGCGCCATAGCAACAAGAAATAAGTTATCGAAACTAATCATACAACGTATACAGGTTGAAACCAAGCGGGAAGTTTAGAGCTGGGAACAGGAAGCCAACTAATGCGCAAACATATGTAAAAAATAGATTTAAACGGAACGAGAAGGGCCTCTGAAAGGAAAGAGTGGGAAGCGCGGAAAAGAAATCCTTGACAGCTACTATACATATGCGGTTTATATATTAGGTTATTGAAGGTTCGGGGCGGCTTCTTTTCCCTCTTGCGGCCACCCCGGGAGGGTCGGCATGTTTTCACTGGATTTCGTTGCTGGAACACGGAAGCGTCTTCTCACGCTGTTGTGGCTCATGCTTTATCTTATGGTGTTCACGGCGCCGCTGTGCTGGGCGCAGGTGGACTCGAGCCGGATTGTTGGGACCGTGGTGGATTCGTCGGGTGCCGTCGTGATAGGTGCCGCGGTCAAGGTCGTGAATACGGAGACGAACATTGCTGTCAGTGCGACGACAAATGAGTTCGGGGAGTACACGGCAACGTCGCTCAAGCCGGGAGTGTATTCAATTAGCGCCGAAAAGAGCGGGTTCAAGACCGCGGTGCAGAGCGCGATCAAGCTGGACATCAACCAAGTCGCGCGGGTGGATTTCTCGCTGCAGCCGGGCGAAGTGACGGAGCGGGTGGAAGTGACGGCGGCGGAACCGCAGATCGAGTCGCAGACGTCTTCGATCGGGCAGGTGATTGAAGAGACTCGCGTGCACGACTTGCCGCTGAACGGTCGGAATTTCCTGCAATTGGCATACTTGAGCCCGGGCGTGAATCAGGGGCAGTCGGGCACGGTGCAACAGGGCGGAATACCGGAGAACGAGCGGGGCAACGGCGCCATCCAGGTGAACGGCTTGATGGCCACAAACAACAACTTTCTGCTCAACGGTTTTGACAACAACGAGCAGCAGATCGGATTTGAGGTGCTCCAGCCGCCGGTGGATGCGATTCAGGAATTCAAGGTGCAAACGAACAGCTTTGGGGCGGACATTGGCAAAGGCGGCGCGGTGGTAAACGTGGTGCTGAAGTCCGGAACGAATAATTTCCACGGTAGCCTGTTTGAATTTCTGCGTAACTCCGCCTTCGATGCGAAGAATTTCTTCGATGATCCGACGACTCCCATTGCTCCGTTCAAGCAAAATCAGTTTGGCGGGACGCTGGGCGGGCCGGTGATCCGGAACAAAACATTTTTCTTCGTGGACTACCAGGGGACGCGGATCCGGCAATCGCAGACACAGATCTCCACGGTGCCGACAATGGCGGAGCGCGGCGGCGACTTTTCAGACCTATTGGGCACGGATGGGCAAAAAAACGTGACGGGACAGATCTTCGACCCGCTAACGACGGATCCGACGAACGGGAACGCGCGCGTGGCGTTTCCGGGTAACGTGATTCCGGCCTGCGTGGGCACGACTGGACTCAGCCCGACCGGCGGCGGATGCCTGGACGCGGCGGCGCTAAATGTGATTCAGCTTTATCCAAAACCGAACATTGCGGGCGCCGGGACGGCGAACAACTTCCTTTCCAATCCGGTGGCCAGGAATAATCAGGATGCGTTCGACATCCGGGTGGACCACCAGCTTACGGCCGACAGCCTCTCTGCCACGTTCAGTTACGGCAACGTGGATTCCGTGCATCCGGACCCCTTTCCGGGCAAGGCGGGCGGTGGCAGCTTTTCGGGCAACATTCACAACAAGGCGCTGGTGACGGGTGTGAGCGACGTGCACCTGTTCTCGCCGGCACTATCGAACGAAATAAAGATCGGCTACACGCGGTACGCCGTCAACGCGGTACCTTTCTTTGTGAACGAAGCGCTGGCGACGGAACTGGGGATTCCCGGAATCAACAATCCGAGCAACCTGGCGCTCACCGGGGGAATGCCCAACATCATGATTTCGGGTTACAGTGCGCTGGGCAATCAGGACTGGTTTCCAGAAATTCTCAACGAGAACAATTACCAGTTGAAGGACGCTCTTACCTGGATTCGCGGGCGGCACAGCCTCAAGATGGGCGGCGATCTGATACGGCGTCAGCATGGATTTTTCCAGGGCCAAAACCCGCGGGGCGATTTCACGTTTGACAACCAGTTCACCGAGGACCTGACGAAGGCAAGCGATCCGAACAATCCAAATCCGGGGAGTTCGCTCGCGAGCTTCCTGCTGGGCTATCCCATCAATTCATTTCGCGATGGGCTGAACGGTCTGTTTGGCATGAACTGGTGGGAGTTCTCGGCATACTTCATGGATGATTACCGCGTGTCACGCAAGCTGACGGTGAACCTGGGCTTGCGGTATGACTTGTTTACCCCGATGGTGGAAGACCACAACCGGATTGCCAACTTCGATTTCAAGACGGGGACATTCGTGGCGCCCGGGATGCCCGGTGTGAGCGATACGGGGAATGTGGTGACCAACAAGAAGAATTTCGCGCCGCGTCTAGGTTTCGCCTACACCCCGCAGGACAACGGGAAAACCGTGATCCGCGGGGCTTACGGCATATTCTACTCGCTGCAAGCGGACCAGAACGACGCGGAGCTTGCTTACAATCCAACCGGGCTCTTCAGCAACCAGTCAATGCAATTGAATCCGTCCTCCATTCCGGTCATGAGGCTTTCCACGGGTTTTGCGAGTCCCGCAGAATCCAACGGGTGGATTGCCGGCCTCGGACTTGTCGGATCCAAGCGGCCGTGCGAGCGCGATCGTGTTCAACAACCCAACCCCGACCATCCAGGAATGGAACTTGAACATCGAGCGGCAACTTGCGAAGGATACCGTGCTGCAAGTGGCCTACGTGGGGCTTCATGCCACGCACCTGACTTACTTGCGGAACCTGAATCAGGCGACGCAGCCGCTGGATTCCAATTTCGGTGTTTCGCCAAACTACGGACGCCCGTATAACTCGACGGTGCCGCACATTGCGGCCATCCGCACCTCGGTGAACGACGTCAGCACGATCATGCACAGTCTGCAGGTGCGTTTCGAGAAGCGCTTTTCGGCAGGCTGGACCATGCTGAACAGCTACACCTACCAGCATTCGATTGGTCGGCGGATGCAGACGAGGCGGCTGCGGCTTCAGCCGAGCCGCAGAACACCTACAACATGCGCGCGGAACGCGGCAACATCGCGCCCGATTTCCGCCACCAATTCACTTCCGCATGGTCCTACGAATTGCCGTTCGGGCCGGGGAAGAGATTCTTGCATGGCACGGGGCCAGTCCAATGGATCGCGGGCGGCTGGCAATTGAATGGCATCGTCACGATGTACTCCGGGCAGGCATTCACGCCGCTGCTTTCCTATGACTACACAAACACCGGATCGGCGGGAGATCGCCCGGACCAGATTGGCAACCCGTATGATTTTTCTAACGCCATGAGCGTCGGGTGCCCCTCGAATAAGCAGAGCCTGCAATGCTGGTACAACCCGGCAGCCTTCGCCATTCCGGCGCTTGCGCCGGGCCAGACGTTCGCGCACGAGTATGGCAACGCGGGGCGCAACAGCCTGCGCGGGCCGGCGCAATACAACGTGGATTTCTCCGTATTCAAGAGTTTCAAGCTCCGGGAAACCATGAACCTGGAATTCCGTGCCGAGGCTTTCAACCTTTTCAATACCCCGCAGTTCGGCGTTCCGTATAGCGTCGTGGACAGTCCGGGGTTGTCGGGGTCTATTTCGGGCACGGTGCATGCTCCGCGCCAAATTCAGTTCGCGTTATTGTTTAAGTTTTGAGCGTTGGGTTTAACAGGAAAAGGTCAAGGAGGCTCCATGCGTGGGAATCATGGCGGGTGGTTGCGGAACGTAGCGGTAGCGTGTGCTCTCTGTGTGCTCCCCGTGACGGCGCCAGCGCAAGATGCGCCGAAAAGTGGCGTCGCGGCGAAGTTGCCTGCCGTTCGCATCGACGGGAATTATTTTTCGGCCGATGGAAAGCGCTTTCTGGCTGTGGGGGCTCACTGGGTGCCGGCGAAGGCGGCCATGCAGTGGCCGGTACAGTGGGATCCGAAGGACATCGAGGCGGACTTCGCCAAGATGCACGAGTTGGGCTACAACATTACGCGTTTCGACATGCTGTGGGCGTGGTTCGAGCCGCGTCCCGGCGACTATAATCCGGTGGCGTTCGAACAGCTCGATTACCTGGTGACGCTCGCGCACAAGTACAAGATCTATCTGCACCCGAGCCTGTTCATCGGCGGTGAGGTCGGCGAAGCGTACTGGGATGTGCCATGGCGGCATGGGCGGCACCCGCACGCGGATCCGGAAATGCTGCGGTTGGAGACGAATCTGGCGGCAGAGTTTGGCCGGAGATACGCCAAGGAAACTGCCATCATTGCCTGGGACCTCACCGACGAGCCGCCCTTCTGGATTGTGCCCAGCCCGCAGACCACCGATGCCATGGCCATCAACTGGACACGCCTGATCGTCGACGGCATCCGCGAGCACGACAAACTCCATCCCATCGTTGTCGGCACGAGCGGCCAGGAAATCGCTCACGAGCCATTCCGCGCCGACAACATCGCGAAATTTGTCGACTTCTTCAGCGTTCATCCCTTCACTCTGTACGCGCCCGATCTCTTCCCCGATGCCTTGCTCTCCGCGCGGGGAACCTATGGCGCGGCGTTTGAAATCACGCTTTCGCAAGGTGCCGGGCATCCGGTGATGATTCATGAAATGGGCGCATCCACAGCGCAGTTTTCGCCGGAACGCGTGGCGGCCTACGATCGCGCCCAGATGTACTCCGGCTTGGGGGCAGGCAGCATGGGCGTGGATCTGTGGTGCTACACCGATGCATCTCCCGCGCAGTTCCACAAAGCGCCCTATTTGCGCACGCCGCAGGAAACCGGTTGGGGAATGACCACCTGGGACCGTCAGGACAAGCCGCTGGCGCGGGAGTTTAAGAAATTCGCGCAAGTGGTGGGTCAGCTGGATTTGACAGGCATCGCGCCCGCGCCAGCGGACGTCGGCTATCATCATTCCCGACGAATGGGCCAAACCCCATGGCGATTTTTCACGTTTCGGCTTGACCGGTCCCGAGGTGACGCCTTACGTTTCCCAGGCCGATGGCGACGCCATCCCGGGCCGCGCGCAGCCTGACGCCAGCGGCGTGAACCACTGGCTGATCAGTTCTGCGTTGAGTTCCTTTGTCCTGGCGCGGCGAGCGGGGCTGAAAGCGGATTTCCCCCGTGAGTACACGCGATTGGGGCAAACACGCGATGGTGTTCCTTCCGTCGCCTATCACCAGCACGGATAACACGTTTCTCGCGCACGTGCACTCGGATTTTTATGAGAAAGCCAGGAAGTATGTGGAGCAGGGCGGTTTTCTGTACGCATCGGTAGCGACCGATGGGGCTATTCCGGAAATGGCTTCGCTGTTTGGAGCGCGACTCGTGGACCGCGCTATCAGTTCCGAAGTTACGCTGAAGTTTGTGCAGCCGTTCGGCGACTTTAAGCCTGGGGACACGCTGCATTATTCCGTGCCTTCCGCTTCGATCCAGTCGTGGGGCACTCTGCTGGAAGTAACGACCGGAAAGGTGGTGGCGGTGGATCAGGATGGTCATCCTGCGCTGGTCACGAATAACCTGGGTGCGGGGAAAACGCTCCTGAGCGCCTATCCGCTGGAACACTACCTCGGCGAAGTCCCCGCGGTTTTCGACAAGCCGGAAGAGACACATCGCATCTATACGGCGTTCCGCGATTGGGCGGGCGTGAAGCCGGCTTTTACAGTGGACAAACCCGAGGTGGAAGCGACTTCGCTCGCCGGCGACCGGCGCGGCTACGTCGTGCTGGTGAATCACAGCCCGGAAGAACAGACCGTGACGGTGACATCGGCGATCCCGATACGTTCGTTGACGAAAATCACCGAAGACGGGCCGAGCGCGATCCGGTTGGAAGGCGCAAGCTGGAAAATGAAGATTGGCGCTTTTGAAGGCGCGATTGTGGAGTGGAAACAGTAGGAGCATGCGCGCGGGACCCTGCAGCCGGACCGCGCGACACATAACATGACGACGATTGGCGCGGTGGATATCGGCGGTACGAAAATTGCCATTGGATTGGTGGACGAGCACGGACGGTTGAGCTGGCGATTGGAATTTCCGACGAACGCCAGCGCGGGGTACGCGCGAGCCATCGGCAACATTATCGACGCGCTGCGGCAGGCGGAATCGGCGCAGCGGCAAGAGGATGGACGGGATCGGAATTGGCTCCACGGGTCCCGTCTATCCGCTGACTGGGGAGATCGGCGACGTCAATTTCTTCCCCAACTGGTGTGGCCAGAATCCCGTGCGCGACTTGGAAAAGGCCTTCGGGCTGCGCGTCGCGATGGAAAATGATGCGGACGCTTCGGCATTGGGCGAAGCGGGCTGGGGCGGGGGACAAAACAAGTCGCGAATGATTTACGTGACGGTGGGAACCGGTATCGGCGCGGGCATCATTTTGGATGGGAAGGTATACCGCGGCGTGGCCGATTCGCACCCGGAGATCGGACACCACCTGGTGGACTTCTCGGGGCCTCCTTGTACCTGTGGATTTCGCGGTTGCTGGGAATCGTTAGCGGCCGGACCGGGGATGACAGCGTGGCTGGAAAGCCATGCACCGGCCAACTATACGCACCGCGGCGGCGATTTGAACGCCAAACGCATTTGCGAACTGGCCCGAGCGGGCGACGAATGGGCGCGGCGCGCGGTGGAACACGAAAGTCTGTACCTGGGGCTTGGCCTGGCCAATCTGGTGACGGTATTTGTCCCGGACGCGATCGTGCTCGGCGGGAGCCTGATGAAGAGTGCGGACCTGTTTCTGGACGGCATCAAGACGACCATCGCGGCAAGTTGCCGTTATGTTCCTTACGAGAAGGTGGAAATATCCCTGGCGTCGCTCGGCGAGGAAGCCAACGTGATCGGTGCAGCGCGCGTGTGGCACCACCGCTTCGCGTCCACCGGAGGAATTCATGCAAGCTGATCTGCCCATTGTTGACGGCGAGTACCTGCGGGACATCTTGAGCCAGCCGCGCGCGCTGAAGGAAACGCTGGAAGGGTTGGACGCGACCAAGCCGCTGCAGCAGCTGGCGGCGAAGTTGCACAAGGGCCACTTCAAATCTGTCGTGCTGACCGGGATGGGTTCGTCGCTTCACGCGCTTCATCCGATGCAGATTGCCCTGGTGGAAGCTGGCTTCTCCGCGAGGATGGTGGAAACTTCGGAATTAGTCCATTACCAGAGCCGCTGCTTCGATCGGAAGACACTCATCGTGGCCGTGTCGCAATCGGGACGCAGCGCGGAGGTGATCCGGCTGCTCCAGGCGAATCGCCGGCGGGCTGCGGTAATCGGGGTCACTAATACGGCCGACAGCCCTCTCGCCAAGCGTAGTGACGTGGTCCTGCTCACACGCGCTGGTGTCGAGTTTTCCGTCTCGTGCAAGACGTATCTCGCAGGCCTGCTCGTGCTGGACGTCGTGACTGACGTGCTCTGCGGAAAATTCACGCCACGCACGAAAAAAGAATTGCAGGCGGCGCCGTTCGCCGTGGAGGGCTACCTGGCCGATTGGAAAGCTCACGTCCATTTCGCCGCGGAAAAGCTGGCCCCGGCGCAGAATCTGTTCCTGGTTGGCCGCGGTCCGTCTCTGGCTGCCGTGGGCACGGGCGCTTTGATCATCAAGGAATCCGACCATTTTCAGGCCGAAGGAATGAGCAGCGCAGCCTTTCGCCACGGACCCTACGACATGCTCGGGCCCGAAACCTTCGTCCTGGTTTTTGCCGGAGACCGTAAAACCGCCCGCTTGAACAAGCGTTTGCACGACGACATCCGCGCGCAGGGAGGAACGGCCGAGCTTGTCGGCGAGACCTCGCCGGACGCCGCCTTCCGCGTCGCCAAGGCTCCCCCGCGCATCCTGCCTCTGCTCGAAATCCTTCCCGTGCAGATGATTACGCTGGCGCTCGCGGCTGTCACCGGTCGCGAGGCAGGACGCTTCCAATTCGCTTCGAAAATTACCGCAACCGAGTAGCTTCAAGAACCCGCAGGTTCCAGGGAGGATCGCGAATGGCCCGCAATCGCTACATGGTAGGTCTGGTCTTCCTTATTTTCTTCGTGATGTCGTTCCTTACGAACATCCCGGGGACGATCATTCCGGACATCATCACGGGTTTTGGCGTAAGCCTGACCGTCGTGGCGCTGTTGCCGTTCTTCTTCTTCAGCGCCTACGGTGTGATGTCCATCCCGGCGGGATTCCTCGTGGAGCGATATTCGGAAAAACCCGTAATGATGTTTTCGTTCATGGCGGGACTTGTCGGGTCCCTGAGCATCGCCCTGCACCCGACCTTCCTGGTGACCATCATCGCGTCGTTCGTGATTGGCGCGGGTATGGCCTCGCTGCAAGTCGCCATCAACCCGCTCTTGCGCGTTGCGGGCGGCGAGGAAAACTTCGCGTTCAATTCCGCGTTCGCGCAATTGGTGTTTGGCGCGGCATCTTTTCTCAGTCCGAGGGTCTACTCCTACATTGTGGAGCATCAGGGAGCGGCGGCGGGGGAGCGAAGCGCGTTTCTGCGCCTCCTCAGCCGCTTGACCTCCCGCAATTTCCCCTGGGTTTCCATCTATTGGATTTTTGCCGCGGCGAGCGTGGCGATGGTCGCGGTTGTCTCGCTGTCTCGCGTGCCTCGCGTCGAGCGCAAAGAGGACGAGCAGGCGGGATCGCTCAGCATGTACCGCGAACTCCTGCGCAAGCCCATCGTCTGGCTCTTCTTCGGGTGCGTGTTCGCCTACGTCGGATCGGAGCAGGGCACCGCCAACTGGATTTCGCAATTCCTGGTCAACTACCACCATGTGAATCCGGACACCACGGGCGCTGCGACCGTCTCGTCGTTTTGGGGCCTGCTCACACTAGGATGCCTGCTCGGAATGCTCCTTTTGAAAATCTTTGACAGCCGGCGCGTGTTGATTGGCTTCAGTATTGCCGCTTTGATCTGCCTCACGGCGGCGCTGTTTGGGCCCGCCAAGATGTCGCTCGTGGCGTTTCCTCTGGTTGGCTTCTTCGCCTCCATCATGTGGCCGGTGGTTTCCTCGCTGGCCCTGAATTCCGTCTCCGAATATCACGGCTCCTTTGCGGGCATCCTGTGCACCGGCATTATGGGTGGCGCCGTGGTGCCGGTCATCATTGGCCGGCTGGGTGACAAATTTGGCCTTCGAATGGGAATGTCCTTCCTCTATCTGACCTTCGGCTGCGTGTTGAGCGTCGGTTTTTGGGCCAAGCCACTCATCACGAATGCTACGATCCGCGACAAGAAGTAAGTAGCGAGAGAGCAAAGGGGCGTCCCCAAAAGGGGCGGACGAACCGCACAGTTGCAGAGTGAACCTTCAAGGGAATGGAAAAGGACAAGATCTCTCTTGACAGCATATGCGGATAATATAATATGTAGCCGAATATTCGTCCTTCTCCAGTTCAATCGCAGTCCAACTGAGGCCCTCCTCTCTCTAGGGACCTCACGGTGTTAGGAGGTCAAATGGTGGCAAGGACCGATCCGGATGCAGGGTTCCAGCGGTATGTTTTCTACCTCGCTTTTCTCTCTGTCATTTCTCTTTGCGCCTTCACGTTCATGCCCGCAAAGGCGCTGGGTCAATCATCCGAGTCACTCGAGAGCCTGCTGGCACAGAGGATTCCGTCACCTATGCACGGAGTGACGGTTGCCGACGATTATGACGTGCGAAGTTCTGACTACCTCAATCTAGTCATTCCCGCGCTGAGCAATCTGGAAGTCACGCCGTCAGTACGGCTGGTGTTCACACTGGAAGTTGATTCCGGCGGTCAAGGCGCCACGGGGAGCAGCTATTACTCCGCGGTGGAACAGATCAAAGCCAGCACAGACGTGCATACGGGAGGCCATCCCGTCTTGATGGGTCAGCCTGTGGATTCCAGCTACATGTTCTGCTTCACGCGCGCAGACCATGCCAGGCGGTGGAAGGACTTCGTCGAGCATCTTGGTAAGGTTGTGGACTTCTGGGAAGTCGGGAACGAAATCAACGGCAACTGGACCTACAACACGGGAGCGGACGAGGCTGCGGACGGGTTGAGCTGTCCTGATGGCTGGCCGGGGGGCGTGCCCAATACCGCGATTCAGGACGTCGCCGACAAAATGACGGACGCCTTCAACATCGTCAAAGCCGCTGGAAAGCCCGCTGCACTCACTCTGACCTTCTGCCCGACCGACCTACCGGCAAGCGCCGATCCCTTCACCTGGGTGGACACGTACGTCGGCACCAAGCTCAAGAATGGGATGAATTACGTTCTGATCAGCTACTACCCGGACGCGACGGGATGCGGCTATGGTCTGCCGCATGCGTCGGATTGGGTGACCTGGTTCCAGGGCATTCAGCAGCGCTTCCCGAACGCCAAGGTGGGGCTCGGCGAGTGGGGTTACACAAGCGATATGACAGCGAAGGAGTTGAAGAAGACTCTCCGCGAGGGTTACGAAGTGGATCCCTCGGCGAGCCTGAAGAAGCCCGCGTCTTGGATTGGCGGCGTGTTCTATTGGGAGTTCGGGTTGACCGCTATCCCGGAAAAAGGGAAGAACCAGTTGGGCACCCCGTCGGACTGGAAAGACGTAAACGAGGATTTGCAGTTGCAATGAAGACCTGTCCGGCAAGCCGGTCGCTTGTTCCGCGGCTCCGAGCATCGTGAGACTGGAATCGAGTTTCGCAAGGCTGGAGCGCATCTGGAAACAAGGCAGTGAACTTGGACTTATCCAATAGGAGAACCGATGTCGAAAGGAACCATTTGCACGCGGTTGATGTTGATGCTGGCGGCGGGCGCGATTTGCGCCGCACTTCCGGCGAGAGCGCAGCAGGGAGACGCTGGCGCTGCCACTTATCTGAAACTGGGCACCCCACAGCATGTGCTTCCCGAGGCGCAGGCGTGGGAGGGTAACGAGTTTCCGCACACGCTGTGCGTCTTGGAGATCAACCGTGATGGCTTCAAGTATTGGGGATGGTACGGCCTGAACGAAGGGCGTGGCATCGGCTTGGCGCGGAGCAACGACCTCGTGCATTGGACCAAGTACGCGGAGAACCCCCTCTGGAAGAACGCGCGGTGGCCCTCCGTGCTGGAGAAGGCCAACCCGAGGGACCCGGGGCTGCTTTATTTCGCGATTACACGGGACTACGACACGCCAAGCAGTTACGTCGTGCTGGCGACTTCGCGTGACGGGATCCACCTGAAGGAAGAAAAGGTGCTGGTTAAGCCGGTGCCCAACCAGCGCAATCAGAATCCCAACCTTTTCCATGATCCGCGCTCGGGACGTTTCTTCCTGACCTACTACCGCGGGAACGACCAGGACCACTTTGAAATCGTCAGCCGCAACGCCGAGTCCGTTACGGACCTTGACAAGGCGCCGGAAAAAGTCCTGCTGCGCACAACGGAAACCGTCGCCGCACCGACACTCCTCTTCCTGAAAACGAAAGCAGCTCCGGACGGGATCTACTACCTGGCCACGGAGATTTTCCCGCACCGTTACACGAACAACCCCGAAGGCGAGTGGCAAGTGAAGATCTTTGCTGCGAACTCCCCGGATGGCGATTTCAAGCCGGTGGCTGGCAATCCGGTCATGCGCGGGCAACGTGCCTGCCTCTTCCAGCACATTTTCAATGACCGCTTCTATGGCTACGACTGCCATCAGGTGTCGGAAGACAAGTGGGAGTTGGAGGAAGTGGAAGCGCCACTGCCTTGAGCGGGCGATGGCCGGCGATCAGCTCGATTTGATCGTCGAGAGGGTACTCGTGGGGGCCTTACATCTGGTTTTGACGTGCTCTAGAGAGGATGGAGATTTGTCATGAGAGATATGAACTGCGTGGAACGGAGCGGCGTTGTGTTCTCCGTGGTATGCCTGCTTGTGGTTCTCCTGCTTCCTGCCGTCGCCTTCGCCCAAGTGTCGAATGTGGGCAGCGTGCAGGGTGCGATTCTGGATTCCTCGGGGGCCGTGATCCAGGATGCGCTCGTGACACTGGAGAACCTCGACACTGGCCAGCAGATGTCCGCGAAAACGGATGCCACCGGAGAATATACCTTCCTGATTGTTCCCGTGGGCCGCTATGAACTCACTGTGGTCAAACCGGGATTCAAGAAGCATGTTCATGCGGCGTTCCTGGTTCATGCCGCCGAGCCCCTGCGTGTGAACGCCACTCTGCCCGTCGGCCAGGTCACCGAGGAAGTAACCGTGACAGCGGCCCCGCCTCCCGTCGACACGGTCACCGCGAGTGAAGGGAACACGGTCACGGGCGAGCAGATCAACACTCTCCCGCTGACGAACCGCGTCTTTACGCAATTGGTTGGATTGGAGCCCGGCGTCCAGGCCCCCATCCAGGAAGATCCGGGATTCGGCTCGAACTCTTCCGTGGCTTTTTCGGTCAATGGAGTCCGCGACGACGAGAACAATCTGATGATTGACGGCATTCGCAACGTGGACACCTTTGGCGGCAACGCTTTCGTGGCGCCCAACCTCTTCGCCATTTCGGAATTCCGCGTGGAGAGTAACGACTACTCCGCCAAAGCAGGGCGTTCCGCCGGCGGCCAGGTCAATCTGATCACGCGCGGAGGTTCCAACAAATTCCACGGCAACGTTTTTGAGTTCTTCCGCAACGACAAGTTGAATGCTATTGATGCGCTCTCAACCATCAAGCCGGAGAATCGCTGGAACGATTTCGGTTATGACGTGGGCGGCCCTATCAAGAAGGACCGCATCTTCTTTTTCTGGTCGGAGGAATGGCGACGCATTATTCAAGCGGGCGGCCCCAATATCACCTATACCCCCACCGTTGCGGAACGCAGCGGCGACTTTCGCGGGCGGCTTACCGGCACAATGACTTCGCCGTGCCCTAACCCCGTGACCGGAATAGACCCGTTTTTCGATTCCGGGACTGTCTTCGATCCCACTACTGCGCAGAACTACACTTGTAACGATGGCAGCGTCGTCTCTCTCGCCACTCCATTCGACTACAACGGCCAGTTGAACGTCATGGATCCGGCGCGGATCAACAACAACGCCAAGCTGCTCCTCGCCAATTACTTCCCCATGCCCACTCCCGGTTACCATTACACTAATGGGGGGAATTTCAATTTCATCTCGCAAGAACCCAACTCCACAAAGTGGCGCGAGGAATCCATCCGGTTGGATTACAAACTTTCCGACAAGTGGAGCCTGTTTGGCCGCTACAGCCAGGACAGTGTGCAGTTGTGGAATCCCTACGACATTTGGGGAGATAATCCCTTCCCCGATGTCGGCGGCTCAAATCAGAACTTCCCCATTTACAACGCGACGGCTCATCTCACCTATACGCCCTCGCCGAGTTTCATATCCGAATTCACCTGGGGGCTCTATTATGCCAACGACAAGTCGCTCAAGAATGGCCCTCTTTCCAGCCGGGACCGCGCTCCCGGGCTGAATATTCAGGACGCGTTCTCCTATCAAACAAATCTGCAGGAAGGCAACCGCATCCCCACGATCTACCTGAACGGGGGTTACACCGGGATCGTGGAGGTCTGGTGGTTCCACAACTATGCCTTCAGCATGCCCTTTACCTCGGACAACACCTGGACCAAAGGCAAACACATCATCCGCTTCGGCGCGACGTATCTCCCCGAGGGCAAAAGCGAACTGGCCAATCCTTCCAGCAACAACACCAACGGCACGTTCACCTTTACGGGCCAGTACTCCAACAATGCCTTGGCAGATTTGCTGCTCGGCAACGCCGAAAACTATACGCAAGTCGCGCTCGATCCTTTTGGCAATTATCGTTGGTTCAATCTGGAGCCCTACGTCGAGGACCAGATCAAGTTGCGCACGAATCTAACGGTCACTCTTGGTCTTCGTTACGAATACTTCCAGCCCGAACACGAACTGAAGAACCAGTTCGCCTCGTTCAGTCCTTCCCTGTACAATCCCGCCGATGCCCCGACCGTCAATTGGGATGGCACGCTGGTGGCCGGCACTGGCGATCCCCTCAACGGCATCATCATGGGCGGCAAGAATTCGCCTTATGGCAGGGCGCTTTTCCCCAGCCATAAAGCGGCCTTCGCGCCGCGCATCGGAATTGTCTGGGATCCCACAAACACCGGCAGGATGGCCGTACGCGCCGGCTACGGCATGTTCTACGATCGCTGGGGCTCCTACAGCCAGTTTGGCATCAACAATCCGCCCTTCAACCAATCGGTCAACATCTACAACACGTCTCTGGATACGCCCGGCGGAGTTCCCGGAACTCTCTACGCTTCGTCCCTCAACGCCGCGCTGGCTCCCTGGGACTATCCCAGCGTCCAGAAATGGTCCCTGAGCGTGCAACGTGAAATCGTGCCGGGCACCAGCTTGTCCGCTGCGTACGTCGGCACCAAGGGCACGCACTTGCTGGGCGATTACAATCTCAATCAGCCGGCGCCCAATCCTCTCATTGCCAATTGGTCCATTTCACCCGACTACGTCCGCCCCTACCTCGGATGGTCCAATATTACGGCGTATGCTACGCGCTTCAATTCCAACTACAATGCGCTACAAGTCGAGCTGCTTCACCGCCTGCGGAACGGCCTTTCTTTCCAGGCTTCCTACACGTACTCCAAAGTCTTGACGGACGAATCCAGCACGGGTAGCTGGCCTCAGGATTCCAATAACTTCGTAGCCGAAAGAGGCGTGGCAGACTTCGACATGACCCAGATGTTGACCTTTAACTACTCTTGGGATTTGCCTTTCTTCCACCACATGACTGGCGTCAAGAGAGAGATTCTCGATGGCTGGCAACTTTCCGGCATCACCAAATTCCAATCAGGCGCGCCCGTCAACGTCACTCTGTTTGCGGATCAAGCGGGTATCGGCAGTTGGAACGAGCGCCCCGACATCATTTCGGATCCCACGATGGCCGGTCCAGTAATGGCCAATTCCAATCCTGGCTGCCATACGCTCGTTTCTCAGGGCGGACTCGCCCCGGATCGCATCCACACCATGTCCGCCTGGTTCAATCCATGCGCCTTCGATCTTCAAGCGCCAGGCGCCTTCGGCGATTCTCCTCGCAATCCATTGCGCGGGCCCGGCGCCCAAGTTTGGGACATGGGCATAATGAAGAACTTCCCAATTCACGAAACAATGGGCCTGCAATTCCGCGCGCAGGCGTTCAACGTCTTCAACCATCCTGGCCTCACCTCTGTAGACCCCTATTACGATGGTGGTGGCCTCGGCGTGGTGACCGGCACCCTGACTCCCAGAATCATGGAATTGAGTCTGGTCCTCAATTTTTAGGGTATTCCAGAAACTTCCACGAACCTGCGGAATCCGAACCGTCCGGATTCTGTGCTCGAAACGTGCTCCGTGAAGTTCCAATGGGGCTGAGGTGCTGCGTTCAAGTGCAACGGGCCGCCTAGCAGAATTGCTGGACGGTCCGTTTTCTTTTGCATAGCGCAACGTGCGCTCCGGTTCCGCACCAAGCGACAGCCGTGGACCTACAGCGGTCACCCATGCTTCCTCGTTCCTGTGATTGTGTCTGCGGGGAGGCCGTAGAGTTCCCTGAACAGAAGGGGCGCTTTAAGGTCGTGTCCTGGTCTTCCCATTGTGGTTCTGTTCTTCCCGGGGACCCAAAGAACGTACTGGTACCGAAGATTTTTTCTTACTTTTTCCTTCTCGATGTTCCTTAAATAAGTAAGGGGCAGTGGTCGGCACGCCAACTCCAGGCGCGGGCCACCTCTCATCAGTTAAGTTTTTTCCTTACTTTTTCCCGTTTGGATGTTTCCTAGTAAGTGAAGGGACCCGATAGAGTCGAGATCGATTCGGAGGGTAGGCAGAGAATGAAGAATCTGGGACAGATTTGTGCTGGTCAAACTTTGTTTCTTACTTTTTCCGTTCTCAAAGCGTTTATCAGGACTTGACCCAGCATTTGCTCGCGAAAAGTTACGGATTGCTCAGAAACGGCCTCGCAACATCCGGGCGCCGTTCTTTATTGACTTCGCCAAATTCCAAACCTACGATGTCAGCTAAGGGGGAAGGAGGAAGGGGTTCTTCCCCGTGACCATCGAGGCACCAGGTCACGATCCGCTTATCGGTCAAACGCTCGGCCACTACCGCATTCTAGAGAAAATTGGCGGCGGGGGGATGGGTGTGGTCTATAAAGCCGAAGACACTCGGCTTGATCGCCCCGTCGCACTGAAATTCCTGCCTGACAATTTGGCGCATGATTCTCATTCCTTGGAACGGTTCAAGCGTGAGGCCAAAGCTGCGTCCGCACTGAATCACCCGAACATTTGCACGATTTATGATATCGGCGAGGAAGATAGAAAAGCATTCATCGCCATGGAGTATCTTGAGGGCGCGACGCTGAAGCACCGCATTTCTGGCAAGCCCCTGCCGCTTGAACAAGTGCTGGACTTGGGAACCGAAATCGCGGGTGCGCTGGACGCCGCTCACAAAAAAGGCATCATTCACCGTGATATGAAGCCCGCCAACATATTCGTGACTGACCAAGGGAACGCCAAGATTCTTGACTTCGGTTTGGCGAAAGTGGTCCCTGCTGGCGCAAGCATAGCTGTATCAGAGATGCCGACCGCCACAGCGGAGGAACTCCTGACCAGCCCCGGCACGACGATGGGCACGATGTCTTACATGTCGCCGGAGCAAGCACGTGGCGAGGAGTTGGACACACGGACAGACTTGTTCTCGTTTGGTGCGCTGCTCTACGAGATGGCGGCAGGACGCATGGCATTCCCCGGAAATAGTGCTGCGGTCATCCATGATGGGATTCTGAACCGGACACCCGTTCCGGCATCGCAGGTCAATCAAGCACTCCCGCCAAAGTTGGACGAAATCATCGGGAAGGCCCTGGAAAAAGACCGAAAGCTCCGTTATCAAGGTGCGGCGGAAATTCGCACGGACTTGCAGCGGTTGAAGCGCGATAGCGAGTCGGGCCGTACAGCCATCGCAGCAGCCGAGACCGGGTTGAAGCCCCCTTCAAAATCCTCTTGGTTCCGATGGGCGGCGGTCACTGGCGCCACAGTCCTAGTTATCGGGCTGGCAGTAAGCGGTCGGTTGTTCCACACCCGCAAGGTACACGCGTTGACCGACAAAGACACCATCGTGCTCGCTGATTTCGACAACAAGACGGGCGATACGGTGTTCGACGACACGCTTAAGACGGCGCTCAACGTCTCCCTGCGGCAATCGCCTTTCCTGAATGTGCTCTCCGACAGTCAAGTTGCGAAGACCTTGCAACTGATGACCCGTCCGGCCAGCACGAAACTCACGCCCGAGGTGGCCCGCGAGCTTAGCCAGCGGGCGGGCAGCAAGGCTTACATTGCCGGAACGATTGGCAGTTTGGGCAGCGAATATGTACTGGGGCTGAAGGCCGTGAATTGCCAGAACGGAGACACGCTGGCGCAGGAGTTGGTGACGGCGACCTCCAAGGAGAAGGTGCTGGACGCGCTGGGCGAGGCGGCATCGAGGCTGCGCGGCGAACTGGGCGAATCGCTGGCTACGCTGCAGAAGTTTGATGTTCCGCTCATACAGGCCACCACGTCTTCGCTCGAAGCTCTTAAAGCTTACAGCCTTGGAAAAAAGGCCGCTGACGAGAAAGGCGCTGCCATTGCTTTGCCTTACTTTCAGCATGCCATCGAGCTTGATCCGAATTTTGCCATGGGCTACAACGCGTTAGGCACAACCTACTTCAATCTTTCCCAGGCAGCGCGGTCCAGCGACTATTACACCAAGGCATTTCAACTAAGGGAACATGCCAGCGAAAAGGAAAGGCTGGAGATCACCAGCAACTACTATCAAACTGTAACCGGGGAACTGGATAAAGCAGCCCAGACGCTTCAAGAGTGGGTCGAGAGCTATCCGCGAGAATCCGCAGCGTATAACAATTTGGGTGGCGTATTCAACTCACAGGGGCAGTATGAAAAAGCCGCAGAGATGGTGAGGCAAGCCCTGCGCCTTGAACCGGATTGGGTAGGTGGCTACGAGAGTCTCGCCTACTGCGCGCTCGCCTTGCAACGCCCTGACGAAGCGCGGCAGATCATTCACGAGGCGCAGACAAGAAAAATGGATGACTTTGCATTCCACAATACCCTCTATGCTCTTGGCTTTCTCGGGGCGGATTCCGCCGCGATGGCGGAACAGCAACAGTGGTTTTCGGGCAAGCCCGATTACGAGAACTTTGGACTGGCGCTCGCATCTGACACCGAGGCGTATGGCGGTCACCTTGCCAAAGCGCGGGAACTGACCAAGCGGGCCGTGGAATCTGCCATACGAGCCGACAGCAAGGAAAGCGGGGCAATATGGCAGGCGATTGCTGCTCAGGAGGAAGCCGCTTACGGCAATTCGATAGAAGCGCGGCAGTCAGCGACAATGGCTTTGAAGCTGGCTCCCACGAGTCAGGGCCCCGAGAGTGAAGTGGCGCTTGCGTTTGCCATGGCGGGCGACACGGCACGAGCCGAGTCCTTGGCCCAAGACTTAGGGAGACGCTTTCCGCTGGACACGCAGATGCAGTCGCTATGGCTGCCAGCGATTCAGGCGCAATTGGCGCTGGACAGAAAGAATCCGCTTGTCGGCCTGAACGGCTTGGAATCTGCTTTACGCATTGAGTTAGGCAACATCCCTTTCGGCGACAATACTTCCTGCCTCTACCACGTATATGCACGCGGAGAGGCATACTTGGCAACCGGGCAGGGCAAGGCCGCTGCTGCCGAGTTTCAGAAGATTCTCGACCACAACGGTATTGTGTTGAACTGCTGGACGGGGGCGTTGGCGCGTCTGGGAGTGGCTCGTGCCAATGCCTTGCAGTCAAGAACCTCGCAGGGAGCCCAGGCCGATGCTGCCCGCGTCCGGGCGCTCGCCGCCTACAGAGAGTTCCTCACCCTCTGGAAAGACGCCGACCCTGAAATTCCCATCCTCATCGCTGCGAAAGCGGAATACGCGAAGCTCCATTAGTTCCGAGGCAGCCTGGAGGAGCAGGCTCGACGAGTCCCTCGGCTGTCAGTGCCTGGTAAGCCAAACCGGACATGTCGCTCCTAGTTAGCGGTAACAGCCATTTATAGACTTTAATCGCGTCCATGAGAGACGCGATCACGTTGACGAATTCGGAGCTCAGGGAACTGACGCGGCGAGCCAATAGCCGGGCTGATCGGGCGGAAGATGCTCGACGGGCGCGGCTGATCTTGCTTCTGGCCGAAGGCCATACGTGGGATGAAGTGTCCGAGCGCATGGACTGCAGCCGGGGTTTTGTGGCCAGCTGGAGCAAACGATTTACCGAACAACGCATCGCGGGACTCTACAGTCGGCATTTGGGGCAAGTCGCCACCGTGCTCACCCCGGAACTGGAAGCACGGATTTTGGAGGCGACACGGCGTGCGCCGAGGGGCGGGGCCACCCACTGGAGCACGCGCAAACTCGGAGCGCATCTGGACGTCAGCCACATGATGGTGGCACGGGTGTGGCATAAGCACGGACTCCAGCCGCATCGCATGGAGCGCTACATGGCCTCGAACGATCCGGATTTTGAGACCAAGGCTGCCGACATTATTGGGTTGTATCTGAACCCGCCGGCGCATGCCGCGGTGTTCAGCGTGGATGAAAAGACCGCCATCCAGGCCCTGGATCGCAAGGATCCGGTTCTGCCGCCGTCCCCGGGACGCGCCGAACGGCACGGCTTTGAGTACTTTCGTCACGGTACCTTGTCGCTGTATGCCGCCTTCAACACCAAGACTGGCGAGGTAGTGGGCAAAACGGCTGCGCGGCACACTTCGGCCGAATTCGCCGCGTTCCTCACCGACATTGTGATCGATCAGCCCCGCGGTAAAGAGATCCATGTGATCGCCGACAACCTCTCCGCTCACAAAAGCAGGCCGGTCACAGATTTCCTGGCGGTGCATCCCAAAGTTCACTTGCACTTCACTCCGACTTACTCTTCGTGGCTGAATCAAGTCGAGCTGTGGTTCGGCAAGATCGAGCGCGACGTCTTTGCGCGAGGCGTATTCACTTCCGTCTCTGATCTGAAGAGGAAGCTCTTGCGCTACATCCGTCAGTACAACAAATCACCCCGTACCGTGAAGTGGAAATATGCTAATCCATCGCGCCACATCAGTACACAATCAGTTGGTACAGGCCACTAGTTCCATCACGTGACTCCATTTGACTCCAATTCAATTTCAGGGGCGAAGGCAGCACCGTGATACCGTGGGACTTATTTAGTCTCACTGCAATTTCGACTTCCACACGCCCCCGCCAATCCGAGCAGGGGAAAAGTCAAAATCCGCGCCCTTGAAAACCACAAGGATGCGGCACCCAGGTCTACATCCTCTTTTTACAAACGGTAGTGCGTGAATGATGTACCGAAGTGGTGCCTCATGAACCAGCAATGGAAAACATTCTCTGCCCCACCCGCCTAATTTAGGTCACGCCAGCCGTCCGGAGATTGCCACCGAATTCATCCCTCACAGCGAAGAACCATTTTGACCGCCTTGCACTACGCGACGCTCCGCCGCCCATTGAGGAATCATCACCTTGCGTTGGAAAAGAGAGGTTTGAGGAAGCGGACCGTGGGGTTTCGTGCGTGAGTGATACTTCGCTCTCCTGCACGTCACCTAACGATTGAATAAATAGTTCTGCAAGACTAGAATGAGATTACCTTGGCCCAATGCACAAAGACGGGAAAGAACAAGCCGGAACTCCGTTTCGAGGCAGTAAAAATCGACCCGCTGTTTGAAGTTCTCGATGCCGTTGCCTGGTTAGATAGTCCCACCAGCAAAACAATCGCACAGTTTGCCGGAATCGCTCCTGCCACCGCAGGGAAGCTCCTCAAGAATGCTCGCCTCATTGGTTTAGTGGAATCCCCCGAAGGTACGACATACCTCCCCGCCCAAGCTTATCCGTATAAAGGGACTAAGGAGCAGAAGCGGGCTGTTGTTCGTGAGGCATTATTGCGACTTCCGCTCATCGCCAGTATTCGGCAATTCATGGCACTGGGTAATGACCTCCAGGCAGCTATGCGGAAGGCAGCCACCGTCGCTGGAGAAACTCACTATGAGGCCAGTGCGGTGAGTCCTTTGATAGCGTGGGCAAACTCCGAGAAGGTGCTCGACCTGGGCTTGCGTGTAGAAGCTCTGGTTGACGATGCAGTCAACGCTAAACAAACCCGCCACGCAGAGCATGCGCAGCAGCGCGTCGCCTTTATTTCCCACAGCTCAAAGGACAAGAGATTTGTCCGACAGCTTGCGGCGGACCTTGTTGAGAATGGAGTGCAGGTATGGCTTGACGAGCAACGCATCCGTGTCGGCGACTCCATCCCCGAGAAGATTGCACAGGGCATAGCGGAATCCGACTTCTTCCTCTTGGTTATAAGCCGCAACTCAGTGGAATCTGAGTGGGTGAGGAAGGAACTTAGCGGCGCCATGGTTCGCGAGATTGAGCGCAGACGAGTAACCGTCATGCCAGTAAAAGTCGATGATGCGCAGGTGCCCGCTAGTATAGCGGACAAGAAATATGCGGACTTCTCGGGCTCTTATGCCGCAGGGCTAAGCGAGTTGCTTGTAGCGATAAAGTCCCAGGAGGTAATCACCGATGGCGGACACTGACAAGCCACAGAAGCACACGCCTCCCAAAGGAGGTCGCAAGGGCGGTACAGTGTTTCCACGAATCTCCCTCGAGCAAGCCCTTCAGTACGCTGACAAACTCGTAAGTAAGACCCACACAGGGCCTCAACCTGAGAAGACTATTCTGGCAGGGGTATTTGGGAACTCCGGCACTCTCGGAAAGGTACGCGTATCAGCGCTTAAACAATTTGGTTTGCTCGAAGGCAAGCCTAGTGCATATCAAGCTAGTCCGCTAGCGAGATCCATTGATGCGGCAGTTGAGGAAGAAAAGGTACCGTTGCTTCAAAGGTCCTTCCTCACGTCTAAGCTCTTCAGCGAACTTTTCACTACTTACAACGGTGACACAGTCGCGAAAGGGAAGCTGCGGCAACACGCGCTTTCCTTGAAAGTTCACCCCGATTCTGCCGAGGAGTGCGTCGGGCTATTCCTGGAATCAGCGGAAACTGCGCATCTAGGGAAGCGGGACGGCGATTCGATTGTCTTAGTCAAATCTGGGGAGGCTGGAGTTCCAAACGAACAATCAAAGTCCGAAGATGATGGCGAAGAACAAGCCGAGTCGCCCGCTCTTGAGACCCCGGACGACGGTGGAGCACCACCCAAACCCGACACTGAACAACTGGAGCAGGTTCGTCACAACGACTCACGCACGAAATCGGGATTAAACGTTACGCTGACCGTGGACTCGAGTTCAGACCCCGATAAGCTGCAAAAACAGTTGGAGCTACTGCGAAAGTTTGGCGTGATTTAGTGCGGGATTTCCATTGTCCTTGTGTTTGTGCGACGTGGGCGCGATCCCCGTGGCTACACTCTCCTGATCGTATAACGTGTGCGCAGGAAGCAGTGAGCGGAGAGGTTTGGTGATGCAAGAGGAGTTGTCCGACCTAGACGAACTCGTCCTTAGATGCCGGGGAGATGCGGCAAGGACATACATCCGCGAGGCGGTAGCTTGCTACAAGTCTGGAGCTTTCCGTTCGTCAATAGTCGCGACGTGGATTGCAGTTGTCTACGATTTCCTGGACAAGCTTCGTGAGTTAGAAATGAGCGGCGATGCGGCAGCGAAAGACAAGTTACAGGAGTTTGAAGGAGCCCGCGCGTCTAACAATTGGCGCGCATCTCTCCAGTTTGAAGCTACTTTACTGGAATCAGCCCAAAATCAATTCGAGCTATTGTCTCCCATCGAAGTAATCGATTTGAAGCGGCTAGATGAGGACCGAAATCGGTGTGCGCACCCGTCCATGTCTTCCTCTTCGGAGCCGTACCGCGCGACCGCGGAGCTTGCGCGTAGTCATATCAAAAATGCGGTGACCTGTTTCCTTGAACAACCACCCGTACAGGGTAAAGCGGCATTTGAACGGATAATGAAAGACATTCAATCTGAATATTTTCCCCAAGACACCGAGAAGGCCATTGAGTTCTTTCGTGGTGGCCCACTGACAAGAGCACGGCAACCGCTTGTGCGAAATCTCACCATTGCTCTGTCAAAAATCATACTTGGTGAGATTCTGAAAAGTGCTAAGCGAACGAGAATGTTCGCAGCAATAAACGCCATCATTGAAATGTATCGCCAGCAGGCAGAAGGCATTCTCCGTGACCTACTTCCTAAGCTAGCTGCGGCTCAGCCTGACGAGCGCTATTATCGAGTCATTTTCTATGCTGCAAGAGTGCAAGGCGCTTGGGATTTCTTGGGTAATGCTGGACAGATAAAGGCGGCGAACTATATCGAGAACTCAGACGACGAAGATGCCTATAGGTTTTTGCCTTACGCTATACAGATTCCAGCCCTCAAACCTCTTGCCAACAAGCGTCTCGCTGATGCAAACACTCAGACCCTTGCGAGAGTCATTAAAGCTAGCAAGTCAGGAGAGTACGCCGAGCTTGCGGTGCCAATACTCGAAAAGGTGAGGTCATTTAGAGGAGCGGAAGCTCTTTTTGAGGAGTTGATTTTGCCCCAAGCGGAGTTCATCGCTGCTCCTGAAGCGCAAAGGGTACTCGCAGCCTTTTGCGAAAACGGCCAAATCACGTACGCCGTGCGAATCCCTGCTCTTTATCTTGAATTCCTCAAAGATACGGTTCGGCTTGACGACGAACTCAAGCCCCACTGGAAAAAGATTTACGACCTCATTACAACTGAAAAAGCGACCCTAACTGAGGGTTTAGCGCTTTCTGCCGCTCTGAAGAAACGATTTGGATTTAGGTGAAATGCAAAGGAGGAAAAACTGTGAAAGAACCGGGGCTAGACAATCGTTATCGCGACAGTAAAGCGCCAAAGGCCGGCGAGATACGTCAAAAGCGCGCCGACTCGCTCAACAAGAACCTCCCTCGACCGATTCCGCAGTTTTCGCCAAACGCGAGCCTTGGATTTATGCGGGAAGAAACAGGTAAAGTTAGCGAAGAGGCCGTACGCAGAGCCGCTGCGAAGATGCGACGCTAAACAGTAAGACGAAGTAATGATTGGCAAACACCGGTGGGTTGCTACCGCGTCAAAACACTGTGCTTCTGCACAAGCATTGTAGTTTCAACTTCCACACGCCCCCGCCAAATCGGCGTAGAAGAAAAGACAAAAAGGAAGAGCGGACCCACCCTTTGCACAAACCGCAAAGGGCGCAGGCCACCCGCGCTTCCTAGGGGTTGAAACCCCTGAATTCGCGGGCCTTTTCGGCACGGCTGAAGCCGTGCCCTCCCGAGAGCCATTTATGAGATCGCTTGTAGCAAGGAAACGCGAGGATTCCCAGGCTATTGCACTGGACGGGTCGAAAAATTGATCGCCGTCCAGCACTGCGGGAGGTGGGTGTCGTAGACGCCGTGACGGTTCCACGCCCAGCCGGGGTGGGGCTGGACTTCCGCGCCCGCGACGTGCAGCAACTCGAAGCGCCCGAAGAAAATCTTCCAGGTATCACCTTCCTTGGGAGGCAAGGGCCGGTCTCCCGCCAGCCACTTGGCGTCCTTCCACGGAAAGACCAGCTCGACGGTCCAACCCTTGTCGATGTCGGAGTTGTCGTTGAGCGTGCCGTCCACGTGCACGGCGCTCTGCAGCCCGGGGAATCCCCGGCCGAAGTACACCCAGCGAAGCCCGCGAGGGTTCGTGCCTCTCCAGAAAGTGGGCGCCTGACGGTCGTAGTCGCCGCCGAACGTCATGGCGTTGTTCTTTACCACGTCGAACTCCGGCACGTCGAAGCGGCCGCCTTTTTTGTAGGCATCGCGCCAAATGTAAAACATCTGATAGGTGGTGCCGCGAGCGTTGATCTCGAACTCGTAATAGGTATCGCCGCCGTCGATGAACACTTCGGCGTCATTCTCGTTGAAGATCAGCGAGTTTGTTTCGGTGAGCTTGGCCTGAACCAAGGGCTCCTCGATCCAGAAACCGACATAGAGATTCTGGTCGTCCCAGAGCGCGGCGGCGCGCGTGCCGTAAATGGCGGGCTCGCCTGTGGCCATATCCACGAAGCGCGGCGACTTTTCGGCTTTTTGCCAGTCGGGTTCGTCGAGCAAGCCATCCGCCCGGATGGGTCCCGTGGCCCGGCGCGCCGTGTAGTGCGCAATGTCGGAATCCGAGCAAGGGTAGTGCGCGGCAGCAGCCTTCGCGCTGGACTGGGGCGGGTCCGAGGCCGCACTCTGACAGAGACTCATGCCCGGCAATGCCAACAGGAGTGCGAGCGCGACCCCCAAAAGTGTCGTTTTCTTCATGTGTAGTCTCCCATGGGCCGTTCTTTCGATTGCGCCTTCCCGGCCATCCGCAAGTATAAGCCCGACGGCCTCCCTTGGGTGGCGCAACCATTTGTATTCCAGATCATGTCGCAACGGGGATTTCCCTGTTGTCGCAGCGAGCGGATTATGCGCTCCGCAGGCGCTCCCGGTGATGTCGTGTAAGATGGTTGTAACGCATCCTCCCCTTCGGAGCGTCTAAATTGCAGAGCCTTGCTCCAGGACAGCGTTGCAAGTGTGTTTGCGACTTTGCTTGGCACTCCTTTGACCGATAGGGAGCTTGAGGAGAGTTCGATGGGAACAGTAGTTGTGAGCGGAGGCCGTCCGAAACACTGGCGTTGGTGGGGTGTCGTGCTGGGCTTTTGTCTGCTTGTTGTCTCGGCTTCTTCCGTTCGCGCCGGACAAGGGGCGCCGGCGGCACCCGCGCCAAAATCACCGCCGGCCCTGGGCACCATCAAGACAATTTCCGGCAACACCCTCACGTTGACCACGGACGCCGGCGCAGAGATAAAGGTTGTCGTCTCCCCGGACGCAAAACTTCTTCGCGTGCCTCCAGGCTCCAAGGATTTGAAGGAAGCCGCTCCGCTGCAATTCGGTGAGCTTCAGACGGGAGATCGCATCCTGGTTCGCGGCAAGCCCGGCGATGCACCCAACTCCCTGGTGGCATCGTCCGTGGTGGCCATGAAGAAAACCGACATCGCGGAAAAACAAGCGCACGAGCGTGAGGAATGGCAGCGGCACGGCATGGGAGGGCTGGTGCGCTCGGTCGATGCCGCTTCCGGAGTCATCACGATCGGTACAACGACGGCCACGGGCAACAAGGACGTCGCCATTCACGCCGCCTCCACCACAATTCTGCGTCGCTATGCCCCGGGCTCCGTCAAATTTGACGATGCCAAGCCCAGCGCCATTGCCGAAATAAAGGCTGGCGATCAATTGCGCGCCCGCGGCACGCGCACCGCCGACGGCTCCGAATTCACGGCCGAGGAAATCGTCAGCGGGGCGTTCCGGAATATCGCCGGCACGATCGTGGCGGTTGATGCCGGAGGTGGCTCGTTCACGGTCAACGATCTAGCCACGAAGAAGAATGTTGAGGTGAAGCTCATCCCGGACTCCCAGTTACGCAAACTGCCACAACCCATGGCGCAACGCATCGCCGTGCGATTGAAAGGTGCGTCTGCAGACGCCGAGGGTTCCGGTGAGGCCGCGAAACCGGGCGCCGCACCGCCAGCGCCTTCCACGGCACCTGCCCCGCAGGGACAACGGGGAATGGGCGCAGGCGGGAACGGCGGCTCCGGCAGCGGCGATCTCCAACAAATGCTTGGCCGGCTTCCCGCGAATTCGCTGGCGGATTTTCAGAAAGGCGATGCGGTCATGATCGTGGCGACGGCCGATCATGACGCATCGAAAACCACGGCCATCACGGTTTTGGGAGGCGTTGAGCCCATCCTGCAAGCTTCGCCGCAAGGGCAGGCCGCCTCGATTCTTTCGCCGTGGAGTTTGAACAACGGCGGCGACGCCGCTGCCGCCGGCACGCCGTGACGCACGGCAAGCACCATCAATCCTTGGAAAGGGAATGACACTCCGGATGATTTCTCGGATTTGGAAAAGAATTGAATTTCGCGCCTGCCTCGCGGGTTTCCTGTTCTTCTGCGCCGCTGGTGCGCTGGCTGCACAATCGCCCAACGCTTCTATCCATGGCCAGGTGACGGATCCCTCCGGGGGCGCGGTTGCCGGCGCTACCGTGCTCTTGACCACGCCCACGGGCGATTCCATGGATACGGTGACCAGCGCGGAAGGTTTCTACGAGTTCAAGAACCTCGCGGCCGGCAACTATGAAATCAAGGCCGTGGCCAAGGGCTTTGCGCTGTTCGACAAAAACGGGATCGCTCTCGCCGCGCGAGCAATCGCTTCGCGTCAATATTCCGCTCGCCATGGAAGTACAGCAGGAAAAGGTTCTCGTGACGGACACCACTACTCAGGTGGATGCCGGTCCCACCAACAACGCGAACACCATCGTCCTGCAAGGCAAGGACCTCGAAGCTCTTTCGGACGACCCCGACGAACTGGAGTCGGAACTCCAAGCTCTCGCGGGTCCCTCCGCCGGCCCCAACGGCGGGCAGATTTACATTGACGGCTTCACCGCGGGGCAGCTTCCCCCGAAAGCTTCCATCCGCGAAATCCGCATCAACCAGAATCCGTTTTCATCGGAGTACGACCGGCTGGGTTACGGGCGCGTCGAAATTTTCACCAAGCCCGGCACGGACAAGCTCCACGGGCAGTTCATGATCAGCGGGAACGACTCGGCCTTCAATGGGCGCAATCCCTTTGAAATATTGCCGGCGAATACCGCGGCACCGGACTATCATTCGGAGCAATATAGCGGGAACATCGGCGGCGCCATCAACAAAAAAGCGTCATTCTTCTTCAATATCGAGCAGCGGCAAATCCAGGCTTTGAACATCGTCAGTTCGACGGTAATTTGCGGCGATCCGCATCTTTTGATTCCATGCCCTTCCTCGGATGCCCAATTCAGCATCATTCCTTACAGCGCCGCGGTAGCGAATCCCCAAACCAGGACCAACTTGAGCCCGCGAATCGACTATCAACTCACCCCGAGCAACACGCTGACAGCGCGGTACCAATTCTTTCGCGAGTCGGAGTCCAATGACGACGTGGGACAATTCAGTCTGGCGGAAGTGGGAACGAATTCTTTAAGCACCGAACACACGTTGCAAGTGACTGACACGCAGACCATCAACGCCGGCACCATCAACGAAGTCCGGTTCCAGTATGTCCACGACAGCGATCTCACTACTCCTGTGAACACCGCCATAAACGTCAATGTGGGCGGGGCGTTTAACGGCCTCGGGAGCGGCGGCGGCAATACCTCCGAAATCGAGAACCGCTACGAGGTGCAGGACATCATTTATAAGAATTTCCGCAAGCACGCCTGGAAGTTCGGCGGCAGGCTGCGCGCCACCAACGACAATAGTTCCACCCTGGGGAATTTCGTTGGCCAATACACTTTCGGGTCACGCCCGAATCCCGATCCCACTTGCGTCCCCTCCGCGGCGAACAACAACTGCGTCATCACGCCGATTGAAGCCTACCAGATCACGGAATCGCTGCTCGCTCAGGGCCAAACGATTCCCCACATTCAGACCCAGGGTGGCGGCGCGAGCTTCTACACGCAGACAACGGGCACGCCCGGCGCTGCGGTCACGCTCGTGGATGCGGGCCTTTTTGTCCAGGACGACTGGAAAGTGCGGCAGAACGTCACCGTGAGCTACGGCTTGCGCTTCGAGACGCAAAACCACTTCAGCGATCATTCCGATTTTGCCCCGCGCCTGGGTGTTGCCTGGGGCATCGGCGGCAACGCCAAGAATCCTCCCAAGACGGTGCTGCGCGCGGGCTTCGGCATGTTCTACGACCGCTTTTCCTACAGCCTGGAGCTCCAGCAGCTTCGCTACAGCATCAATGGCAGCCTGCAGAACGAATTTCAGGTGCCGAATCCCCAGGTCTTTCTCCCGCAGACGCCGGACATAAATTCCGCTACGGCCAGCACGAACGTCTACAAGAACAATCCGAATCTGCACGCTCCCTACACGATTCAGACTGGCGTGACGCTGGAGCGGCAGCTCACCAAAACCGCCAACCTGGCCGTTACGTATCTCAATTCACGCGGCGTGCACGAGTTTTATACCGAACAATCTGAACCCTGCCGACCCGACGACCGGGCAACGGTTGAGCTTTCCGGATGCAGGCAACATTTTTCAGTATCAATCCGAAGGCATCTTCAAGCAGAACCAAGTCATCGTCAACGGCAGCATCCGCATGGGCACCAAGCTCTCGCTGTTCGGCTATTACACGCTGAACTACGCCAACAGCGACACCTCCGGCGCGGGGAGTTTTCCCTCCAATCCTTACGTCTTGCAGGATGATTACGGCCGCGCGAGTTACGATATTCGCCATCGCCTGTTCCTGGGCGGGAGCATCGGTTTGCCCCGCGGCTTCCGCTTGAGCCCGTTCTTGATCGCGAGTTCCGGCATTCCGTTTAACATCACCTCCGGCACCGATCCTTATCAGAGCAATCAGTACAATGTGCGGCCCGGCTTTCGCCACCTGCACGCCCGCAATTCAAACGAAATTAGGCTGCTTCGTCATCCCGACGGCGGCGGATCTCTCCACATACACGCCGATCCCCGTCAATTACGGCGATGGACCGGGCAGATTTTCTCTGAATCTCCGGCTGAGCAAGACTTTTGGATTTGGCCCGGTCCTTGAGGGAGCGTCGGGCGGAGGCGGAGGTCCCATGGGAGGCGGCACTTTCGGCCGGGGACCGGGCGGGCCGGCCGAGGCGGACCGGGCGGCGGCCGCGGCGGTCCGGATGCTGGGGCAACGAATCGCCGCTACGCTGTGACGTTCTCTGTGAACGCGAGAAACGTTTTCAACAACGTGAACCTGGCCACGCCCATCGGGAATCTCGGGTCGCCTCTCTTTGGTGAATCCAACGGCCTCACGGGCAGACCGTACAGCGATTCCACATCCAATCGCCGGCTTGATCTTCAGATGACCTTCACGTTCTAATTGCCACTTCGTCGGCTGCGTGAGTTGGGAATGAAACGGAAACGCAAACAAATACTGGACAAAGGCGTGGAGGCCCGCCGCCGGGCGCGAAATTCCGGTTTGTCTCCCGCGGTGACGCGCGTCGTCGCCGACAAACGGAAAAAGCCGCCCAAGCACAGGAAAGACTTGCTGCACGAGGAATTGTAAAAGGAACCGTTCTCTTCCATGCCGGCTTTTGCTTTTGTTGGGGTCGAGCACTGCTCGACCTCATCTTGGCAAGGCTCAAACACTTTTGTCATCCCGAACCCGCGCCTTATGCGGGTGAGGGGTCTGCTTTTCGCATGCATGCGCGTTACTACTGGCTACTGCTGACGGAAGGATATCTGACGCGGCGGTTCGGAGCGATGCTGGGCCGGATCGAGCTACTGCCGGTACCGACGGGATAGGTGGATGGTGGTCCAGGCAGCAGCGAAATTCGTCCACAGCGGGGCGGAGCAAGGACAGGTGTCGCAAAAGTGGGCCGCAAATGGCGCAATTTTGGCGGTGCTTGTGCAGATGGCAGACCGTCGGCCGTACCCCCGATGAAAATTATCCCACAATGTCGTCGCACAGACGAAATGGGTATACCATGGTGCTGTTTTCGGGGCCATAAAGGAAAATCCGGCTAAGGAAGGAGTTCCATGTTCGTTTCTCCTCATCGGCTTTCTTGTGCTGTTGTTCTGGCGGCTCTTGTCTTGGCCCCATGCGCCTTTGGGCAGAAGGAGTATCCGCCACCGCAAGGCAACGGGCACGTCGTTGTTCTCGTTTCAGGAACTGCTGGGCCCGAACACGACAAGGCCTTTGCGCATGACATTGCTGCGCTTGGCTACGACGTGACAGTCTTCGATGGAAACAAGATTCTGGTAACGGGTGCTGAAGGGCTAAGGTCTGCCGTTGAGCAGGCGCGGCAGATGCCACACGCTCTTCCCGGCAAGGTGGCGCTCATCGGCCTCTCGCTGGGCGGCGGAGTGGCCTTGGCTTACGGCTCACAGATGCCCAACGATGTGGCGGTGGACATCGTCTGGTATCCGGCCACGGGATTCTACCTCAGGCTTCCTGGGTACGCCAGCCGCTTCAAGGTTCCGGTGCTGATGTTTGCCGGAGAGTCCGACAGCTATAAGAATTGCTGCCTTATTTCGACGGCGCGCACCATGGCCGCAGACGCGGCGGCCGTCAAGGCACCTTTTGAACTCGTCACCTATCCCGGCACCGACCACGATTTCATTGCAGGCGGTTCGAATTACAAGCCCGAATCTTACAAAGATGCGCTCAGCCGCACTGCTGCGCGTCTGAAATCGACGTTTGATCAATGATCTGTTCCCGGCCCATCTGGCGGCCCTGAACCTCGCGGCGCGTAGCATCAATCAGCAGGAAGACTGTCCCCTTTGAGTCTCAAACTGTGTGAGGTAGCAGCCGGTGCGTCTTGCGCCGCCCGTGTTTGAAAACATTTTCGTTGTCCGGCTTCGATAGCTTGGGCCGAAGTGCGTTTTTTCCTGCTGTCCTGTGATTCCAGGTTGAGCAGACCTCACCTCGTCAAACCAAAGGCACTTTTGTCATCCCCAGCAAAGCGAGGGATCTGCTTTTCGCATGAGGCAGAGGAAAAATCAGACTCATCGGGTAAGAAGCACGCGATGGGGCAGAGTTCCTCGCCCCGTTCAAAATGCGAACGGGACTCGGAATGACATTTGCTTGGATTTCTTGACGGTCTGTTATAGGTCCGACCGGACCTAGTTTTTGCTGCCTCAGCCAGGTTTGTAAGCGGGGACGATTTCGTTCGTCCGGAAAAGGGCCGCCGCTGGCAACTTTTTGTAGTGCGAAAGCTCCGAAGCGATATTCTCCAGATCGGTTTTGCTGAAACCCATGCAGCTCACTTGGACCTTGCCGTCCGGCGCGACCAGAAAAATCGTGGGCACGCTGGTCAGCCCGTAGGCATTGGATGCGGGATAGCCCTCGCCGTCCAACAGCGTCGGGAACGTCACGCCGTATTCCCGGTTGAACTCCTTGGTTTCCCTTGCATCATCCTGCGAGACGCCAATCACCGTGGCGTTTGCCCTCGCGTAGCGCTCGTGCAAGCGCTGCAGGAATGGAAATGTGAACTGGCAGACCGGGCAGGAAATCTTGAAGAACGCGACAACCGCGGGGCCGCGCTCCAGCAATTTTCCCAGCGAGTATTCCTTGCCATCCAGCGCCTTCAAGGAAAAACTCGGCGCCGTGTGTCCCGCCTCAATGTGCGTCAAGGGAGCCTCCAGGCCAATCAGCCGCGAAAGCCGTTTCAGAATTGCCATGACTCCATTTTACCGCATCGTGGTGGGGAAGCTGCAAATTGTGTTATTCGGGCAAAAGGTTACCCAACTCCTTACGGACAAAGCCGCAAGGAGTCAGGCGCTCGCCTGCTCTCGTGCGCATCGGGAGCAGGCAAGGATTCCCTCAGGCGCTAGTTTTTTGCCGCTTGGCTCTGGCTGAGTTCGAGGGAGAACTTCTTGCCCTGGGGAAAGTAGACCTCCAGGACCTTGCTGCCGTCCGCTTCTTTCCGCGCGCCATAGCCATTACCGCTGTTGGACGTTGCGCTTGCGACGATCGTTGCGGGCACGGTCGCCACGGTTTCATTACCACTGATGATGGTGAGTTGAACGTTGGGTGCTTTGCCTTCCCATGCCAGTTTGTAACTGCCGGGGGTCAGCACTTTGCCTTGGACGGTGAGGTTTTCTGTCAAAGTCAGCGAGCCCTTTTCCTGGGCAAAAGCGCCCGCTGCAAACAACAGCAATCCTGCAACCACGGTGATTCCGATTCTCGACAGTTTCATGCAATGCTCCTTTGGTTCTCCCAGGCCGTGGCTCGCAGGACACGGTGCGCCCCCCAGCTGCGGAGTATTTTTTGTGTGTCCTTGCACTATTAGACGAGACCAGCCCGGATGATGTCTCATCGGGTCGTGAATTTTCCCCGTGATAATTTTGATTTGGGCATCCCAATCTTTTCATGGAGCATTTTGGGGGTTGGAATGGGTGATGGTACCGCGCCGGTTTTTCGATGAATCGGAAAGTGGCTCGCGAATTGTCAACAAAATTTAATGATCTAAATATTTGATAGTGTCGGCGGGACAATTTCTACTCATCGGAGGAGGAAAACCATGATGCGTGCGATTTCAGTCTCTGGTCCAGCGCGGCGGAAGGCGCCACTGCTTCCGTTGGCGATCTAGTGAATCGTCTTGGTCTTCCGCTGCATGTAATCCATCAGCAGATACTGGCCCAGGTTGTACGGCGTGGTGAAGTAGGCTTTGCCCTTGCACATTTCCGTGATCTTCTGCACGAAGTGCACCAGGCTGTAATCCGTTGCCAGCATGAACGTGTTGATCATGATTCCCGCGCGCTTGCACTTGTTCACTTCTTCCAGCGTCTCTCCCACCACAAACGGATCGAGCCCGAAGGCATTCTTGTAAATCCTGCCGTCCTCCAGCGTAAGAGCGGACGGCTTGCCATCCGTGATCATCACAATCTGGCGCATATCCTTGCGCTGCCGCAGCAAAATCCGCTGCGCCATGCGCAATCCTTCGCGCGTGTTCGTGTAGTACGGGCCAACCTGCACGCGCGCCAGTTCGTTCAGCGGAACTTCCTCCGCCGAATCGTGGAACAGCACCAGGCTCAGCGTATCGCCCGGATATTGCGTGCGGATCAGGTGCGAAAGCGCCATGGCCACGCGCTTGGCCGGGGTGAAGCGGTCCTCGCCGTAGAGAATCATGCTGTGGCTGCAATCCAGCAGCAACACCGTGGCGCAGGAACTCTGGTATTCGCACTGGTGCACCATCAGGTCTTTGTACTGCATCTCGATGGGTACCTTGGCCCCTTCGCGCCGGATGGCATTCGAGAGCGTTTCGCTGATGTCCAGATTCAAAACGTCGCCAAACTCGTAAGGCCTCGACACTCCGCCCGATTCCACGCCGGTGGACAAATCGCGCGTGTCGTGGCGGCCAAAACTGCTCCTGCCCAGCGAGCCGAGCAGATCCTGCAGCGTCTTGAAGCCGAGGAAGTCAATGGTCTTGTCCGTGATCTCGAAGCGCGCTTCGGTGTTGCGTTCTTGCGGCTGGCCCACTTGCCCGAGTGCCGATGTCTGCGGCGGCGGCGTCACCTGCGGCGGCTGTTGCGGGTTGATGTAGCCCTCGCCCGCAAGGCGATCCATCAATTTGTCGATCAGGTCGCGAATCTCTTCGTTGTTCATCGCGCCCGGATCCTTCAGCATCTTCGCGCAACTCTTCGCTCATCTGATCCTCGGGCAGCAGGTCGCCTTCCTGCAGCGCGCGCAGGATGGCTTCGCGCAACGCCTCCATCGAGCGCTCATTTTCAAACTCGGAAAGGCCGTAGTATTGCGCACTCGAAGCCGCTCTGCAGAAAGAAGTCGCCCAGCCGCTTCACGAGTTCGTCCAGGTCCACCGCGTCGGCCGGCTCGCCCGTATATTTGCCGTACTTGACGACTTTCATGGCGTGGCCCTCAATCCTCAGTTGTAACCCCGGCGTGGCGGACGGTTCGGCGATTCGCGGGGTTCCGGCGCTCGCTGGGGTTTCTCCGCGTAGAAGCCGCGCTCTTCGCTCCGGCCAATCCGCCGGTGCGCCCACAAGCCTTCGAGGATCATTTCGGCGGCAGCCGCCACAGCCGCGGCGTCCTTGCGATTCGTCACGCCGAGCTTGTCCGTGTGGTTCAGCAAGTCCGGGACTTTCGCGAGTTGCTGGTAGCGCTGATTGGTGGTGACGACCTCGGGAATCTTCAGCTCGCCTCCCGCTTCAAACCACTGAATCACCGGCTGGAAGCTCACATTGGGGAAATGCTTGCTGAACACGCGGCCAATCGCCGTGCGAATCAGCTCGCGCGCGATCGTTTCCGCGCCTTTCAATTCGCCCTCGTATTCCAGTTCCAGCTTGCCGGTAATCGCCGGGAGAGCCGCGTACACATCCGCCACGCGCGCCACCGCATGCGTTTCGCCCGTGCGCGCCGCGCGCTGCTCGGAATTGCTCACCACGCTTTCCAGCGCCGTAATCGGCAGGCGCTGGCTGACGCCCGAGCGCCGGTCCACGCGCTTGTCTTCGCGCGCCTGAAACGCAATTTCCTCGATCAGTTCGCGCAAATACTCCGGCACCTCCACCTTGATCTCGTCATTGCGCTCGACCCACGCTTCCTGCCCGGTAATGCGCATCCCTTCATCAACCGTGGAGGGATAGTGCGTGCGAATCTCCGCGCCGATGCGGTCCTTCAGCGGCGTAATGATCTTGCCGCGCGCCGTGTAATCTTCCGGGTTCGCGGTGAACACCAGCAGCACATCCAGGGGCAGCCGCAAGGGATAGCCCTTAATCTGGATGTCCCCTTCCTGCATGATGTTGAAGAGGCCCACCTGGATTTTGCCGGCCAGATCAGGCAATTCGTTGATGGCAAAAATGCCGCGATTGGCGCGCGGCAGCAATCCGTAGTGGATGGTGAGTTCGTCGGAAAGGTCGCGGCCTCCGCGAGCGGCGCGGATGGGGTCAACATCTCCGATGATGTCCGCGATGGTCACGTCGGGAGTGGCCAGCTTTTCCACGTAGCGCTGGTCCCGCGGCAGCCAGGCAATTGGCGTGTTGTCGCCTTCCGCGGCCACCTTTTCGCGGCAGGAGCGGCAGATCGGCTGCAGCGGGTTGTCATTGATTTCGCAGCCCGCAATCACGGGAATTTCCGCGTCCAGCAATTGAATCAGCCCGCGAAGGATGCGGCTTTTCGCCTGGCCGCGCAATCCCAGCAAAATAAAATTGTGGCGGGAAAGCAGCGCGTTCACGATTTGCGGAATCACGCTGTCCTCGTAGCCGTGCACGCCGGGGAAGAGCGGGTCGTTGCGCTCGATGGCGCGCAACAGATTGCGCCGCATCTCGTTCTTTACGGACAGGGAACTGGCGCGCGCATCGAAATCGGGGATGCGTTTCCATTCGCCGATGGTGCGCGGCCTGGAATGTGCCGCGGGATGTAGCGAAGTGCTTGCTGTCATAGGGCCCCCCAGCCCAGGCCATCAAGGATGGCCCGCCACTCTCTAGTTTAGTCCGTGCCCATTGCCGCCGGCGCGCTGGCGCAAGGCCTCTGCTTTCTGTAGATGCGGCGCCCAGTCCCGGAGATACCCGAGCAGCCGCTCCTGGCGCTCCGCTTCGGAGCGCAACTCCAGAATCTGCTGCTTCCACAGGAGATCGAGGGGCAGGGCCGCGGCGACGGCATAGGCCAGTTGTTCGGGGGCAATCCCCTCGAAATTGCGCGGGATTTCGGAGAAAAGGAGCGTGTGGCAGGTTTCGTAGGCCTCGATCAGCCGCTGTCGGCTGGGAGCCTCCAGCAGGGGATCATGGTCTTCCAGGTAATCGATCTGTCCGTGGAGCAGCGGGTCGTCGGTGAACAGCTCAAGGATGCGGAAGGGTTCTCTGCCCACGGTCAGGATGTCCATGCGCCCGTCCTCGTAGCGCTTGACGACGTCGACGATTTCCGCGGTGCAGCCCACGCGCACCACGCCCTTCGGCAGCGCCAGCAGCATCCCGAAGGGCGACTTGGCTTCCAGACACTCGCGCACCATGCGCCGGTAGCGCGGTTCGAAGATGTGCAAGGGAAGTTGTTCGCCGGGGAAGAGGACGACGTTGAGTGGAAAAAGCGGAATGCGTTCCGGCCGCATAGGTCGCAGACCAAAGGATACCAGAAGGTCCTCTAGAATGCCGCCCGCCAGCGTGCCTCTGGCACTCGGCTAGAGTCGCAGTCCAAAAACCAGACAGTGTATCGAAGCGGCACAGACCCCCGACCCATTTCTTCCACGCCTCGCCCCCGAGTCCTTGCAAGTTCCTCTAAATGCGGACATTGGCCATTTCCCAGAGCCGCAATATTGGACCTGGTCTTGCACCTGCTGAAGTCGACGTATTGCCTTTGCGCGCTTCGCTTGTGCAGGCTTGCCTGGGTGCTCTCAATCTATGTGATCTGCGGGCCATCCGGACGTAGCGCGGGATGCACGGAAGCACAACGGGGAAGACCCGGCCGGTGACTCACGGCAAACGCGGTTCGCAATTATCGATTGAGGCGATGCAGTCGAAACACGCTATGAAACGACCTTCAAAAGGGTCCTCAGCACAGATGACGCTCAGGGTTATGAGGCCGGCACGTTAACGCATATGTTCAACAGGTCCATCACGTACAGGACAGCGGGCGCGGCATTGGCCGGAGTGATCATCATGGCCGTCTACGAGGGAGAAATTCGGGTGGGCTTCGGAAGTCTCACGAGGTGGCAGTCGCACGCTCTGGCGGTCGTGCTCTTTGCTGCCGCCGTTTTCTTTCTGGCTGGGGTGCTGCTCCGGCGCGAACAGCGTTCGGCGCGTAGGTTCCGCGAAACGTTGGCTCTCTCTGACGCCTTGCTCGAGAGTCTGCCGGGAGTGGTTACCATCATTGATGTTTCCGGCGAGATTCGGCGGTGGAACCCGAACTTCCTTGGCTATACGGCAGCTGAAATGTTGGGTGGCGGGATTATGGGCACCGTGGCGCCGGAAAGCCTGGATGACGTGCGGCGAACAATGATAGGTGCCTTCGAGAAGGGCACGAGTGAGGGCGAGGCATGGCTGGTAGCGAAAAGCGGCGCCAAGTTCTACTGCTACTTGAAATGGGTGCGCTTCGTTTTTGAGAATGGACCCTGCGTTCTGGGAATGGCCATAGATATCAGCAATCGCAGGCGAGCGGAGGAACGAATCCGGCTGCAGTCCGCGGCCCTGGAATGCGTGGGGAACGGCGTCGTCATAACCGATACCAGCGGGACAATTCAATGGGTGAATCCTGAGTTTACGCGGCTTACTGGCTACTCTCTGGAAGAGGCTGTAGGCAAGAATTCCCGAATTTTGAAATCCGGAAGGCAGGACCAGGCCGTCTACAAGAACTTATGGGAAACGATCCTTTCCGGAAGAGCGTGGGCTGGCGAACTTACGAATCTCAGGAAGGATGGACAGCTTTACATCGAGGAGATGACTATTTCCCCGGTGCGCTCCGTAACCGGCGAGATCGCGAATTTTGTTGCCATCAAACGGGATATTTCCGAGCGCAAACGGATCGAAGCAGAGTTGGTGAAGGCCAAGGAACTCGCGGAAGTTGCCAATCGGGCGAAGAGCGAGTTTCTGGCCAACATGAGCCACGAAATCCGCACTCCCATGAACGGTGTCATCGGCATGACCGAACTAGCCTTGGACACTGACCTGACCGAGGAGCAGCACGACTACCTCAGCACCGTGAAACAATCGGCCGAGGCCCTCCTGAATGTCATCAACGACGTGCTGGATTTCTCCAAGATCGAAGCCGGCAGGATGGATCTGGAAGCAACGGTGTTCAGTCTGGAAGAACTTCTTGGAGAAACGGTGAAATTCCTGGCGCTCCGGGCGCGCGAAAAGAACCTGGAATTGTTGTGCGACTTGGCTGACGACATCCCTCCACTCCTGTCGGGTGACCCCCTCCGCTTGCGGCAAATCCTGATTAACCTGGTGAGCAACGCCATCAAGTTCACGGAATGTGGCAAAATCACCCTGGCCGCCGCGCTGCAAAGCGCCTCCGGTCAGCATTTCGTAGTGCATTTTCAAGTTCGCGACACCGGGGTGGGCATCGCCAAGGACAAACAGGCGTACATTTTTCAGCCCTTTTCCCAGGCAGACAGCTCCACGACACGCAAACATGGCGGCACGGGCCTTGGACTCACCATCTCTGCCCGCATTGTCGAGATGATGCACGGGCGCATTTGGGTGGACAGTGAAGCGGGAAGGGGTAGCACTTTCCATTTCACGGCAGAATTCGCGGCCAGTGGCGCCCCTGCTCCAAATATCGACGCGAATTTTGACCGGCTGAACGGAATGTCGGCGCTCATCGTAGACGATGATCCCGCCGATCGGGAGATCCTGGACCGCGCTCTCCGCAAGTGGGGCATGCAGCCAACCGCCGCCGAGAGCGGCCAGGATGCATTGCGGGAAATCGAGTCGGCTTGCCAACGCGGCCATCCCTTTCCGCTGGTTCTCATTGATGGACACATGCCGGGGATGGATGGGTTCGGATTGGCCGAGAGGATCCGCCGCAACCCGGACTTCAAGGGCTTTAACATCATGATGCTCATCCCGGGCGAGCTTCGCGGGGACATCAGCCGTTGTGACAAACTCGGAATCCCGGCTTACTTGGTCAAACCGATTCGCGCATCGGAACTCCTGAAAGCCATCCTGCAAGCTTTGCCGGCTGGCACGCAGGCGACATGCCGCTTGCCCCAAAAAACGACACAGCCTGAAATTCAGGGCGCCCAGCGCACGCTGCGAATTTTGTTGGCGGAAGACAATGCGATCAACCGGCGGCTTGCTGTGCGCCTTCTGGAGAAGGCGGGACACACGGTTGCTGTTGCCGAGAATGGATCGCAGGCGCTGGCAATGGTTCAGTCAGATCGATTCGACGTGGTCCTGATGGATGTGCAGATGCCAGAAATGGATGGCTTCGAGGCTACGGCGGCGATCCGCGATTTCGAGCTCCATACACACGCGCACATTCCCATCATTGCGATGACGGCGCATGCCATGAAGGGCGATCGCGAGCGCTGCCTGCAGGCTGGCATGGATGGATACATCGCCAAACCAATCAACCGGAATGATTTGCTCGCAATCATCGCGGAGCATACGCCGGCGGCTCATGCGCTCACCTAGGCGTTCAGCTTGAGCGGCTCTCACTCGGATCCCTTCTGGTTCATTCCGATTTACAGCCGCCGCCCGATTACGTTGAACGCGCGGGCGTGCGCAAATAAGCCACTACGAACAGGGCACCGAGCAATAAATCCGTGGCCGCAAAGACTAGGTCGGACGTGTGCATCCTCGCCTGCAGCACCAATACCACTACCGTGATTCCGTAACCGAATTTTTCCACCATTGAGGGGATCATCAGCGGGCGGAAACGGGTCGGATCCCGGGCAATGAACAGGAACGCAATCTGCCACGCCAGGCCTACGGCCGCGAACCCATAGAAAAATCCAGGATGTGTGATCGCCGGCGGATCCTTCTGCCCGATCAGGTCAAAGATGAAAAACAGAGGCGCCAGCACCAGCACGCCCCAAATCCCCGCCACCCAAAATACAATCTTCGCAAATTTCATGCTGCCTCCAGCTCCGCGAACAGTCCTTCCATCTCCGACCGCGCGTGCGCATTTCCCACGCGCGTTGCCGCGGCAATTCCGGCCGTCAGAATCGCTCGTGCCTCAGCGCGCCGCTCGTCTTGCGCCAGCATCTGCGCGTACATCTGAAACGCGGGCACGTAATCCGGGTGATTCTCGATCAGCATGCGGAATTGCGCCTCGGCCCCGGCCTTGTCTCCTTCTCTCAGGAATTCCAATGCCAGGCCGTACCGTGAAAACACGTCCTTGGGATTTTGGGCGACGAATTCTTCCAGCTTCTGCCGGCGGCTTTTCTTTTGGTCAGTCATGGCGACGTCCCGTATTATACGTGGAGGTGCGGCTGGTCCATACTCTGTCAGTCACAACAGGCCGGATGTGAACCAGCTTGGCCGAACCATGAGCAGAAGCTCGAGTCACACAGCGGCGAGGCGCCAACGAGGACAATCATGAAGCGAACACGCGATGCGAAAATAGTAGTCAATGCGGACCTGGAGATGAAGGGGAAGCCGGTGAGCGCTTCAGCCTCCGAAATGGCGGAGGTGGTGCTGCCCGCGCAAACGAATGCTCTCGGAAAACTGCTCGGTGGCCACGTCATGCACCTGGTCGACATCGTTGGCGCCATGGCCGCCAGCCGCCATGCCAACAGCTTCATGGTCACCGCTTCGGTGGACTACATCGATTTTCAGAATCCCGTGAATTTGGGCGAAATCGTCATTTTGAAGTCGCACGTCAACCGCGTTTTTCACACTTCACTTGAGGTTGGCGTCGAGGTCTATTCCGAGGACATTCTCAGCGGCGAACGCAAGCAGACCACCACCGCCTACGTGACGTTCGTGGCCATTGATGAGCACACGCGCCAACCCAAGCGCGTTCCACCCCTCATCCTGCGCACTGCCGCGGAACGCCACCGCTGGCGCGGCGCCGCCAAGCGCCGGATCATTCGTTTGGCGCACCGCAATGCCAAAAAACACTGATCGCCAGCTTGGGGCGGCGTCAGGCGGAGTTCTTCAAAAAGGCCGCGGGACAAAGTTAGAAAATATCGCCTTAGCCCTGATTGCTATCCGATTGCGGCTCGCCAGCGGAGGCAGGGTGTGTCTGCCCTTCGTGAATCGGAGCGGGAATGAGGCGTCCCGCAAAAAGATGGAGCAGAAACACGACTATGAGACCACCGGCAAATCCGAGCACGAACCATCGCATGTCTGTGTGTGGATAGAACAAGGCGTACAGCACAAGCACCCAAAAGGAAGTGGTGAGCACCGGGATTCCGACGGCGATGAACATGGTTCCCGAAAAACCCGGGAGATACCACGGAAATTGGTCGTGCACGGACCTGCGAGCCCACCAGGGAGTGTCGATTTTTATGGCCAGCCCCTCGGCAAGGGGCAACTCCGCATCCTCCGGGCGGCGCCGGTGGCCCAGCCTGTAGAACTCAAACAGGTGTAAGTCGATGGAAGTCACGCCGGGGATCGACTCCAATAGCCTCAAGTAAGCGCGCCAGAATTGAATCACGCGGACGCCGCGGAAGCCGAGCGAAATGTAGAATAGCGAAAGCGCCAAGCCAAATAAAGTCACAATCAGGCTGATGTTGCGGGCGGTCGTTGTGGCGGAAGTCGTGAACGCGAGAGCCGTGGCGAGGAACGCTTGCACGGTCGAGAAATTGTTCATGCGCGCATAGAGAATATGGTCCTCGTGGTACACCCGCTCGAGAACCTTGTGCCACGCCTGCTTCGGGTCGGGAAACCTCGAATCGTAGCTCATCACAACCTCAGACAGCGCCCCCGTTTGAACTGTCCTCGAAACGCAATTGTACATTGATATGCCGCGCGCCCCGGTTTTTCAACGCAGGCGTGTCGCGTTTCAATGAACATGCACTGCGGCGCGGGATGCGGCCACAGTTGGCGAATGTAAATCAGCAACACAGGGGTGTCAGCGGGGTCAGACCTTCAGAGTGACGCGCATCCTCGCCCGACGTGGCGAAGCATATCACCCATGTCACGGTGCACTTCAACCAAGCGCCAGAAGCGATCGCAGAAAACTATGGCGAAAAAGAAATGTTGTTTGCAGTGACTTGGACCACCCGCGATAAGAACGGCCAGTCGGGCGACATCACTGTCTACAATTCATACTCGCTAGAGGTCTGAACGGTCCTGAATCGCCTTATCCACAAAATACTCCTTCGCCAAATTCGGCTTGTCGGAATCTATCAATTTGATCAATTTCCGCGAACGCAAAAGCGCTGTGGCAAGCCAACCCGTCCCGGTTATTTATCACTCACATGTAATTTTGTGGAGTGATATGCTCCCACTAATAATCCCAGGTAAGTCCCTCAGGATAAGATACCCGTCGGAAGAAAGAGTGCGCCATGATGCAGAAACTCAACATCGCGTTCCGGGTCATCGCAATCTCGCTCGTAGGATTTGTGCCATTGCACTCGACGAGTGCCCAGACTGCCCCGGTTCCTTCCCTAGAGAGCCAACTGAAAGAACACTACAAACTGACGAAGACGGGTTCTGACTCTACGGGATTCGCGATAGTGGAACCCGGCACCGTGCTCGTTATCCGAAAAGGCGGAATTCTCGGCGCGCCACCGGCAAGTCCAACTATAGCCCCAGCGACATACAAAGACGGGGAACTGCATTCCCCGAGCGCGCCGGCCGGAAATGGTACGCGCTTCCTTTCCGTAGATGAGAAGGTCTACTTCACGAACGTTGACGTTAACCTGAAGAATGACAAGGTGGCGATCGCGATCATCGAGTGCGATTCCGTAACGGCGCGCAGAAGCCGTCTTTTTACAAATCCGTGGTGGCCTTTCAGTTTCCGAAGGGCTATCTGACTGGCGCTGCAGTGGACCAAATCGAAGACGTAATCAGTCAGGTCCTTTCAGAACCCCCGCAGACGGGCGCAACGCCGCAAGGCTTCTCGAACGATGATGTAATCAAGATGGTGCAGGCGAAATTGCCTGACTCGATTCTAATCGCGAAGATCAAATCCTCAACTTGCGACTTTGACACCAGCCCCGACGCCCTGATCAAGCTGAAACGCGCTGGGGTTAGTGATATCGTGCTCAACGCCATCGTCGAAGCGCCCCCGCCGTCGTCCAATTTGTCAGATACCCCTGAGTCGCCAAATACGCCCGCCCCCGCATGTAGCAACTACGATGCTTGTATGTCCGCGGGGAAAACAGCTCTTGCCTCCTCACAGTGGGAGGATGCTATTGCAGTATTTCTGGCCGCTTCGACTTTGGACAAGAAAAAGCCGGACGCCTGGACTGCAATGGGCAATGCCTATCTCGGTGAAGGCCGCAAAGAGGAGGCTGCTGCGATGTGGGACAAGGCACTTGCCGCCGGAGGTCCGCTCACGTTCGCGGCATGCCACCATCGAAGCTTCAACTCATGTGAGATGGGCGACCTTGTTCTGGGACCGAAGAATATCTCGTTTGCCACCGCCGGTGGCCCGCAGCTTTTTGCGACGCCACCAGCGCAGGTTACCTCGCCCCCGGTCAATCCGTTCGCGGCCACCGGAGGGGGGTCGTCATTTGAAGTTGTGATTCTGTCCTTAAAGGCCGGCGCCAAGAACTATAGGTTTCAGGTCATGCCATTTGGGATATCGTGCCAAACGGTAGCCACTATAAGCCTTATGAGATGCTCGGAGCAGGGCATCGCGCAAGCACTGATCATTTCCAATTACATTTCACAGATTATCCCAAAGCTGGCTTCAGGGACCTTAGGATCATCTCCACCATAGCCAGCGGTTCTTCCATAACGAAAAGGCACGGGCGGCGCATCTGGATTTCCTCACGCTCTGGAAAGTCGCCAACCCAGACATCCCCAGGCTCAGCCGGGCACTACCATATATACGAGTAGCATCTTGTTTCGCTCTTGCGCCATTTAGGCCTTATAGTTGATCTTTTCCTCGCTGCCATTTGGGTTTACAAGTGCGGACCAACAAGGGCAACTACAAAAATTTCTAGACTCTGATTTGGTAAGCGTGTAAATTCTTGTAAGAATTAGAGTTAAGAATTGCTAGTTCGCGAAACTCACGCGAATCTCGTCGGCAACCTTCAACGCCTGCTCGACGCAGGTGCCGATCGCCGGGCCATTCAAGTAATTGCCCGCAAAATAGAGCCCCGGAAATTTCCCGCGCAAATCTTCCAGCGCCGCGAGCCGCGCCGTGTGGCCCAGGTTGTACTGCGGCAAAGCGCGCGGCCAGATCGTCACATTGGAAAACACCGGCTCCTGGCGAATTCCCAGCAGCGGCGTGAGTTCCTTGTGGATCATTTCCGCGAGAGCCGTTTCCGATTGTTGCAGCGCGCCTGGATTCGTCGCGCCGCCCACAAAACTCGTCAGCAGCGCTTCGCCCTCCGGCGCGCGCCCCGGAAACAGCGAAGAGTTCCACACCGTGCCGAGATCGTTCAAGCCCGCGGACCGCGGCACAAGGAAGCCGAATCCCTCCAGCGAATGGCTCACATCCTTTTTCCGATAGCCCAGCGAAACCACGGCTACGCCGGCGTACTCGATGCCACCCAATTGTTTCTCAAACTCTCCATCCAGCGTGCCCAGCAGCTTCCCGGCAACACCTGTGGGCACCGCCAGCACCAAGCGCTCCGCCTCCACAGTTTCTTCGCCTCGCGGAGTCCGCACGGCAACGCGGAATCGGGGCGCCTTGGCGTCATGACCCCAATCCATATGCTCGATTCCCAAGACTTCCACGCCGCACTGCAACCGCTCGCCGAGATGCAACGCCAGCGCTTTGATCAGCATTTCGTTGCCTTCGGTAAACGTCTGCAGCGTTAGCCGCTCGCGCGGACCTTTTGGCCTCTTTGGCCGTTTGGCCGCTCGCGCCTTGATCGCCGGGAAAATGCCGCGAAGGATGCTCCCGGAAATTGTTTCCGCTTCGTGCAAAATGGGAAACGCCGCGCGCAAGCTCAGCTTTTCCGGATCGCCCGCGTAAATCCCGGAAACAAACGGGCCCACCAGCCGGTCGAGCAAACTATCCGAATATTTCCGCCGTATGAAATTGGCCACGGATTCGTCCGGCTCCGGCGCCACGCTCTTGCCCAGCAAGATCGCGCAGGATGGCGCGCTTCGTGCCGCCGCCGAGCAGCGGCGAGAAGCCAGCAGCCCCAGCGGATTCATGGGAACCGCTTGCAGCGCCCCATTGATGAGCACGAATCGCGGGGCCTTGGGATCGGCCAGCACGACGTTCGTCAAGAAGTTCAAGGTCGCTGCAAATCGCGGTGATGGCGCTGTTCCCGCTGAAGCTTTGCGGGCCGCACTCGAGCAGGTAGCCATCCCGCTGCACCGACCGGATCACGCCGCCCGGCCGCGCCGCCGCCTCCACAAGCAATGTGGAGACTTGCGCTTTCTGCAGCGCATACGCGGTGGCAAGGCCGGAAATTCCCGCGCCAACCACAAGAGCCTGGACCTGCGTGGACATAAACGTTTGCCCCTCGGCAAAATGGCGGCCACACCTCGCGAGCGGGGCGGCCGCAGGCTTCAGTCTGACAAAATTCTTACAGAGTTTTCGAGAATAGCGGACGGGACGCCAGTTGCTGCTTTTCCAGGTACGGGTCAAACACCATGGCCAGGTTGCGAATGAAGATGCGCCCCAGCCACGCGGTGCGAATCTCCTTGTCGTTGACCACCACCAGGCCATCTTCCTGCGGCATCTTCAGGCGTTCCAGTTCGGGAGCGAAGTATTCGTCAAAATCAATTCCAAACTTTTGCGAAATCTCGTCTTTCACGATCACGGTGTGGCACAGCAGCCGGCTGATCACCTCGCGGCGCAAAATATCGTCCTGCGACAGGCGGTAGCCGCGCATGGTGGCGATGCCGCGCTCGTTCACGGCCTTTTCCCACGAGGGAATGTCGCGGAAATTCTGCGCGTAGCAATCCTGAATCCCGCTGATCGCGGTGATGCCCATGCCGTAAAGATCGGCGCCCGCCTTCGTGGTGTAGCCCTGAAAATTGCGGTGCAGCGTGCGATTGCGCTGCGAAACCGCCAGTTCGTCGTTGTCCTTCGCGAAGTGGTCCATGCCGATGTACAGATATCCGGCTTCCACAAACGCCAGCAAGCCGCTGCGGAAAATCTCAAACTTCTGCATGCCCTCGGGCAGGTGCGCCACAAACGAGCCCTGCTGCTTTTTCAGCCACGGCACGTGCGCATAGCTGAACATGGCGATGCGGTCCGGCGAGAGGCCCACGATTTGCTCCACCGTGTGCGCAAAACTTTCCGCGGTTTGGTACGGCAAGCCGTAGATCAGGTCCACGTTGATGCTGTCGAAGCCCAATTCGCGCGCGATGGCGATCAGGTCGCGCGTCTGTTCGTACGGCTGAATCCGGTGCACCGCTTTCTGCACCTCGGGCTTGAAGTCCTGAATCCCCATGCTCAGCCGGTTGAAGCCCAACTTGCGCACCGTCTCCAGGTGCGCGCGCGTGGTCACTCGCGGATCCACTTCGATCCCGATCTCCGCGTCCGGCGCAAACGTGAAGCGCTCCCGCGTGTAGGTGAACAGGTCCTCGATCTGCTCCGGGGATAGATACGTCGGCGTTCCGCCGCCCCAGTGAAACTGCGCCACCTGGCGCTCGCGCGAAACGCTGTGGCTGATGTGGTCGGTCTCTTTTTTCAGAACGTCCAGATAGGGCGGCGCGACTCGCTTTGTCCTTTTGGATGATGACGTTGCACGCGCAGAACAGGCACAGGCTTTCGCAGAAGGGAAGATGCATGTACAGCGAAACGGGGCTGCGCTTCGCTTCCGCCGCGGCCATCGCTTGTTCGAAATCTTTTGGCCCGAAGGAGTCGGTCCACACCGGCGCCGTGGGATAGCTGGTGTAGCGCGGGCCCGGCTTGTTGTACCGGTTCACGAACTCTTCGCCCACGGAGAGTTCATCGCGCATTTCCCGCAAGCTCGGATTCATCAGTGTCACGGCGCCTCCCTTCCGCGCGATTACCAGCGTACTTTTCCGGCCGGCTGCGCTTCCGCCAATGCCGCTTGTTGCCCGGTCTGTACGAACAACTGCGCGTTTTCCACGGGCGTGTGCGGCAGAATGCCATGGCCCAAATTCAGGATGTGGCCGCGCCCGCCAAGCTCAGTGGCGAGTTGCAGCGTGGCCTGCCGGATTTTCTCCGGCGGCGCATACAGCATCGCGGGATCGAGATTGCCTTGCACGGCCACGCGCGGCCCCGCCAGTTCGCGCACTTTCGCCAGCGGAATCCGCCAATCCACGCTCAAAACATTGGCCCCCGCGCGAACTAATCGCCGGCAGCAGGTGGTGCGACGCCTTGGTGTAGTAAATCACAGGAACTGCGCCGCCCAGCCCGGAAATGATCTCTTGCACGGCCGGCAGGACGAATTCCGTGTAGTCCTGCAAATCCAGTTCGCCACACCAGGTATCGAACAACTGCACCGCGGAAACTCCCGCGGCAATCTGCGCCTTCAGATAGAGGATTGTCGCCCGGGCGATCTTCTGAAGAAGCTCCCGAAAGACTTTTGGCTCGCGGTAGAGAAATTCCTTCACCGTCGCGAAGCCTTCCTTCGTGCGGCCTTCCACCATGTAGCAGGCCAGCGTCCAGGGCGAAGCCGCAAAGCCCAGCACCGGCACGTCCGGCCCAGCCTGCTTCACGGTGCGGCGAAGCGTCTCCATCAGGAAGCCGGTCTCCACTTCCGGATCGAACAAGTGGAGTTTCCTGACGTCCGCCTCGGTGCGCACTGGCTCCGGCAGGTTCGGCCCGGCATCGCCCAGTTCAAGGGGCAAACCCATCGCCTCAGCGGGGATTAGAATGTCCGAAAAAATGATGATGGCGTCCACGCCCAGCCGCCGGAAGGGTTGCAGCGATACTTCCACGGCCAGGTCCGGCGTTTTGCAGACCTCAAGAAACGAATGTTTCGCCCGAATTTCGCGGTATTCCGGCAGGTAGCGCCCCGCCTGTCGCATCATCCACACCGGAAGACGCGGCACAGGTTCGCAACGTGCGGCTCGCAGGAACAGTTCTTTCCGTGTCAAAGCGGGGGCCTGATTGGTCATAGAGTTATCCGCTAAGAATAACAAATCCCGGCAAATCTTGCTTTCGCGGCAATGATAGCCTGTGGCTCGGTTTCCGGTTATCCGGCAATGCCGGTCCGCCAAATCGCCACCCATTGAGGGCCAAGCTTGAAAACCCAGGGCCATTCAGGCTCGGCCTGGCGCAGTAAGTGTTCGGAAGAAATAGACGCCTACTAATGCTTTTCAAGTATTGTAATCGCCTTTCTGCAAAGTTAGCGTCTCAAACAACCGGGATTCAAACCTCAGCTTGTGTTACTCGAGTGGTTCGCTCCTTGCACCCGGAGAGCCACGCTAGGCATCGCTCAGCGTGCATTATTCCTGGAGGAGCGACCATCATGAAGCGATTCCGCCTACTTCTAGTTTTTGTGAGCCTGGTGCTGCCGGCGTATGGCCAGAGCAACTTCGCCGTCCTCACGGGTGTCGTGAGCGACCCGCAGCATCTCCCCGTCGCGGGGGCCACTGTCCAAGTCACTGCCGCGAACACGGGCGCAGTTCGGCGCTTGGCGACAAACCAGGAGGGACTTTTCGAGGCTCCAGCGCTCTTGCCCGATGATTACGAACTGCAAATCGAATCGCCCGGTTTTGCAGCGGCAAAGCAATCGCTGCGCCTGGAGGTGGGCCAAAAATTAACCGTGAATATCACCCTGATGGTTGGTGCCGTCACCGAAGGAGTGCAAGTACTGGCCGCCGCCGAGGTCTTGCAGACGACCGATGCAAGCGTGGGCGCTGTCGTCGAGCCCACTTCCATTCGCGAACTGCCCTTGAATGGACGGATTTTGATTGACCTGGTGCTTACGGTGCCGGGAGCGCATGTGGGTTTCGGCGCGCAAACCGGAAGCTCGAACCCCCTTTATTGGCGTCCTGGGCAGCGCTCTGCTTTGGTCGTCGGCGGCAGCCGTCCGAACGCCAACTTTTTTCTGCTCGATGGCGCCACCAACACCGATCCCACATTCAACACGCAGAATTTGAGCCCATCGCCGGACGCGGTGAAGGAATTCCAGGTGGAAACCAGCAGCTACACCGCGGACATGGGTGGTGCAGGAGGCGGACAAATCAACATTGTTACGCACTCGGGTTCGAGCCAATTCCACGGAACGTTGTACGAATTCCTGCGCAACGGGGCTTTTGATGCGAGCACATTTGGCTCGATGGGGAACAATCATCTGGTGCAGAACAATTATGGGGCATCGATAGGCGGGCCGCTGATCCGGAAGAACACCTTTTTCTTCGCTAATTACGAGGGCTTGCGGCTAGCCCAGGCAGACGCACAGGATCTGACGGTTCCAACCTTGGAGGAAATTCAGGGCGATTTCAGCATGAGCAACGTCAAGATCTACGACCCAGCGACCGCGACTCCAAATCCGAACTACGATCCAACCAAGCCGACGGGTCCCGCAAATTATCCCTACACGCGCGCTCAGTTTCCCAGCAACCAGATTCCGGCAGACCGGATCAATCCGCAACTGGAGGCTTTCCTGCTGAAGTACATACCCCGGCCGAACATGAACATGACGGGGGGAGGCGTGGATTCCAACAATTACCTGGACATACGAAATGAAACCCACTTTCAGGACCAGGGCACCATACGCATCGACCACAATTTCTCGCACGGCGACACTCTTTTCGGGCGCTACTCCATCGGCGATGAAAATGGATTCTCGCCCAGCAGCGGGATGACTTCCACGTCGGAAGACCTGCCAGGATTCGGGGCGAACTTTGACAACCGTTCGCAGCAAGGCGTAATTTCCTGGAACCACATATTCTCGAGCGACAGGGTGAACACGGCAACGATTGCGGTGTCGCGCTTGTCCATGTATCGCACGTCGCAAAACGATGCGGTGAACGACATCGTCGGCGAACTGGGGATTCAGGGCGTGGGATTCGGCGGGCCGAACGCGTCGGGAGCACCCTGGTTTGCGGTGCAGGGTTATACGGGGATTGGCGACACCTACGTGGCGACGCCGATGCACATGTGGAACACGATTTACGAGATCCGGGACATGTACGCCTGGCAGCGCGGGCGGCACGCCATCAAGTTTGGCGGAGATTATCACTGGTACACCTGGCCGATGTGGGGCTTCTTCCAGAACCGTGGGTATTACCAGTACACGAACGGATACACGACCGACGATGGATTCAACGATGGCACTGGCTCGGCGCTGGCGAGCCTGCTCCTGAGCCTGCCAACCGTAAAGCAGCGCCAGGCAGGGATTCCGCAGATGAATTTGAAGAACTGGGGAACATCCGCGTTCGTCGAGGACGCGTGGCAGATTACACATACGACGACGTTGAGCCTGGGCGTTCGCTACGAATTCATGGCCCCGTTGTGGGACAAGAACAACACCAACACGAACCTGGTATTCAATGATGGCGTGCCCTCGGTTTTCGTGGGAGGGGAGAGCGGATACCCGAAGGGGCTGATGTACGCGAACAAGCATGATTTTGCGCCAAGGCTGGGCATTGCGAAGAGCCTGCCGAGATTTGGGCTGGTGCTCCATGCGGCGTACGGGATTTTCTACACACCGGTGGACCTAAACACCTGGTGCAATGAGCGGCATAATGTGCCATTCGTATTTCCGGAAACGCAACAGGCGGACAATTACACGCCGCCGGCGGCGCTCTATGCAAGCGGGATGAATTTCGGCACGCCCGTGCTGGGAACCGGCGCGCTGACACCCACGACGGTAAGTTTCACGGCGTTCGACCCGCACGCGCCCGCGCAATACGTCCAGCAATGGAATACGTCAGTGCAGAAGAGCCTCGGGAAGGACACAACTGTCGAGATCGGCTATCTGGGCGCACGCGGGTTTCACTTGCAGCGCGCAGACTTGATCAACAACGCGCCGCCGGGGCCGGGGCCGCTCGGACCGCGCCGCCCATTCAAGACGCTGTCGTTCCTGCCCGGCACCATTTTGCACCCAAGCAGCACGGAAGCGGTGATCCAAAGCCAGACGTTCCCGGTGAGCACGATCAATTTACTGGAGAACACCGCGCAGAGCTGGTACGACGCGGGATACGTGAACCTGCGCCGGCGGTATTCGCATGGCCTCAGCTTGTTGGCGAACTACACCTTTGCGAAGAATTTGACCAACGCGCCGGACTTCCGCTCGCCTATGGACGAGTCGTCCATTCCACAGAACGACAGCGACCTTGCCGCCGAGAAAGGGCCCGGCTGCGATGTCCGCCATCGCTTTGCCCTCAGCGCCGTGTACGCCATTCCCGCGTACCAGCACGCGGCCTGGACGCGCTTTGCGACGCAGAATTGGAATCTTTCGACGATCTATCAATATCAGACAGGAATGCCCTTCACGATTTCCGTCTTTGGCGATACGGCGAATTCCGGAACGGTCCTGGGCGAAAATCCCATTCGCGCCAACACCACCGGACAGGCCATCTTTGGTCCGGGGACGCATACGGCGGCGGAGTGGTTCAACCCGGCGGCGTTTGCGACGCCGCCAGCGTACACATTCGGCGACGTTGGACGGAACTCGGTGTATGGGCCTGGAATGCAGACCTTGGACATTGCCCTGCAGCGCGCCTTCCGCCTCAGCGAAAGAATGAACTTCCAATTCCGTGCGGAAGCTTTTAACGCGTTGAACAAAATCAACCTGGGCACGCCGAACCGCTATGTCAACGAACCCCAGCTCGGCACGATCACGATGGCCATGACCCCGGGACGCGAAATGCAGTTGAGCGCCCGGGTTTCCTTTTAAGAATTCAAAAGCTCGGCCTGCTGCAGGTCAGAAAAGGAACGCCTGCACCATGGAAGCCGGCTAGTTCGCGCTCTTCTGATAGTTCGGAAAGGGCGGATGTTGCGGCGCCGGAGGGGGCGGGTTCTTCTTTAGGAGATCCATCACCACCTCGACGGCTCTCTCCAACTGCGGGTCGTGGCCCGCGCGCACCGCCTTCGGTTCATATTCCACTTCGATGTCGGGTGGGACGCCGTGATTCTCGACGTCCCAGGTGCCGTTCGTGGTGTAGAAGGCCAGATTTGGCGTGCCTGCGAACCCGCCATCGAGCAAGTCACCCGGATTCGTGTAGTGGCCAACCAGGCCGCCCCACGTGCGCTTGCCAACCAGCGGACCGATTCCGGTCTTGCGGAACATCCAGGGCAGGGCGTCTCCTCCCGAACCGGCCATTTCGTTGATGATCATCACCTTGGGTCCAAAGATGGCCTCGATCGGCGTGGTGATGTCTTTGCCCTCGCGCATGGTCCAATAGCTCAGCAGGGGGCGCCGCAGGTAATCGATGATGTAGTCGGCGATATCGCCGCCGCCGTTGTAGCGTTCATCGATGATGGCGGCTTCTTTGCCGACTTGCGCAAAGTAGTAGCGGTTGAAATTCGTATAACCGCCGGCGTAGGTATCGGGCAAATAGACATAGGCCACACGGCCGCCGGTCAATTCGTCCACCTTGCGGCGGTTGCCTTCAATCCAGGCGTAGTTTCGCAGCGCGGCTTCACTATCCACGGGGACGACGGTGACGTCGCGCGACCCGCTGCCATCCGGCTTTGCGTCCGACTTTCAGCACCACCTGTTTTCCCGCGGTCTCTTCAAAGAAACTGTAAACGTCGTTGGGTGTGCGCACGTCTCGCCCATTTACGGCCAGGAGATACTCCCCAGCCTTGACGTTGACTCCCGGCTGGGTGAGCGGGGCGCGGAGCTTGGGATTCCAGTTCTCGCCGTTATAGACGCGCGCGAAACGGTAGCGGCCATTCTCGATGGCATAGTCGGCGCCGAGCAGCCCGGGCTTGACGCGCTTCGGCTCGGGGACGTCACCTCCCCCGACGAACATGTGACCAATGGTGATGTCACCTAGCATTTCCGTGAAGAGGTAATTCAAGTCATCGCGGCTGGCGATGTTTTCGAGGTAGGGCGCGTACTTCTTCTTTATGGACTCGAGGTTGAGTCCGTGGAGGCCGGGATCGTAGAGAAAATCACGTTCATCCCGCCACACTTGATAGTACATGTGCTCCCATTCGGCGTGGGGATTGACGTAGACCTCGATGGAGTCGAGTTTCAGCGGGCCACCCTCTCCGGGTTTCGCCGGTCCTTCGGCGGGCTTCTCCGCCGGGCCGATGGACCACTGGTCCCGCTTGGCGTAGAGCGTCTTTTCGCCATTGAAGGAGAGCTGAAAAGCAGTCACGCCGTCGAGAATTTGGTCCGTCTTGCGCGTCTTGAGGTCAAATTTGTGCACCTTCATGGCTGGCCCGCCGTCGTCGAACTCGATTGGGTCGATTTGCGGGCCCTCGGTAAGGTAGAGGACTCCCGCCTTGCCGGCAAATAGGCCGTAATAGTTCCCCGCAGGAATGGGCAGGGCAAGAATGCGCTGACTAATGTCCTCGGCATCAATCTCGACCACAACGGATTTCTCTTCTTTGGCTTTTTCCTTGTCCGTATCCTTTCCTTTGTCAGAGCCGGGCTTTTTGTCTTTGTCGGTCTTATCAGTTTCCTTGGCTTTTTCTTCGTCGCTCTCCGGCGCCAGCGGGGAAGCCTGGTCCTTCTTCAGCACGGCGACGTAGACGCTACGCGTAACCGGGCGCTGCAGACTGGTCATATCCAGCCACCCCGGATTCAAAGCCGTGTTCGTGGAGGCAGTGAAGTAGAGATACTTGCCCTCTTTGTCGAAGGCAACGAAGAGCGCGTCGCTCATGCCATCGGTAATTTGGTAGCTCTTGGCTTGCTCCAGCGAATAGGCAAAAACGGCGTGCAGGTGGCTTCGCAGTTGCTTTGTGTAAGCGATCCACCGGCTGTCCGGCGACCAAACCATCTGGGGGTGATTGGCCGGGTCGGTGTACGTGTCTGTATCCACGCGCACTGGTGTTTTCTTGTCGAGGTCCACGTACCAGAAATTCAGGCGCTTGTCCGTGTAAGCGATTTTCTTGCTGTCGGGCGACCACGCCGGCGAATAATAGAATGTGTGCGGATTCCCGAGATCGATCTTGCGGACTTCGCCGAGCCCGCTCTGCTCGCGGATGTGCAGCGCGTATTCGCCGGACTCGTCGGAGAAATAGGCGATGGCATTTCCGTCGGGCGACCACGCGGGATCGCGCTCCACCACGTTGGTCGTGTTCGTTAAGTTGCGGACGTCACCCTTTTCGGCAGGCACCGTCAGAATCTCGCCGCGCACACCGAAGACCGCGCGCGCGCCTGTGGGCGAAATCCCGCTGAAGCGGATTCGCTTGGGCTCAATCTTCTGGAAGTGTGGCCGGACTTCGGCAAGATCGCCGACGATTTGAATGTCCAGAGCGCGATCGCTCGCGGACTTGAGGTCCAGGAGGTGGAGCGATCCAAACTGCTCGTAGACGATGGCGTCGGACGTGACCGAAGCGGATTTGATGTCCAAGCCGTCGTTCTTCACGATTTGCTTCACCTGTTGCGACTTGATGTCGTAGGCGAAGAGGGTCACCGGGCCATTGCGGTCCGAGAGGAAATAGATGGTGTCGCCGACCCACATGGGGTTGAAGTCGTTGGAGTTTTCGCGGGGAATCTTGGCTTCAATGCTGGAATCGGCGAGATTCGCAATCCAGATCGGCTTGGTTTGCCCGCCACGATAGCGCTTCCAGGCATCTTGCCAGTGGATATTGGGCACGTAGGCAATGCGCGCGCCGTCCGGAGAGAGCGACGCTTCCGAAGCTCTCGCCAAGGGCACCTGCGTTGCGAAGCCGCCTTCGATTGGAACACTAAAAAGCTGCACCACACCGTTGGCGAATGCGGCTCGCCCCGAACTAAACAAGATGTGCTTTCCGTCGGGTGTCCAGCCCACCACACCGTAGTCCTCCGGGTGATACGTCAGGCGGCGAGGCACCCCCCCAGCCGCCGGCACCACGTACACTCCGCGCGTGCCGTCGTAATCGCCCGTGAAGGCCACCTGCGAGCCGTCGGGTGAAAAGAGGGGATTGCCTTCGTGGCCTCCAGTGGTCAAGCGGCGAACATTGCTGGCGTCGCGACTGGCAATCCAGATGCTCCCTGCGTAGCTGAACGCGATCTGCGTCTGGCTCACCGACGGATCGCGCAACAGGAGAGGTTTCGACGCTTGCGCGTGCGCCACCCCTGACGCAGCAACGACGAACAGCACCAAAGAGGTGCACGCCCAAAGATAGCGACTTGTTTTCCACACGCGTTTCCTGCCCGTCTGGTTATTCTCCATGATTGTTCTCTCCCTCAGCCGCGCGGATATCCATCATTGCGGCAAGTCGTTCCGGTTGGTCCACTCATTTGGCAGACTGGGTAGTTTCTCATCTGCCCAGCTACCTAAAGTTGGGATTTCCCCCGAGTTCGAGGCCGAAGTGGATTCTACACCGACTCGCCCGCCCACACGTCGTAAGACTTGTTCTGGCCGTGGCCGAAAAACCCTCATCCCACAATCTCCCTGTACCCCCAACATGCGGGGCCAAGGGGAGTGCGCTATACTCAAAATATCTCGTGAAACATGCACTCGATGGAACCTCGCGCTCTCGAATCGTTCCCGACGTGCGTGGAAAAGGCCGATGAATCACACGTTCGTTATCCTGACCATCCTGGCATACCTGCTCAGCTTGAGCTTGTACGTCCAATTTCTGTATAGCGGCAAGGAGTTCACCGGGCGCCTGGCTACCTTGCTGATGTTCCTGGGCTTAGCCACGCATTACCTGGCGCTGCTGGTGAGCGCCCGCGCCAGCCATACGGTCCCTTATCATGACCTCCAGGGGGCCATGTCGCTGTTCGGCTGGCTGCTCGCTGTCACCTATCTGTGCGTGGAAATTTACCACCGCCAGCGCACCGTGGGCGCCTTCGTCATGCCCGTTATCCTCGTTTTCTTTTTTGTCGCCAACCTGTTGCCTGCTCGGCCGCATACTCCCGCGCCCATCCATGGCGTCGTCTTTGCCCTCCACGTCACGCTGAGCATTCTCGCCTATGCCGCGTTCGCTCTATCCTGCGTCCTCAGCCTCATCTATCTCGGCGAGGAACGCCTGCTACGCACCCGACGACTCGGTGAAGTGGGCTGGCGCTTGCCGCCCCTTGAATTGCTCGAGCGCATGAGCCATACCAGCGTCATGGTCGGGCTCATCACTATCCTCGTCGGCACGTCGCTCGGCTTTATCGCCGTGGATCGCAACATCGCGGAGCACTACTCCTATTTCGATCCGAAATATATCTTCACGTTGTTCGTGCTTGTGCTGTACATCGTCTATTTTCGCCTGGCGCGCACGGCGGCCTGGCGCGGCGCTCGAGCTTCCAAACTGTGCGTCTTCAACTTTGTTCTGGTGGTTGTGAACTTCTGGGTGGTGAATCTCTTCTTTTCCCAGCACCACCGCTATTTCTAGGAGCGCGCGGAACACGGCATGGAGATTGTCCTCGTCGGCCTGAACTTCCGTACGGCGCCTGTGGAGGTGCGGGAAAGGGTGTCTTTCTCCATCGAACAGGCCCAGCGCGCCGCCGAAGAGCTGCGCGCTCAGGGCATCCTGGAAGAAACACTGGTCCTTTCCACGTGCAACCGCAGCGAAGTGTACGGCGTCCACCCCACGGCGAAACGCGCCTCGGCCGCCGCGCTTTCCAGCTTTATCAGTAACTTTCACTCCGTCTCGCCCGAACTGCTGAATCCCTCTCTCTATCACCACTACGATCACGACGCTGTCCGCCATCTGTTCCGCGTTTCTGCCGGACTGGAATCCATGCTGCTTGGCGAAGCCGAAATCCTCGGCCAGGTTCGCGAAGCTTATCTCCGCGCCCACGCCACGCACGCAACTGGACCCGTCCTGAACCGCCTGTTTCAAGCCGCGCTCGAAATTGGCAAGCGCGTGCGTGCGGAAACCGAGCTGGGCACGCGTCCCATGGGCGTAGCCTCCGCGGGCATGAAGCTCGCCGAGCGCATTTTTGGCAAGCTCAACGATCGCACCGCGCTCGTACTTGGCGCTGGGACCATCAGCGAGCAGGTCGTTTCGCAACTTCGCGACCGCAGCATCGGCCGCCTTTACCTTTCCAATCGCTCCCGCGAAAAAGCTGAGGAGTTCGCCAAGCAATACAAAGGGGAAGTGCTCGATTGGGGCAACTGGGACGCCACACTGAAGTTGCCCGACGTCATCGTTTCCGCCGTCGGCGTCCAGGAAGTTCTCCTTACCAAACCGCTCATCGAGCGCGCCATGGCCGCCCGCGGCAACCGCGCCCTCTTCCTCATGGACCTGGGCATGCCCCGCAACATCGAGCCTGCCGTCAGCCAACTCTACAACAGCTACCTCTACACCATGGAAGACCTCAGCGAAATCGTGCAGCAGAATCGCAGCGCGCGCGAGAACGAAGTTCCCAAGGCCGAAGTCCTGGTGGAAGAGCATGTGGCCAAGTTCATCTCCTGGCAGGCCAGCGTCGAGCTGACCGGCGTGCTCGATACCTTGCGCGGCAGCTTGAAAGAACGCCGCGCCGCCTTTCTTCATGAGAAACTTGCCGGCATGAATCACTTCAGCAACGAGGACCGCGAACACATCGGCGCGCTCATGGACGAACTGGTCGAAAAACTGCTGATCGCGCCCGCGGAACGGCTGCGCGCCGAAAAAGAGCTGCGCAAGAAGATTCAGAACGTCGAAGCCATCCGTGAACTCTATTTATCCGACCGGGAGAAACCGTGAGGCCGCTCCGCATTGGCAGCAGAGGCAGCATCCTGGCGCGCTGGCAGGCGGAGTTCGTACGCAAACAGCTCTTTCAACTCGCCGGGGTCGAAGCCGAAATCATCATCATCAAAACTTCCGGCGATAAAATGCAGCAAGCGGCGCTGACGCAGATCGGCGGGAAAGGCATTTTCATCAAGGAGCTGGAAGAAGCATTGCTCGAGGAAACGGTGGATCTTGCCGTGCACAGTGTCAAAGACATTCCCACCGAAACGCCCGGGCGGCTCTTTTTCCCCGCAGTCTGCCGCCGCGATGACGTGCGCGATTGCCTTGTTTCCCATGAAGGCGCGACGCTCGCCAATCTCAAGCAGGGCGCGCGCGTCGGCACCAGCAGCCTCCGCCGCCAGGCGCAATTGCGCCATCATCGTTCCGATCTCGATATTCGCGAACTCCGGGGCAACGTGGACACGCGCCTCCGCAAGGTCGAAAGCGGCGAATACGACGCCATCGTTCTCTCCAAAGCGGGTCTCGATCGTCTCGGCTGGAGCCAAAAAATCACGGAAGTCCTTTCCCCCGAGATTTCCTTGCCCGCGGTGGGGCAGGGGGCTATCGCCATCGAATCCCGCGTGAAAGACACGGAAGCCGCGGACATACTCGGCAAGCTTGATGACGCCGAAACGCGCACCGCCATCATCGCGGAACGTGCTCTGCTTGCCGCGTTGCACGGTGGTTGCCAGGTGCCCCTTGGCGCGTGGGCGCGCATCGAACGCGGCGAACTTGTGATGGATGCGGTGGTCTGCTCTGTGGACGGCGTGCAGTATGTTCGCCAGCGTGCCACGGCCCCGCCGGATCAGGCTGCGCAATTGGGTGAGCAAATGGCCAAGCTGCTTGTCGAGGGCGGCGCTCGTGGGATTCTTGAAGAGGTGCAACGCTCCCGTGGCTGAATCCTCCGCCAACGCTCTCTCCGGCAAGCGTGTCGCGATCACCCGCGCCGCGGAGCAGAGCCAGCCTCTGCTCGCCGCCTTGCGCGAACAGGGTGCTCAAGCGATCCTGCTGCCAATGATCGCGTTCGCGCCGCCGGATGATTTACAGGCGCTGGACGACTCTCTCCGCCGGTTACGTGAATATCACTGGGTCTTCTTCACCAGCCAGAACGCCGTGCGCGCGCTTCAGGAGCGCTCCGAGCAACTGCAGGTTTCTCTGCGCGAGGCCATCGGGACCGCCCAAATTGCCGCTGTCGGCCCAGCGACCGCGGAAGCGGCGCGGGCCGCGGGCCTCGCCCTTACCTACGTTGCCAAGGAACACAATGGTGTCGCCCTTGCGCAGGAATTGCAGGCCGAAGTTCGCGGCAAGCACGTGCTTCTTCCACGCAGCGACCGCGCCAATCACGACCTGGTCGAAACCCTACAAGGCTTCGGCGCTCAGGTCACGGAAATCGTCGCCTACAAAACGCTCCGCCCTGCTTCCGACGACACGCGCAATCTGGAAAACATCCTTCAGGATGTTCCCGATGCCGTCTTGTTCTTTAGCCCCTCCGCCGTGCACCACCTGCAGGAACTCCTCGGCCCGCAGTCATTTCTGCGCTTGGCGGAGAAGAGCGCGTTCGCGGCGATCGGTCCCGTCACGGAGAGCGCCCTCCGCGAAGCGGGGGTGCAGCGGCTGATCGTCGCTTCCGACATTTCCTCCACCGCAATTCTCGAATCCCTCGCGACTTTCTTCGTGAATTCCGGGCACAGCTTGCCTGCAGGAGTGAAACACCGATGAGCTTCCCCACACATCGTCCGCGGCGTCTCCGCCGCAACGAAGCCCTGCGCGGCCTGGTGCGCGAAACACGCATCACCACCGCCGGCTTTATCTATCCCATGTTCGTCTGCCCCGGCACGAAAGTGCGCCAGGAAGTCAGCTCCATGCCGGGCGTTCACCAGCAATCGGCGGATCAGATCGTCGAAGAATGCCGCGAGGTCGAGTCGCTAGGCATCCCTGCCGTCATTCTCTTTGGCTTGCCGGAATCGAAAGACGCGCGCGGCGCCATTTCGTATTCCCCCGAGGGCGTCGTACAAAAGGCCGTGGAAGCCATCCGCAAGGCCGATTTGAAGCTGCTGGTTGTCACGGACGTCTGCCTCTGCGAGTACACCGATCACGGCCACTGCGGCGTGATCGAGCGCGGCGAAATCGCCAATGATCCGACGCTCGATATCCTGGCGCAGCAAGCGCTCTCTCACGCGCGCGCCGGCGCCGACATCGTCGCCCCTTCGGACATGATGGACGGCCGCGTCGCCGCCATCCGCAAAAAACTCGACCAGCACAATTTTGAAAACATCTCCATCTTGGCGTACGCCGCGAAATACTGCTCCGGCTTCTACGGCCCTTTCCGCGAAGCCGCGCAATCCGCGCCGCAGCATGGTGACCGCCGCAGCTATCAGATGGACCCTGCCAACGCGCGCGAGGCGCTGAAAGAAGTGGCGATGGATATCGAGGAAGGCGCGGACGTGGTCATGGTCAAGCCGGCGCTCGCTTATCTGGACATCATCCGCAGGGTGCGGGATCGCTTTGACGTCCCGGTGGGGGCGTACAACGTCAGCGGCGAATACGCGATGGTGAAAGCGGCGGCGCGCAACGGCTGGATTGATGAAAAGCGCGTTGTCCTGGAAATTCTTACGGGCATTCAGCGGGCCGGTGCGGACATCATCCTCACCTACCACGCCAAGGATGTGGCTCGCTGGTTGAAATCCTGAACGCCAAGGTGCGCTTATGAGTGCAACGCAACGCCGCTCCATCCCCGACCGCCGCCGCTCGCGGGAAATCTTTGAGAAGGCCGAGAAGGTCCTCGTCGGCGGGGTCAACAGCCCCGTTCGCGCCTTCCGCTCCGTTGGCGGCGAGCCGCTCATCATCGAAAAGGGAAGCGGCCAATACCTTTATGATGCCGACGGCAACGCCCTGCTCGATTACGTCTGCTCCTGGGGCGCCATCCTCCTTGGCCACGCACATCCGGCGGTGAGCGCAGCCATAGCCGATCAGGCGCACCGCGGCACCAGCTTTGGTGTGACCACCGAACTGGAAGTCGAACTCGCCACGCTCATCACCAAAGCCATTCCGTTCCTCGAAAAAATCCGCTTCGTTTCCAGCGGCACGGAAGCCACCATGAGTGCGGTGCGCCTGGCCCGCGGCGTCACCAAGCGCGATTTCATTGTCAAATTCGAGGGTTGCTATCACGGCCACGCCGATAGCTTTCTCTCCCAGGCCGGCTCCGGCTTGGCCACGCTCGGCATCGCCGAATGCCCGGGAGTTCCGCAAGCCCTGGCCGCGCTCACTCTCAACGCTCCCTACAATGACCTCAATGCCGTGGAGCAAATCTTCGCGCAGCACAAGGATAAAATCGCTGCCGTCATCGTCGAACCCGTCGCCGCCAATATGGGCGTCGTTCTTCCCAAGGTTGGCTTCCTGAAGGGACTCCGCGAAATCACGCGCAAGCGCGGTGCGCTCCTGATCATCGACGAAGTCATCACCGGCTTCCGCCTGCACTACGGCTCGGCGCAGCAACTTTTCGGACTGCAGGGCGACCTCACCACCATGGGGAAAATTATCGGCGGTGGCGTTCCGGTAGCCGCGTACGCTGGCAGCGCGGAACTGATGGATCACGTCGCCCCGCTCGGCCCGGTCTACCAGGCGGGGACTCTGGCAGGCAATCCTCTGGCCATGCGCGCCGGCATCGCCACTCTCAAAGAGTTGAGCAAGCCCGGCCTATATGAAGGCCTCAACGCCCTCGCCAAGAACCTTGCCTCCGGTTTGCAAGAAGCCCTGAAGGACGCGGGCATTGCTGCCCAAGTGAACAGCATCGGTTCGCTTTCCACCATCTTTTTTGCTTCTCACCCCGTGACCGATTACACCGGCGCCAAGCGCTCCGACGCCAAACGCTACGCGCGCTTTTTCCGTGATATGCTGCAGCGCGGTATTTTCTTGGCGCCTTCGCAATTTGAAGCCGCTTTTGTTTCGGCCGCTCACACCTCCGCCGACATCGACCGGACCATTTCCGCTGCCGCGGAAGCGTTGAAAGAGTTTGCCGCACAGCCGTCTGCATGAATCCAACAAAAGGAGAAGGAAGCAATGCATGAAGTTCTTGAAGCTAACGAAGAACACGGTGGACACGAGGAAAGCCGGTTAACCATCCCGGTCTCGGTCACGCTCTCGATCCTGGCTGTGCTGGTCGCGATTTCCACTCTCTTTGCCCATCGCTCCGCAAAGGAAGAACTCCTTCTGCAAACGCAGGAAACCGATCAGTGGGCCTTCTACCAAGCCAAGAATAGCGGCTTGCACTTCATGCAGCTCCGTTTGGACATGCTCGGCACTTTCACCACCGTTGACAAGGACAAAGTCGAGCAATTGCGCGAGAAATCCCTGAAGGAAGCGGAGCGCTACACCAAGGATAAGGAAGGGGCCAAGGAGAAGGCCGAAGAACTGAAGAATGAGCGAGTCCTGGTTGCGCGGCGCGGCGACCGCTACGAAGGCGCCGAGGTGCTTCTCGAAATCGCGCTCATTCTCACCTCATTCACTTTGATCACAAAGAAGAAGTTCTTCTGGTTTGCCGGCGCGTTTCTCGGCCTCGTCGGTATGGCCGTGGCCCTCAGCGGCTTCCTGCTGCACTAAAACCGGACTCGGCAACCACTCCAACCCGCCATCATTCCGAACGGAGTCCGCGGAGCGCGGGTTTTGCGCCCCGTACGCTTCGTCGGGATGAGGTACGGTTCTGCATCGCATGGCTTTTGTGCGATGAATCTCTCTGCTTCTTTCATCGCGAAGCCGCAAGCGTCTTTTCGTGCGCACCGCGCGGCTCGCCCTCTCTGCGCACTGTTTACGCGACCAATCCCCTCATGCCGTTGCCGGCGGCCGCGCACTCCTCAGCAGCGCCACCTCCGCCTTCAAATGATCGATGCGCTCCAATAACTCACGGTGCCGCCGATCATCCACATCGGGTTTCTTCCCGATGAACGCCAATGTTCCTCCCGGCTCCAGAATGCATTGATCCACGTCCGCCAGCGACGAAAAGCCCTGCTTCCGCGCTGCCACCTCGAGTTGCGCCACGCTGATCAACTCGTGCTTCAAGTGCTCCGTGCGCACGCGCCCGCCTTCCATCAACACATCCGCCCTGCCTTCCACCAGTTGATCGAGTTTCTTGTGTTTATACAGAAACCGCACCACCAGATAGTTGATCGCCAGCAGGGAAGTCGCACCCAACAGCCCGCCCGACACGGAATTGTCGTTGCCAATGATGGCGTTCTGCACCGTGTTCGATAGTGTCAGCAATACCACCAAATCGAACGGGTTCAGTTGCACCAGTTCGCGCTTCCCGGACAGCCGCAGCATCACCACCAGAAAAACGTACACGATCACCGGCCGGAGTATCTTCTCCAGAATCGGGAGCGTGATCACAAACATGTCCTTCCACATATCGTGCATGGCGCCTCAACCTCCTCGGTTAAAGCCCGAGCGCTTCTTCGCCCCTGCAATGCGCCCCGGATGTCCTGCAGCGTAACACGCTCCCCTCCCAGCCCGCAGCCTGTAAAGCGCTTCGCCTGTCCTTTCGGACAGTCATGCTTAGGCGACCTGCTTGATCGTGAATGTTTACGGCTGGATGAGTTTTGATTAATCTTCTAAGAAGGCAGCTGTCTTTCTTGCTGATTATCGCTCGTTGGACCTGGGCCTACGGAGGCTTCCGGAACGCCTGCCGGGACTGGTTCGCTCGCTCCGACCGGCTCGTGATGCGGCTACTTCATGTCAGATAAAACGGTTATGGAGCCGGGTTTCCGGCTCGCCACGCACCAACGGGCCACGCTGCTCGATTCCACTCAGGAACTTGTCGCCATTCTTGGCTTGGACGGCACGGTTCAGTTTGCCAATGGCGCTTTCCGGACTTCCCTGGGCTACGACCCGGATGAACTGCTCGGCCGCAGCATCCATGCGCTCGTTCATGCCGTGGACGTCGAACGCATCCGCGAGCGCCTCCAGGAAGTTGCGGCGCTGCCGGGTTCCAGTGTGCGTGAGCGTTGCCGCTTGCGCACTCGGGATTGCTCCTGGCGCTGGTTTGAACTGGTCTTCCACAATCGCCTGGACGATTCCGGCATCGAAGGAATCCTGCTCAACGCCCAGGACGTCACTGCGCTCCAGCGCATGGAGTCCGAGCGTCAGGTGATTTCTGACGTTGTTCACGCTCTCAATCAGACCTCCAACCTCGACCAACTGCTCATCGGTATTCACGGCGCCCTGAAGCGCATCGTCTCCGCGCAAAATTGTTTCGTGGCGCTCCACGATCCCGAGCACGGCACTTTTGAGTTTCCGTTCTTTGCGGACGAGTACGACACGGTTCCGCTGCCCCAGAGAATTGGGCGGAGCTGCACGGCCTACGTTTTCCGGACGGGCCGGGCCATGCTCATCCCGCAATCCGATTTTGACCGCCTCGCCGCGCTGGGAGAGGTCGAACTGGTCGGCTCGCCCTCGCCGGCCTGGCTCGGCGTCCCTCTTAAAACGCCCACCGCCACAATTGGCGTGCTCGTCGTTCAGAATTACCAGAACGAAAACGCCTACGATATCCGCGACCTCGAATTCCTCGATTCCGTGGGCGGCCACATCGCCTTGGCCATCGAACGCCGCCGCGCCGAGGAAGAACTTCGCAAGAACGAATCAATCCTGCGCCTGCTCTTCGAGCACAACCCCATGCCGACCTGGCTCTACGAGGTCGACTCGCTCAAGTTCCTGCGCGTCAATCAGGCCGCCGTCCGGCTCTACGGGTATTCCCCTGAAGAATTCGAGCAAATGTCCATCCTCGCCATTCGCCCCGACTCCGAGCGCGAAAAAGCTCTGGCCTATGTCCGCGAGATGGAGGACGGCACGCAAGAGCACGGTTTTTGGCTGCATCAGGCCAAGGACGGCAAAACCTTCGAGGTCGAGGTCATCTCCCACGCTTTGCTCTACGCCGGCAAACGCGTGCGCCTGGTGGTGGCCCAGGACATCAGCGAACGCCGCAACCTCGAACTGCAGCTGCGCCAGGCCATGAAGATGGAAGCGATTGGCCGCCTGGCCGGCGGCGTCGCCCACGACTTCAACAACCTGCTCATGGTCATCAAGGGGCACACCGAACTTTTGTTGAATGTGTTGCCGCCTTCGGATCACGTGGCGCGCAAGATCGAACAGATCGACCGCTCCGCGGACCGTGCCGCCGCTCTAACCCGCCAGTTGCTCGCCTTCAGCCGCATGCAGGTCCTGCAGCTGCAAGTGATCAATCTGAACTCCATCGTCGAGGAGATGGGCAAGCTCCTTCCGCGCCTGATTGGCGAGGACATCGAATTGGTGGTTCGCCCCGACCAGGAATTGGGCGCCGTCCGCGCCGACGCCAGCCAGATGGAACAGATCATCATGAATCTGGCGGTCAACTCGCGCGACGCCATGCCCAACGGCGGCAAGCTGGTGATCGAAACGCGTAACGCTGACCTCGACCAGACCTACACCGCCAGCCATCCCATGATGAAACCCGGGGCTTACATCCAGCTCACTGTCAGCGACAGTGGTACCGGCATGGACGAGGAAACGCAGTCGCACATTTTCGAACCCTTCTTCACCACCAAGGAAAAAGGGAAGGGCACGGGCCTCGGTCTCGCTACCGTCTACGGCATCGTCAAGCAGAGCGGCGGCTTCATCTGGGTCTACAGCGAAATTGCTAAAGGCACTTCCTTCAAAGTCTATCTCCCCCGCGTCGAGCAGGTCGAAGAACACCCCGGCGCACCCGCGCCCACCGCGGAAGTACCCACGGGCACGGAAACCGTTCTCCTCACCGAAGATGAGCAGGACGTCCGCGAAATCGCCAGGGAGTTTCTCGAGTCTGGTGGCTACAAAGTCGTCGAGGCCAAGGACGCTTCCGAAGCCATCCAACTCGCCCGCCAGCACGGCGGCGCCATCGATCTTCTTGTGACCGATATGGTCATGCCCGGCATGACGGGCCAGGAACTTGCCGTGCAACTGCAAAGGGAATATCCGGGGCTTTGCATCGTCTTCATGTCCGGCTACAGCGAACACGCAGCCACGGAAATGGCCAACGCCGATCCCTCGGTGCGTCTCCTCTCCAAACCCTTTAGCCGTGGTGCGCTGCTGCGCACGGTCCGCGAAATCCTCCACAGCAGGAAACACAACTGATTTTTGGCGGTTGTTGAGAACCAGATATCAGGACAACTTCGGATGCTTGCGGTGCCACTGGGTGGCTCGTTGAAAGCTCCGTCCCGCTTCCAATACAGTCGCGTCGTCTCCCGCGCGCCCGATGAATTGCAGTCCCACCGGCAAATTCCTTTCCGTGAAGCCGCAGGGGACGGAAAGCGCCGGCAATCCGCAGAGGTTTCCAATCGCTCCGAGCGGGTCGGGAAAGGAAAGCCCTGTGACCAGATTCATCGTCAACGGTGTTGCCGGGGCGGGCAGCGCGGCCGTGGCCAGCACATCGTAAGACTCGAACAGCGCGTCCATCTTTTTCTGCAGAATTTCGCGCACCCGCTGCGCCGTCGTGTAATCACCGCCATTCACCATCAGATTCACGTAACCGCCCACGCGTCCCTGCGGATCGTGCAACTCCTTCACGCGTCCCGAGCGGATGAGCTCGCCGAACGATGAAGCCACTTCCGACTGCAATATCACGCCCGCCGCATCTTCCCACGGTCCTTCCGGTAAGGCCGCATCTCGCACAGAGGCAAAGTGCCGCGGCAGGATCTTGTGCGCCGCCTGAATCGCCTTGCCCACGCCCGGCTCGTATTCTTTCCACGCGTTCGTCAACCAGCCAACGCGCAACCCGCGCCTCTGCAGTTCTCCCGCCGGTGAATTCGTGAACGCCGCCTTGTCCACCGCCAGCGTGCTGCGATCCAGGAGATCATGTCCCGCAATCGCCGCGAAAATCCTGGTGCAATCTTCCGCGCTCCGGGCCATTGGCCCGATTTTGTCCAGCGAAAAGCAAAGCGCCATAGCCCCGTGCCGGCTCACGCGGCCGTAGGTCGGCCGAAAGCCGCTCACGCCGCAAAATGCCGAGGGGCACACAATCGAGCCCCACGTCTCCGTCCCAATCGCAAATCCCGCCAGTCCGGCAGCCACGATCGCACCCGATCCCGAGGACGAGCCGCACGTCCAGCAACTGGTATCCCACGGATTCTTGGTCTCGCCCTGCAGCGACGCCGACGCGTACATATACCCCAGCCCGCCCGCCAACTCAATCATCGCGGCCTTGCCCAGAAGCACCGCTCCCACGTTTTTCAAATGCTCAATCACTGTCGCGTTGTAATCGAAAACCTGCTCGGCAAACGGCTTCGCTCCCCAGGTGGTTTGCACGCCCTTCACCGCCAGAAGATCCTTTGCGGCATAGGGAATTCCGTGCAGCGGCCCGCGGTAATGTCCCCGGTGAATGTCTTTTTCGGCGGCCCGCGCCTGGTCCAGTGCCTCCACCGGCATCAGCCGGGCATAGGCATTGAATCGCGGTCCCAGTTTTTGGCTGCGTTCCAGATACGCTTCGGTCAATTCGACGGGGGAAAGCTGCTTGGACTCGATGCGCTTCGCCAGCTCGCCAACCGATTCATAGAGGATGGATTCCTTCAGCATGCGTGCGCTCCCGTCATGGCTTTTTGGCTGCTGCGGGCGCAGCGCCGGCCGCGGGAGCGCTCTGCGGCTTCTTCTCTCGTTCCACGAGCGGCTTCAGGTAGACGGCGGGCGCATCGCCATTCTCCAGGTGAAACGCGCGCAGCCGCTCCAGGGAGCCCTGCAGGCTGTAGCAACCATCGCGCACCCGCTTCTGTTCTTCGCTATCGAACCGGCTTCCATACTGGCTCATGATTTGCTGAAATCGCGCTTCGGCCTCCACCCGGCCCTCGGCGCTCAGCTTTTCGGCGCCCTCCGGCAGTTGCTCGTTGGTCTCGGCCGCCGCAGGCCCCTCGAAGGCAATCCCCGCCGGAACCATTACCGCGGAGAGCAGTGCCGCACTCCTCGCAAACTCTCGCCTGTTAATCTTCTGCCCTTTGCCTTTGTTCATCCTCAGCACCCCTGATCCAGCCGGACGACACCGATAAAGGCGCGACTCCCGGCAAAAGGCGAGGCTACCCAATTCGGCCCGGGGCGTCAACTGGACGAAGGGATAGGAGGTAGGAGGGATCGAAACTGCTCTCTCCCTCTCCTTTTTTGCACATTCGCGGTGCAATGCGGAATGACCTGTGGATACGAATGGCACCGGGACCCACTTTACCGATTAGGCTTGCTGACAGGGCAAGCCCACTATAGGTGAAAGGTGCCAACAAAACCAACCAGACTGGTGTCACCGAATCGGTCTGCGCTCCTCGCTCTTTTGAGAGTCGACGAATGAGGCCAGTCGGTTGCGCCCGCACATCACAACTCCTCGTGCGCTTCGTCACTGCGTCGAGCTAGTAACTCACTGTAGTTGTACTGAAATAATATTTTGCTGCTCGAATCATAATCACTTAAGGGGCAGGGCGCTCGGAGCACTTGGTGCAGAGCGCGAGTCGGTGGTTTGTTCCCAGGCCTTTCCCCGAGCGATTCTCGCTGCTTTCAAGAAAACTAGTATGCCCGAAGATCGACCAGAACGTCCGGCCATCCCTGAACTCGCAAGCGCAGAGGATCTGCTTCAACTTCAGGCCACTGCCCTTGAAGCCGCCGCCAATCCCATCCTCATCAGCAGACGGGACGGCACCATCATCTGGGTCAATAAAGCATTCGAGCATCTTTCCGGTTATTCGAGGGACGAGGCTCTTGGCCAAACCACCAGCCTGCTAAAGTCCGGTCAACAATCGCCGGACTTTTTCAAAAACATGTGGGAGACGATTCTCGCCGGGCAAAAATGGCGGGGCGAATTGGTCAATCGCCGCAAGGACGGGAGCCTCTACCAGGAAGAGATGACCATCACTCCGGTGAAAAACGCAGCCGGAGACATCACTCACTTCATCGCCATCAAGCTGGATATTACGGAGCGCAAACTCGCCGAAGAGCAGATACGTCAACTGGCCCTGACTGATCCGCTCACCGGGCTTGCTAACCACCGGCGCCTTCTTGACGCGCTCGACTCGGAATTCAAGAGGTGTGGCCGCAGCGCGCGACCCTTTGCAGTCCTGTTGCTCGATTTGGACGGACTTAAGGCCATCAATGACGTCCATGGTCATCAGGTGGGAAGCCGCGCGCTCGCCCGCGTGGCGAACATTCTTCGAATTCATTGCCGCTCAATTGATACCGCCGCGCGATATGGCGGCGACGAATTCGTGGTCGTTCTTCCTGAAACAGGCCGCGAGGCGGCTCGGCTGGTGGCGCAACGCATCTCCGAGGAGTCGAGAACCGACGCCGAGGAGCCTTCTATCTCCGTCAGTGTGGGGGCAGCGATATTCCCAGACGACGGTAAGACCATCGATGAGCTGTTGGCCGCAGCCGACCGCGCGCTGTATCACGAGAAACGCTCTCCAAAAAAGCAATCCACCGCCGAAAGCGCCAGTCACCCGGACGATTAACTTGCGCTTCACTTTCCCTGGAGAAACGTTATAGGGCCGGAGGCCTTGTTGAGGTGTCCTTGGCGAAATTGAGAAGCGGTGTAATCCCCGGCAGCGGTCCGGAGTGCGCAAATTCCATAAACTGAATCTCGGAAGCCTGCGGTCTTAACGTTTCCGCCAGCCTTTTCAGGGACGCGCGGTTCTGCGCAACGTCGTTGCTCACGAATCTTTTTGCCCGGAGTAAGCTTCCGTCCTTACCGGAGTCGGCGCTGTCTCCGAGGTACAGCGTTCCCGCGGCCAGGTACACCGCGCTGCCGTCGGTATGTCCGGGGATCAGGTATGCGGTTACCAGTACATTGCCCCGTTGCAATACGTCGCCGTCTTGCAGGTATCGGGTGACGTGGATGCCGGAGCTTTTCTTCCCTATCAGAAATTCAACCAGTGATTTCGCTGGCGCTCGGCCCTCCAAAAGAGGTTGCTCCGCAGCCATTGCAAAGACCTCGGCATCCGGAAAAGCGGCGCAGCCCGTAGTGTGATCGAAGTGCCCGTGGGTCAGCAGAATCGTTTTCACCGCTTCGCTTCCCAGGCCTAGCTGCTTCAGAGCATCCAGAATGGCCGTCGCCTTACGATCATTTCCACAATCAACCAAGATGACCTGGCCATTTGCAGAAGGAATGATCCCAACGGATACCATGCCGTCCTTCACTTGCTCCGCTCCTCCCGAAAGAGGTTGATGGTTCTTGAGGGGAATAGTTCGCGAGAAGGAATAGAAAATGAGTCCAAAGCACACAGCAATAACCAAAACGACGCCAATCACAACATTGCGGATGATCTTCATGTGCCCACTCCTTTTACCATGAGGGACTGCCCAGGCAAGCCCTGAGAGCCGGTAAAACCGTGTTTTTGCGCGGCATCGTGTGGCGCTCAGCTAAGACGCCCGGTGGGGCAGGGAATATCCTACTGCAAGTGCGTGGGGCTTCCGCGAGGTAGTGCGCAACTTTCCACCTCACCTTGCGTTATCCGCAGTGTCCTCGAATATTAGATTGACATTTACACGTGTAACACATACTGTCCGCAAGGTTTTGCCCTATCTGGTTTCCCATCACAGGCCAAGCTCGACCCGCTTTTAGCGGAGCAAATCTGAGGAGGAATCGTATGCGCAGGTCATTGACTGGTTTTCTGTTTGTTGTCTGTACACTCGCAGTCGTTATGCTCGGGGCCGCGACGGCATGGACACAATCCACGGCCGATGAAAAGGCTCCTCTCTACACCTACGTTTCGGAGTGGGCCGTCCCCCGCGCCATGTGGGGCGATTATCAAAAATCACAAGCCGCTGAGGACCAATCCATGAACAAGCTGGTGACCGACGGCACCCTCGTTGCCTTCGGCAGTTTTTCCGTCCTCAACCATCAGGAAGGGAATCCGACCCACGGCAGTTGGTTCTCCGCAGCTTCCATGGCCAATCTCATGAAAGTTCTTCAGGGGCTTCGCTCTGGACCAGACGCCACGGGCCCCGTTCTGAGCGCCTCGAAGCACTGGGACTACATCTTCGAAAGCCGCGACTACAACGCCCACTCCGGCACCTTCAAGAATGGCTACCTCCGTGTTGCCCGCTGGAAATACAAGGCGGGTGCAAGCGATCCGGACGGCAAGATCATGAAGGCGACCATGGTCGCGATTCTCGAAAAACTCCTCGCCGATGGCGCCCTTCATGCTTACCAGATTGATGAGGAAGCGGTCCATTCCAGCGATCCTGACGGTTTTTATGTGGCTATTATTGCCAATGGGGCGGAAGGCATCGATAAGTTCGATGCCGCACTCGATGAAAGCGAGAAAAAGAACCCCGCGGGTATGGCCGGGTTCGGTTCGTTGTTGGACGCGCAAGGCCACCGCGACACGCTGGCGTTCGTCGACTACATCAACCACAAGTAACTCACACCAACCTTCGCCGCGCTGTGCCCCGCCACCCGACGCGGGGCGCAGCCGCGAATGGCCTTACTCCGTGTGCGTCAGTGTACGGACGTGAAGTTCCAGCGCCTGGTTGTACTGGCGCTCGATTTGCAATTCGGTTTGCAGTTTCTTGATCAGCAGTTCCAGGTGCGCGATTTCCGCGCGCAGCCTGAGCTCCACCGATGGCCCGCCCACGCGCGCGGCTGGAGGCGCCGTCGGCGCGGGAGTTTGCGGCGCGGTGGGCGCCGGACTCTGTCCCAAGAATGCTTCCGCCACGGCACGCGGCCAAACCGATTCGCCCTGTCGAGGCTCCGCCGGTGGTGGCACGCTCACCGGCCCCGTAGGAATTGGCGTAACGCGCGCTGCCGGTGCAGCAGGCGCAGCAAAGAGACTGCTCAACGATGGCATAGCCACCGGCCGGTCCGCAGGCGCCGTCGCCGGCTCAGGCATCGCCGGCGCCAACAAATGCTTTACCCGTCCAATCAGCTCCTGCGGCTGAAATGGCTTGCGTACCAGATCATCCGCTTGTACCGCTACCGCCCGGTCCGCCACGCTCTTGTTCACCACCCCCGACATCAATATCACCGGCGTCTTCCCATACTGCGGGATTTTGCTTAATCTGGCTGCACACGGAATACCCATCCTGATCCGGCATAATCACGTCCGTGATCACCACATCCGGCGGGTGCTCCTCGAACTGCGCCAGCGCCGAGGTCGCGTCCGCGCAAGTAATCACGTGAATGTTCTCGCGCCGGAAGGCGATCTTGATCACTTCGCGCATCGTCGCGCTGTCGTCAATGAAATAGACCGTGGGCGTGTATTTCGCCTCGGCCTCGCCGATCGGCGGAAGGGCGATGGCGTCGCTCATTGGGCCTCCTTGTCCGCAAGCTGGCCGGCGGTTTCATGCGCCGTTTCGTCAAACTCCCGCATGGCGTCCAGCATCAGGTCCGTCGCGGAGCGCAGCACCGTGCGCTGTGCCGAGGTCGCTCCATATACGAATTTGTACACGCCGGAGCCGCAATCCACGCAGCTCTTCAGGATGTGTAGCACCGCCTCGTCGCCAAACAGCGAACCGCATTCCGCGTGAGTGATCTCCCCGGCGTCAAAAAACATCACCGCGTCCGTTTCGCCCGCGTTGATGGTCAGCGCGCCGGTCTGCCGCGCATGCCCGAGCATTTGCATCACGCCGGTCAGATCGTGGTGCGTCAAATTCCCGCTCAAGCTGGTGTCCGCCTGCCCCAGCATCTGCGTCGGCTGGAACCCTTCCAGCTTGCTCACGATGATGCTCTTGACGTGGTTTGCAATCGTCGCCGGTGGAAGTTGCCGGTCAATGTAATCGTCGCAGCCCGCTTGAAACGCTTCCATCAAGGCCCGCTGGCTGCCGTCGCCCAGCGCGATGATCGGCAGGGAAGCGTTCGAGGCATCTGCGTGAATGATCTTCGCGATTTCCAGCGCCCCCATCTCGCGCATATTAGTGGCGCACACAATCGCCGTGGGCTTGTCATATTCCAGCGTGGTCAGCGCAAAGGCCGCTTGCGTCGTCGCCGTCACCTCAAATCCCTCGCGCTTCAGGGTGTCGCCGAGCCGTTTTGCAAACAGCACATTGCTGTCGATCAGCAGAATCTTCGCTGGCTTGCCCGGCAGCATCATGCGTGCGCCTCCGGCAACGAAGCCCCACCGGCTCCGTCTTCCATCGGCTCCATTCCTGGCGTCAGCGCGCCCAAGTTAAGCACCTCAATCACTTCCCCGGCATGGGAAAGCCACGCCGCCACGTGCGGTGAATCCATTGGTCCCGCGGGCGTCAAATCCGCCTGGATCAGTTCGCAATCGCCGCTTACTGGCAACGCGACCCAGTCGGTCGTCCCTTCCTGGCGCCGTCTTGAAATCAGGTAATAGCGCCGCGACGTCAGTCGCTTTCCGATCAGTTTTTCCGCGATGTCGCACACCGGCACCACGCGCCCCCGCCGCAGAATCACCCCGTCGATCTCCGGTGTGCGGTGTGCAAAGCGAAACATCCGGCTCGGCGCCACCAGTTCCGACACTTGGTCCGCCGCCAGCGCAAACCGCCGGTCGCCCAGCCTCAGCAGCACGCAGGATCGCGCATCGAGTTGTTCCGCCCAGCTCACGGTGTCGATCCCACTTCCGATGTGCTCGCCGTCTGGGCTTCCAGCAATGCCCCGGCCGCTGCATCCAATTGCTGCAACTCCTGCTCCGTCAGGAATCCTTGCGGGTTCACCACAGGAATCACGTTTTGATCCAGCACGGTCAAACCGCGGTACCACGCCCGTTCCTCGTGGCAAAACGCCGGCGACAACGCTTGCAGCCGCGTCATCGTCGTCATCTTCTCGATGCCGTCGATCAGCAGCCCCACGCGCGTCTGGCGCAAAAGAAAAATCAGCGCCGCCGGCGATGGCCGCAATCCGAAGTGCAGCGCCGCATTCACCACGTATACGCTGCGCTCGCCGCGCTTCAAAAGGTGCCGCACCTTGGGCACTCCGGCCTCCTCGATCTCCATCGACGCTCCCGCCAAGCTGTCCACGCTGCGCACTTCCTGCACCGCAGCGGAAGAAATCGCGAAAATCTGGTTGCTGCTCCGGAACAGAATGATCTGCTCCGTGCGCGCCGCCGGCGTCTTGTGCACAGGCGTAAAGCGCATCAGCGTGCTCCCGCGGGCGCCAAGCGGCTCAGCCCCAGCACGTGCTTCTCGATCGCCGGATAAATATCGTCAATCCCCAGCACTAGGTCCACGACTCCCGCTTTGATGACTTCCGCCGGCATGCCAAAAATCACCGATGTCGCTTCATTTTGTGCCAGCACCAGTCCACCCGCTGACTTGATGGCGCGCGCCCCGCGCGCCCCGTCGCTGCCCATTCCCGTCAGCACCACGGCGATGCTCATGGCTCCCGCGTACGCCGCGATCGATTCCATGGTCACATCAATGTTGGGCAGGTACCCTTCGATCCGTCCGGTCGTGGCGTCCAACTCAATACGCCCCGTCGGCGTCACCCGCAGATGCTGCCCGCCCGGGCAGATGTACAGCGTCCCGGGCTGCACCGGTTCGCCCGCTTCCGCTTCCTTAACGCGCACGCCCGTAAACTCCGCGAGCTGCAACGCGTATTGCGTGGTGAAAGCCGCGGGCATGTGCTGCACCAGGAACACCGCCGCCGGAAAATCTTTTGTGAATCCCGGCGCCATCCGCATGACCGTTGCCGGCCCTCCCGTCGATGCGGCCAACACAACCACGGGAAAGCGCAATTCAACCGGAACGATGGGCGTGGGCTGCGCCAATCGCACTCTCTGCACGGGTGCTGCAGGACCAGCTCCCGTTCCCTGTACCGCCGTAATCATCCGCGACGCGGTGCGTACCACTTTCACTTTCGCCGCCATCCGCACCTTGCGAATCAGTTCTTCTTTCGCGCTCTGCATATCCAAATCAATGCCGGCCGATGGCTTGGTCACGAACTCAATCGCGCCCAGCTCCAACGCCTTCAGCGTCTTGGCCGCACCTTCCCGGGTCTCGGAACTTACCACCACGATCGGCCGCGGGTTTGTGGTCATGATGTGCGCCGTA